>CAYPXY010000002.1:0-243670 GCA_964414815.1 uncultured Pirellulaceae bacterium | reverse complement strand
AGGCGAGTCGCTCCGCGACTCGCAACTGAGCGTCTGGGAAACACAATACTGCTTGAGTAAACTTTTACCTGCCAGTCGCCTAATAGCTTTGTGACTGCTTAAAATGTGGGGTAGGCTTCCACCCTGCTACCCCAGTCCATTTGAAAATGGCAAGCTGGAAGCCTACCCCACTCTTCCTTTGTTACCAATCATGATTGCAAATTCCCAACGTCGTCGAGTCGTCGTCACCGGCGTCGGTGTTATTAACCCCCTCGGCAATGATATCGAAACCGTCTGGTCGGCGCTCCAAGAAGGCAAATCGGGCGTCGGCTATACGACCATCTTCGACGCCAGTAACTTCCCGACCAAAATCTCCGCCGAGATCAAGAATTGGGACATCAGCCAAGCCGTTTCCAATCCAGAAGACTGGAAATTTCGTGGCCGACATACGAAATTCGCTGCCGGTGCCGCCAAGCAGGCGTTTGATTCATCGGGCGTCGGCGACCATATCAAGAACCCCCGCCGCTTCGGCGTCTATCTCGGCAGCGGCGAAGGCAATCAGGACTTCATGTCGTTCGCGTCGATGATGGCCGCGTCACTGGACGATCAGGGGCAACTGGACCTGGTGAAGTTCACTCAGGAAGGTCTGAGAACACTCAATCCGATTATGGAGCTTGAGCAGGAACCCAATATGCCGGTCGGTCATATTGCGGCGATGTTCAACGCTCAAGGACCGAACGCAAATTGCCTGACCGCTTGTGCCGCCAGCAATCAGGCCGTGGGTGAAGCCGTCGAGATCATCCGCCGCGGTGAGGCCGATGTGATGCTTTCAGGTGGAACGCACAGCATGATTCATCCCTTTGGCGTGACGGGGTTTAATTTGCTGACCGCACTCTCGACCAATAACGAAAATCCCGCCAAGGCCTCTCGTCCCTTTGATCGGCTGCGGGACGGGTTTGTACTCGGCGAAGGTGCTGCCATGCTGATTCTCGAAGAACTCGAATTCGCGAAGAAGCGAGGGGCCCACATTTGGGGCGAAGTCATCGGCTACGGTTCATCCGCCGATGCCTATCGTGTCACCGATATTCATCCCGAAGGCCGCGGTGCAATCAGTTGCATGAGAATGGCGATTGCCGACGCGGGACTTCAACCCGAACAGATCGACTACGTGAACGCCCACGGCACGAGTACCACCGTGAACGATAAAGTCGAAACACGCGCGTGCAGAGAAGTTTTCGGCGAACATGCCATGCAGGTTCCCATCTCTAGTACTAAAAGCATGATGGGGCATTTGATTGCCGCCGCCGGGGCGACTGAGCTGATCGTCTGCTTGATGGCGATCCGAGACAAAGTGCTTCCACCGACGATCAATTACGAAAACCCTGATCCATTGTGTGATTTAGATTACATTCCAAATGCCGCCCGCGAAGCGGATTGCTCGGTGGCGTTGACCAATAGTTTTGGCTTTGGCGGGCAGAATATCTCAGTGGTGGTCAAAGGGTTTTGATTGGCCTAATTTCTGATCTCAGACACTCAATGACACGCCGCAAAATCCTGGTCACCGCCGCTCTTCCTTATGCCAATGGCGCGATTCATTTGGGGCATTTGGTGGAACACGTCCAGACCGATATCTGGGTTCGGTTTCAGAAACTGCGCGGGCATCGCTGTGTCTTTATGTGGGCCGATGATACGCATGGCACCGCGATCATGATTCGAGCGCGGAAGGAAAATCGAACGGAAGAAGCCGTCATCGCGCAAGCTTCCGCCGAGCACCAGCGCGACTTCCAGGGCTTTCAGATCGGCTACGACCATTATGGCAGCACCCACAGCGAGTCGAATCGCAAACTCTGTGGCGAATTCTGGCAGTCCATTCGCAGCGCCGGACTCGTCATCGAAAAAGACGTCCAGCAGCTTTACGACACCGTTCAAGGAACGTTTCTCGCCGATCGCTTTGTGCGCGGCGAATGTCCCAGCTGCCATGCTCCCGATCAGCCGGGAGACAACTGTAGCAAATGCATGGCGACCTATACTCCGGCCGATTTGGTCCACCCGGTCAGCGTTCTTTCCGGAACGACTCCTGAAATCCGCTCGGCCAAACACTTGTTCATTGAGCTGGAACAGCTCCATGATTTCCTTGCCGAATGGACGCAAAGCGGTGATCATTTGCAACCCGAAATTGCCAACTATCTGAAAGGCCACTTCCTGGGCGATCCAGATTCGGCGGAAGGTCGCAAGACACTTCGCGACTGGGATGTCTCGCGGCCGGCACCTTATTTTGGATTTGAGATTCCCGATGAGCCGGGCAACTACTGGTACGTCTGGTTTGATGCACCGATTGGCTACATTGCGTCGACGCTGGACTGGTGTGAGCGAACCGGTGAACGACTGGAGGACTGGTGGAAAAATGACAATGCTGAAATTCATCATTTCATCGGCAAGGATATCACCTATTTTCATACGCTTTTCTGGCCGGGCATGTTGAAGGCGGCTGGCTACAGTCTGCCTACCAAGGTTCACATTCACGGATTCCTGACGGTGGACGGCGAGAAGATGTCTAAGAGCAAGGGCACGCTGTTTACAGCCGAGTCGTATCTTCGACATCTCGATCCGGCCGCGCTGCGATATTACTACGCTTCCAAGCTCGGTTCGCGGCTGGACGACATCGATTTGAATCTGGAAGAGTTTGCCAACAAGGTCAACGCCGATCTCGTGGGAAAGATTGTCAACTTGGCGTCTCGAACCGCAAAGTTCGTGGAAGGGACAGGCTTGTCAGCTACCTACCCCGACGATGGTGGGCTCTTCGCCGCCGGAGCGGCCATCGGCGAACAACTTGCCGAGGCCTACGAAAACTGCGACTACAGCAAGGCAATGCGATTGATTGTCGAGCTGGCGGATCGTGCCAATCCCTACGTTGAATCGAACGCTCCCTGGACGCTCAAGAAAGATCCGTCACGGCAACAGGAACTCCAGAACGTTTGCACGGTCGCATTGAATTTGTTTCGGCAGCTCGTCATTTATCTGGCTCCCGTATTGCCGAGATTGGCAGAACAAACCGGTGAGTTGCTCAACGATCCCGTGACACATTGGGATCAATCGCAAACACCGCTGATCGGAACGCCGGTTTCCAAATTCTCCCACTTGATGAAACGTATTGAACAGAAAGACATCGACGCCATGATCGAAGAACACCAAACCGAAGCTGTAGAAGAATCCACGTCCTCTGCGGACGCAACCCCATCCGGCGAGCCATCGCAATGGAACGACAGCGGTGATCCCATGACCAACGAACCGATGGCGGAAGAGTGTACGATCGACGATTTCGCCAAAGTCGATTTGCGAGTCGCGAGAATCGTATCTGCAGAACATGTTGAAGAAGCTCGCAAGCTGCTCAAGCTGACGCTATCGCTCGGCGGTGAGCATCGCAAGCAGGTGTTTGCCGGAATCAAGTCCGCTTATTCGCCCGAAGATCTGGTGGGCCGCCTGGTCATCGTCGTCGCCAACCTGAAACCGCGTCAGATGAAGTTCGGTTTGAGCGAAGGCATGGTCTGCGCCGCCGGCGAAGGCGGCTCCGAAGTCTTCCTCCTCAGCCCCGACAACGGTGCCCGACCAGGACAACGCGTGCATTGAATTCCGGCATCGCCTCGGAGAGCTTGTAAAATACAACGCGGGGGCCGAACAATAACCGTTCACGAAGGAATAGAACGTTTATCCGCAATGCCGTTAAAGTTCTCGTTTAACCGCGCCGCGGAACAAATGGGGCGTTGATCCAGTTTGCCATTTCGTTTACATAAACCACCCCATTTGCGCCGCCAAGCGGTTGCCACTGGGCGATGTCTCCAGAGCTTGAACGGTATTGCGTTTAGCCGCAAGCCGAAGCCGACCGTCATTCGCTTACAACGATCATGGAAAAACAGGTCGACTCATGGCTGAAGTAGAACGACCGAGAAATGGTCGGCGCAGGCGCGACGGCTGGGTGCAGCCTCTCCATTCAACCTGCCTGCCAACAAAATACCTGCAACCCGATGCACCGCGCGCCTTTGGAGGTTGCCGATATAGTGATTTTGGTGTTGCAGTACGTTTTTGTCGGCAACCCCCGACGGCTTGCGGCTAAACGTTTTCACTCGTCGTGAACGGTAGGCCCGCCAGATACTTGATCGCGTCTTCGACCGTCTGGAACTGTCCTTCCAGTTGCCGATCGCGAACATCGTCGAGAATCTGCTTGAATTGCGGGCCGGGCTTGATCCCCATCCGAATCAAATCTTCACCGCGGATCAGCAGCGGCGGATCAAGCTCCTCCGGTGGCCATTTCAGACGGGCTTCGCAAAATTCAATTCCCTGAGTTTCCCCTTTAATCGCCCGGGCGACCTGCAATCCCGCTTCGACCGCTTGATGGATCAGGAGACGCTGAAGCTTGCTCCAGGGAATCGAATCAGCTGCAGCCAGCGTCTGCCAATGCCTTGCGATCCATTCGATTCGGTCGCGCTGCTGATTGGTCAGCCGCCATTGGTTCTGCAAGCTGCTCAAACCACTGACGATTCCCACGGCATCGAGCCATCGACGCAGCAACAGGAACGCTGCTGGCTCGAACTCGTTCCCCTCCAGCCGTTTCAACTCCTCCGTCGTTTGCTCCCAAGCCTCAGTATCGGGCAGCATCTGCTGAAATGAATGTTCAGGCAGAATCTGCCCCATCAGTTTGGATTCGATCAGCAGAGAGGCCGCCTTCGCGCGATTGGGATGCGAGAACATCCGAACCAATTCATTCCCGATCCGTTCGCGACTGATGTGGCTCAGCCCTTGGGCATGTTGCTCAATGGCAACCATCGTGTCGGAAACGATTTGAAAATCAAAGGTGGCTGCAAATCGGATGGCGCGAAGCATTCGCAGCTTGTCTTCCTCGAAACGATCCACCGCGTTGCCGATAGCCCGAATGGAACGGCGTTGCAAATCGGCTTGACCGTCAACGTAGTCAATCACCTGATGGGTGATCGGATCAAAAAACATTCCGTTGATTGTGAAATCGCGCCGCAACGCATCTTCGCGGGCGTTGGTAAACTCGACCGAATCGGGATGACGGCTGTCAGAATACCCGCCATCGCGGCGAAAGGTTGCGACTTCGATTTGGCCAGCTGATTTTGGTCCGAGCACCGTGATCACGCCGAACGCCGCACCGATCGGGAGCGTTCTTTTTTTTCCAAACAGTTCGCGGATGGCATCAGGGAGCGCATTGGTCGCGACATCGTAGTCTTTGGGCGTGAGTCCGAGCAGCTCATCGCGCACACAGCCGCCCGCCCACAGCGCTTCGTAGCCTGCGGATTGCAGTTGCTGGACAATTTGAATTGCAAAGTCTCTCGGAGTCATGGCGGCTATTTCTGGGCGGCTATCTCGGTTGAGGCGACCGGCAGATAAAAGTTTACCCAAGCAGTATTGTGTTTCCCAGACGCTGGGGTGCGAGTCGCGGAGCGACTCGCCTACACATTGGTACGTTTTTATCTGCCGGTCGCCTTACTGTCGATCACGATCGTCACTGGGCCATCGTTGATCAGTGACACTTTCATGTCGGCGCGAAAAATTCCTGTTTCGACATCCAGCCCACGGGCGCGGATTTCCCGGACGAACGACTCGTACATCGTGTTGGCGAATTCAGGGGCCGCCGCCTGGATGAAGCTGGGGCGATTTCCCCGGCTGACGTCGCCGAGCAAGGTAAATTGACTGATGGCCAACATTTTGCCAGACACGTCCTGAAGGGACAGGTTCATCTTACCCGCCAAGTCTTCAAAAATTCGCAAATTCGCTGTCTTTTTGACCATGTAGTTCAGGTCATCCTGAGTATCGCCGACCTCCACGCCCAGCAACACCAGCAAGCCGCAACCGATCTCTCCAACCGTTTCATGATTAACTAAAACCGAAGCCTGACTGACCCGCTGAATGACTGCACGCATGAAAAAGCCGACGATTGAACGAATTTGAAATTTTTCCCGGCCAATGACCTGATGTGTCACGGCCCTTGCCAATACTAATTGCAGACAGTTGTTTTACCCGATCAGGTTCATTTCGGAAGACCCATGACCAAACTGAAATCACGACCTAAGACCCGATATCATGCGTTCATTGTCGAACCCGACGCCGACTTTGCGCCGAAAAACTGGCAGGAGAAACCGGCGAACTACCGGGTGATCGAATATCTGGGCGAGAAAGAATTCCTCGGCCGAGCGGACGCCTGGCGATTTCTGCACAATCACGAAGCCATCGAATCACGGAACTTCAAACGGTGGGCGGTGTGGGTGGCGTAGTGGAATCAGATTTCTGCCAGCGCGTTCATCTCAAAGGGACTGCCGACGACCAAGGGGGTTCGCTGATGGACCGTGGTGGGCTGGATGTCCAGGATTCGCTGTTCGGAGTTGGTGGCGATGCCGCCGGCCTGCTCCGCGATGAATGCGATTGGATTGGCTTCGTAGAGCAGACGAAGCTTGCCATTGGGATTGGTCTTCGTGGGTGGGTACATGAAAATCCCGCCCCGCAATAACGTGCGATGAAAATCGGCAACCATGGATCCAATATAGCGCGAACTGTAAGCCTCACCCAGTTTGCCTTCCGCCATCGCATCGATCAGCCGATTGTATTTGTCCGGAAAGGTCGGGCGGTTAGCTTCGTTGACGGAATAGTATTTGCCTCGCTCAGGCATACGGAGTTTCGAGTGGCTCAGAATGAATGCACCGATGCTGGGCTCAAGTGTAAATCCGTAAACGCCATCGCCCGAAGTGTAAACCAGAACCGTCGATGAACCGTATACGACATAGCCTGCCGCCACTTGCTTGGTACCGGGTTGCAACACCCATCCCTTGGGATCGCCTGTGTCGCCTTCGGGCTTTGCAAAAATCGAGAATGTCGTACCGACACTGACGTTGACATCAATGTTGGATGAGCCGTCGAGCGGATCGAAAACAACGGCATATTTCGAATCCGGCGAAAGGTGGGGCGTGACGAGTGGCAATTCATTTTCTTCTGAGGCCAGTACACCGACACTGCGGCGGCATCCCACGCAACTGATCATTGCTTCGTTGGCAAATACGTCGAGCTTCTGCTGCAACTCCCCCTGGACGTTTTCGGCTCCATATTCACCCAAAATGTCGCTCAAGCCCGCTCGGCGCACGGCCGCCTGAATCTTCTTGGTGGCCAACGTGATCCCGGACAGCAGGAACGAAAATTCGCCCGAGGCGCCTGGAAACTTTTGTTGCTCTTCGAGAATATGTTGCTGAATCGTGATGGCAGGTGGTTTGTCGGCAATGGTATGCAGCATGGCAGGGTCTCTGAATCGAATTAAAAATGGCTTAATCACTCCAAGATAATCAATAATGTTGCCTGAATCAACATTGCTTTGCCAATAAGGAAGCCGATTATCCCTTTGCTTATTCACTGTCGTCGGGTGAATATCGTGTCCTCTTCGGACACTCTTATTCCCACTCGATCTTATATCAGTTCAACTATTTTCAGCCAGATGCCAGCATTTTGACGACTGCAATTGACGCAAAACGGTGCAAGTTCAATACTCACATTGGAGCGTTGTAGCCAAAAATGGCGGCTTCGTTCGAGTGAATTTCGAAGGAATAGAGAGCATGAACTGGGGAAGAATCGTACTTTGTAGCTGGCCCGGCCTACCGGGATTGTGGCTGCGCGGGCAGACTTTTTCGCTGATCATTGCGTTAGGGTTTACCGTATTGTTAAATCTGGCTCTTGTTTCCACGTTTCTCTGGCCTAAACTTCTCGGCGAAGCCTTTCCCATTGTCACTTGGCCCATAATTTTACTGGTTTGGACGACTTCGATTGTTTTTGCTTATAAAACCATGCCGGAATGGTCGCAAGCGCCGAAAATCAGTGAGCCTGACGAGCGAATCCCGAGTGACGCCTTGTTTATTCGGGCACAAACGGAATACTTAAAGGGTGACTGGGACGAAGCGGAACGGCTGCTTCGGCGATGCCTGGAAATCTGGCCTCGAGATATTGAGGCACGATTATTGCTGGCTACCTTGTTACGGCACTCAAGGCGACTTTTTGACGCCTCGGAGGAATTGGCACAACTGCTCAAATTCGATGAGTCGATCAACTGGATTTCAGAGATTCATCGGGAACAACGACTGATTGAGCTGATTGCCACCGAAGAAAAAGAAGCGATTGAAAAATAAATTCCTCCCCCAACCCAGAGGACAGAAATATGTACGAACGATTTACCGACCGCGCGCGTAAGGTGATGCAACTGGCGAACCAGGAAGCTCAACGCTTTAATCACGAATACATCGGCACCGAACACATGCTGCTCGGCTTGGTCAAAGAAGGCACCGGCGTTGCGGCCAACGTCCTGAAAAACCTCGACGTCGATCTCCGCAAGATCCGGCTCGAAGTCGAAAAACTGGTTCAAACGGGACCTGAAATGGTCACGATGGGCAAACTTCCCCAGACTCCCCGCGCGAAAAAAGTGGTCGAGTATTCGATGGAAGAAGCCCGCAATTTGAATCACAACTTTGTCGGCACGGAACACATTCTGTTGGGATTGCTCCGCGAACAGGAAGGCGTCGCAGCCCAAGTGCTGATGAATCTCGGCCTCAAGCTCGAAGAAGTCCGCGAAGAAGTTCTCAACCTGCTCGGCAACGGTCTCGAAGGAAGTGAAGGCTCCGAACGCGGCGGCCGCGAAGGCGCTGGCGGCGGAGGGGAAGCCACCTCCGGCAAGGGAAGTAAATCGAAAACGCCCGCCCTCGACAGCTTTGGTCGCGACTTGACCGAACTTGCTCGACAAGGTGCCTTGGATCCCGTCATTGGACGATCCAATGAAATCGAACGGGCGATTCAGGTACTCTGCCGCCGTACGAAAAACAACCCGGTGTTGCTCGGTGAAGCCGGCGTCGGAAAAACAGCGATCGTCGAAGGCTTTGCACAACTCGTTGTCTCCGGCGACGTGCCTGAAATTCTGGCTGACAAGCGAATCGTCGTTCTCGACCTCGCGATGATGGTCGCCGGGACGAAGTATCGTGGTCAGTTCGAAGAACGTATTAAAGCCGTGATGAACGAAGTCCGCCGCGCCAAAAACACAATCCTCTTCATCGACGAGTTGCATACGCTGGTCGGTGCCGGGGGTGCGGAAGGTGCGATTGACGCTGCGAACGTTCTCAAACCAGCCCTTGCCCGCGGTGAAATTCAGTGTATCGGTGCAACCACACTCGACGAGTACCGCAAGTACATCGAAAAAGACAGCGCCCTTGCCCGACGATTTCAGGAAATCATGGTCGAGCCGACCTCGAACGAGGAAACGATCGCGATTTTGTCCGGATTGAAACGGCGTTACGAAGATCACCACCGTGTTCAATTCACGGATGACGCGATTGTGGCGGCCGTGGATCTGTCGCAGCGATACATCACGGGGCGTTGCCTGCCTGACAAGGCCATCGACGTACTCGACGAAGCCGGTGCACGAGTCCGCTTGCGAACCATGACTCGTCCACCGGACTTGAAAGAGATCGACGACGATATCGAACGCCTGAACCGCGAAAAAGAAGACGCGGTCGCCAATCAGGATTTCGAAAAGGCCGCCAATCTTCGCGACCAGGCGGACAAACTTCGCAAGAAGAAAGAGCAGATCAAACGCGAATGGCGCGACAAGTCGCAACAAACCGACGGTTTGGTGGACGAAGAAGTCATCGCCGAAGTGATTTCAAAAATGACGGGCGTTCCGTTGACTCGATTGTCATCCGAAGACTCAGCCCGATTGCTGCGGATGGAAGACGAGCTCCATAGGAAAGTCGTCAGCCAGGACGCGGCCATCAGTTCGATCTCGAAAGCCGTTCGCCGCAGCCGCGGTGGTTTGAAGGATCCGCGCCGTCCGATCGGTTGCTTCATGTTTGCCGGGCCGACCGGTGTCGGTAAGACGTTGCTCGCCAAAGCACTGGCGGAGTTTATGTTCGGTGATGAAGATGCACTGGTGACGATCGACATGTCGGAGTACATGGAAAAACACAACCTCAGTCGTCTGATTGGGGCCCCTCCGGGATACGTCGGTTACGAAGAAGGCGGTCAGTTGACCGAAAAGATTCGTCGTCGCCCGTATTCGGTCGTGCTGCTCGACGAAATCGAAAAAGCCCACCCCGACATTTTCAACATGCTGTTGCAAGTGATGGAAGAAGGCCGTTTGACGGACAGCTTTGGCCGCAACATCGATTTCAAGAACGTGATTTTGATCATGACCACCAACGTGGGGGCTCATCAGATCAAGAACGAAGCCAAACTCGGTCTTCCTGGAGCAGGCGACGATCAATCGTTCGAAAGCATGAAGGAACGTGTATTCGACGAGATCAACCGCGCGTTCCGACCTGAGTTCCTCAACCGTTTGTCCGAAGAACCGATAATCTTCCGACATCTGGAGAAGAGCGACCTGAAGCTGGTCATCGATTACGAGTTGTCCAAGATTCGCGAACGGCTGTCCGAACGCGGCTACCACCTCGAGCTGACCAACGAAGCGAAAGAGTTCCTGATCAAAAAGGGTACCAACCTCGACATGGGAGCTCGTCCGCTGCGACGTGCGCTCGAGAATCAAGTCGAAGATCCGCTTTCCGAAGAACTTCTCCGGGGCGCGTTCCAAGGCAAGAACACGATTTATGTGGACGTCGCCCGCGACGACGATGGCAAGGTGAAACACCTGAAGTTCAGTTCGGATTACGTCGAATCGAAAGAGAAAGCCGAAGAAGTGGTAACCGCCGAAGGTTCGTAAGGGGACCGGCAGATAAAACGCACCCGAGTGTAGGCGAGTCGCTCCGCGACTCGCAACTCAGCATCTGGGAAACACTATACTGCTCGGGTAAACTTTACCCGCCGGTCGCCTAAGTAGAATCGACCGAACGCTGAAGGTCACTTCCTTCGAGTAAACCTGAAATGAATCGCGGTCGCGGAAAATTCGCGACCGCGTTTTTTTTCATGAGATAGACCTCCCGGTCTGTCAAGTACGTTTTCAACAGACCGGGAGGCCATCCCACAACAGCTGTTGTCAGCGACTTCATTTGGCTGACGTGTTACGAAATCGCCAGGAGAGGCAAATTTGGAGCCAAGATCGGATCGGCTGCAGCGAATTCCAGAACAACACTAACCGGAACGCATGGGGCTACGCAACTGTCCGGAAACCATTCCGCTTCTATATCACAACCCGAAGCCTCAGCGAGGGAATATCACCGCATGGACCATACTATCGCTCGCTGACGCTTCGAGGTAACTTATCTCGATGCAATTCCTTGGCAACAGCCGCGAACCCAACTCCGCTCTCCAAAATGATCGTTGCAAACCAGTTGGTAAAAAATTTCGGATCGCGATGCGCAGTCGATGGCGTCGATCTTTCCATTGCCCCAGGTGAAACGTTTGGGCTGCTCGGCCCCAATGGCGCCGGAAAAACGACATCCATTCATATGCTGGTCGGGCTGCTTAAACCCGACCGTGGCATCGCCGAAATCGGAGGGCGAGATCCTATGTCGCCAGAGGCACGGCGGATCGTTGGCGTTGCGCCGCAGTCGCTGTCGCTGTACGAAGAACTGACGGCCGCCGAAAACCTGCGGTTCTTTGGTCGCCTGTATGGACTGCGACGGCAAGTACTCAACGAAAGATTGAATTGGGCCCTGGAATTAGCCGGGCTTGCGGATCGGGCGAAAGACCGCGTGCAAACCTATTCGGGCGGCATGAAACGCCGGTTGAACATTGCCGTCGGGCTGATCCATCGCCCGCAGGTGTTGTTCCTGGACGAGCCGACGGTCGGAGTCGATCCGCAATCGCGAAATCACATCCTTGAGTGCATTGGAAAACTTGCGGCAGAAGGTCTGACGGTCGTTTACACGACTCACTATATGGAAGAGGCTCAGAAAATCTGCAATCGGGTCGCCATCATGGACCATGGAAAACTGTTGGCGGTCGACTCCGTGCCTCAGTTGATTACAAACTACGGCGGTCGATCCGTCATCCAGGCACGGTTGCAGGAAAACAGCCCACGATCGAACCTGCCCGGCACGCTACACGATGATGACCTGCGATTCGAATGTGTTGCTCCCATCGAGGAACTGGCCAGACTTTACGAACAGGGTGTGCGTTTTAATGAGGTCCGAATCTCGCAGCCCGATCTGGAAAGCGTGTTTCTGACCTTGACCGGAAGGAGCTTACGAGATTGATGATGAACGTTTTGTGGATTGCACTGAAAGATATCAAGCTGCTGTTGCGGGACAAGATGGCCGCGTTCTTTGTTTTGGGATTCCCGATTCTGATGGGAGTCTTTTTTGGCCTGATGATGGGGGGCGTCTCTTCCGGCTCGTCATCCAAAATGAAACTGGCAATCGTCGATCAGGATCAATCCGCGATTTCCACCAAGTTTATCGATTCCCTCAAAGCCAACGAAAACCTGCAGATCGAAACCGATACTTGGGAGCCTGCCCGCGAAAGCGTGCGCCGTGGGGAACGGATTGGAATGCTGGTGCTGCCCGAAGAGTTCGGCAAAACGGCTGGCATCATGTGGGCGGAGCAACCCGCGATCCAACTGGGCCTCGACCCTTCCCGGACGGCCGAATCCGCGATGATTCAAGGTTTCGTAATGGAATCGATGGGCAAGCTGATTGCGGATCGTTTTATGAATCCGATGGAGCTTGAACCACTGATCGAAGAGGCACTGCAATCGGTCACCGCCGACGACGATTTGAGCCAACCACAGCGCACACTGCTTGAGACGATGTTCGGCTCGATGAAAGGGTTCTTCAAGACTCTGGACGACGTGCAGCAACAAAACCGGGACGAAGCATCTGCTGCGGGCGATGCCGAGGTGCAGGAATCACAATTTCAGTTTGCCAAATTCGAGAACATTGATGTGACGCGAGAGCTGGATCCAGGCAGCGTACAAGCCCAAGTCGCCAAGTTACGATCGCGATGGGACATCAGCTTTCCCCAAGCGATGATGTGGGGCGTTATGGGATGCGTGGCCGGTTTTGCCGTTTCGATTGCGCGGGAGCGAGCGCGCGGAACGCTATTGCGATTGCGCATCGCGCCGCTGACGCAGCTCCAGCTCCTGGCAGGCAAGGCATTGGCATGTTTTATCGCGACGATGATCGTGATTGGGATACTGGTGGTGCTGGGAGTGCAGCTTGGCATGAGACCAGAGAGTTATTCACGGCTATTCGTAGCCGCAGTCATGGTCAGTTTTTGCTTCGTGGGGATCGTCATGTTGATGTCAACGCTTGGAAAGACAGAAGAAGCCGTCGGCGGCATCGGCTGGGCGATCAACATGGTAATGGCAATGATCGGCGGTGCGATGGTGCCGGTGATGTTTATGCCTGCGATGATTCAGAGATTAAGCATCCTGAGTCCCGTGCACTGGTCGATCCGCGCACTGGAAGGCGCGATCTGGCGCGGATTCAGTTGGACTGAGCTTGCCCAACCGCTCATCATCCTCGGCGCGGTGGGCACCACCGGATTGGTACTGGGCGCGTGGATGATTACGCGACAGAATCGGATGGGATAAAGGTTGGAGAGTGAAACAGTTTAGTCAAGGACTCAAAATTCAAGTAACACTTCAGCCAAATAAAGTAACTGCCGACCAGCTAAATCACGGCTTTATCTCCCCACCGAATTCCTCGATCTGGATCGCTTCATTCGGCCAACGCGTTACAAATTCAAACTGAAACGAAAGCTGGCCCCTGTGTTTCCCGCCCACACGACGACTATTCTGTTCGTCCTTTTCTTGCACTGCCCCGTTTTAACTTCGAGTGAAACGACAAGCCAAGTGCGTCTGCGTATCGATACAGGGTTAGCATCGTAGGATTGGGCGCGAGACTATTTTCAAGCCTTGACCAAGCCGACTTGGGGATGCCGGTTCGTTTTTCGAGTTCGTTCAACGAGACTTTGGCTTTTTTCCGAGCTTCGCGCAGTATCGCCACCAGTTCGATGATCGGCTGGCGTTCTGCCTTGAGTTGCTTTGCCACCTTCCGGGCCGCGGCAATATTTTCTTCTTTCGACGCAAGTTCCTCCGCAACCGCCTTCTCGTATTCCTTGCGCTGCTGAGCAGTCATTTTCGGATACTTCTTCGTGGTTGTTTCGGTTTCGGGTTTCACCATGCAATGAGTCTTTATCCATTTGCAGTCCGCGACAGGCTAAATCTGTATTTGAGTTTTGAGCCTGCCAATTGAAATTCGCATTGTTTACGAATTTTCATTGACCACGGCCTGTTGCACAACAAGCCCCAGCGCGGTTGCGTAGCGCTGCAAAGTAAACAAGGTCGGGTTGGATGTCTTGTCGTTCTCCAGACGTGACAGGGCTGATTTGCGCAAACCTGTTTTCTGTTCGATATCAGCTAAAGAAAGCCCTTGTCGTTTGCGTTCCTGGCTGAGTTGTTCGATCGTTGCATCGAGCTGCCGGCGAGTCGCAAGCCAGGCTTGTTTAGCGATCCGTCCTTCGCGCAGAATATCATCGCGCTCGCTGGCAGCAACCGCGCGAGCCTGATCCAGTCGCTGTTGTTCGTCTGAAGTCAACGCTCTTCGAATTCGCTTCGCGGTATGTTTAGGTTTCGTCATGGCCTAGTCGTCGATTTCATAAGCGGTGACAGGAATAATGGTTTGTTGATCGAAGTACTCAAACACGCAAGCCAGGTACTTTCCCGTTGAAGTAGGTCCGAACACGATAGGACGACCAGAGGAATTGCTTGTTTGAATTCGCTTTGAATTCCAAACCACTTCCTCAAATTCATCTGGTGTTACGCCATGCTGGGCGACGTATTCTTCGATTTCTTCATTCCACAAGAAAAAGTAATGGGGCATAGTCGTTCACATATATGATAACACATAAAGTACTAAAACCCAATTCAATGAGGCCGCGATTTTTCAATCGCGGAAACAGGTCACACGGATCGTGCGACATCCAGCCAACTGACGAACTTCAATTAGCTATTATCGTCAGTTGGGTTTATTTTACATGAAGTTTTAACGATTTTCTGATTTTTTGTTGACATCAATCCGGACAACGTATATAAATAGGAAAAACCGGGTGAATCGAACTGATTTTATCGTCTCGGCGGTTCACCCGGCGTAACTATCGCCGAAGAGTGCCAAACAGCCGACTCCGACGACCCCCAATGGTCGGGCATTTCTTCGCGTTTGTCAATTCAGGAGCTGGCGGAATGTGAGTTATTCGATGTTTAGAAAACGCGGCGCTCGGTCTGATGGTACTCATTTCAACAATTTCACAAAGGTGGCGGTTTGGCGGCGAGGCCGAATAGTTCCCGGTGTTGACCCCGGTAAACGGAGGTTGGATGCATGTGGCAGTTGGATCGATTGGCATCAGTACGGAATTACTGTCGCTGGTGGAACCGGCTGGGAGATAGATCATATAAGACCAGTTGCCGCCGATGGTAGTGGCGATCTGTCCAATTTGCAGCCGCTGCAATGGGAAAATAATCGCTCGAAAGGCGATGATTGGCCTAATTGGCACTGCGCAAGCTAGAGCAAGCTTGAAACTAACGGGCTTGGTGAATTTTCGCCAAGCTCGTTTATTCTTATGTTTTTTGTTTTTTGCGCCGGTGTGACCAGGTGTGTCACAGCGGTATGCTGTAATAGCGTTTGTTGAATTGAACAAACCCAAACCATTTTTTTCTCAAACTCAAGGGGCCATCATGACAAAATTGAATCTAGAAAAACTGTCCGAAGTTGTCTCTTCGTCAGCCGCAGTAAGGTGTCGCGTAACGTTGCAACCCGCTGGGGGTGAAGGGGATAAAGTTTTTCCACCGACCTATCTGGGAGCGAAATATGCAACCGAAGAAAGGATTGTTCCTGCCAACAGCCGTGATAACAAAGAATTGGGTAGGGTGCCTTGTGTGTTGATCGACTCGGTGCAGTCCCAAGCGAACCGAATGGAAGAAGCTCTTCAGGATGCCATTGACGCAGGACGATTGAGGTTGCCAGTGATAGAGGTTGACTTCACGGAAGTCGACTTGATCGATCCTGTCGGCAAGGTAACAAGCCTCCAAGCACCGCATCGAATCGCTGACGCGATATTGCGAGATTCCGAACTCGACGGTACACCGTTTCGCAAGTCAGAACTCGGCAAACAGATCGATAATACTGGTAATCAGAACGCAACGCCTTTGTTCGAGTTGTGTCCGACCGCATTGGTATTCGGGGTATGGGATTCGACCGGCCCCAAAGGTGGTTTGGGAGCAAAATTCGCGAGGACGATGGTTTCGGAAATCGTTGGCTTTGATGTACAACGTGGCGTCAAGACTGGCAGCCGGATTGATCCGTTACAAATTCGGGCGGGTGCTCAAGTCGTCAAGAACAAAGATGGCACTTGGAGCCTTGCTGGTGAAAAAACTAAGGGGGCGATCTCACCGAGTGAAGTGAACCATGGCAATATCCCACCCACGATTGATGATAACGCCGGTGGTGTAACAGTTAGTCACGCTGAGCAGACGACTGTGATTTCACTTCCCGCATTGCGCCGTTTACGATTCCCGGTGAACGGCGAATACAAAAAGGAATATGATAACGCTGCACGATCGGTGCTGCTGGCGTTAGGATTGGTAGGAGCCGCGTTGTCTGCTGAAAACGGTCTCGACTTGCGTAGTCGTTGCCTTCTTTGGCCAACTGAACCGTTGAAATGGGAAGTGCTTGGCAAGCCGGGTTCGGAACCTGAGTTAATCGAGGTGACGGCTGATGAAGCTATATCGATTTATAACGAATCGGTTGAAGCGGCGATAAAGGCTGGTTTGCCTTATCGCACTGATCCGGTTGTTCTAAAACCAAGCAAGGCACTGACTGAATTGTTGCAACGAAGTCAGGAAATCGCTGCTACTATCGACGTCAAGGAGGACAACTGATGTGGGCCATCGCTGTTAAATTCCTGCGTGGTGTTTGCGTCGCAACTGATACTGGGCAATGGGACGAAGCTGAATGGCCACCCCATCCTGCCAGATTGTTTATGGCGCTGGCAGCAGCGTACTTTGAGACATGTCAGCCTCGCGAATCGTCAGTCGATGATCAAAAGAAACGCCTGGCTTTGGAGTGGCTGGAGCAACAGCCGGCTCCCCGATTGTTTGCGTCCGACGCCATCACGCGTACGCCGGTTACCGTTTTCGTTCCGGTGAACGATTCAACCAAAACGGATCAGTTGTTTGCCAACGCTCGGAGTCGTCAACCCCGTTATTTTCCGACATCGATTCCCGACTTTGACGAGCTTTACTACGTGTGGGACGGAACGATTGAAAATGAGGAAACCGCCGAAGGACTGAAACAAATCGCATTTGACGTTTCACGATTGGGGCATTCCAGTTCACTCGTTCAAGTATGGATTGAACAAAAATTTGAAGATCGCGTCAGCGAACCTAAGCTGAACGAGTGGATTCCGGGGGAAGATTCCGAAGGCGAGGCAACGCCATTACGAATTTTTGCGCCAGGCAACCTGGCTTCTTATGAAAAAAATTACAATTTGGCGGCTATCGAGGAATATGTTGGCCTTCAACATGCAGTCAGCGAAGCGAAAGGGAAAGACAGGTCGCGGCTTCGAGAAGAGTTATCGAAACGATTTCCACATGGGATGCCGAGCAGTCAACGTCCTCCAGCGTCACGAGCAATCTCCTATCAACGCCAAGACTCGAACGTATTGCAACCGGCAACTTCGTATTTCGACGACAAATTAATGGTACTTGAGGTTCGCGATTCGCCGATGCTTGGGATCGAATCGACTTTACAGTTGGCTGGATCGATTCGTAAACGAATTCATGACGCGTACCCGAACCGTCAAAGCCCAGAGTGGCTCAGTGGCCATAGGCCAGACGGCACGCCAACTGACAAGCCGCATGTCGCTTTTGTTCCGCTGCCGTTCGTCGAACCGTCACGTTCTGATGGCCGCCCAACTTTTGCTGACGGTCACCTGTTAGGGCTTGCCATTGTGTTTCCACGCGATGTGCCTGATCGTGAACGTGCGATTGCTCTGCGAAGTATCTTTGAGCGTTCTGACGAAGATGAGGACTGGATTGTACGGTTGCAACTCCACCATTTTCAGCGGTTGACCCATCCAGAAAATCCAAACGTAACGATCACATTAGTGCGCGAGCAGCGTTTGAATCCCCCGCGAGCACTGCGTGCATCGACATGGACGGAGTCTTGCACCGTTTGGGAAACGGTAACGCCGATCGTGCTTGACCGGTTTCCGAAGCGAGATCGTGTCGCTGAGCGACAAGCCTGGACTGAAGAAGTTGCTGGAGTTATTGCTGCAAGTTGTGAAAATATCGGCCTCCCGCAACCGGGAGCTATCCATATACACCACAACGCTTTTTTGGAAGGTGTACCTAAGTCGCGTCCTGAACGAAGTGGTTTTCCGGCGATGCCAACACGAGAAGGCAAGCCGAGCCGGTTTCAAATTCATGCGCGAATTGAATTTGATGTGCCGGTTGTCGGGCCGGTGATTTTGGGAGCCGGTCGTTTTGTCGGTTACGGTTTCTGCCGTCCGAATCATCAACGATGTAAACAACGGCGAGGTGTCAAATGAACGAACTACAACCAGCTGACTTTGCAGAATTCTTCGGAGCACTTTATCAACATAAAACAACGGGCGAGCCAATGACTCCAATGTCGTGGCAGGCGGAACTAGCTGCTGCTGCCTGTGCAGGACAATGGCCGGATTATATATGCGTTCCCACTGGCGCGGGGAAAACTTCCACAATCGACATCGCATTGTTTGCACTTGCTTATCAAGCTGATTTGCCGGCAGATAAGCGCACCGCACCGATGCGAACATTCCTCGTGGTGGACCGCCGAACCGTGGTGAGCGAAGCATTCTATCGAGCGGAACAATTGCAACAAAAGTTGACGGACGCGAAGGACGGCATTCTCAGAAGAGTCGCTGATCGTTTGCTAAGTTATTCGAGCGGAACCGGAATGCCCGTAAAAGCGGTCGAGTTGCGCGGTGGTATTTATCGCGATCCAAGCTGGTGTAACTCGCTCATTCAACCAATGATTGTGACCAGCACCGTCGATCAGGTTGGTTCACGATTGTTGTTTCGTGGATACGGCGTCTCCGAATCCTCACGACCCATTCAAGCTGCAGTGATTGCCCACGACAGTTTAATTATCCTGGACGAGGCACATATTTCCCGCGCGTTCTCCGAAACGTTGGGCTATGTCAGGGGATACCAGAGCAAATCCTGGAGTGACGAAATAATTCCTCTTCATTTACGCATTGTCGAGATGACGGCGACGCCGCAACCTGATACAGCCGCAACCAAACTGGAAATCGATGCTGCTGAACTGGCCGATCCATCAACCCACATTGGCAACATTGTCAACACGCCAAAGCCAACGACACTTGAAATCGCGGAAAAAGTAAAAGGAGCTAAGGCTCCTGCCCAGCTTGCCGCCGTTTTGGTTGCCAAAGCGGTTGAATGGGTGAGCGTCAACGCCAAGCGAGATCCTGACCAACCCGAATCAGATGTGGCAATAACGGATTCACCGCCCAAAGTAATCGCCATCCTTTGCAATATGGTGGCGACTGCCAAGGAAGTTCGTTCTCTACTGTTGAAAAATAGAAAGATTGAGGCTGATCAGGTTCATCTTGTCATCGGAGCGATGCGACCAATTGATCGTGACGAACAAACAAAAACACTCCGGGAATTGATTTCTACCGGTGCGAATCGAGACTCAATGGACAAACCACTATTTGTTGTCGCAACTCAATGCATTGAAGTTGGGGCGGACTACGATTTCGACGCCTTAATCACCGAAGCTGCACCACTTGATTCATTAGTTCAACGCTTCGGTCGTTTGAACCGATCAGGCCGCAAAATCCCCGCCGTGGGTCACATCGTGATTCGCGGAGACCGCGTTAAGGACGATAACCAATTGGAGGCCGACGACAAAGCGTTCAAGTCGGCTGACCCGATCTATGGTAACGCCATGAGTTTTACATGGAATTGGTTGAACCGCATCGCTGAAAACGGCTTGGTTGATTTCGGAATCGCAAATTTTAAGCAAGCGATTGCATCTGCCGATGAACAACTTCGACAGCAAATGTCAACAGAATACGCTCACGCACCTGTGCTCCTTCCAGCCCATCTCGATTTGCTGTGTCAAACTACAATTGCACCCTGGCCAGATCCTGATGTTTCTCTTTGGCTGCACGGGCCTCGAAGAAACGATCCCGAGGTTCAAGTCTGCTGGCGGGCTGACCTTGTTACTGTGCGGAAAGATTCCGAGAAACCTGATACCCTATTGGTTGATCTCTATGGCCGGTGGAGCGATGAAACAGACAGAGACAGCAAATTCATTCATGCAGTTAGCCTTTGCCCACCGTCATCAACCGAGTGCCTTTCGATTCCACTACGGCGAGTCGTCGCTTGGTTAACTGCGATTTCCAAACAAAAAAGTACAGAAGCAGATCTTTCGTCCGATCTCCCTTCTATCGTTGAGGAATCGGACACAGAAAGCTATACCATTCCTCTGCCGTTCCGACCGGTTGCATGGCGAGGCTTGGAAAAGAGCGTGGTCGTACAAAACGTGCAAGAGATTCGTCCCGGCGATACTCTCGTCTTTCCTGTAACGGCTGGCGGCTGGTCCGAGTTGGGATATATTCCGAACTATGATGAATGGAACCCCAAAACTGATGAAGGGAGAATTTTGGCCTACGCCATTCATGACGCCTATCGTGAACGCCAGCGGTTTGTAAGCTGCATCTGCGAAGATTTTGAAAAGCTGACAAAACTTGACCGCGCCGATCAGGCGTTTGCCGCAACAAGGAATCGTTCGATTATTCGATTGCATCGCAGCATTCTGGATTTGAACATTGACGAATTGCAGACGCTGTATAGGGAACTTCCCAACGCCGACAAATTCAAACTCACCCGAAGAGAATGCTTGGAACTGTTGCAGAAGTTGCCTGACGACCTAGTAGGTGGCTTTACCGACGTGTCGGCCTCTCGGTTGCAAATCGAATACTACGCTGATCGATCAGGTATCGTGGTCAAAGGGCCAATGCGTTGCTCTCAACAAGAAATCGTTCTGCCGGACGACGACGGCAGCGACCTGTATTCTCGAGTTATCGCAGGTAAACCAATCGAACTTACTGATCATCTGTCGGGAGTTCGCGATCAAGCTATAAAGTTACTGGATAAACTACCACTGGATCGTTTCAAAGTAACGATTTTGCGAGCCGCAGAAACTCACGACTGGGGCAAAGCTGATGCGCGTTTTCAAGCGATGTTACTCGGCGGCGATTTGTATGCCGCTCTTTGGGAAGACAAGCTCTATGCCAAATCGGCAAAGATGCCAGGTAATTTGCAAGATCGTGAATACGCACGATCTCTGTCAGAACTGCCTAAATTATTTCGGCACGAACTGCTGTCGCTATCATTGATCGAAGCGTCCGGATTTGATGATTTGGATGCTGAACAATATGACTTGCTGTTACATCTAGTCGCCACCCACCATGGTTTCGCTCGACCGTGGGCCCCAGTCTGCAACGATCCCGATCCTCCACAGATTACTCTAGCTGGTATCGAACGACCGGATATTGAAATTTCGAAATCGGTGCGTCAATTTAACTGTTGGCATCGGGTTGACTCTCCAATCATCAGCCGCTTCTGGCGAGTTACACGGCGATTCGGTTGGTGGGGGACCGTGTTTCTGGAATCAGTTCTGCGACTGGCCGATCGTCGCACCAGTCAAATCGAAAGCCAACTTCAAGCTTCAACGACGACATCATCGAAACCCAGTTCAGTCGGAGTCAATGTATGACCTTGTCCTCACCTACAAACGACCAAATGCTTCAATTGAGGGGTCTTGATGGAGCGAATCCGCTTGCATTTCTCACAGCGTTGGGAACCTTGCGAACGTTGACGCTGATGCATCCCGATTCCGAATTCAAAATGGGATGGCAAATCAACGATGGATCATGGCGTCCAGTATTAGTTTCAACCACATTCCTATTTGACGAACAACGACTTTGCGATGCGATGGCCGAGTGGCTTGAAACGCCTCCGCAATTTAAGTTGCTGGAAGAGATCGGTGACAATCTGACTCTTTCTCCTGGAAAATTCCGCAACTTGACCGAAGGCAAGTTACACTCCGCAAGCAGCGACGATAAAGCGGATCGCACGGTACTCGATTTTCTTGCCGCTTTTGGATCAGACGCAACCTATCAACCCCATTCCAAGGATCAATCGTTAATGCAGGATACTGCACTACGAACCATGAGCGGCGCAGGACACCAGCATTTTATTAAGTTCATGCGGGACATTATCGCAGGTACGTCTTCGGAACATATCTACTCGACATTGTTCAAAACTTGGACCTATGAGGATGAAGGTCGCGGATTGAACCTGCGGTGGGATCCGATTGATGATCGGCGTTACGCGATGCGATGGAAAAATCCCAGTGCCGATCCGGCGACTACAATGCGTGGAGCAAATCGACTGGCGATAGAAGCATTGTCTTTGTTCGCCACTGCACCTGTTGGCAATGACCTGCGAACAACCGGCTTCAGAACGCTCCCTCGCCGAGGTACTTATTGGTCATGGCCAATTTGGGAGTTACCGATTGATTTACCATCAGTTCAATCATTACTCCAGCACCCTGCCTTGACACAGGAAAAACCACTCGAATCATTGTCGCCCATCGGCGTCTCAACTGTTTTCCGCAGTCAAAGAATCACGGTCGGCAAATTTCGTAACTTCACCCCTGCAAAATCAGTCCCGTAGAAGAAGGCGAGGTAAAGTACATGCCAAAGGCCGTAGCGTCAGTTGACGAACTTGTTGGCAGGATCCAGTCTGGGAACTGCGTTTTCCGGAAATGCAAAAACGCTTTGATACAGTTTGTAAACACTAACAAGATAGGAAACAAACATGCCCTCAGAAAGATGGCTTCGTACTGAACGGGTTGAAATGCCGATCCCGGAAGCTGATCCCACTGAATGGTTGCGAAAAGGGTTTTCCAAACGAACTAAAGCGGAATTGGTCGAAGGGCTGATCAAGCTTGCAAAGGCGGATCGAAGGTTTTCGCGTCAGATTCAATTGCTGTTTGATATTGCAGCTCCTGCAGACAGTCCTGATTTGCTTGTGACGACACGCAAAGCCATTGCCGATGCGACGGCTTTTGACAAACGCCGAATCAACCACAACTTCCACTACGACATCCAGGCTTACGAATTCGTACAGCGAAATTTCCAGCAGATGGTTTGCGCCGAGCAGTTTGATGCGGTAATGGAGCTGTCTCTGGAGTTGATGGCCAAGGGAAGCTATCAGGTCGAAAATAGCGATGAAGGCTTGATGACGGAAGACATCCAGGATTGCTTGAATGTCGTGATCGATGGTCTGGAAAAATCTGGCCTGTCCCCTACAGCAATCGTTGAATGGTGCGACGCCATGATGAAAAACGACCGTGTAGGATTTATTGCCGAATCAAAACTGAAAGGGTTGCGAACGAAGTTCAGCTAACGCGACTTCCGACAGCACTCGAGAAAGGAGATAGAATATGAGAACCTTTCCCGTGCAATTGGACTACAACGCCATTGCTCCCAATTGCAATGGTGTGGCACGCCGTCCAACCATGTCGGGCAACCTGACCACGCTCCTGTTATCCATGCGAATGCTGTACAGGGACGGAAGCGATCCCGGTGCCATCAGTGTGGCAAACACCCTGCCGATTGCTGAAACGATTCACCAGGCGTTGGTTTCCAAGGCCGCAAAAGGGAAACGGATTGATTGTCCTGAGTTGACGGGGCATGAAATAAATGGCCAGCCGCTTTCAGACCAACATCGACATGCCCATGTGCTGCCCGTTGATCTCGATGGCGATGGGCTGCTCGATCATGTGATCATTCATGCTCCGATGGGTTTGGGAGACATCGCCCTGCACGGAATTCTGGCTTTGCGGTGGCTTTACGGGAATGTTCGAGATACGAGAGGCAGAAATCGCCAGAAAACAGATTTTGAAATTGCTTTGCGCTCCGTCGGATTCGTCGGCTCAAATCATGGTCGATTACGACGTCAATGCGATCAAGGTCTCGACAACGCTTCTTCGATCGATGCTGCCGATGGTCTGCCTCGTGAAGTACAACGGCTGGTGCCAGGATCGAACGGGGCAAGAATCTGGAAAAGTCTCACGCCGTTTATCGCTCCTCGTTTTCTGAAAAAATCAGGCAAGAACAGTCTGCTCGGTCAGATCAATTCGGAGCTGACGTTGCGCTGTCTGCCTGAACTGGCTGAGATTGAATTGCTCGATGACGAATCTGCTGCCATGCGACCTTTCAAGCGAGTTCGACAAAAAGGTGGTTCGCCACCGCCTCAAAATTGGGGCTATGCGTTGAGTCTGGTGCTGACGGAGCCTGCATTCGGACCGCTGTCGCTTGGTTACGCTTCCCATTTCGGACTTGGGCTGTTCGCGGCAACGGACTGTGTGATAGAACGTTGATGTTTTAAGTGTTCAAGTTAAAGGAGTATCACCATGAGCGAATATCAGTGGGTTCATTTTCTGGCAGTAGATCAACCGCTTGACGACACGCAGCTGGAATACATGGAGCAGCAATCGTCGCGGGCAGACGTTTCGCGGCATGAGTTTACCAACGAATATCACTACGGCAGCTTTCGCGGAAGCGCAAAAGAAATGTTGAGGCATGGTTATGATGTGCATTTGCATTTTGCGAACTACGGGGTTCGCAGGCTGATGTTTCGCTTGTCGAACGGATTGCCATGTGACAAGAAAACGTTTGCAGCGTACTGTCCTGAGTATGGCATCGCCTGGCATGCCGACAAATCGGGGCGAGGTGGAATTCTGGAAATCCAGCCGGAGGGAGATGACAGGTTTTACGAATATCTCGACGATGTCCAGACTGCCATTCAGAAAATTGCACCGATTCGTGAGTTGTTGATACGGGGCGATTTGCGACCGCTGTATATTGCTTGGCTGGCAACGATCCTGAGCTTTGACGACGACGAGTGTGAGCCTCCTGTGCCTGCCGGACTTGATGATCTTCCAGAATGTCTCGAAGCGATGGCTGAATTTTACGAAGTCTCACCGGATCTGATCACTGCCGCCGCCCAGTGTTCTGATCCCGCTCCTGACCCGGACGATTCAGATGATCCAACATTGCAGGACTGGCTGGCCGAGCAATCGGTCAAGGAGTTGCGAGAGCTGGTGCAACAGCTTTTGAGCACGGAAGGCGCTCGCGTTCGAGCCAAAATCATCGATCAGGTGCGAAAGCGAGCGAATCGACCTGCCTGGCCAGTTACGAAAGCGAATCGAACGTTGGGCGAGTTGCGAAGGTTGGCAGAATCGCTCGGGGTGAAGTGATTGGAACAAGAGCAGATCAAGAGCGATCGCGCTCGCAAAAAACGACTGACGCAACTGGCTGCTGATCCTTTAAAGGTGATCGAGAAGATTGAATCATTGGTCAACGAGTGTTCGTCCATCAGCTTAGTTCGACAAACTGCTTGCAGAAAGCCGTCATTCTCAGAGAATCACCTACTGCTACATGGAAACTTTGGCGTCTGACGTATCTCTCGCCGATAAAAACAGACGTATTGCGCATCCATAGAAGCTTGAGTACTCCATGAATCCTGTCGCCACCAGCAACTACCCAACGATCCACTCGGTCTTCGCTCGAAATGCGGAACGCAAAATACCCGACGCGGAATTGATCGCAAATACTCGGACCGACACTGGTTTTCAATCATCTCCATCTGCGTCCGAAGCGATTGACTTTCGCAACATGACGCGACAGGAGATGTTTGATTGGATGAACGACCAGATCCGAAATGGGAAAATGTCGCTAGATGAGTCCAGCCCATTCCTGGGCATGACGGTGAAGCTCTCTGCTACAACGGGACAACCGGTCGATATGACAACGGACACCGAGCGATTCAACTTTTTCGAGAAAGCCCGCAACGGCATCGAGTTCGCACGATCACGTTTCGACTACGACAGTGCCGAACGATTGCAGACGGCAATTCAAACCATGGAACGACTCCAAAAAAACTTGATGGGTGTTGATCTGATCGCGTAACACGCCGCCCGGTTGATTTTCTCTGCGAATACTGCTTGATTCACAAAAGCGATACTTTTTTTCAGCTTCTCTTGCCCCGTCTCTGAGGTGTATGATTAGAATCATGGGATGGATTTGTGCATCCTGTCGGTACATTCTGTGGAGATTAACGATGAACCATCAAGCATCTGCGGTGAATCAATTGCGGCGTCGGCTGCAAACAGTGTTGACGATGCGTTATGCCGTCAGCGCGGCGACGATCTGGTGCTTTTGCTGGGGAGTGGCTGTTTTAATTGGACGCGTGGGATGGCAACTCGATCGTTTCGACTTGGCATGGGGAGCGTTGGGGTTGGTGGTGGCTGCGGTTGTTGGTGTTGTCATGGCGATGTCGCGAGTGCCCGATCATGCGCGCCTGCACGCAGTCGTCGACCAGCAATCACGGGCGGGTGGATTGGTGATGGCTTCTGCAGAAGCCGATACCAGTGCTTGGCAAGATCGCGTGGCCAAGCCCAATCACTTGACGGTACGGTGGCGCGGTGGGCGAACGTGGGGACTGTTTGTCGCTGGGCTGGCCTTTGTTGCGATCAGCTTCCTTGCACCCGATCGATTGGTCAGCCTAACAGCCGGGGGGCAATTGGAGATCGGCGACGAGGTGACGCAACTTCAACAGCAAATTGAAACGCTGGTCGAGGAACGCATTCTGGAATCCGAAGAAGCGAATGAATTGAAGGATAAACTCCAGCAGGTCCAGCAAGAAGCAACCGGCAGCGATCCAGCCAAAACCTGGGAAGCACTGGACCACATGAACAAGCAATTGACCGATGCCGCCGCCGACGCGGCCGAAGACAACATTGCAAAAGCGGAACGCCTGACACAGACCGAAGCGCTGGCTACCGCTCTCGATGAAGGCGAACAGATGCTCAACCCGACCGCACTGGCGGAAGCGATGAGCGAATTGGCTCGGCGATTGTCGGAAGACAATCCATTGGGCCAGCATCTCGACGATGAGACGCTTGATGCACTGCAAAAGATGGCGTCCGATCCGCAAGCGCAGGAGGCGCTGGACGAGCTGAGCGAACAGATGCAACAAGCTGGAGGCGGCGAGCCGGGGCTAGCCAAGGTCGATCGCCAAGGTCAGGTCACACTGTACTTGCCGGACTCTACCTTGAAGCCAGCTGACGTAGCATCCGGAACCGGCAATCGACAAGCTCTCAAAGGCGGTGACACTACCAGTGTTTATACCGAAACTCCAGGCAAGACGATCAAGCTTGATTTGTCGAAACTCAATATCGATCCGTTGACCGAAGAAGTCGTGTTCGAGCTGACGGGTGACCAAAGCATGCGGCTGTACACTCCCGATGATGGGGCGACCCCGAATCTATCAGGGCTGCCTGCGGAATCAGTGGCGACCATGGAGATCGACGGGACGGCTCAGCAGTTTGTGTATGACAAAGAGGCGACCGAGCAAATGACTGGGACCGAACCGCTTGACCCGGAGTTGCTGCGAAAGTTGGCAGAGGCCGCCAAGGCATCGAAGATGGACATCAACCAGATGATGCAATCTCTGGCCAACGCCAAGTTGATCGACGCGAAAATGTTGAAGCAGTGCGAGGGCGCCTGCCAATGCGACTGCGATGCGTTGTTGGCGTTTTTAGCGGAGGAAGGTGGACAGTGCGATAGCCAGGCGTTGCTGGCGATGTGCAAACCTGGATCGGGCGGTATCAATAGAGGCCGGGCCGATGCGCCGCTTACCTGGAAAGACCCCTCCAATGCCGAGGGCGTTGAATTCTTGTCCGAGGCATTGCCGCCCGCGTCACTCAATGCGATAAAGGATGCACAAAAAATTGGCGTGAGTGTCGGTACGCCCGAGTTGGCGGGGGAGGATGTCGCCACCTCTTCCGGGGCACTATCCGGAGCGAAGTCCGGTGGCGGCTCGGCCAACACTACAACGGTTCTCCCCCGGCATCGCGCCGCCGTGCAACAATATTTTGAGCGAGAATGAATGTCACAAGTCTCTACAAACCCCTCCATAGCCACCAAGGTTTTAACGCCCGAAGAGATTCAGCCTGCTGCGGAAATGGCTCGCCGAGTGCTGAGCGAATTGGATCGGATTCTGTTGGGTCGATCCGATCTGCACCGCATGGTGGTGGTGGGCATTCTTTCGCGTGGCCACATCTTGCTCGAAGGCTTGCCAGGGGTCGGCAAGACGGCGCTCATCCGGGCGCTGGGCGACGTGATGAGCCTGACGTTCAGTCGCGTGCAGTTCACTCCCGACCTGATGCCGGGCGATATCCTTGGCAACCACATCCTCCAGGAAACCGAGTCGGGGCGCCGAGAAATCACTTTCCAGCCCGGCCCCATCTTCACGAACATTCTACTAGCCGACGAGATCAATCGCGCCAGCCCGAAAACGCAGTCGGCACTTCTGGAAGCAATGCAGGAGCGAAGTGTGACGTTGATGGGCACGACGCGGTCACTGCCTGATCCATTTTTCGTCCTGGCGTCACAAAATCCGGTCGAGCTGGAAGGAACGTATCCACTGCCCGAAGCTCAATTGGATCGCTTTCTGTTCAAGCTGCATGTTTCGGGAGCCGACGTCGACGTGATGGAACGGATCATCACAACGCGTCGTCGAGGTCAACCGCCAGCTCCGCAGTGGGCGCTGAGCGAAACAGAGTTGAACCAGTTGTTTCAAGTCATGGACCAGATTTTTCTGCCTCGGCCCGTGTCGAGATACATCGCACGTCTGACGGCGGCCACGCATCCGGACAGCGCGGAGACCGTGCAGATCGTTCGTGACTACGTGCAATACGGTGGGTCACCCCGGGCCGCGATTGCCATGGCGGAAGCGGCTCGGGCGCACGCACTGATCGCGGGCCGGCCAACAGTGGGTTTCGAGGACGTCCGCGCGGTGGCCGGTGCCGTGCTGAACCATCGGGTGTTGCTCAACTACAAATCAAAATTCGACGGGGTCGGCCCTCAGACCGTCATCGAGCAGCTCACGTCGAAACTGGACGAGGCGGGACTGAACCTGCCGAGTGATATGGAGGTAGCGCCCCGTGAGTAGCTCGAAGCGCGTGTTCGCTACGGCAATCGGATGTTGGTTGGGAGTCTGGCTGGCGGTATCCGCAGTCCATGCCAACAACGACAATGAAGTCACCATCATCGCCGCGTCGCCCCCCACCAGTGTGGGAGGCGACGATACACATCACGGTTACTACGAACATCGTTTTCATCTGATCAACCGTTCGAAGGATCAGGAAAAACGAGTCACGCTGAGTCTTCCTGCGCAAGTTTATAGCCGCAACGGCAACTACATCAGTAATATCAGCCGGCGCGTAGTATTGGCACCGGGAGCGTCGATGGATGTATCGTTGTTTCAGCCTCCACTGTCTCTGTCCTATGGTAGTAGTGTAAGCGCGGTGGTCAACGGAACCCGGCGCGAGATCACTGCGAATTTCGCCAACCACGGCCCCTCTGATCACTACTTCGGCTCGCCAACCCAAACCACCCGAGTGTTGGTCAGCAAGACGCTGGGGGCGACGTTTTATGCCCAGGCATCGTCAGCCCTTTCGATTACGCCATCCGGTACCTCCAGTCATACCGTTTATCATTCCTCATCAACGTCGGAGTTTGGAGTGTTCGTATCCGAGGTCGGAATCGACCAGTGGTCCGTACAGTGGTTGAGCTATTCACGATACGATGGCGTCGCGCTCGGTGCTGCCGATCTGAAAGTTGCTCCGCCAGGCGTGTTGGAAGCGTTGCGTCAGTACGTGGCCGTGGGCGGAACACTGATGGTATTGGGGGACTGGCAACCCCCGCGCGACTGGCAGGCGAAACAAGATTCCGGCTCGTCCCCAGAGATGAGCGAATATTACTTGGGCTTTGGCGTGTGTGTGACATCTAACACAAATGATCTGTCCGCAATCGAGATCTCACAGTGGGAGCGGATGCAAGAACATTGGAATCACACTTCAGTGCCTTTTCAATATAATCGCGAAGCCAGCCAAGCCAACACGGAATTTCCTGTGATCGAAAAAGTGACTATCCCCGTCAAGGGGCTGCTGGCGCTGATGATCGGGTTTGCGGTGTTGATCGGTCCGGTAAACCTGTATTGGCTGGAGCGGAAACGACGCCGGATATGGCTGCTGTGGACGGTGCCGTTGATCTCGATGTTGTTTTGTGCAGCGATATGGGTTTACGCGATGTCGGCCGAAGGATGGACCGGTACCGAACGCACCGCAGGGATCACCATCCTGGATCAGCAACACCAACGAGCGGTGACGCTCGGGTGGACGGCGTACTACATGCCGCTGACTCCGAGTGGCGGGTTGCACTATTCGCGCGACACGGAGCTTACTCCGCAAATCGGCTCGAACCACTACAGTTACGGCAACGAAGGTCGCTCGCGCACGATCGACTGGACAGATCATCAACAACTGGCGACCGGATGGGTGGTCTCGCGCGTCCCGGCACACTTTCTGGTGCGTAAGCCCTCCGTGACGGTTCGCGAACGGATTAACTTCAAACGAGAATCCGACGGATCGCTCAGCATCGTCAATGGTCTGGGAGCGAGCGTGGATAAAATCTACTACAAAGATTTGCAAGGCAATGTCTACGAGTCATCGGACGTGGCGGCTGGTCAGGCGGTCAAGCTGACGAGATTGACTCTGCCAAGTAATCCGTCTGCTTCCTCGGGTTCGACCGAAGCGGGCGTAGATACCGGTGCCGACGAAGGAACCAAGGTCAACCCGGCACTCGACACGGAACAAGCACTGGCGTCCGTCGATCCAGCTGCGTGGCGCAGAATCTATCAGCGAAACTGGATCCATTCGTTCGGGCACCTCGACCATCAGTTCGTCATTCGTAGTGCGGAGCTGCTGCCTGGAACCTATATGGCGAGACTGGCCGAAAACCCGTTCATCGAATCGGGCGTAACGGCTCGTTCGAAACGCAAAGCATCCGCCGTGGTCATCGGTATCGTGGGTGAAATCGAATGAAAGGGGTAGGGCGTGTGTAACACGCCAATAGCATGGGATGTAGTCCAGGAATCGTGGGTGAGATCGAATGAAAGTCGAAGTAAAAAATCTGAAACGGCATTTCGGCACAACGAAAGCGGTCGATGACATCAGCTTTTCGTTCGAGAGCGGCCAAGTGTTCGGTTTCATCGGTCCCAATGGAGCGGGCAAGACGACGACCATGCGAATTCTGGCGACGCTCGACGAGCCAACGTCTGGCGAGATCACGATCGACGGAACGAGTGTTTCGGATAATCCGGAGGCGGCCCGGTTTTTGGTGGGCTACATGCCCGACCTGCTGCCGACGCATCGCGACCTGAGCGTTCACGAGTACCTCGATTTTTTCGCGCGGGCCTACGGCATTCGTTCGCCGAGGCGCCGCCAAGTCGTCGAGTCGGCGGAAGAGTTTACCAACCTGACCGGTATTCGCGACAAGATGCTCAATGCGCTGAGCAAGGGGATGAAACAGCGAGTGTCGCTGGCTCGGGCAATCATTCACGACCCGCCATTGTTGGTGCTGGATGAACCGGCCGCCGGGCTGGATCCGCGAGCACGGGTGGAGCTGCGAGAACTGTTGAAAGTTCTCGGTGAACGGGGCAAGGCGATCCTGATCAGCTCGCATATCCTGACCGAGTTGGCGGAAATTAGCGACGGAGCCGTGATCATCGAGCACGGACGCATCGTGGCCGCCGGTACGATGGAACAAATCATCAGCGGAGCCACTTCGGCGGATCAGGGAAGTCAGCCGCTCATCAAACTAATTATCCGCCCGCTCGGGCCTGTCGAACCTTTGCACAAGGCGCTGCTGGAAATGCCTGGGGTCGAAGAGGTTCGCATCGCGGGACTGCAAGCCGAGGTCGAGTTCACCGGCGACGAAGAGATGGCGTACCAAATGCTGGCCGAGTTGATTCGCCGGCAGTTCAAGATCGTCGAATTCGCTCAGCGCCGGGCCAGACTCGAAGAGATATTCATGAGCATTACCAAGGGAGAGGTCAGTTGAGTACCCCATCACAACCCTGGTTGAATCGCCTGGACGACAAGATCAATCCCATTGTCGTCAAGGAGTTGCGTCAAGCCATCAACGGTCGATTCATCGCTTCGATCCTGATGCTGTTCTTGCTGATCTCGCTGGCCACGGTGGCGGCGTTCCTGCTTTCGGATACGGCTCTGAGCGACTTTGAAATGGGCCGAAGTGCGCTGATGACCTTGCAGGGGATTCTGCTGGCCGTTTGTTTGCTATTCCTGCCGGCGTATGCGGGGGTTCGTCTGGCAGCCGAACGAAGTGATGTCAATGTTGATCTGATGTTTATTACCACCATTCCGGCCCGCGCGATCGTGTGGGGAAAACTACTGGCATCGCTGATTCTGGCCGGACTGATCTACTCGGCCTGCATGCCGTTTATGACGGTGACGTTCCTGATGCGGGGTGTCGATCTGCCGTCGATCCTGATTGTACTGGTCATCAGTTTCGTGATCGTATCCATCTCGGTGATGCTGGGGTTGCTGGTCGCCAGTATCTCGACCAACCGAGGACTCCGCATATTGTTGGCGCTGGGATTGCTCGGCGCGATGGGGGCGGCGTTTGCCATGACGATGGAAATATCCTACGACGTCCTTCAGCGAGGCATCGCAAGCTCGATGGGCACCAAGGAATTCTGGCTGCCGGCGAGTGTATTCGCGCTGATTGCAAGCTGCGTCATGGCATTGTTGTACGTTTGGACGGTGGCGCTCGTTCGTCCGCCATCGGCCAACCGAATGTTGCCGGTTCGGATCACGACAACCATTGTTTGGGCGCTGATGGGCATGTTTGCCATTGGAAACGCCGTCTACTATCTTGATTCAGCACCCGTGGAGATGTGGGTCTTTTTTAGTGGACTCTTTTTCGGAATCTGCACGGTAATCGCGGTGTGCGAGCGGGAAAGCTGGGGGCCACGAGTGGCGAGTTCCATTCCCCGTAATCCGGTGTTGCGCAGAATCGCATTTGTTTTTTACAGCGGAGCGGCAGGCGGGCTGGTCTGGGCATGGTTAGGTTTTGTCTTGACCATCGTGATCGGCCGGTCCTCCGCTGAGCCGATTCTGTCGGTGATGACGACGCCAGAGATATTTAGTTTTACGGTCGCACTGATGCTGTACTTCTATGCGTTTGCGATGACGGCGATGCTGGTCCGCCGTTACCTGCTGTCGAAGTGGCTCAGGCCCGAGCATACCTGGACTCTGGCGGTGGTGATGGCCCTTCTGCTGATCATTGTCTCAGCCAGCGAAATGGGCATGTATAGGTACTCCAGTCATAGTTTTCTGTCGTTGCTGAACCCCTTCATTATTGTCGATCACGAAGAGGTGAGCCATGACGCGATTTTGCTGTACGGTTCGTACTCAACATTCCTGACTATCATCGCACTCCCGTGGATCTTGGGGCAGATACGACTATTCCGCCCGCCTGTGGATCACAAGCAAGACATTTGAAACGGGAGTGGTTGAAGGCGAATGCTCCCTGCCAGCTCGTCTGGCAGGAACGAGAGTTTGATGGCGAGAATGATGGACACCTCCTACCACCAGTACCTGATCGACGGCCAACGCGTGGGGATGCGGTACGCGCTGGCGGCGACGCGGCGATCTCCACTGGGATTGATTGGCATGCAGCTTGGGCGGCGAGCCGGTGCATCGCTTGAATTTAAGGACCATCGCGAATACCAGCCGGGCGATGATTTGCGGCACATCGACTGGTCCGCCTACGCGCGGTCGGACAAGCTGACCGTCAAGCTACATCACGAAGAAGTCAATCCGCATCTGGATTTGCTTCTCGATGGATCGCTTTCGATGTCGCTGGCCGATACCGCCAAGGCACAGGCCGCGCTGGGGCTGGCTGCCGTGCTGACCACCGCCGCCGACAATAGCAGTTTTACTCACGCCATGTACCTGGCACGAGCCGTCTGCACCTTGGTGGAAAACGGCTCGGATGCCCCGTCCGCTTGGGCCGGGATGATGCTCGATCACGCCGGCTCGTTGGCTGAAACGTTACACCGGCATCCACCACGCTGGCGCCCGCACGGCATTCGCGTGTTAGTGAGTGACTTGCTATTTGAAGCGGAGCCGATGACGATTCTGCAACCGCTGGCTCATCAAGCGGCCGCCGTGTTTATCGTACAAGTGCTGGCCCGAACCGACGTCGATCCGCCCCAACGCGGCAACGTTCGATTGGTCGATTGCGAGACGCACCAACTGAAAGAAGTATTCGTAGACGCAGTGGCTCAGCAGCGTTATCGCGACAACCTGTCCCGCCACTTGGGCCATTGGAATTCCGCCGCCCGATCCGTGGGAGCGAGTATGGTCACGCTGGTCGCCGAAGATGTGGTCGATGACTGGAATTTAAGTGAGTTAGTGCGAGCCGAGTTGTTGCAGATGGTGTAAGGTTTCCGCCGAATGAACTCGGTGGGGAACGAAAGAACAGAATTCCATCTTGTAACTGGACAGTTTGTCTTCGGCCACCTCATTCCTGATCAGAAAATGACACAACTCATTCTCGTATGATCTTACCGGCCGGTCGCCTTACGCCCGAAAACCTATTGCATTCCCAGCATCGCCTCATCGGCAAAGCTGTCGAAACGATCGTGTTTATGGAATTGATTGGAAAGCAACCGGCAAACCCGGGCGAGGAAAAACTCTTCGAACTGGCGATCTGAAGACTGCAGAGCCGGTCGACCGTTCTTCGGGAACTGATAATCGCGCATCTCAAACGTATGGGCGACCGTCGGGCCCTTCTTGTTGTCCAGTTCATACACCGTCATGACAACGTTGGCAGAGCCCTTGTGAAGTGTCTTTCCTTCATGGATCGAGTAGTTGCTCAATTCGACTACCACCAGACGCTCGGCCTTGACCCCCTTGCCCAGCGCCACCATGTCACTTCCTTGCCACTCATTTTCGTCGATCCATTTTTCGATTTCGATTTGCGGAACCAACTGGATCTTCTTTACATTCATCAATAGCGAATTGCAAAGCACCCGCTCAATTGATTTGGACAGACTGTCGGGGCCGAAAGCCGAAGCCTCCGAAACGCAGATGATCGCGGTGCGTTTTTTTTCCAGCCCATTGTAAGGCGCCGGAACATCGGATCCACGAACCACATAGGCAAGACGGTCCAAGAGCGGCAGACAACCGGTGGTCGCGGTTAGCGCAGCACAAATCGCCAAAGCTACCAATCCCATATAAAGAGGGTTGGTTAGCCTTGAATGGAACCGGTAGTTCGCGTTCGCTTGTCTAGTCATGACACGTCCTTGTTTGGCTGAGACCCGTCGCCAATATTTGGCGGTCGCGAAAAATAGCGAATTTGCGGCTTAGCAGCAAGACCAGCCATCAGTCAACCCAAACATCCCAGCCTACCAGTCCCGTTCGACCGGGATTCGCCGCGATTGCATACGCTGTTGCTGCATCAGCCGGCGGCGAAACTCGCGGTCCCGCACGGCTTGCAACATTTTCTCGGCCTCCTGTTGAGTGATTTCCTGACGACGAGGCGGTTCCATTGCTGGCGGATTGCCGGACGACTGAGCGGATGGATGGGGAGGCATCTGTGAGTTATCCTGCGGATTCCCATCGCGTGGGTCGCTACTTTCCTGGGACGATGAGGGTTCATCCTGTTTCTCTCCATGATCCATTTGGTTCTGATTCTGTTTTTGATTCTGATCTTGCTGCGGATTCGAATCGGCTTCGTCGGTCTTCTCCGATGCTCCAGCATCCTCCGAGCTTTCGGAATCCGATTGGCTGGATGATTCCGATTCATCCTCGTTCGTCTCCTGATCAGATTGGGATGATGAATCCTGTTTATCTTGTTGATCCTGATCATCCTGGCCGTCGGCACCTTCATTGTGATCCTGGTTCTCGTTTGCCGGATCCTGTTGCTCGTCCTGGTCAGATGGTTTTTCTTCGTTCTGCTGCGGGTCCTGTTTTTCCTGATTCTGATCCTGATCTTCGCCTAACCGTTGGTTCGGTTGCGGCTCTGGGGGTGTTTGATCTTGTGGTGTCAGTCGCTTGAGCAGTCGATGCGCCAGCTCGAGGTTCGCGCGAGCATCTTCATCCGACGGATTGGCTTTGAGTGTCGCTCGAAAATGTCCCAAGGCCGAAACCAATTTCTCACGAGCCGCTGCATGATCTTTATCCTCGTCCTCGCTCAAGTCGCCTTCCAGTAATTTCAGCCCCTCCGAATACTCCGTGTGCCCCAGATTGTAGCGGGCTTGGGCCGCAAGACCTGCATCGGTCGATCCAGCCGCACGAGCGAACATCTGCCGGGCCGATTCGAAGTCTCCTTTCTGGAAATGAGCCACACCTTTGTTGAAAACCAGGCGAAGATCGTCCTGTTTTGCAAGCGCTTCATCGAGAAGCTCGATCGCCCGATCCGCATCGTTGTCTTGCAGCGCCGTCCTGGCCTGATCGGCAAGCCGAACAACGTCATCCGTCGCAATTCCCCCAGAGGCAAGTAGCAAACTCGACATCAGCACGAGGTGGCAACCCGCAGCTTGCGCCAGCGACTTCCGCTCGGTTGGCTCGGTTGGCTCGGCTGGCTCGGTTGAGGATGAAGTGCCACTCGTCATTCGGTTGGGCGCCAGACGGGTCTCATCGAGGTCCCACATATTGGACGGGGACGATGTTAGAACTTCGACGAACAGCAACACTACCGCCAGCCCTAAAAACCACGGATAGCGTGGCGTATAGACCTCGATCGATCGGGTCTCAAACTCCTTGGTATCGACCCCATCAATGTAATTTCGATAGACCGATCCCATATCGACCTGCTTCGTTCCGGCGGGAATCCACGCCCCAGAAGTTTGGGTTGCAATCTGCTCGAGCAACTGACTGTCCATCTTCGATCGCACCCATTCCCCGCCGTGCTTCAGATACGTTTCTGAACTCCCGCGCCGAGGATCGGGGATCAGCGAACCTTGAGCGGCATCCCCCAGCCCCACCGTGAAAATTCTGATTCCCTGCTCGGCATGGATTCGTTTCGCCACTTCCAGTGCTTGACTTTCATGATCTTCACCGTCGGTAAACAGAACAATTGCTTTGTGATCGGTACTTTGATCCAGAAACGTTTTCGCCGCCAGTTCGAGGGCCTGTCCAAGGTCCGTTCCGCCTATCGACAACAGGTGCGGTCCAACCTCGGCCAATGCCAGCTTGAAATCCTCATAGTGGCTGGTCATCGGCAAATATCGTTTCGCCTCGCCCGCAAAAATAATCAGTCCGATACGGTCGCCCTGCATTTCGTTGATGACGTCAACCATATCCTGTTTTGCTCTTTCGAGCCGATTCGGAGCGGTATCTTCCGCCATCATGCTGCGCGACACATCAAGTGCAAACACTATTTCCATGCCTTTTTGCGGAACATCACGAATGGTCTTGCCCCAGCGAATATCGATCAGGGCCACCACGATCAACCCCATCGACAGCAGTATCCAAACGGTGGACAGAACGGTTCGAAGCTGACCGGTCCGTGGCAAGATATGGGATAAACGGTCTGGCGTCGCGAACGAGCGCATCGCGCGGCGACTGCTTGCTCTTGCGAGCCACAAGACGACCATCAAACCGCCCAGCAGGCAGAGTACCTGAAGTCTTTCGGGTTGTAACGTTTGGATTTCCATTTACACACCAAACTCCCTTAACCAAGTTCGCTTGAGCAACAAATGAGCTGCCAGCAGCCCCAGCGGCCAGTACGCCAGCGGGGGCAAACTCCACCTGCCCCATTTCATGGGTTCAATCGCCAGTTCGCGGTAGTCGATATAAACTCGATCCTCCACCTTTGATTTCTCCAGCCGATCGACTTCATCGTAGATTCTCTCCAGCGTCTGCGTATCGGTCGCCCGAAAATACTCCCCTCCCGTGATGGCCGCAATCCGGCTGAGCGTCGCTTCGTCGATTTTCACCTGTACCATTTGCAGCCCCTCGCGACCCGAGAACGGATCGACAAAGGGAAAGGGCGCCTGTCCTCGCGTTCCAGCCCCGATGGTGTAGACCTTGATGCCGACCGCTTTCGCCAACTCCGCCGCCTGCAAGGGCTCAAGTTCGCCTGCGGTATTCTCGCCGTCGGTCAACAAAATGATGATACGGCTTTTGATATTGTGGCTGGTCTTTCGGTCGATGGCCGTCAGTTTTTCAACCGCCAGTGCCAGCGCATCACCGATCGCAGTACCGTCTTCGCGTCGTTGCATGACGATTTCAGATTCTTCCAGCCTGGAAACCAGAAACCCATGATCGAGCGTCAATGGCGTCACGTTGTCGGCGAATCGGGCAAAAGTAATCAGCCCGATCAAGTCGTTGCTTCGTCCCTGCAACGATTGATCTCCCAGCACAAAACGCCCGACGACTTCCTTGACCGCTGTCAGACGGTCGACGGCCTGGTCATTGACTTGAAAATCCCGAGCCAACATGCTGCTGCTCAGGTCGACCACCAATTGAATCGCAATCCCATCGGAATGGGTAACGGTTCTCTCCAGGATGGCTCGCGGACCGGCCAGCGCAACGATCAGCAGTCCCATCGCGAGCAAGTGCAACAGCCCCGGAAGCCACATCAGCCGCTCTCTCAGTGTCGGACGCAACTGCTCCGCGAAAGCGGTTGTACTGAACGTCGTGAAGTTCGCGCGCTGCCCCTGCCATTTCCGCCAGCCGATCCAGGGCAATAAAAGCAGCAACAGCAGTAACCACGGATGATGAAACATTAATCGCCGCCTCCCGATTCCTGCTGGCCGGCGGACGAGGCCATTTTGATTGTTTCACTGGAGACTTCAACAAAATGGATGACGCGGTGGACCGCAACATCGATTCGGTCATCGCTGGGTTGCAGATTGGCAAACTTGACCCGATCAACTTCGACTAAAAATTCATCGAGTTCATTCTGTTGTAGGGAGCCCAATCGCGGATGGGTGCGAGCCATTTGCAGAAACTCATCGGTGGTCAAGCGGGGGGCGGCAATGCCGAACCGCCGGTGGATATACTCGCGAACAAGCTCAGCCAGCTGAGGCAGCACCACCTCGGATCGCCGATTCTGGAAATCAGACGACTGCCGGATCTCGCCAAGCCGCCGCATCGCCCAATTTTTCGAATTCAAAGCCTTGGGTTTGCGGGCCCCATAAATCAACCATGCGGCTACGGCCAGCGCGGAGATACCGACCACCAGTGGTGTCGCCCAGTTTCCGCCAGGCTCAGGAAACGGGATCTCGATCGGCCCTTTAAGCGGTTGCGGCTGCAGCGGGTCTGCATCGTCGGTAATGGAACTGCAAACCTTCAACCCAATCGCTTCGGTAAGCACCGACTGCTCGCCGACTTGAATGGTTTGAGGTGGAATCTCAAGGGCACCGCTTTCGAGCGTCTCGAGACCATAGATCCGCTTCCAGATTCGACCGGACCCCGATGGAATATCGGACCCCGATGGAGTATCGGACCCCGATGGAATATCAAACTGGTCCGAGACGGAAATTACTTCAAACAGGCCAATCGTTTTGGTCGCAGAAGGAAACTGGACGGAAACATCGTTCGGCACCACAACGGTGATCGAGAACTCGAACGGATCGGCAACCTGAATGTGCTGGCGATCGACAGCCGCCGAAACGGAGAACCGATTTTCTGTATCCTGCGAAAATGCCAACGGACTCGGCGCCAATGGACTCGGCACCAACGGACTCAGCAGCAAACCTGCTGCTGACACCCAGAAAATTCGAAATAGGATGTGTGATGGATTCATCGTCATTACCTTCGCCTGCGAGACCGGGGCGAATGTTCTCGGCTGCGAAAGAATTTGACCAGTGGCTCAACAAAATCTTGCCCTGTCCAGAGCTGAACCGGAGTCAACTTCAGCCGCCTGAAGAACTGGTCGCGCTTCGCGGCCGATTCCCTGGCAATTTTTTCGAATTGTTCCCGATTTTTTCGGCTGGCCGAATCAAAGACCACCCTTTTACCCGTTTCTGCGTTTCGCAGTCGTATCAGGCCGACATTCGGTATCGACTGCTCCCGCCGGTCGGAGACGACGATGGGAACGATATCGTGCTTCCTGGCCGCGATTCGCAAAGCCGACTCGTAATCCTCCTGGTCGAGAAAATCGCTGATCAGGAACACGATGCTCCGCCGCTTTGCTTTTCGCAGCAAATGCTCGATGGCTTTTTTCAGGTCGGTCCCCTGCCCTACCGGCTCGGTATAGAGCAATTCCCGAATGAGCCGCAGCCCATGCCGCGACCCTTTTTTGGGAGGGACCGACAGTTCGATTTCATCTGAAAAGAGCGTCAAGCCGACCTTGTCGTTATTCTTGATGGCGGCAAATGCCAGCGCACCTCCGATTTCGGTAACGAGTTCCCGCTTGGTCTGGTGATGGGTTCCCAGATCTTGGGACGGACTCAGGTCGACCAGCAGTTGTACGGCCAGTTCACGCTCCTCACGAAAACGCTTGATGTACGGTTTGCCCGTGCGAGCGGTCACGTTCCAGTCGATGGCACGAACATCGTCCCCGATCTGATACTCGCGAACTTCCTCGAACTCGATTCCGCGTCCCTTGAAGGCGGAGTGGTATTGTCCGCCCAGCATCTCGTCAACGAGATGAGAGATACGGAACTTGATACGGCGAATTCGCTGAAACAATTCCTCGGAAGGCATGATCGTGGTCGTTGGGTGGGGAAAGCACCAAGTTGCTACGGCACTCGCACCTGGTTCAATATTGCTTTGACGATATCGTCGGCGGTTTTGTTTTCCGCTTCTGCTTCGTAGGAGATCATAATGCGATGGCGCAATACGTCGAGCGCCAGATCTTTGACATCCTGGGGGATGACATAGCCGCGCCCGTGCAAAAACGCATTGGCTTTGGCGGCCAGCCCCAGATAGATCGAGGCTCGTGGCGACGCACCAAACTGAATCCAATCGCGAATCTTCAGTCCGCAGGTTTCGGGGCGGCGTGTGGCGATCACCAGATCGACGATGTACTCTTCCACCTTCGGATCGATATAAATCTCGTCCACCAACTTGCGGGCGGTCAGTAACTGATCGGGAGACATGGCCGGTTCAATCGAGAGATCGGGCTTGATTCGGGACATCCGGCGCACGATTTCCAGTTCCTGATTCCGATCCGGATAATCGACGATGACTTTCAGCATGAATCGATCCGTCTGAGCCTCCGGCAGCGGATAGGTGCCTTCCTGTTCCACCGGATTTTGGGTGGCCAGAACCAGAAACGGCTCGGGCAGCGGATACGTTTCGCCGCCGATGGTCACCTGGCGTTCCTGCATCGCTTCAAGCAGCGCACTTTGGACCTTGGCGGGTGCCCGGTTGATTTCGTCAGCCAGGACCAGGTTGGAAAACACAGGCCCTTTCTGGACCGCGAACTGCTGGTCCTGCGGGCGATAGATCAGGGTGCCGATCAGGTCGGCGGGAAGCAGATCGGGAGTGAACTGCAACCGCTGGAAATCGGTTGAAATGCCTTTGGCCAGGCACGCGACCGCCGTGGTCTTGGCCAGGCCAGGGACACCTTCGATCAGCAGATGGCCGTTGGCAAGCAGACCGATCAGCATCCGCTGGATCAGAACGTCTTGTCCGACGATTACTTTTCCCATTTCGGCGATCAGGTTTCGCAGCGGCTGACTGGCCGTTGCAATTCGAGCCGACAGTTCTTCAATTTCAGCGTGGTTGGTCATTCAAGGTCAAAGCGGGGTCTGCATCAGGACAAGGCAGGTTCTGCATCAGGACAAGGCAGAAAAAAGTTCATTCACCTTTGCCACCTTGCCTGGCACATTCACATAATTGAAAGTCGATGGAGAGGCTCCGTAGACTTCTTCAAAAAAGATATACTCCCAGGTCACGCCCCAGTCCTCCTTGGCATTCTCGGTTCCGTATGATCGGGCAAACGAAACACCATTTCGGTACCACCAGTTGCGTGTCGGAATCGTAATATTACCTCCGCTGACCACATATTCAAAGACTTCCTGGGTGGGTGTTCCTCCCGGGGTGTACCCGGAGCTGCCTGGATTCACAGTGGTCCAGCCACTATTGGCTGCAAACTGATCCCAAATCGCACCGCGATTGACGACCCGACTGATTTCCCAATTCGAGTCCCAACTATGGGAGATTTCGTGAATCAGCAATACCCCCGCGTACGAATATTCATGGGAATCATTTTCATTGAAATCCGCCATCCGAATCTCGCGAGTATAGGTCGCCGTGTGCGTCCCACCAGGATTCACCTTGACCGAAACCGCATGGTAATTCAGCCCGGGCGCCCCCATCATGGCCGAATCGGTCTTGGTGTACTTGGCGATGACAAGCGGATCGCTAGAGGTTGTATCCCGCAAAATTTGGGTTCCGCCCGTTCGATGATGCAAGGCACGGAGTCCTCGATCAAATGCCTCAATTTCCTTGTAAGTCCAACTGGAGCTGCGATTGACAAACCGAATCACCACATCCTCACTGGATAAGTTGCCGGACGAAGGTAAAGCCTGGCCGCCCATGATCAGGATCCGGTCTTTGCCCGGTCCAGGTCTCAAATGATTGTCTCCACCCGGTCCGCCAAAGAGAAACAGTCCATCATTGCCTGGCCCGCCGATCAGTTCGCTTTGTCCACTTTCGGCATACAGTGAATCATCGCCTCCATTGCCGCGAATCACATTGGTTCCCGGCCCGCCGTAGATAATATCGTTTCCAGGGCCACCCAAGATGAGATCGTTGCCCAATCCACCCCAAATCTCATCGCCCCTATCCCCGGCATAGATCAAATCGTCACCATTGCCACCCCGGATCGTGTTTTTTCCTCCATAGCCTCCATACATCCGATCGTCTCCATCTCCCCCATCCATGATGTCGATGTCTTTCGAACCGTAAAAGATGTCGTTACCCGCCCGCCCAAACATCGTATCGGTCCCCAGGTTTCCCACCAGTACATCGTCGCCAAAACCACCGATCAAGGTGTCATTCCCAGGACCGCCATACATTTCACTGGGAATCGAAGTTTCGTTGGTCATGTGGTCGTCACCATGGCGTCCCAAAAACACCAGTGCGTTGACTTGCGAAACGGGCTTGCTCTGAGACGTACCGTTGATCGTGAAGCGAACATTCGACTGAACGATTTCCGCCAGCATGGTATCGTCGCCCTGCGTTCCGCCAATCCAAAAAGTTCCTGCCGGATCGAGATAGAAGGTCGTCAGAAGCTGCCGCGCCTCGAAAAGCTCATAGCTCGGTTCCATACGTTTTGAGCGAGTTCGATTCCGCTCCCTTTTCCATTCCCTTTTCCATTCTCGATTCAAAGTGGCACGTCTACGGAGCAGCCGCTTTGGCATGTCCGCTATTTGATTCAACGACTGGGCAAAAAAAGTCAACAAAGACATTGCAAGATCTCCAGGAATGTAGTTTGCCATTCGTGACAACGGTCGTCAGGAACAGAAAACAGGCCGATAAAACAGCGCGAGCTCAGCAGTGGATCCAAACCATGATCAGAGAAAGCGTAACGCAACAAGTGAGGCGCGATTGGGCGGCCGCCCATCCTACCCAAATCCTGGAGCAGGGTCAAATTGGCGAGTGATAGCACCTCGGAAACCATTCACGAAAAAATGTAGAACCAATGTCTTCAATGGTTCAGCGATCCGGATGGCTTCCCTCGACTGCTACCGGTCTTTTCGTGGACCGGCCTGAGCCTCCAGTGCATCGAGAACGGAGCCGAGCAGTTGCTGGATTTCAACTGGCTCATGGGCACTGGCATTGTAGCGATCGTACTGCCGCAAAATTTCCTCGCGGGTTAGCAGTGCGCCGCCCGCCTTGATGGCTTCAACGAAGGCTTGAGCCGCCGCCTGACGGGCTTCGAGAGGAAAATTGCTTTGTCCGATGAAATTCAGCAATTCTCGCTGAGCCGATGGTGTCCCAAGTTGTTTCAGGATTCGACCGCCCGACTCCGTGTGGCCGGGAACATAAAGAATGCGAGCCAGTTCTGTATGGCGGCTCCCCAAATCGTAGAATCGGTAGTTGGCTCGGTCGCTCGCGATCTTCGCCAGCCATTCGATGGCCAATGAAGCATGACGCTGGCGATCGAGTGCGGAGACCGGCCAAGGGTCAATCAATGCTTGAATCCGCTGCACCTGCAACGCGACATGCTCTGGCTCAAGCGTCATCGGCAACGTCAAAAATAAGGAATCGCTGGATGTTAAGCGTTGCACCCGCGTGGTGCTGTCCGTGTCACGAGTCAGCAAGGCGATGGGCAATCGCTTCGTCCGCATGTCCTTGCGAAGCTGCTGAATCAGTTCCAGGTAGTCCGGTCGATGGAGACTGTCCGTGAGTACCACGAACTCGACATCCGGGTTCTCAATCGCCTGCTGGAAAATATCTTGCCCGGTCGATGCCGACTTTCCACTCAGTCGAGCGGCCTGAAGGAGCGCCGCATAGGTTTGAGCGACATCACTGCGATTGTCTCCCACCAGACCCGCACCACGGCCTTCGCTGGTGGCCATGAATACCGCCAGCGAAAACACAAAACTGCTGCCCACATAAGCCTGCCTCGGGTCGAGCTTCTGGATGGCTTCGAGCGCTGCAGCCTGCACATGCCGATCACCGGTTTGAATGGCTTCGACCAGCAGACGCGGCTTGTCGGTGGTACTGACCACCAGCTCTGCGGCTCCGATCTGACCTAAAATTTCACAACAAGCGGTGGCCGCCGGATAGAGATTCAAGCGAATCGCATCCGATAGCGCCTGCTCGACTTCGGAGACTTCAAGCCCTTCGAAATGTTGGCGAATCGTTTCGACAGCGACTTCACTGGATGAACCTGAAATTCGCTTGGTCGATTCCAGGTAAGTCAACAAATACAGCGCCCGGTTCTGCGGCGAATGGGGACTGATCTCATACAAGTCCGAGGCCATTTGCGACGCGGCCAGACGTTGCGCGCTTGAGGTCGGCAGCTTGAGCGGTCGAACCCGTTTGGCGGTTGCATCCCATTGCCAAACCGTCACTTCCCCCGACAACCCTTGGGGCAACAACCGTTTACCCATCAGAAACTCATTCGCCCGCTCGTAGAAGCGGTGTTCAACGACCTTGGGATCGGCAGGCGTCCCGTGTGTTCGCATCAACGAATCGAGGGCGACTCGCCGCAACGCCTCTGGCAACTTCGGTGACAAATAGGTTCGCATCATCGCGTCCGTTGCTTCGGATGATCGATAATGTCCAAGCGCCCGAACCGCTTCGGCTTGGACCTGCAGATTGGACGCCCGGGCGGCACCGAGCAGTGGAGGCACCGCGTCGTCGCCCATGACTTTCAACGCCTGACGGACATAAGGAAACTCGCTCTGTCGATCTGGATCGGCGAAGGTCGCCAACATCTCGGCGGTGGCTTCGGGACCGAGCTTTCGCAAAGTACGAATCGTGGCCGCACGGGCTGAAATATCCTGGTCGCTCAGCCGCTCGACGTGCGAGCGCAATCGCTCCGGACTGGTGGCCAATGCGTGCGCGGCATTCAATACCTGTTTTGCAAATTCGCGACCTTCCGGTTGCACCTCATCGATCGAATGCAGTTTCAGAAAGACATCCGACCCAAATACTTCGTAGACTTCAAACCGTTGCGGATCGTCAAGGTTTAAGGCTTTTACACGAGCGAGATAATATTTGGCGTGTTGATATTCGTCGAGGTCGAGCATCGTATTGAGCGCCCGCACCAGTTCGATCGACGTCTGGGGATTCGCGTCGCGAACCGCCCGGAGCACGACCTGAGTCCCTTCGGGGAGGGACGGATCGATCGCTGGAGGTTCAAGCGTTTGGCCGACTGTAGCTGGACAAAATGCGCAAAAGACCACCAGCGCAAGCGCCGCCCCAAAAACTGTTAATCGTTGAACCGGAATTATCATCATGTCCAAAGCTGGATCGTCAATGCCGAAGTAACCCCATTAGGTCTGGAAGTTTTATGCCGATTGTAATCATTGCGTAAACGGTTTGGGCAGTACCGGGCCAGTTCGGCACGCAAACCATTTTCCATGTTTTCAGGGCAAAGAACCGCAAATGTCCCAGTTTAATCACCGGCAGGTCAAAAATCGAGCAGGAAAAACGCGATCTCACTTCATACCCATGCTCGAAATTAACGAATCTCAAATCTGCGATTATCGGCGCCAGCTGCGGTTGACTCATCGAACCCCGCCCCTATGGCACAATTTTTGAAGGTGCGTTTTTTTTGTAGGCCGGAACAAGGACGCAGGAGAAAGAGCCCCAACACCGCTATATATGCCACCGCGACCGCAGTTCCGGCTTCGCCACCGGCGGGTTTTTTACAGGAACGCCGCAAACGCAGAAAGAACAGCGGAATGGCAGGCTTTATTCGGCGTTTTGCTTGCTCCCGCCTACTTACCCAACTTCAGACACTATCCAGCCGCCTAAAGGCATGAGCAGTTGATTACAATCTCGCGAACAAATGTATAATAATTCACAAAAATAAACCAGACAGGTGCCTGTCCTTTGTTTGTCTGTCCTTTGTTTTTCCCCTTTGTTTGTCCCTTTGTTTGGCTTCAAAAACAAACCAGGCAGGTGCCTGTCCTTTGTCTTCACCTGACCGGACAAGTGCCTGTCCTTTGTTTATCATAAACCAGACAGGTGCCTGTCCTTTGTCTTCACCATTCTTTGTCTTCACCGACCGGACAAGTGCCTGTCCTTTGTTTGTGCCCTGTGCCCGGACAAGTGCCTGTCCTTTGTTTGTGTCCTTTGTTTGTGCCCTTTTGTTTGCGCCCTGACCGGACAAGTGCCTGTCCTTTGTTTGTGCCTGCCAGGGGCAGGTGCCTGTCCTTTGTTTGTGCCCCTCTTCGTTTTTTGCAACACTACTCGCTAGCATTTCAATTTGATATGCTGCTTTGCAATCGTAAACGTTGTGACCGATGTAATGTCCTTTTGGATACAATGACACCTACCCCGCCTGAACCGCCACATCGTCAAGCTTCAGACACCGACCATACTCCGCCGGATTCTGGAGGCCTACATGACAAACTCGTGGTCCTCGCGACTTTCGAGAACGCCGCTGAAGCACACCTACTTCGGATCGAACTTGCGAATCACGGGATCAGCGCTGCCGTATCAAACGAAACTTCGGCACAATCCGTCGGTGCGTCGTTGTTCGGAAGAATCTCTGCGGTCTGGATCGAGGTACTTGTATTCGAGTCCGTTGCCGAGAAGGCGTTGCAAATCAAGCATGACTATCTTTCCAGGACCAGTGACACGGATATACCCGAATGGGTCTGTCAATGCGGCGAGACGGTGGATGCAGGTTTTGCACAATGTTGGTCATGCATGGCACCTTATTCCGATCCGGATATTGGGCAACCCGAATAGCTGTAACGGTACTCTATCCCAATCTCGCCCGCCAGATTTCGACCTGCTCTGCCACCCGATGCGGGCTGGTTGATCCTAAACTTTGAAACGCGTTGACCGCATTCTTGACTCCCAGAACTTCGTAAACTGAACGATCGATCGCGGGGTCGAGCTTCTGGAATACTTCCAGCGGCAACTCTGCCAATGTCTTTTTCTCCTCCGTCGCCCGCCGAACCAGCTCGCCGATCAGATGATGGGCCTTTCGCTGCGGCATGCCTCTTTTGATCAGGAACTCCATCAAGGTCGTAGCATCGAGGAATCCTTTCTCCAGCCTCGATTCGATCGACTCACGCTTGAGCGTCGCTCCGGCGACCAACGGAGTCGCCAGTGTCAAACAGGCAACCACCGTATCAACCGCATCAAAGAGCGGTGGTTTGTCTTCTTGCAGGTCCCGGTTGTAGGCCAGCGGAAGCCCCTTGGTCAGCACCAACAGTGTCTGCAGGCTTCCAATCACTCGAGCCGACTTGCCCCGCGTCAGCTCCAGCACGTCCGGATTGATCTTTTGCGGCATGATCGACGAGCCGGTACAGAATGCGTGCGGCAACTGGATGAAATCAAACTCGGTCGTCGACCACAGGATCCATTCCTCCGCCCAGCCACTTAAATGGATGGCGATGGTACTGAGGCAGAACAGCGTCTCAAGCACAAAATCGCGGTCGCTTGAGGAGTCGATGCTGTTGGCGACCACGCCTTCAAACCCAAGCTGCCTGGCCACATTTTCCCGGTCGATGGGAAGACTGGTTCCCGCCAGTGCCGCAGTGCCGAGGCTGCACCGATTGACCCGCCGACGGCAGTCCTGCAATCGGTCCCGGTCACGCTGAAATTTTTCAACATAGGCCAGCCAATAATGGGCGGCCAGCACCGGTTGGGCGCGCTGCATGTGCGTATAGGCAGGCAGAATCGTGTCGGCATCCTGCTCACATCGCCCCACGAATGCCTGTTGCAGATCCGCCAACCGTCGATCCAGTTCGTCAATCGCGTCGCGCACCCATAACCGTAAATCGGTGGCGACCTGATCGTTGCGGCTGCGGCCCGTGTGAAGCTTTCGGCCGGTGTCGCCCAGTTTGTCAATCAATGCCTGCTCGATATTCATGTGAATATCTTCCATGGACACCGAAATGGGAAATGATCCGTCGTCCAGTTGTACTCGAATGGCCCGAAGGGTTTCGACAATCTGATCACGCTCGTCGGCGGTCAGCAATCCCTGATCGGCCAGCATTCGAGCATGCGCGATACTGCCCTCGATGTCCTGCGGATAGAGCCGCCGGTCAAAACTGACGCTTTCACTGAATTTTTCAACACGTTGATCGACGACGGCGTCGAACGCACCGCTACGGCTGGGGCTGCTCAAATGGACCTCGGGAATGGGTAAAAACCGTGATAATCGGGCAAATCGTAAACAAGACCGAGGATGCTGTCGAACTCGGCCAAAATGGTTGTCATTTTTCTTTGCGGTTCGAATAGTTTACAATGGTAGAACGTCATGGCAATGATGATTACATGAAATCTCGTACCCCCCCAATTTCGCCGCCAAAATGAATATTAAAATACAGGCAATGCGTTTCATTGAGACGGGCTTATGCATGCTGGTTGCTGCCGCATGTTGGACCGAAGTCGCTTCCGCAGCCCAGGCTCAGGCACGTGGCTCTCGTCAGAATGAAACCAAACAAGACGAAGCCAAGCAGAATGAAACCAAGCAGGACGAACCAGAAGAACTCAAGTTCTTCGTAAACTCGGATACCTTGCTTTGGCAGGACTTCCAGCCGGCGGACGCCAACGCGGAATTCAAAACGCCTGCCAAGCCGAGGTTGGTGGAGCGAATGATCGTTCCGGTGCCCGACCAGCCTCCGGTCAAACTTCGGAGCTACTCCGTGCCATTCAATGAAGAAACGGGCCTGTTCCTGTTCTCCTATTTCGATTTGCCGGTGGAGCCAAGCGAAGAACTGGTGAACGACACGCTTCTCGGAGCGATGGAAGGCAGCATTCTGAGCGTGGGAGGCCGAAAACTTTCCGAAGGCAAAAAAATTCGCTATCGCAACTACCCCGGCTTGGCTTACGAGTTTCGCTACGCCCACGAAGCAAAAGTCTATCAGGGAAGCAGTCGCGTTTTCCTCGTCGGGCCAAGGCAATTTCAGGTGACGGCCATCATGCTGGAGGAAAAATACGATAAAGGGACCGCCGAAGCGTTCCTCAATTCGCTGAGGCTGATCGAGCCCCAACCCGAGACAGCAGAACCAACGGAAGAATCGAAGGACGAGGCCGCGGAATCAAAGGAAGGCGTCACGGAATCAAAGGACGAGGCCAGCGACGCAAAAGGCAGGTAGCCAGTTAGCCGGAACAAGCAAGTAGGCCGCAACAAGGTCGCGGGAATGGAGGCCACCATTCCGCAAGCATTTGCCACCGCGGCCGCAGTTCCGGCCTACTTCCTCTCCCGCCATCGCTAAAAAAGGCGGCGAACAACGGCTTTTCCTTCGCCTTTTACATGCTGCGTTCCGTCGCCCGTTGACAGTGATTGGTACTCAATGTTCGAATAGGCCCTATCGATTTCTCGACACTCCCGGATACCCGTTATCTGGGCTGGTGGAAGCCTCGTGGATCGCTGTTGGTAATATTCCAATCTTAACCCGAAGCGTAAGCGAGGGACCGCGATTCCTCCCTCGCTCACGCTTCGGGTTGGGATTTCCACCAGGCCACCCGTATCCCGGGCATCTTGTCAAATCGCTGACTCAATGAACCCTGAACACTAAAAACTGAACCCTGAAAACCGGATCGTGCCTCGACGTAACGATATTCACAAAATTTTGCTGATCGGTTCTGGCCCGATCGTCATTGGCCAGGCTTGCGAGTTTGATTATTCGGGAACCCAAGCCTGTAAAGCCCTTCGTGAGGAGGGCTTCGAAGTCGTCCTGGTCAATTCCAACCCGGCGACGATCATGACCGACCCGGGGACTGCCGAACGGACGTACATCGAACCGCTCGAATGGCAGATCGTGGAAAAGATTATTGCCAAGGAACGTCCCGACGCCCTGTTGCCCACGCTCGGCGGACAGACCGCTCTGAATCTGGCCATGGCGCTGGAAAAAAATGGCGTCCTGGAAAAATGGGGTGTCGAGATGATCGGTGCCAACGCCGATGTGATCGACAAGGCCGAAAATCGCGACCGGTTTCAGAAAGCCATCGAGAAAATCGGGTTGGAAACCTGCCGGGGGCGGACGATCCATACGGTCGAAGAAGCCCGAGAAGTGCTGGAGTGGGTAGGGCTGCCCTGCCTGATTCGTCCGAGCTTCACGATGGGCGGCAGCGGCTCCGCGATCGCGTACAACCGGGCGGATTTTGAAACGCTGGTCCTGCGAGGTCTCGACCTGTCGCCCACGACCGAAGTGCTGATCGAGGAGTCGATCATCGGCTGGAAAGAATACGAAATGGAGGTGATGCGCGACGCCGACGACAATGTCGTGATCATCTGCTCGATCGAAAATTTCGACCCGATGGGAGTTCATACCGGCGACTCGATTACGGTCGCTCCGGCTCAGACGCTTTCGGACAAGGAATATCAGCGGATGCGCGACGCTTCACAAGCCGTGATCCGCGAAATCGGCGTCGAAACAGGAGGTTCGAACATTCAGTTCGCGATCAATCCAGACAATGGGCGAATGATCGTCATCGAAATGAATCCGCGCGTCAGCCGCTCGAGTGCGCTGGCCTCCAAGGCGACCGGATTCCCGATCGCCAAAATTGCGGCCAAGCTGGCAGTCGGGTATCGGCTTTGGGAACTTCCCAACGACATCACACGAGTCACGCAAGCCTGTTTCGAGCCAACGATCGACTATGTGGTAACTAAAATTCCGCGATTTACATTTGAGAAATTCCCCGAGGCCGATGCGACGCTGATGACGCAGATGAAATCCGTCGGCGAGACGATGGCGATTGGCCGAACGTTTCGCGAATCGTTTCAGAAAGCGCTTCGCGGGCTTGAAGTCGGGAGCTTTGGGTTTGGCTGCGACCCGAAAGATCTATGGGGAACCGAAGATCAGCCCGATCTCGATACGATTCACTCCAAGTTGTCCATTCCCAATGCCGACCGTCCCTGGTATCTGCGATACGCCATCAAGGCGGGCATGACGATGGAACAGCTTCACGAGCTGACCAACATCGACTACTGGTTCCTCGATCATTTGTTCGGGATTGTGGAGCTGGAAGAGCGACTTCGTGCCACCAGTTTGCTGGACGTCACCCCCGAGCTGATGCGCGAGGCAAAGCAATCCGGATTTTCGGACCGCCAGATGGCCCACCTCTGGGATGTCGGTGAGATGGAGATTCGCCAGCGACGAAAATCGATGGGCATCATCGCAACCTTCAAATCAGTGGATACTTGCGCCGCTGAATTCGAGGCCTACACGCCCTACTACTATTCGACCTACGAGTCCGAGGATGAAGTTCCTCGCAAAGCCGACCAGCAGCGAATCATGATTCTCGGCGGCGGTCCCAACCGGATCGGTCAGGGAATCGAGTTCGACTACTGTTGTTGTCACGCCAGCTACGCGCTGCGAGAGATGGGCATCGAGTCGATCATGGTCAACTCAAATCCCGAAACGGTCAGTACAGATTATGATACGAGTGACCTGTTGTTCTTTGAGCCGCTGACCGTCGAAGACGTGCTCAATATCGTCGACAATGTGCAGCCCGATGGAGTGATTGTTCAGTTCGGTGGCCAGACTCCTTTGAATCTGGCTCGTTCACTTGAGGCGGCGGGCGTTCCCATTATCGGCACCAGCGTCGACACCATTGACACGGCGGAAGATCGGGAACAGTTTCAGCAACTTTTGCAGCAACTCAATCTGAAACAGCCTCCCAACGGCATTGCGCGAACGATGAGCAGCGCCCGCGAGGAAGTCGCCAAGGTAGGCTATCCGGTCCTGGTGCGCCCCAGCTTTGTGCTCGGCGGCCGTGCCATGGAAATTTGCTACGACAAAACGCAATTCGAGCGGTTCGTCATGGAAGCGTTTCTGGTCTCCGCAGGTCAGCCTGTATTGATCGACAAGTTTCTTGAAGACGCCATCGAGGTCGATGTGGACTGCATTTCCGATGGCACCGATGTGGTGATCGCCGGGATCATGGAACATATTGAAGAAGCAGGCGTCCACTCGGGCGATTCGGCTTGCTCGATTCCGCCGCAGACGCTGAGCGCCCAAACCCTCGATGAAATTCGCTCAGCGACCAAGGCCATGGCAACCCGTCTCAATGTGATCGGCCTGATGAATGTACAGTTTGCCGTCAAGCGAGAGAACGACATCGACACGGTGTACGTGCTGGAGGTCAATCCTCGCGCCAGCCGGACGGTTCCGTTTGTTGCTAAGGCCACGGGAGTGGCGATTGCCAGGATCGCGGCCAAGGTGATGGCAGGAGCCAAATTGCAAGAGCTGGGCCTGACCAAGGAACCCAAGCCGCGACATGTTTCGGTCAAGGAAAGTGTCTTTCCGTTTCGCAAGTTTGTCGGAGTCGATATCGTCCTCGGACCGGAGATGCGCAGTACCGGTGAAGTGATGGGAATCGCCACGACGTTTCCAATTGCCTTTGCCAAATCGCAGATCGCGGCGGGCGTTTCGCTGCCGAAGTCGGGAAAGGTGTTCGTCAGCGTGGCGGATCGACACAAGGATCGGGCCGTCCGTATCGCATCGGAATTGACCCAATTGGGTTATCAGATCATTGCCACGCGGGGGACCGCAAGCCGGCTTGAAAGCGCTGGTGTGGAAGTCGAAATCGTAAAAAAAATCATCGAAGGCCAGCCTAACTTGATCGATCATATCAAGAACGGAGCCGTGGATTTGGTGCTTAATACGCCCAGCGGCAAAGGAGCGAGGACTGACGAAGGCACCATTCGGGCAACCGCGGTCCAGCACGGCGTCCCCTGCATTACGACCATTCAGGCCGCCGAAGCCGCCGTTCAGGCACTTAAAGCGCTGCAAAGTGAAGAAATGGAAGTACAAGCATTGCAGGATCGTTTCGAAATCGTGTAGATTGAAACGTGCTACTGCGATTTTTCATCCCTCACCCCTCATCCTTCATCCCTAAAAATGTGGGTCAGGAAAAACATTGATATCCGTCGCCGCGATCTGGCTTGGGGTGCCCTTCAATGCACTTTCCCAACCGATCCACGTCTGGCGCTCCAGCGAATCCATCGAGTGTGGGGTTCGGAAGAGACGTTGACCTGCCTCTCGGTGCGCAGCGGTTTCGATCTGTTTTTGCAAAGCACCAATTGGCCACCGGGAAGCCAGATCATCATGTCGGGCTTGAATATTCCGGACATGCAGCGCATTGTCGAACATCATGGCTTGGTTCCGGTGGGCGTGGACCTGGACCCGTTGACGCTGGCCCCCTCCGTCGAAGCCATTGAGCGGGCCATTACACCTCACACGAAAGCACTGTTGATTGCACATTTGTTTGGGGGGTTGGTCGATCTCGATCCGTACTTTGAACTCGCTCGGCAACACCAACTACTGCTGATTGAAGACTGTGCCCAGTCCTATGTCGGCAACCATGATCTGGGCGACCCGCGAGCCGATCTCTCGATGTTCAGCTTTGGCCCCATCAAAACCAATACTGCTTTGGCCGGTGCCGTGCTGCGGGTTCGGCGTGAAGAAATCCTGGCAAGGATGCTGGCGCTCCAGACGAGCTGGCGGATGCAAAGCCGTTCGGCATTTTTGAAACGCATTTTGAAGTATGCGGCGATCAAGGGAATCAGTTCAAGAATCGGAATGAGCTTGTTGGCTCGTTCCTTCCGCCTTCGAGGAAAAGATCACGATGAGTTTATTTCGCAGGCCGCTCGTGGATTTCCTGGCCCCCATTTTTTCACCAAAATCCGTCATCAGCCTTCGCTGCCATTGCTGAGGTTACTGGCCAGCAAGCTGGAAAATTTTAATGCAGCGACGATGGTAGACCGCCAGCAACGAGCCGTACGATTTTTCAAACGATTGCAAGAACTGGCCAGTCAAGCGGAGGTGAATACGAATGTCGAATTTCTCTCGCCCGGCAGTCAGATGGATCGTCAGACCTATTGGGTATTGGCATTGCTGGTCGACGAGCCGCGGGTACTTGCGCGGCAACTTTGGCAGGCCGGTTTCGACGCCACCAGCCGCTCGTCGCTGGAGATCGTGGGAAAAGAGTGCTTGCCTCATTGCCGCTTCATACTCGACCACATTCTGTTTTTACCTTTTGATTCCCGAATGCCCGACTCGGAACTCGAGCGGATGGCGAAAATCATCGTTCAATCAGGCGCCCGATCCCCCAAGTGGTTACAGCCAGCCTTTTTGAAGGGATGAGGGATGAAGGATGAGGGATGAAAAGGCGAGGGGTCGGGAGTCTTTTCTTGAAATACTCGCTATCGACAGTAGCGTGTCGTCATCTTTGTCCATGCTGCTTCGCTACCTCCAACGAAAAGACTCCCGATCCCCTCACGCTCGACCCCTCGCAACCCAAGACAATGCGTGAACGTCTACCCCAATTTTTTCCAACTTCATCCCTACTCCCTACTCCCTCTTTCATCCCTCATCCCTCATCCCTCATCCCTCATCCCTCATCCCTCATCCCTCATCCCTTCACCATGCATCGCGTCGTCGTCCTGTTTCTCGCTTCCGCTGGACTATCCGGCATCCTGAGCTACTTTCTGCTCGACAGCCGAATTCAGCAATACACGGCCAGCATCAACCTGCGGGGAGATTTCGATGCAATCCTGATTTTCACTGGATTTATGGGCAGCGGTGTTTTCTGTGCGTTTGTACTGGCAACGATCTGGTTCTTTGATCCGCCCCGCCGAAAAATGACGTTGTTTATCCTCACTTCCGTTCTGCTCGCGGTCAGTATTTCGACATCCATCAAACATCTGGTCGAGCGACCGAGACCCGCGACCGTGGCCGGACTTGAGACCGACGTTGATGAATCCATGTTTTCCAGAAGCGAGCTACAATCATTTCCATCCGGCCACACTACCATGGCGTTTGCGCTGGCGAGTTCGTTGGCGCTGCTCTATCCGCATGCCCGAGGTTATTTGTTCACCCTGGCGACGCTTGTCGGGCTTCAGCGCATCATCAAACAGGCTCACTATCCAACCGATGTGATTGCAGGCGCCATGATCGGCGTGCTGAGCGTCTATCTGGTGTCGCTGCTGCTTGCCCGAATCAGTAGGCTGGAACAAGCCAGCTAAAGTCACCCCACGATCCAAATTTAGCCCCAAAGCCGAGCCTAGTGATAACAGCACAATCCGGCAACCCTTCGCGGATTCCGTCTCGTGGATTCCGTCTTTTTGGTAAAATCGGCTTCTAGTCTCAAAATCCGGTAGATTTCTTCAAGTTGGAAATTGGGAGTTCGCGTCGAAAGAGTTCTCGACCCTTTTTACAACGAATGATTTTGCCGTTTTGAATCGTCAACTGGACGGGAATCACCCTAACTAGATCAGAATGGCGAACATTGGCCACTTCCCAAAAATCAGCGCTTTCTCCTTGGTAGACAGCAAAGGCTTTTGCGTTAAGAACCAAGTCGGCCAGAAACAGGGAATCGCCAAGTAGATCTGCTGCAAGGCTACAGCATTTTTCGCAGTCACGTTCGAGCACGAAAACCTCCCAATTCCCTTTTGAAAAATCGGGTGAGTTGGTATTGATCAGTGTGAATGGCTGTTGTTCAGAAACAAAGTCACAAAAATTGACGATCGACAAGTTAGTCCGAGGGGAAACCAAGTAAAGACTCATGCCAACCGATGCAATGCACAAAAACATTCCTAACAAGGCGTACGATAATTTTTCTACGAACCATACGATCGCCAGTCCCATCGCAATCGAGATATTTAACATTACAGAAATCCATGTGGAGTATGTTGCGCCAAAACAGCCGCACGGTTTTCCAAGATTGTAGAAATGAAAAAATGAAAACCCTGAAAAGACGATCGCAAGGAAACAGATCGCGAAACCGACGTTTCGTTTCGCGATGACAATTGAGGAGAGCAAGATGGTCAAGTCAAATCCGATCAAAAGCCAATTGGGAAAAAAGGAGTCTGACAAAACTCCCAGGATCAACCACTGTGATTTAACTACAATTGCGAATAACAGAATGAGGCAGCATGCCTGGAGGCAGGCAAATGCAAATAATTCATTTCGCTTTGGGATTACACCGATTTTCAATCTTTTGACTTCAAAAATTGTATCAGCCGTATGTCCAGGCCATTAGGCGATTCGAATACCAAAACTGCGCTGGGGCCAAGTGACGTTTTGAGAGAGGAATAATTCCAGGAACGCGCCGATTGAATGGCCCGTCGGTGATAGGTGTTCTGCCAGGAGTTCTCGTCTTGTCTCTCTTGTTTGTTGAGCATCAGACGATTTTCGTGAAAGGCCGAATTGATCATATACCTGTTCAAATACACAATCGGTCGAAATAGAGTCCCTGGCGACATATAAATAAAGGCCCCGGGATGCTCTTTTTTCGCTGCGTGAGTCCAGCATCTTTGAAATTCCAGATGGTCGATAAGGAACTCATCGGAGTTCCTTAGGACCACTTGCTCAAACAGATTTTCGTCGCCAACCAAACCCACTTGGCCATCCGCAGCGAAAAAGATTTGCCGTCCAAGTCTGGGCAATTCCAGATTCGGATAGAGATCCTTAAATCGAGCACGCTGTTGGAGATGATAGTCTTCCATGGCTTTCGACCATGTAGCACATTCCAGACCGAACAACCTGGTCCTGACCAGAGAACCGGCTGCCAGTTCGTCCTTGATTACAGCCGCCATTAGTTCGCTTGCATCCGTGTTGCCCACTCTCATTCGCGTGACTCCAGAGAATGCTCTTCCTCCGGTCGTGTCTTGAAATCTACCAAAGTGTTCAATCAGTCCTTGGCAATTCTTTACATCGCTTGGGTCGATCGTATAGCAAAACGCTCCCAATAACGGGAGCGTGTTCAAGAGGGCCTTGCTTGCTAACCCTTTGCGTTGGTGGTTGCTTTCCAGGAAAGTATCGAGCGATTTGACGCCTTTCATAACCGCTTCCAGGTCAATGTTGGCTGAAAGGTAAACATCGACACTTGCTGGAACATCGTCTATTGCCGGTTGTTCCACGCTCTGAAGCCTCAAGATGTTATTAATTCCCTTCCGGGGAATCGCCTGTGCGACATGAATTCGTGACTCAAAGTCCACAAGCTCATCAGGATTCCATTCGAAAACCGCGCCGATGGCCAATAGATCTTTAAATGACACTTCATTCGCGAGAAGTTCGGATTCTCTCGGGGTGGACGACTGCTTCAGTAAATGGTCAAGAATCGCACTGACATCAATATAGGCAAATGCGTCGCGGGCACCAAGTTCCGAAAACTTGCAACGTCTGGATACCAACAGAAACTTTCGCGAGTCGGAAAGACTTTTTTCCAGCTCCCCGCGCATCCATTTCGCAACCTCAGGTATCAACGACGGTTCGGTGTAGAGAGAGAGTTGGTCATCGAGAAATTGAAAACAAATTCCTGACGGTTGATGGATCACGTACTCTTGCCCAGAAGTCAAACTTGCCTTCTTCAAGTCGAAGTACTTAAGAACATCCTCGTTGGCAATCAGTTCGCGAACCACTTCAATCAACGGGTCTGTTGGGTTGACTCCCGTTTTCGCTACCATCGCAAATGAGCCTTCATGCTCGACGAGCGCAAGCTCGAAGTTGCCATCGAATAATTCCGAAATCCGATGAAGCAATGCCGACTCGGAGTCGTCGAGTTTAACTACGCCATGGAATTCAGGACTATTTTCTGCTTTGTCAGCAAGGTGCGTCACCAATCTCGGGAGCGGAGATTGAAGCAACGATTTTACTGCTTCCGACCGACATGCAGCTTGAAGAAATCCTGGCGTGTCTGCAATTGAAACCACGCAAAAGGTCCTGTACGGGTATCGATCTCCAATGGAGGTCTGGGCTAAGCAACAAGGCACGGAATACCCAACAAACAAAATCCAGAAAAAGGAGATTCGAGGGTTCATTTTTCTTCTTCCGCGTTTACAATCCACGACAATTTGATGCGGGTGACGCTGGATGGCATTGATTTTGGAAAGGCAAAAAGAATGAATTCATTTCTCCCGGTTGTGGACCCAGAGGACCAACTCAACGGGATTTTGTTTTGACCTGGAGCAAGTTTGATTTGCTCGCCTGGCTCAACATGAAAGTTGAAGTCTGATTCAAGCACGACATCCAATGTCGAATCGGTTCGGTTGTTCAACCGAATCGCGGACTTAATTTCGGAACTCTTTTCAACAAACCCCAGGAAGACATTCTCGTTATCGCAACCGATCGGTTGGACAGTTTCAAAATCAACTCGAACGATTGCTGGTTCGTCATGACCCTCTATGTAGATCTCGATTTCTCGCGAACGTTCGGGCTGGTTAATTTCTGCCGCGTTAGCCTCAACCTTTATATGAAATCTATCATCTCGCGTAGCAGCTGCCCCCGCTGAAAAAGTCTGCTCTGACCTTTTTAGAAAAATCTTAAATGGCAAGTAATCTGGATTGTCCACTTGCAGCTTAGCATCGGGTGCATTGCGCAATTGAGACATAACTATAAGAGCATCTGCCGCAAAAACGTCCTCTCCTTCGACTCGACGCAGAACAACATGCTCCGGACTGACTTCGGGCTTGACTTTCACAATGTACTTGACTTCTGATTCGAGGACCTTCGTTTTGTCTCCTGAAAGTCCTGATATTCTCGCCCAATGAATTTGATCGCCTACTTGCTTTCCGGTTCGCAAAGTGAAGTTTAGCTCGAATTCAGAATTGGCCGAGAATTTTTTGCCTTTGACGTCTTGGGGGGCTTCCAAGCACCCACAATCAGTCACGACTTCTTCAATCGTAAATTCTGATTCCCCCGTTTTGAAACGGAAAACGACTGGAATCGAAGCCAACTGCGACCTAACCCCCAGTTGGATACTGGGAGTCACCAAAGAAACCGTACTTGCTGCGGAAGATGAAATTGATCGGTTTTTCGATTCACAGCCAGAAACTGTAAGACAACACGAAATGATTAGCCCCAATACAATTGCCTGGCTCTTGCTGGATCGCTTATTAAATTTAAATATGACCAACATGATAACAAAACCGATCAGGAAAATTTGAATTTTTCGAGTTAACGACATCCCGGGGTCCGCCTGTTTCTGTTGATCAGTTAAAAGCGAGCCACCAAAAATCCTCTTAAACGTATTCTTATCGAACGACGTCCACCCCTGTTGTCCCCGAAATTGATAGACCAGGAATGCATCGTCACGTTGAGACTGCACAAGCACCAGTTCAAATGCTTCTTTGCCCGCTTCCGTGCGCTTGATGCTCGCCAAAAATGGACTTGGCGTTGATGCCATTTCTTCAAAACTCAACGAATAGAAAAATAGTGAAACACCAAGGTCACTCGCACATGAAGTGATCGCACTAATAGGTCCTTTACTCTTCAAATGATAAGAGATTCTTTCATCAATTTCACGGAGCGAAAGATCTGGCTTGGAATGCCGAAGCAAACCGTAAACGGGTCCTGAGAATTGGAAGTTAGAAAGCTCGGATACCGGTGCTTCGGGCAAAGGGGAGCCTATCAATGCAAATAGTAAAGAGAAAGCAATCGCGCTAAATTGATCCAATTCTTTTCTCCTCAAATAACAATATAAAGGGAAGACACCTACCTCCTTGCCCACCAAATACCAAAGGCACTTACGATTGCCAAAACTCCCCACAAAATCCATGTTGTATTATTTGGTGGCGTTGAGTTGGCATCATTGCCGTTGTCAGGGGTAGCTTTAAAAGTATTGAGATCCAAATCCAATGATTTGTCAATCGTTGAGTTGACTTTTACAACGCCATTTCTAGCGTCGTAGAACCGGGTAACCCCGCTTTTTTCGTCCAGCGAAAAATACGAATCAAACGCATCTGAGTCAACCATTTGCGAAGTCAACTCGATTTTGTTTTCGTCAGCCAACACACCTGTCCCAATCGAGTCCAAATCGGACCCCAACAGAAACACGTTGTAAGTCTGATACTCGTTAATAAACCGTTCTGTCGATCGATCCGAAAAAATAAGTGCAAAATTGGACATCTTGATCGATTTGTGTGTAAAAACGCCTGATTCAAGCTCCTCGTTTTCAAATTCCATCACTTTGAACCAAAAGTCTTTTGAGAGCTTGTCGAGTAATTGGCCGTCATGCCATGCTACTCTTGATGTCTTGATCACTCTCGGCAAAAACCCCTTGTCCATCTCCAGTTCTGCATAGATTACTCTCCCCTCATTCCATTTGTCACTTGACTTTGGGTCCATGTTTTCAAGGTCGCTGATCCGAACTACTGCTATGTGTCCTTCGACAGTCACGTCGATTTTCGCAGTCGACCTGGCCTCGTTCGGATCAACTGGGAAAAGAATATCTGTGTAAGAAGACGCGAACTTGCGTAGTTTGCAGTCGGAGGGCAAAGGAAACGGAAGAGTAAAAGGTGTAACCGTTTCCTTAAACTTATGAAGCGGAAGTACGGAAAAGTGAGTTAATTTTGTCCTCTGATCGAGATTTTCAATTCCGAAGTAGTCCAATTCAACTGGCATAACAAAAGTTGACACAGAGACGTTTGCATCTTCTGGAGCATCTATCGAAAGCGAGCCAGGCAGTTCACCTGGATCGCGTACGAACACGCGATACCAGCTCCCCTTGCTCGTATTCAAGAATTGCCCAAATCCGTCCGTATCCTTTTTGTTTTCAAATGTCTTGCTCAACTCCATGGGAGAAAACGAATTCATGACGGCATTGTGGAATTCCTTGGCTCCTTGGTCTTTCAAGCTGCCCTGCATCTCGCTGAGTTTTTTGTGAACCTGGGAGACTGACTTCAAGTATTCAGATGACAGTTTTGGAGTTGATTTCCAATCGATGCGGTAAGATCGCTCGGACAACTCCAATGCATTCCGCTGAAATCCGGCCGCCAAGTCCTCCATTGTAACTTGAGCCTCAACCAAGCAGCACCACCACGAAAGGTGAATGAACAGACTCGTCCATAGAGCGGCGCAACATCGAAAAGAACTGAACATGATTAACCAATAAGGCAAAAGGCATGAAACGCAAAAAACGACTGGGATACCCCTGTGCGACAGCCAAATTCTGACTCAAAAAATACCGTCACATGATTTCCAAGAAATCAAATGTGACGGCAATTTGACAACAACTAACCATCCCTAGATTTCAACAACCGGGACATCCATCAGGCTGCATAACGCAAGCAGGATCCCATGTCGTTGTGACCACATTGTATACGCAATCGGGATTTTCCTGGTTACCACATAAAGCAGTATGCCATGTACAAATACCGGTCCAGCCATTGCAATCGTCCCCTCGGGCGATACCGGGGTTTCCAGTGCATCCTGCTGATCCACCTACTGGAATCGGTCTTCCACCGGGGCCACTACCACCGCATCCAGGCGCTACGCATCTTGCACAAACCATTCCTGGTGGAAGATTGCAATGTCCCCACCAATCAGAAACTTCATCATCCGCAATTGGAACCTCCTCCTCCTGAGCCATCGCTTTGTTACTTACACGATCGGTGGTCAATACCGTGATCGATAAGAAAAGCAAGGCAAATGAAACACTTGCAACAATCATCTTCATTGAATTCTCCTTTTTAATTAACCGGAAAATGGAATAGGCACTTGTAATCGAGGTTATCCTACCAAAAACAAAATGCACAGTCTATGTTTGTTTCGTCTTTCGCTCTGGAATTCAGGGAGGTAAAGTCAGCGACGATAAAGTCAGCGACAGCGACGATAAAGTCAGCGAAGGGCTGCCGGATTGTGCTAGCACTTAACTGATGATGCAGGTGTTTGCTGGGTATGCGCTGGGATCTACAGGCAAAGTCCGGCAACCCTTCCAATACTGCTCTCTTTGGCCTCACTCTTCATTCTGTGAACTCTGCGTCTTGTGTTTACTTTGTCCTAACCGTCCCGAAAATTCTTCAGAGCTTTGACAAACTTCTCAGGGATCTCAACCGACGCGGGTTGACCGTCCTCACCAAACAGACAGCAAACAGCGGTGATCTTTCCATCCGCAATTCGCTGGCCTTCGCGGTGGAACTGAAAACCGTACGTCACGCTGCTCGAGCCAATCCGTTCAACCGTCAATTCGACGTCGATCCAATCTTCAAACCGGATCGCCAATCGATAATTGCACGTCGCGTGGACACGAGGCCAGCTATAGGTCTGGCCGTCGATTTCATGAACAACGCCCAGTCCGAGATGCCGCAAAAACTCGTGCTCGGCCTGCTCCATGTAGACGAAGAAATTCGAAAAGTGAACGATGCCAGCGGCATCGGTATCCCGGAACTCAACTCGGCGGCGGTGATTGAAGGAAGCAGACATCCGGCTTCAGGTCGGGAGTCTTTTCGTTGGAGATGACTAAGCGGTTTAAATCCAGACGACGCAACGTCACTGTGAATGGTCAGGGCCTCAATGAAAAGACTCCCAACCCCATCTCGTCTGCCCGACTAATCCCCGACATAGGGTAGTAAGGCCATGAACCGTGCTCGTTTGACGGCGTCGGCGACCGCGTGCTGGCTGACGGCCGTGCAACCCGTCTTGCGCCGAGCGACTAAGCGGCTATGTCGGTTGATCAGCTTTTTCAGCAATTCGACATCCTTATAGTCGACATACATCGGACGAGGGCGCTCGCCATCCACATACAGAGGGTCTTTGCGAACGGTTTTTACTCTTACCTTTGGTTTCTTGCGAATGAACTTCTTTTTGAACTTTGCCAAGTGATTAACCCGTTAATCTCTAATGGAGGATGCGTTTTCGGTTGATTAGGATGGACCAGACATTATGCAGATTCTCCATCTTTCCGCAAGGGATAAAATCGGGTTCCGCTGCCAGTGTTCCGGCCCCAAGCGGCTGGGCTGGTGGAAATCATAACCCGAAGCGTAAGCGAGGGAAGAAACGCGGTCCCTCGCTTACGCTTCGGGTTATGATTCGAGATTATCGCAGAGTGATCCACCACCATCCCACCCAGCGGCTGCCCGACCGCTGTCCAGCAATCTGAAAAATGGGATATTTGGACGCATCCACAGTATATTTATGTGTTTTTTTTAACACTATAAATAGCCCGTCTCTTTCAGTTCAAATGTAACTCATTTACAGGGCTCTGATGCAACGGTCACTCCAAAAGGGAACGGATCATCGCTAATCAACACTAATATTGTCGGATGGATTAGCGTTGATTAGCGAATATGAGTGTTTGACGACTCAACCAAGTTTCGCTACTGGGCGATTACCGTTAGGATAAATGCTGCAAAGAACCACCGTAACCGTTCATTCAATAGAGGCACCCACCATGACGATGGCGAATCGAGTTTCCGTTACTTCCATAATCCCGTTTACCGCGATTTGCGTCGCTTGCATCCTGGGGTCGGCCCAAACCGCCACTGCGAAATTTCAGGATACCGCAACCCAAGAGGTATCGCCGAAGAGCCTGACACCGGGACAACCTGCAGCGGGCCCCTCGGACGACGGCGAATGGATCTCCCTGTTCAATGGCAAAGACCTGGAAGGGTGGACCCCAAAAATCGTCGGGTACAAAGTGGGCGATAACTACGCCAACACGTTTCGGGTCGTCGATGGGCTGTTGACCGTTTCTTACGACGACTACGCCGACTCCGATTTCGAGAAGCCGTTTTCCATGTTTGGGCATCTGTTCTACAAAGAAAGATTTTCACACTATGTCATCCGCACGGAGTACCGATTCGTCGGCGAACAATGCCCCAACAGCCCCGGTTGGGCGGTACTCAACAATGGCCTGATGTTACACGGCCAGGATCCGGAAACGATGGACCTTAACCAGCCGTTTCCCGTCTCGATCGAGGTTCAACTACGCGGAAGCAACACGCGCCACCGGATCGCCAATCTGAACTTCTGCACTCCAGGAACCCACGTCGTACTCGACGGCAAGCTTTACAAAAGCCACTGCACCGATCGCACCCAAACGTTTACCGAAGCCGATCAATGGACGACGGTTGAAATTGAAGTCCAGGGCAACGAAATCATCCGCCACAAAATCAATGGCGAAACGGTACTGGAATATTCCCAACCGCAACTCGATCCAGGTGACGCCACCGCCAAGAAGCTGATCCCCGAAGATGGCAATCTGATGATCAACGAAGGAACCATCTCCATCCAATCAGAAAGTCACAGCACTCAGTTCCGGAAAATTGAATTGAAAAAGCTGTCTACGGATCCGAACGCGAATTAGGTGTTCACCTTTCGGTATTTCGTTTCCTGGCAAGCGTACGTCGCGCACTGGCCGTTGTACTCCCAGCAATCCTGGCAGTGCGGTGTTTGACATCGCGGACAGACGACCATCACACCTTCGATCTGTTCACTGCAGATCGGACATTTTACCTCGTCACAAATCGTCGCCTCCTCGGTCTGAACGAAATCGATCCCTTCGGTATAGCCCAACATCCACTGGTCAAACAGCTCCAGACTCAGCCGGACCAGTTCATCCAGTTGCCGGTAGTCGATCAAGAACCCGTTTTTTGAAATCACCATCTGGCCGCGATTGATCACCACCAGCAAGTCGTTGCTCGCCCCCAACGTCCGCAACTGATCGAGTCGCCACTGAGCCGGTGCCGCAATCATTTTCGCGACCTGGTCCGGCTGATTGGCCAGGACCGAGAACTGCCGGTCAAAGTCGGGCCGTATCGAGACGGGCTTCATTCCCCAGCGACGACTGTCCACTCGCGGTGCCGTCAAATCCACTCGCAACCGATGATCGGGCCAGCTCATCCAGAACTCCGTCACCTTGCTCCGGGGCGAAAAAACCGGTCGCCGGCTCTTGAGTTTGCAAAAGGTACGCCCATAGTCGAATGTCAACGTGGGGGTGGTCAAAAAATAGCCCGACATCACTCCCTCCTTGGGCTGTTTCCCGACGTACCGCTTGCCCAGCACACGATAGCTTTGATTCCACTGACTCAATCCTCTCGCCAGGGCCAACAAGTATCCAATGCCGATGAAACCGGCGACAACGATGACCAGAAACAAGCTCATATTGGGGGCACTTTACGATCCAGATTCAATCTTCGACCCGCGTATCGATCAACAACGACTCCCAGCAGGACACCCAATCCCAACAATAAAATCCCGCCCGATACGGCACCCCAGAAAGGGACTTTGTCGATCGTCAGACGCCCAAGCAACGTATCCGCCTCAATGGCTGGCTCCTCCGACGTGCGAGGCGACTCGGATATCGCATGGCTGGCTTTGAGCGCTTCAATCTGGCGTTTCGCGTCCTGCAACTCCGCTTTCGCCTGATCCAATTGCTCAGCAGAGCGTTGACTGACCCACTTTTGTCGTTCCGCCTCTTTCGAGACCTGATCGCGGTCGGATTCCAGTTTCTCCACCAGCGCCTGTTGAGCTTTCAGATTCGACTCAAGCTGTTCATGGGATTCCTTCACCGACTTGAATCGGGAGACGAGGTCGGACTCACCCGTCTGCTGTCCCACAATGGCCTGAAGGATTTCTTCATGAGCGTCGCTGCGCAACTCGGCGGTTCGTTCTTGTTGCAGTTCGGTCAGTTGCGACCTGAGTTTACTCATTTCATCCGGTTCAACCGCCCCCGTTTGCGGGCCTGTCATCCGCCAGCCAATCATCAGCAAAAGCAAAAGCTGCGTCAGCAGCATGGAACCGACCGCCAGCTCAAAAAGCGGCCTCCGGTTGTCGATCAAGTGGACCATGGGTTGAGAGACTCCAGCGGGTTGAGCGATCGATCGGGGATCGCGGTTCATATCTGATTCTCGACTGTATTGATGGGCAAAATGTTCCAGTTCGCGCTGGCGAAATCGGTTGGCGATCAAATAGAACCCACCCGTCCGCCTGGTGGTCCGGGACGGCTCAGCGATTTCCTGGTCGTCAGACTCAATCTCCTTGATTTTGTCCGACGACATCCACTCAAACCAGCCGCGATCGTCGTTGCAAGGATCGATCACCAGCGCAACATCGAGCGGCCGATTGAAAAAATTCTCGCAGATAAACAGGTCCATGCCTGAGAGAAAAACGGACCAGCCCGGATGCGTGTGATACCATCCGATCATCTCCAGTTCCGGCTTGAACTTCGCGCGATCGCGCGTGATTTGGCTCCAGGTCTCATGGGTGAATGTGAAGCTTCCTTTAGTGGCATGATAATGTTCCGCCCTGAGACAATCGGTGACGACCACAAACGGATTTCCGTCGTCATCGACACGCTGATAGCCCAACACCACGCCTCCCAACTCCACTCGAGTATTACTCGACGCATGGGCTTCCATATCTCGCATGACATCGAGATCGACATAAATAGGCAATTCACCCGACAACAACTCGCCCACCCTCACGACGGACCATTGTCCATCCTGATCCGGTCGCAAGCCGGACTGCGGTGTCGCTTCGTTGAGTTTGCCAAATTCAATGTCCATGTTTGGGTTGTCGTATATACTTGCGAAATGTTTAGCCGCAAGCCGTCGGGGGTTGCCGCCAAAGACGTACTGCCATACCGAAATCACTCCATCGGCAACTCCCAAAGGCGCGCGGTGTATCGGATGGCAAGCATTTTATTGGCAGGCAGTTTGAATTCGGAGACTGCACCCTGCCGTCGCGCCTGCACCGACCATTTCTCTGTCTTTTAGCTTCAACCATGAATCGATGAACTTTCCAAGATCGTTGCAAACGAATGGGGCGGTCGGCTTCGGCTTGCGGCTAAACGTACTATCGCTCCATGAACGGCTACTTGTTTTTTACCATCAACTGATCTCGATCTTCTCCCAACAACACAAAATATACCACCTCCTCATTACCCACTCTGACTATATCGTAGTTCGGGATTCCCACATCGGAAAGCGAACGAGCGGCGTAGGGAGACTGCAGATCGATGGCACAAATGGTTTTGGGCAGGAGTGGCTCGCCGGTATCGCTGAGACCGTCGCGAGATCCAACCTGGCTCAAAGGACGTTCGATCTTTCTCGACGTGTGTTCGTCGCGACCGACCAACTCGACCAAAAAGTCGCGGTCCAGCATCAGCGTCAGGGACTCTGGGGCTATGCCTCCGTGAACGGCAACCCTTTCGATCAATTCTCGCACGGTACTTCGATGACCGACCGGTAACTCGATGATGGGATCATAGGTCTCGTGAGAAAGACACGCTTCGCGCCGCGGAAATCGAGTCTGATAAAATTGATTGGCGGCACCATTGAACACCAATGCCGATCCGGTCGCGGCAGGAAGTTTATGGATCAGTTTCAACGCCTCCTGAACCTGCAAACCGCCGATAATTGAGGCAATCGTCGGTGCGGTGGGGACTTTACCAAGCTGCAGATCTTCCTGCTTGAGCAACGGACAACTGTATCGCAGTGATATCAACCGATAGTCGTTTTCGGTCATCGTGCATTCGTAACAGGCTCCATCCGGCGGCACAAAAACTTTCGCCACGCCATTGATTTCCTGAATCCCACCGTCGATCCAGGGCGTACGGGTCTTCCAGCACATTCGGTTGATCCAGAGCCGCGCCTCCCGGTTGTCCACGCAGCAAATTACCAAATCGACTTCGCGTACCAGCCCCAATCCAATATCAGTCATCACATCGCCGACGATGGGAACGACCTGGCAATCCGGATTCAGTTCCATCGCCATTCGAGCGGCAACGGTCGCTTTAGGTTGCCCGGTATCGTGTTCTCTAAAAAACACGGAACGCGACAAGTTCGAATTCTGGATCGTGTCGAAGTCGACGAGATAGATTTGTCCCCATCCAAGGAGCGCAAGATTTTTTAGAACTTCATTGCCCAGTGCGCCCGCCCCGACGACCATGATTTTTGCGTTGCGGATACGATTCTGATCCCACCATCCGATCAGCCTGAGCCGTGCGTACCGGTCATCGTCATCAATGAAGAATTCCGGGGTTGGTTTTGATCCACTCATGCACGATTTACTTGACTCACTCAATAAACAGAATATCACTCTCGCGCGTGGGATAGGCGTCCCCGTCTGTCACAAACTGAATCTCCGGTTCTACAATTTCAATCCCCGTCTCGATTATTTCGACCTCGGGTGAGACTGGCTGATTGCCGAAGGCGTTTGTCGCCGCGTAGATCGAGCCGCTGGGATACTGCTCGATACGGATACGATCGCGAAGCGGGCGATCATCGACCGGGAATCTGAATTCGTTTTGTTGTTTGGCCCAAGCGGCGGCTTCACGGTTGTACGGACTTTCGGTGTCAAAGTTTTTATACCGTATCATGTCCCACAGCATCAAACACATTTCGCTCAGCGTCAAACTTGGAACCCAATGGGTTCCATAACCGCCCAGGCAAACGACTCCATTGTGTGAGATATTCGGATGGAAGATCGGCGTTTGCCAAGCCAGTGATGGAACGAGACGCGGATAGGCGGCTCCCAATTCGACCACGACTTCATGATAGTCCGTTTCAACCACTTGTCCTGCCGAGTTCAGCCGAAAACCGCGACCGTGAAAAGCCAATCGATAGGCCTGCGGTGGATTGCCGGAGGCTGAATACGAGAAAATGGAACTATCCACTTGCAATTGCTCAATTGCCTGGAAGTCCGCATTGAGCCGTCGATCGCGTGGGGACTTTCGCATGGGTTTCTGAAATGGTTTATGGTCTGCCGGGTACGCTTGCGATTGTAGAACGATTGTCCTCAATCGTTCATTGCGTGCTAACCCGCAACAATCTCTGGATAAATTATCAAATGATCGCCGTTGGAGACACTTGCCTGAACGAGTGTTTCGCTTTCGTGCAGCCGTCGCCCGCCTTCTTTGTGGTCGAGGCTGTAGCTCATCGGCTGGCCATCGGGGCCGACCATGGGCAGGCTCATCTTGGTGATGATGCTGGGAAGGATTCGCTGAACCGTCACGGCATCCGAAACCACCGCCTCCACCGATTTCGAGCCCGTTTGGTCCAGGAAAACGACTTTCGTTCCACGTTGTTCTGCGGTCGGTGAGGACATGGTTGGTTTTTGTCAGTTGTGGGTTGTTGGATGCCAATTGGGACTCGCATGAGGCGTACGTCGAATCTGGCGCCCGAAGCCGGATCCCTGGAGTCTAAGCCGTATTCGCTCCAGCCGTTCCTTTATTGTGACAAATTTGAAAAATACTTCAAACGATTTCTGGTAGCCGTTCACAATACCACAGCCCGTTTATCCGACTCCTTATAATAGCGGCAAACGAATGGCAATCGGCTTCGGCTTGCGGCTATTTATGGAGTGCGGGACTCGGTACCGCTTTGGATATTTGGATTTCATCGGTGGCTGAAAACGTCCGAAGCCATAGAAACGATAGCGGGATAGAGTCCCGCACTCCATAGAGGCTGATTTACTTCAAGTCAATATCGATGACCTGCTTGCCTTTGTCCACCGTTTTGATCAGCGGCGTCGTCAGGAGATCATGGTACGCAGACGGAACTCGGGGGGCTGGAAACTCCGTAATCGTTCCGTCCAGACTGCGGGGCGCAGAATAGATCGCCATGTCCTGGATGATGACGGAGTGTGGGCCGATCACCACACCGGTCTGTTGGTCTTCGCCGCGCAACACATAGCGCCCTGAGTCATCCGTCATCCCGGTGGCTCGGGTCGCTCGCTGCTTGTCGATGGACTGGGGGACGTAGATGATCAACAAGCCCGCTTCAGGACGACCATTCACTGTCACCGTTCCCTCCACTTCACCCCGCGGAAGTTCCGATCGGCATCCGACAACGACCACCAATATCAGCAGACTGAAATATCTCACGTTAAAGTTCTTCCGTAATAACCTGACCGTCATGGCGAATACAAAGCTGGTTCAACGTGATTTCCGAAATGTGCTCGGATACAAAGTGGACCGAGCCATCGCATCGCGCAAAGTTGGCGCCTCCACCGTGATTGCTTCCAAAGCCGCACATTCTTCGCTCGTTGTAGTACAGGTAGCTATTCCAGTCCGTGGCCGGTGGAATCATGTTCCCTCCTTCAGGAAAAGGAAGCGGAACCTGAAAATTAATCTTTGCATAAGCACTCAAGGTCACGTCACCGGCTCCCAATCGACCGCCGGAGTTTGCCCACCAACCGACCTGCCCCATCGGATTCAAAAATTGTCCCGAGGGAGGTGAAATGCTGGCTGCGAACGTATCATGATTTGGGTCGAGATGGCTCCGCTCCCCGAACATCATCGTATTGCTCAGGCCATCGGTGATGCCAGGAATCGCAATCGCCATGTCCTGGGGGGCCGTTTGCGATCCAGGCCCGATCACATAGAAAACTCCGTCGTTAGTAGCAAGCTGAGGATCGTAAGATCGGGCTCCACCATTTCCGCCGTAGCTTCCGATTCCATACCATCGCCCACCACCGGTTTCGATCGGGTTGACCGGAATGACATCCGATGGACAAAGCAAGATCGACAACACTTGTGCGGTTTTGGAACTGGCTCCTCCGAGCGTGTTGTTGAGCGGATCTTCCAGATCCCACCCCTGATACAAGTTCCCCTGCTCCATGAACGGGAGGATACGAACGAACAGTGTGATCCCTCGGTAGCGGGGCTGTACGGTTGTAAAGTACTGATAGACACCGGGAGGGTAGGCCTGATGGGTGGATTCGTAGTTGGCGGTTGCCAGCGCGAGTTGCCTCAAGTTATTGGAACACTGAATTCGTCGCGCCGCCCCGCGAACCGACTGGACCGCCGGCAAGAGCATGGCGATCAGAATCCCGATGATTGCAATGACCACCAGCAGTTCCACCAAGGTAAATCCCTTTGAATTTTTCATTTGATTGGCTTTCGTTAACTGATTACTCTGATTCCGAATCGAATGCCGTGAACGGCTACCTTCAATTCAACTCCTGCACTTGCCCTGTTTCGGTGGTGCGGTAACCCGGCAGGTCACTCAGAATCCTGCGATACGTGGCCGAACGAACCACTTTTATAAACGCCTTGATCCGCCGGTCGTCGGCAAGCGATCTCGGGAAGCAAATGTCGTACGCTTCCTCTTGTACCGGAACAAAATCGAGTCCGGCTTCCACACTGGCCAGTTGCACACAGATACCCGCATCGGCCCAGCCCGCCTGGACCGCCGCCGAAACTCCTCGATGGTCTCGCGCCATTCGTGCCGGCACAGTACGACCTTGGAGCAACCGATCGAGACATTGCCGGGCACCGGAACCCGGCTCCCGACCCACCCAGGTCCATTTGGCTTTGGCGGCCACGCCGGCAGAACGCAGTTTTCTGGCGGGCAGTACCGCGATTCCTTCTTGCCAGTTCGTCAATCGAATCAAGCAATAGTCGTCGCCCAATATTTCGCGCGCGGTTCGGGCATTCCGATCGGGGTCTTCCTGGGTGGACAGATGCAAGCCCGCCAAATGAACGCATCCATCGCGCAGCATTTCGAGGCCCTTTCGACTCGATCTCGGAATCACCAACATTCTCATTCCTGTCGCAGCCGCAAACTGACTTGCCAAGAGACCTGCCGCCGGATCGCAACAGGCGATCACCAGTGTTTCTGTCGATGAGGGGCCTCTCGTTCCATCGGACGCAGAGTCGTCATAAAGCGGTGTCAGCATCGGCAACGAATCGGCAGGATAGCGAATGACCTTTCCTGCGACTTCCGCCTTCCACGAACGGGACGATGATGTGACGGGCTCCCAGGCCCAAACCTCATTCGTGGCCGTTGCTGCCGAGCGCCCGAAAAGCTGCTCGACGGTACAGCCGAGCGACTCGGCCACCGCAAGCGCTGCCATCACCGACGGCACCAAACGCCCTCCTTCGATGGCCGTGATCGCGGTCCGCGAAATCCCCGCGCGCTCGGCAAGTTGCGACTGCGTCCAGCCCCGTCGAATTCGTTCTGCTTTAACTTGATTTTGGGAGGAAGGTTGATCTGACATAATCATGCCAATCTATGGCACGATCATAACACTGTCAATCCATCTGTATTTATGTCAAATATTTCACATTCATATCAAGTCTTTCAAGCGCATTCCGCAATAAATCACATCCTCAAACACACCCCATTTGCGCACATGGCCGCGAAATAGCCCCTCATATTGCATGCCGATCTTCTGCATGACTTTCCCTGATGCTGGGTTGCGGACGAAATAAGAAGCATAAATCCGATGGAGCGCCAGCTCCCGAAAACCAAACTCCACGACGGCCCGGGCGGCTTCGCTGCAGTAGCCCTGATTTCGAAATGTGCGTCCAAGCCAAAACCCAAGCTCGGCCCGCTGATGCTCTACCTCAATCGTCAATCCGATCGCGCCCATCAACGCACCGCTGGTTCGATCGGTAATCGCAAAAACAACGGCCTGTCCTTCCCGCCAAAGCTGGAGGTGTTTCTCAATCCACTCGGCGGCGGCTCCCTGCGGGTATGGATATTCGATGGTGCGTGTATTCCTCGCAATATCGCGATCGTTGATTTGCTGCTCCATCGATTCGGCATCCGAGAGCTGAAACGGACGCAGCCACAACCGTTCGGTTTTTAGCTCAGGCCGATGGTCGGGTTCCAGGTCAGGTGAAATATCGGGTTGAGATTGATTCATCGCTGGGTCATGGGTTCCGCTTGTATCGATTGGGGGTGTAGGGTGTGTGCAGCGGTCGTGGTGCATCGGTAATTCATCTGGTCATCTCGATTCTTGGCTTTTGAGGTCATGGGTTCCGCTTGTATCGATTGGGTGGATTTGCGGGCCTCTCGGCTTCTGAATAGACCCTGGAAATCCGGTCGGGTTCGCTCTGTCATTTTCCATGACCTAGCTTTGCTAAGCAAGTTCAACCTTCGTGATCAACCCGTCACGAAGGGGACTGCTCATTGACATCCTACCTCTTTTGACTCCTTCCCTTTTACTCTCCCTCTTTAATCCCTATTCGTCGAACCTGGAATCCTTGACCCGGATCAACTTATGAGCCACGAAGACCGCCAAAATCAGGCAGGCTATAATCAGAAAAAGCGAAACCACGCACAATCCCGACCTGCCGAGCCTGTCAACGACAAGTTCTACGGCGAGTTTGAGTTGACGGACGCCATTCGGCCTGCTCCCAACTCGAACATTCGTCCGAGTCAGGGCTATCGCCACGAAGTCTATATCGATCAGGAAACCCAATCGCAGGTTCCGGTCGTCATGGCGTCCGCTTCGGCGGAGAAACTCTTTCCGCTGTTCCTCGATCTGGTGCGCAAGCTCGGCCCGGTCGTCGACGTGGTGCTTGAATCGAGCCACGAAGGTAGCGAAGGTGAACATGTGGACATGTACCGCGAGTCGATCGACATGCCGGTACTGATCAGCATCCTGATGGAATATGAAGACCTGCTCCTCAACGATGGCTGTACCGGGATCGCCGTTCTCAATCCCCGCACGCCACAGGAAATCCAGTTTGAAGAACACAAGCTGCTGATCGTTTACGGAAGCCCGCTCGAACAATTCGAGTTCGTACTCGAAACCAACGGGATCCCCGAAAACCAGAAGATGAAACTGATCACCGAGGGTGAACACGTTCATTCATCCACCGAGGCTTATTTCAAACGCTTTCAGCAACTTCGCGTGGAACTGGGACTCGACGGAAATCAGGAACAGGAAAAATACGAGTCGGGAAATACGACCGAGCTTTACGAAGAAGACTACGACGACTCGCACGATCAAATCTACGGCGATCTCGGCAGCGATACCTGGCGCGATTCCTATGGCGAGGACGGCGAGGGCGGATTGATTTGAGGGATGCAACCTTCTCGTCCCGGACGGGACGAAGGCGCATAACTGCGGGCTTGAGCCCGCAGTCAGCAGCCCGACGGAACTTGGGTCACGAAGTGACCTTGGCAACCTCGAATCAAATATCAATTCGACGATGAACATCAAGGCTCATTGCCTTGGTCACTTCGTGACCCCATGGTGAACCACCATCCAACTGCGGGCTCAAGCCCGCAGCTATCCGCCGTCGTCACTTCGCGACGAACAGGGCCAGAAAAAATATCACCGATGCAATCAAAGCTTGCTTATTGGGATGCCATGTTTTGCCAAGGGTTTATTGGTAAACTTTTAACTGCCGCTCGCCTGACATAGCCAAAAGCTAGTCACCCATCTCCCGCCTTTCGCACTCTGCCTGCCGCCGTGTAAAATAACGGCATGAGTGAAGACATTGAATCAACCAACATTCCGCTGCGGGTCCTGGTCGTCGACAACGAGAAAGATCTTGCCTTGGCCATGAAGGAAAGCCTGGAGCGGATCGGCATGACCTGCACGGCCGCGACTTCCGGTCCGGAAGGCTCCAAACTACTGCGCGAAAACAACTATGAGATCGTCGTCACGGACTTGATGATGAACGAAGTCAACGGAATGGAAATTCTCAGGGAAGCCAAGGAACTGCAACCGGATTGCGAAGTGATTCTGGTTTCCGGCCACGCCACCGTTCCGCTGGCCGTCGAAGCGATGCGCGAGCAGGCGTTTAATTTTCTGGAAAAGCCGATCACGCCCAAGCGGCTTCAGGCCATCGTCGCCAAGGCCGCCGACGCAGTGCAGCTTCGCCAGCAGAACATGAATCTGCGGCAGCGGCTGGACGAACGTTTCGGCTTTGAGAACCTGATCTTCGCCAGCGACAACATGCAGGCCGTGATCGAGCGGCTGCGGCGAATCGCGCCGACCGATGCAGGCGTTCTGATTACCGGCGAAACAGGAACCGGCAAGGACGTTGTCGCTCAGGCGATTCACCAAAACAGCCCTCGAAAGAAAAAGCCGTTCGTGGCGATCAATACGGCGGCCGTGGCAGAACATCTGGTCGAAAGCGAATTGTTCGGCCATGTCAAAGGCGCCTTCACCGACGCCATTTCGGACCGGCAAGGCAAATTCGAGTATGCCAACGGCGGCACCCTGTTCCTCGACGAAGTCGGCGACATGCCGATGCCGACGCAGATCAAACTGCTGCGCGTCCTCGAAGAGCGCGAGATCACGCGTGTGGGCGACAACAAGCCGATCCCCGTCAATGTCCGCGTACTCGCGGCGACGAACAAAGACCTCGAAAAGGAAGTCGAAGCCGGACGATTCCGCAGCGACCTTTATTTTCGGCTGAAGATCGTTTCGGTGCATCTCGATCCGCTGAGCCAACGCCGTGAAGACATTTTGCCATTGGCGGATCATTTTCGAAAACAGGCTAACAAAAAACACAACCGCAAAGTCAAGGGCTTTTCACCCGAGCTGCGGCGATGGCTGCTCGATTTTCACTGGAAGGGAAACGTACGGCAACTGAAAAACGTCGTCGAGAGCCTGGTCGTAATGGACATCGACGACTACCTGGATGTCGATGATCTGTCCCCCGATTTAATCGCCATGCAGCCGGTCGAGATGCCGGCTAAACCCGTCCGCGCCACCGTGCCCGGTTCATCCGATCCCATCGACACATCTGCCGCATCCGAGGGCGACACGTCAAACACCCGTGCGCTCGAGGGTGTGAGTTCCTCGCTGATCGGAAAATCGCTTGACGAAATCGAGCGGTGGGCCATTGAACACACGTTGACGTTGGCCAACCATAACCGCGAAGAAACCGCTCGCATCCTCGGTATCAGCGAGCGAAATCTCTATCGCAAACTGAAAGAGTACGGACTGCGATGAATCCCATCCGACAACTTTCGGCCAGCGTGGTCAACAAGATCGCCGCCGGCGAAGTCATCGAACGTCCCGCCAGTGTCGTCAAAGAGTTGCTAGAAAACTCAGTCGACGCCGGCGCGACGATGATCGAACTGACGCTGGAAAATGGCGGCACCGATTTGATTCGCGTAACCGACAACGGTTGCGGAATTCCGCAAGATCAGCTTCAACTCGCCGTCACGCCCCATGCCACCAGCAAAATCGAGGATGCGGACGATCTGTTTCAGGTCGGCACTTTTGGATTTCGCGGCGAGGCACTGGCGTCGATCACGGAGATCAGTCAAACTCGCATTCGATCCCGACCGGCATCTCAGGATTCAGGTTTTGAGCTGATCATCAACGGTGGCCATCGTGATGAGGAGTCTCCCTGCGGCTGTCCGGTTGGAACCACGATCGAAATCCGGCGACTGTTTTTTAATACCCCTGTTCGCGCCAAATTTCTTCGTTCGCCGCAAACCGAACGGGGGCACATCACGGAGGCGTTCACGCGCATCGCGTTGGCTCATCCTGAAATCCAGATGACGCTCACCCACAACGACAAGCCCGTCTATCAACTCGCTCCGACATCGAACTGGCGAGACCGCATCGACGCGTTTTTCGGTGCCGAGATTTCCGACAACCTGATTCCTGTTTCTAGCAACGATCAGGAAGTTGCGATCCACGGTTTTGTCGTCGATCCGTCGGTCAGTCGAGCGAACAACCGGATGCAGTATCTGTTTCTCAATCACCGCTACATCCGCGACCGAAGTCTGCAGCACGCTCTGAGCGAAGCCTATCGCGGACTGTTGATGACCGGACGGTTTCCCATCTGTTTTCTGCAGATGGACATGCCGTTTTCATTGGTGGATGTCAACGTGCATCCGGCCAAACTTGAAGTCCGCTTTCAGAATGGCGGGCAAATCTATGGTCAATTACTGAGTACGATTCGAAATCGATTTTTGTCCACCGATTTGACGGCCTATGCACAGCTTGGTAAACGTTCCGTGCCTGAATTCAGACCGTTTGGGGATGGGACAGGAAGAACCGAAGGGACCGGGGCAGCTGATGCCGGTGGTTTTCCATCGGCGGGTGGATTCGGTGCGGGTTCGAACCCGCAGAACCCTTTCGAGTTGAGATCCCCATCCGCACCATCGCAACAAACGAGAATCACGTTTCCCGTGCCGTCGCCGAGTCGTGATGCGTCGACGATTTCCCCATCGAATTTTCCGGCTTTGAATCGACTTGACGAACCGTTTCAGCCTGATCCATCTCTTGAGCGGCCTTCCTGGCCTGCTCCAAGTGATTCACCGTTTCAACGCCACGATCATTCTCACGCTGGACCGCGATCTGCACCCGCACTTCAAGTTCACAACACCTACATCGTCCAGGAAACTGAAGAAGGGATGGTCGTCATCGACCAGCACGCGCTGCACGAACGGATTCTGTACGAGCAACTCAAGGAAAAATTTGGTTCGGGAAAACTCGAATCGCAGAAATTGCTTGTTCCCGAACCCGTATCACTGCCTCCTGCCGAAGCCGCCGCCGTTCTCGAGAGCGCCAACGTGCTGGAGCAGCTTGGCATCACCGTCGAGCCGTTCGGTGGCGACACCGTTCTGGTCACTGCTTATCCTGCGATCCTGGCAAATCAAAACCCGGCTGAAATTCTGGGCGGCATCGTCGATCAGTTGATGTCGGATAGTAAAAACGTGGGGCAGGATGATTTGATCGACGAGCTGCTGCACATGATTTCCTGCAAGGCAGCGATCAAGGCGGGCGATAAATTGAGTCCGGAAGAAATCCAGACGCTGCTCGAGCATCGTGAAATCTGTCAGGATGCCCATCATTGCCCGCACGGTCGTCCGACGTCATTGATATTCTCGCGAGACGAACTGGATCGACGGTTCAAGCGAATCTAGAGTGTAAGTTGGTACAACGGCTGTTGGGACAGGTTCTCGACCTTCAGTTCAGTCCCATCTGCGGTGGCACGGAGGATCGTGAGCGTGGCCCGGTCGGGACGCGGAGCTCCGCCCACGACCTGCATGACCGGTTCGGATTCCGTGGCTTCGTCGATACGGAATCGATGCGTATGCCCCGAGATCACCGCTCGGAATCCGGCCTCGCGCAGAATTGGCATCCACAACTTGGAACCGAACCCACAAAATCCGGCGTAGCCCTCAAGCGACATACCGTCGTTGTCATCGCCCTGCCCGCGCAGCGGAATATGGCAGACCGCCACGCGCAGCTTCGCATCGGCAATTTCCGCTCGCTTGACGGCAGTCTTCAACCAGGTCGCCTGGGATTCGCGATACGGTTCATAGGCCGCCGTACCGGCAAACACAGGATGGGCATCCGGCTTGTCCTCGCCCGTGTCGAGTCCGACAAGCGCCAGCGGACCGAACCGCAAGGCAAAGTTATAGGGCAAATCCGATTGCCCCGGCCAGGCTCCCAAACCTTCGCTCAGTTGACGAGCCTTCATACCGCGAACGTCATGGTTGCCGGGTACGAACAGCAGCGGTCTCTCCGACGCCCACCCGCGCGATACATCGCCGCCGGGATTGAGTACGATTTGCATCGGGTCGTCCTGAAGATCGAAATCGTTGCAAGTGTCTCCATTCCAAACCAATACATCGGGCTTGAGTTCTTCGATTCGTTGATGCAACGCCTTCAACGTTTCGCTGTTCTCGTGGGTATCGTTGACGATGGCGACGGTGATCTCCTGAGCATCGGATCGGGGAAGTCGCAACTGGAAAACAGGCGTTGCCTGGGACTCGCCTCGCTGTAATTGATAGGCATTCTTGTAGGCCAGCGGCTGGACCACGAATCGATAATAGATTGGGCTATCCGCCGACGGCAACTCGATGGGGCCAACTCGAACGAGCAATGCGCGATCGCTGGCCCGAATCAATCCATGACTGTGAGCAATGGCAACCCGATCCAGCTGATCGGCCGAAAATCCCCATTCCACCCAACCGGTCGCAAACCCGGAAACGGCCACACTGACCGAGAAGCTCTCTGGCATCGGATGCTGCACCACAGGGGGACTGGAAATCAGTGGCTTGTCCGCATCCTGTTGTCCCAGCGTTTCAAACGCCCACGATCCGGCAGGCAAACTCAAAGCAGTTACCGGAATCAATCCAACAAAGTTTCTACGGCTAATCATGTTTTGTTCTCCTCGATGGGTTCGGGAACGTGGATACCGAAGTGTATTGTAAGGCGAGTGGCAGGTAATAATCTACCATAGCACCCCTGCCAGTTTAGCTGAGAAAAATCTCCAATCTACACTTTCCTCTTTTCCAGTCCCCAATCAGAATAGATCGATACCCTCATTTCTGTTCTCTTACTGAAAAGCTCCTCCATGATTTGTGTTGTTATTGGTCGCGGTCGCCATCGGATGATGATGGAAGAACATCGTCATGTCGTCGAGCACGGCGCACAACTCGCCGAGTTGCGGCTGGATTACATTCGCCGAGCGGTCGATATCAAACGGCTGCTGAAGGATCGCCCTGGCCCCGTCATTGTCACATGCCGCCGCCCCAAGGATGGTGGACGATGGATGAAATCGGAATCCGATCGAATCATGGCACTGCGAACGGCGATTGCCGACGGAGCCGATTATGTCGATCTCGAGATGGACATTGCGGCTTCGATTCCACGATACAAATCCACTCAGCGGATCATCAGTTATCACAACCTGGATGAAACACCGCCGAATCTGGAAGAGATTCATCATGACATGTCCAAACTCGATCCGGACATCATCAAGATCGTAACGACCGCGAACCATCCGGTTGATAATGCCAAGGTTCTGCGACTGGTCCGTAACTCGCCCATTCCAACCGTTGGATTCTGCATGGGCGAAATGGGAATGCCGTCTCGAATCCTTTGCGGCAAAGCCGGTTCGCCATTCACGTACGCTGCGTTCGCCGATGATTCCAAGATTGCACCGGGTATGTTGACACTCAAGCAACTGACCGACGATTATCGATACGATTCGATTTCTCAAGACACGGCCATTTTGGGAGTGATCGCCGATCCGGTGGCACATAGCTTCAGCCCGCGAATTCACAACGCGTGCATCCGCGAGATGGGATTGAATATGCTCTATTTGCCGTTTCGTGTTCCGGCAGAATCGCTCGAGTCGTTTCTTCACACTTGTTCCGAACTGGGTATCAAGGGACTGAGCGTGACGATCCCACATAAAGAAAAAGTCATCAAACACATCAATATCCTCGATGATCAGGTCGCGGGCATTAAAGCGGCGAATACCATCGTTTTCCGCGATGCCAAGCTGTTTGGTTACAATACCGACTGCTCCGCAGCCATCGAGAGCCTGGAGCACGCGTTGAAGGATCGCAGTGCGATTTTAGGTGAGGAACTGGTTCTCAAAGATCGAAAAGTGCTGATTCTCGGCGCGGGCGGTGTCGCTCGCGCGATTGCCTTTGGCTTGTTGAGGGCCGGCTGCGATGTGACGCTGACATCACGCGACTATCGCCGATCCGACGCACTGGCCAACGCCCTCAAGTGCAAATCCGTGGATTGGACGGGTCGCGCCAACCATCCTCATCAGATCCTGATCAACTGTACGCCAGTGGGCATGCATCCAAAAATGGATGAAACCCCCTATGATCCGGAATGGTTCAACAAAAAGGCTATCATCTTTGATACCATTTATAATCCTGAACAGACGCTGTTCATCAAGCATGCTCGCGAAGCAGGCTGCTTGACCGTCACCGGCGTCGATATGTTCGTTCGTCAGGCCGCCCGACAGTTCAAATTGTTCACCGGCCATGACCCGAACGTCGAGACCATGCGAAACGAAGTAAAACGAGCCATCAGCGCGGCGCGGTATTGACATGAACTTGTATTTGGTCGGCTATCGCGGCAGCGGAAAAACAACGGTAGCATCGCGGGTCGCTCAACGTCTCAATCGGCGGCATGTCGACACCGATGAACTGATCGAACAAAAAACCAAACACACGATTCAAGATATCTTTGCTTGCTTGGGCGAAAAGGGATTTCGGAAAATCGAATCGGAATTGATCGGTTCCTTTCGGGCCGAGGACGAATGGGTGGTGTCACTCGGAGGAGGAGCCATTCTCGCAGAAGAAAATCGAAGCAGACTGAAGCAAACTGGCAAAGTCATCTGGCTTCAGGCAACCCCGGAAGTTTTATTGGATCGCATCGAGTCCGATCCCATGACGGCAAACCGCAGACCGAAGTTGACACAGCTTGACGATCTGGAAGAAGTCCGCCAAACTCTCGCAGCCCGCGAACCCCTCTATGCGGAAGTGGCCGATTTCAAAATCGACGCATCGGAGTTGGAAATTGACGAAATTGTTAGAAATATTACAGAGTGGCTAATTCATAACCCGACGCGTAAGCGAGGGACGGCATAACCAGGCCGGAGTGGTCCCTCGCTTACGCTGCGGGTTATGATGAACTGCGGATGTTATTTCAGGACGATTCCTAAATTCGGTGGGGAACAAAAAGCGGAATTCCATTTGTAGCCACTCAGTCATAACCCTACCCATCCATGCTCCACTGGCTCCCCTGCCCTGTTCAAATTCTGCTGCTGGCCTTGCTTGGAGCGATGATCGGTAGTGCGATCAACTACGGTATCTACGCGTGGACCTGGTTGCTTCGCCGAAGCATCAGCCCGTGGCAGCCACCTCATCCGAATGCGCCGAAACGGGCATGGATGGACCGAATACCTGTTCTCGGATGGTTGGCTCTGCGACGCGAACAATCGCTGCATGGCAAATGGTTCTGGATCCGGCCGATGATGATCGAGCTGATCTGGCTGGTCGGTCTGCCCTGGTTTTATTTTTGGCAGCTTGGCGGCGGGTTGGTCGGCGGTGAGCTGTCTCCGCAACCCATGGGCTGGGCCGCGACCACGGAGATTTGGTTCTGGCTGCATACCGCACTGCTGGGTTTGATGTTCGTCGCGACGTTCATTGATTTTGATGAACGGACCATCCCGGACATGATCACGATCCCCGGAACACTGTTTGCGCTGTTGATCGCGGCCACCTTTCCCGAATCGCGATTGCCGGAAACCACTTCGAATTTGGCAGGCACCACCTTCGAACCTGTTTCGTTTGCCAACGGCAACCCATCGCCGCTGTTTGGAATTGAGGCCGTCTGGTTTGCCCGCGGTGCTCAGTGGCATCACGGCTCCATCGGACTCTGGATCGCGCTGGCCATTTTCTGGGGCTGGATTCTGGCGTTGTTGCCAAAAGTCTGCACGCTGCGATACGGCCTGACTCGCGGGATCAGGATCATGTTTTTGAGCTGCCTCCGTCCGGCTCGCAAAACAGAATGTTCGATTCGCAAAGTCCAGCGTCGTCCCTACCTGGAAACAGCCTTGTTGTCCGTACTCGCGGTGGTGGGAACGATTGCGATCATCGTCGTGAAGCAACTTCTGCCGCCGGAGAATTGGGAAAGCCTGTTTCAGTCGCTGTTTGGGCTTGCGTTTGGCGGGCTCATGATCTGGTCGATCCGAATCATTGCGAGCCATGCTCTGCAGAAGGAAGCGATGGGGTTCGGCGACGTCACGCTGATGGCGATGATCGGTGCGTTTCTGGGTTGGCAAGCGACCTTGTTGACGCTGCCGGTAGCGGCCATCCTGGCCCTTTTCTTTGTTTTAATTACTTTCATTTTCACCCGCGACAGCCAGCTCGCCTTTGGCCCCTACCTTTGCATCGGCGCGGCCATCGTTTTGTTTACTTGGCACAAAATCTGGCCAGCCGCCGATTTATATTTTTCACTCGGAGAATGGCTGTTTGTCATTCTCGGTGTGATGCTGGCCTTGATGTTGGCCATGCTGGCGGGCCTGCAAGTGATGAAACGGGTTTTGCCTGGAGATCCGTAAAGGGTTACTTCTCCGTGGTTCGCGTCAATCGATAGATCACCCGTCCACCGCCGCTGGCACGGAGAAGGTAGAGTTCGCCATGCTGATCCTCACCAAACGACATCACCGAGAGATTCGGCGATTGGATCGGATGGTTAGCGACCACCCGCTTCTCAGCCGGGTCATAGTTCAATGCCCAGACCCGCGTTGAAACGTAGTCGGCATAGAGATACATCCCCTGCAATTCGGGAATTGCCTTACCACGGTAGACGGCGCCGCCTGTAATCGATTTTCCAATGTCGTGGTGGTACTCCCAGATCGGTTCGATCAGATCGTTGCGAACATGAACTCCCTTGCCGCCGAACGGATGAAAACTCTCTCGGAGATTCCAGCCATAATTGCCACCTCTTTCGATCAGCACAATTTCTTCATACAAATCCTGTCCGACTTCGCCGCCCCACAAGACGCCTGTCTCTGGATCAAATGCCATCCGCCAGATATTTCGCAGTCCATAAGCCCAAATCTCCGGCTTCGCGCCCGCGTTCTCTATAAACGGATTGTCTGGCGGAATTGCATAGTTCAATCCGTTTTCCTTGCGGTCGACATCGATTCGCAATACTTTGCCGAGCCAAGTTTTCAAGTTCTGGCCATTCTCGTGGGGATCATTGGCCGCGCCACCGTCGCCGTGAGCGATATACAAGTAGCCATCGAGTCCAAAGATCACGGTGCCGCCGTCGTGATTCCAGAAGGGCTTCTTGAATCGCATCAACTCCTCTTCAGAATCAGGATCTGCCACCGTGGGATCATCCGTTTTGACACGAAACCGGGAAACCACATTCTCGAGGCGAGTTCTCTGGTCGGTATAAAACACAAAAAACTCCCCGTTCTCTTTGAACTTCGGATGGAACGCCAGACCCAGGAACCCTTCTTCATTGGTTCGGTCGTCGTAGCGCACTCGATGTGAAATGTCGAGAAATATCTTGGTTTCAGTGGTATCGTCGCTGTTTTCAAAAACATGGACGACACCGTGCTGGGTCGCAACATAGATCTGGTTCGATCCATCATGGGCATGGGTCAACAAGACAGGGCGAAGTGGATTGATCAGCCCTTCATCACCACCATCGTCCCAACCCGTCCATCGCAAATTTGGAAACGCCTGGACGGCCTCGACGGGCAGCGGTGATTCATCGACTTCCCATCCAGGAATCGTAGTTGAAATTTCCGTCAGTGTTCCAGATGTAGTATCCGGGATCAGCAGCTTTCGACCGTCCTTCGAAAGCCGGCAATCGGCAGCCGATTTGAGTTCTTCGCTCATCAAAACAGGCGATTTGCCGGGCTGAGGGATACCGAATACTTTACCGGTGGTCTTTGAAGTTACAAATAGTCGCCCGAAATGATCCCAGGTGATTCCTGAAGCCCCCTCCATGCCGTCGGCAATTTTTTTGGCCGTCCGATTGATCAAACTGACTTGGTAAATTTCACCGCGGCTCGCATCGGCAACAACGCAATGTGAGTCGCCATCATAGGCGATACCGCAGGGCGACTGAATCTCAGGAATCGTTGTCGAGTCGGCAACGGTCTCGATACTCCTACGTCGATGGTGAATACGATACACGCTTCCCGCTACCCCATCGGCACCGGAATCGCTGACGAGAAACAGTCCAAACCGAACATTCACGGTGATTCCGTGCAACGATGTGGGTGGCGCTGGAAAATCTTCCGCCGAAGCGTAAACGCTGGTCTCACCCTGGTTCCCAATTCTGACAATCTGCGTTTTGTCAGTGACATAGAACGCATCCTGAAAGAACACGATTCCCATGGGATCATTCAGGTTGCTCGCAAACGGCTTCCATTGACCGTTGCTCAAGACCTTGACGCTTCCATCGTCGTCCTTTCCAAATTCACCTGCGTCGGCGACATAAACCGAACCGTCTGGCCCGTAGCAAACCGAAGTGGGATGGACGAATTGAATATCAACCGGCTCTTGCCCCATTGCAATCGGCACCGTCACGAATGACAAGGGAGAAAGAAACAGATAGAAAAACGCGGCGGCAAACTTCATTGGATTTCCTTCAGATAATCGATAGACGGCGGTTCATTCTAGTCGCATCGAGAGTCCACGCAAACGGACTCCTTCCCAAAGGCTGGTCGTTTTGTTCTCATAGAGTGATGAACGGAACCGTCCATGTATTTGACTTTTTGAGCGCACCTTCGAAGGGTGTGCCGCTGGGGATGTGCGTACTCTTTGGGGGCGAACGGTTTCTTAAAAGACTGGCGCTCGATTCGTTGATTCGGTCGGTCAGCGACGAAGAGGAGCTTGAATACGCGGCAACCTTTCTGGAGGGCGATTCGGCATCGTGGACCGATGTTCATGATGAGTTGGCTACACGCTCACTCTTTGGAAGCGGTGGCCCTCAAATCGTGGTGGTGGACCATGCCGACAAGTTTGTCAAGGATCATCGCGACCGACTGGGGGATTATCTCGATCCGCCCAAACCGAAATCGCCAAAGAGCCGAAAATCAGCCAAGGCAAAATCTGCCGAGGAAGCCACACCGAAACAGTCTCCCAGCAATACAGGCAACCAGGTTCCATTTTCCAGCCTGTTGATTCTGGTGGTCGATACGTGGCTATCGACCACGATCCTCTATAGGGAAGTTGAAAAGTCTCACCTGCAAATCAAGTGCGATGCACCGCTGCAAGGTCGCAGCAAAAATCGTGATGAAAAGAAAGTCGTCGATTGGCTGGTCGCACGAGCCAACCGTGAGTATCAGTACGACCTGCCGGCCAAGGGAGCACAACTGGTGGTGGAGTTGACGGACTGTGAATTCGGACGGATGGACCAGGAGCTACAGAAGCTGGTACTCTATCTCGACCCGAAAGGAAAGCTATCACTCGACACCATCAAGCAGGCCGTTGGGGGCTGGCAAACGCGAACCACTTGGGATGCCGTCGACGCGGCCACCGAAGGAGATGCCGGCAAGGCACTCGATCTGCTCAACAAGTTGTTACTGGGCGGCGAACATCCGCTCGCGCTCTTTGGCCAGATTGCGTCGACGTTGCGTCGATTCTCGACGGCGACCGAGATCGTTCTTCGGCAGTCGCGAAACCGGGAGAAAATTGACGTCTCGGCCGCGATCAAAGGAGCAGGGTTTCCGTTTTGGGGAGGGGAACTGGCCGCCAATGAACGGCGACTCAAGCAAGTCAGCAGCAAACGGGCGTCTCAAATATCGCAGTGGTTACTTGAGGCCGACCTCGCGCTCAAGCGGTCCCATTCCAAAGAAGAAATGGGGCGACTGGTTCTGGAGCAACTACTGGTGCGACTGGCAAAAGAACTGGCACCTGCGAAGTAGGAAAGCGACAAAGGACAGGCACCTGTCGAGGACGAAGAAGAAGCGACAAAGGACAGGCACCTGTCGAGCCTGCAATGCCTTTCTGTGTGATTTAATATACATTTCTTGCCAATTTACAATGAACCACCACCCATGCCTTCGATCGACCCAGATCCGTGCAAGGACTCGGATGGGTGATGTGTTAGTGAGGGTTTAGGACAGGCATCGACCCAGTCTGCAACAACAGTCTGTTAAATTTAATACACACATCTTGCCGAAATGCAATGAAGAGGCCAAAAGGACATGCACGTCGGGAGCATTGTGAATGCGAACTTGGACAGGTGCCTGTCCTTTGTGAGTCTTTGCCTCCTTTGTGAGTCCCTCCTTGTGAGTCCCTCCTTGTGAGTTCCCGTAGCTATTCCGTTCATTCCACTAAGGGCTGCGGGCTATCGCCTGGTTGTCCGTCAGGGAGTGTTTCCTCTTCGGTCACTGTTCCACGAGCAGCTTTCCAGGCAGCATCGAAACCTCCGGATGGGGGTGGGTGGCCTGATTCTCGCCACCGTCGTTCCCAGTCTTCGCGTTCCTTCTTTCCTGCGGCTCGGAGTAGATCAGAGGCTTCTTCGATCGTTTGCGGCGGATCCGCTCGAAAGCTGGCTATCGCCATCCAGCCCAACCGGATGATCAGAATCAGGCTGACCAGGACTAAAATACCCGTTGCGAAATTCTTCCAGAATGGGGAGTATTCAGAATTCACTAATTGCTTCTCCATCATTGCGACCTGCCAGCGCCTTCAACAGGCGTCCAGAAGCGTACTTGTTCGGTGCGCCGCGGTGAGGCGCCGCAGTATCGCGCGGATATTGAAAGAGGTCATCGGCGACAATATCGCTGTTGATATTTTCGCTCAGCAAGCGTACCGAGCCATCTGCCAGAGCAACGGCAGCTCCCCCAGGATGCTCCGACCGAATGGATGACCAATAACCTTCGAACACCTGGACCAGATTCATGTCGACATCAAAATGATTGTTCAACCGAGTACTGGCAGTCACCGGGAAGGTGGCGTAGGTATCAATCCACCCGGACATAAACGGACTGTAACCGTTTTTTCGCTCTCCGGTAGCCGGATCGATCGTCGCTCCCCAACGTTCGCCAAAGGCGATCGTATTGGAGGTGCCATCGGTAATGTCTTTAAAACCAATCAGTTGACCTCCCTGCCGAACTCCGCAATTCGCAGCCGCATCGATCATGCCGCCCAGGTACGGACGATGTCGAGAAAGGTAGGCACAATAGGGGGCTCCCATCGCCGAGTTGGTCCCAGAGCAGAGCCACGCCCAACCATAGGCATCGCCAGAGCAAATGGCGTACGACGCATAGTGGGTTGGAGCACCATTGGGGATTGGATCGGAAGGACAACGATAGGTTGATATGACGGTCGTTTGCAACTGGATGCGAATTTCATTGCTGGAATCGTAACCGGGCAACTCCAGAAAAGGAAAAATCGTCGCCATGGGATTACGTTGGGGAGGACATCCACCGGGAGTGGAGGGTGGAGGGCTATGCCGATAAAGATGGGGAAATGCCGATCGGGAACTTTCGAAATTGTGCATCGCCAGAATCATCTGCTTCAAGTTGTTGCTGCATGTCACTCGGCGAGCGGCTTCCCGCACCGATTGCACCGCAGGCAACAACATGGAAATCAGGACCGCGATAATTGCAATCACGACCAATAGTTCGACTAACGTAAATCCAGAGCGATCTGGATGATTTTTTTTGCCAGAGCGCGTCGCATCAACGGAGTGGACAACAGACGACCGACGGACGGAAGAAAACATATTGAAGGTAACCTCGTGTGTGGGTTGCTTTAACGATTGAAATGGTTTCCTGATATCGAGCATTGGCTCGGAGATCAATACTCAAAAACGAAGGTAAGGACGATGTCCTTCCTGGTGAAAGCTGGCGGGTACTGCATCCGTTGCAAGTTCAATCTGGCTAGCTAAATTGAGATCGTTGAAACGCTCGACATACGACTGATATCGGGTCTCAAAATCAGTATTGTTTATAGACCATCCGAAACGCTGCGACAATTGCAGGTCATCGAAAGCCGATGCTACAAAATGTCGCGAGCCAGATTGTTTCTTCGAGTTTTCTCGATTAGGAAACGCGATAACGAGAGAAAGAAGGACCGGCTATTCAAAGTCAAAGTTGACAATCGACTTCGCGACTACTAGGATGCTTGGATTGGATTCTTAAGTTTACATTCGAAACGACAATAGAATCCTTCAGAGCTAGCCCGCTATCACAATTGAGCGCCGTATTCTTTCAGCAACTCTCCTGAAGGCGTTCGAATTACCAGCAAGCCAGCGAATCGGTTTTTAATCCGCTTCTTGGTATCTATTGAAAGGCTGGCTGTATCTATCCATGAACCACGACTAGAGTCCCGTGCCGCAATCTGGCCGCACTTGTCAACCAACAAAGCCGACAAGAAATTTTTTGTTTTCGGTTCTGTTTCAACGTTTTCGTTTCAACGTTTTCGTTTCAACGTTTCCATGACTTCAAGTCTTCACGATCAAAGAAAGAAAAGAGCAATATGTTCAAAAAACTTCAAATATTCGTCGCATTGGCAGCCTGCCTGCTGGTGCAAATTCCTCCCGTTTTTGCCGACTACTACACCGATGGTTACATCGATCCGTCATGGCAAGGCCAGTCCAACACGACTTACCAGGAATGGGTCAATGGGTTCACGACTTCCGGAGTAAATGCACCTGGGTATCGGGTTGGCGGTGCAGACGGCATCACCGATCCGGCCCTGCAAGCCGCGAAAATTGCACAATATGCACCTCACAACCCCAACGGAATTGCAAACGCCGGCAGTCCAGTCGGCTTCATGACCAGCACCTACGGCATCTACCACTTCGCTGCCCAGGTGCAGCCTACCGTGACCGTACCCAACTACAATCTCGGCGATGACTACAACACAATCGTTCGTTGGCAGATCTCGATCGACCGGATCGGCGAGTGGATTGACCTCGATACGGTGACCATAACGCCGGAAGGAGGAGCGCCAGTAAGTCTGACCGGAGGAATCGATTGGGTTCGCAAATCGTATGTCGATGGCGAGTGGATTTATCCCGTTGTTCAAACAACCACCAACGGTACCGGCATTTACCAGGATTTGGGATTTTTTTCAGGCGTTGCCGGTGGATATGGCGAAGGGCCCGACTACACGCTCGGATACCTGTTTGAATGGGTTTTGCCAGGCAATGCCGCCAGCTACACACTCAATGCGAGCGCACTGGGGACGTCCATGAGCTTCAAAGGTACCCAGGTCGATACCTGGGCCGTTACTTCGGTCCCTGAACCAAATTCTCTATTGCTGTTAGCCATGTCGTTGTCAGGTATTGCTGCTCGACGTCGTCGAGCAGCCACTTGTTAATCGTTTTTGCTGAAACTTGTCAGCGCGATTTTTCCGTAGGGGCAAGACTGGGGGCAATGTGCCAGTGATTCTGGCTTTTAACCACCAGGCCAAATTGGTTCGGCTTTGCGACTTGCTCCATTTTCAATTTCAATAACATTTCAGAAAGGAAATTTCTATGTTATCTCATACTTGTTTTTCCGGGTCGATTCGCGCCCGGTTTTCACTGACTTGCCTGATGGCGTCGTGCATGATCGCCGGGCTGGCTTCGACCAGCTATGGGCTTCAGGGCCAACCACGGAGCCTTGACAATCCCAAACACTTCCTGGAGCCGACAGAAGTGACTGTCTTTGGTCCGGATAATTATATTCCCGTCTTCGGCAGTGGCCCCGGCAGCGTATACGGAATCGAGTCGATGGGAACCCGCGACGTGGCCGCTACCTACAACCTGTGGTCGGTGGGCGATATCGGTACAACCAAACAGGAATGGACCGATCTCTATAACCAGCGTGTCATTCCCCCCTCGGGTCTTGCTCGAACCGCAAACGTGGATGCGGTTGGAGGTTTTATTCATGATGGAAGTGCTGCCATGGATGCACCGACCTTGTCGGCCAAAGCGCCAGGGTACATCACCGCAACCGGAAACTTCTATTCGTTTGCAGGAGACTACGGGGCTTTGGTAAATGTCTCCAACTATGGCCATGGCGGATTGTCTTCCGATGGGGGTTCCTTGGTCATTCTGCAGACATCGGCAGGGATCAATCCGGACATACGGCCTCTATACACCGTGGGAGCGCCAACCGACCGCTATGGCACCGGCTACTTTCCTTTGAATATCGTCTTCACCCAGCAGGATGGCTCTGCGTTGCCATATGCTGCGGAGATTTTGAGTTTCGGGATCAACTTCGCTGAACTCGAGGTGCCAAGCTCATTCGGTGACGTTCCCTGGCAAGAACTTTACTGGGCGGTTTGGCTGCCTCAATGGGACGACAACTTTCTGATTGATTTCGGAATTCCCGTCCACTCCGCTTTCAGTTCTGTACGTGTCGATACGGCGATCGGAACGATGAATGGCATTGCTCACTTGTCCAACTTCACCGCTATCCCGGAACCGGGTTCAGCGCTGCTCATTGGACTTGCCTGCCTTGGGCTTGTATTGCGCAGGAAGCGATAACTTTTTGCAAGTCCTCGTCTGAGAGTTTATGAAAATCTGGAGGATTTTCATAAACTCTTCTTTTCTGCAAGCCTATTCAGGGAGTGGTCAAACATCGCTTCCGCCTCAACGATCAAGTTAAGCTGCGGTGTGCGATACGGCTGCGGTGCGAGTTTGATTCGACGTTTGCCTTGCTCAGATTTCAAGAGCATTTCTTTCCGGGAGGCATTTTGCTCGGTGATGGCGGAGGTGGATCAGGGTTCATCAAGATCGCAAACCCAAAGTCTATAATTGCGGCTCAATGGCACATCGCCTCCTGGCGACGGATCGACCGTAGAATCATGGCAAGGCGTTCTCGATTTAATCAACCAGAGATAGTGGCACGTAGCCCGTCCCCGTAAGGGACGACCTCATCAAAAACCCACAGCCGCTTCGCGATTTCACAAGCGGAAATTAAATGGAGGGTGCGACGACTCTTCACTGATTTCACTGATTGTCGTTGCTTCGCAACTATCAGCTTGCCACCGCCCTTTATTTGGCAGCCGGCCCGGGTGGGGATGATTTCGCTTTTTCGCTTGCATCATTCCACTTAGCTTTCAGGTTCTTCTTCTCGATCACATCGGGAATTCTGATGGTTTTGACTTCGTCACGAATAGTAGAATCAATCAGATTTTCTCCAGTCATTTTTATGTTCTGCGGCGGTATGGTCGCAGAAACGACATGGAACCGAAAGGAGAAACGGAAAGGAGAAACGGAAAGGAGAACCCGAAAGGACAGGCACTTCGGGAGCATTGTGAATGCGAACTTGGACAGGTGCCTGTCCTTTGTCTACTTTGTCCTTTGTCTACTTTGTCACTTTGTTTACTTTGTCTAACCCTTTTTGGATTTACGGCTTGTCGTCCGCCGCATTGAGATTCCAGTAGATACGGGCATTTCCCGTTTGTCGACCGACGGCAACGATATCGATGTTACCATCATTGTCCAGGTCCGCCGCAGCAAGGTCTTCGACCGCAACGCCGCCATTTTCCAGGATGGTTCGTTGCCACTTCTCACCCGCTGCATCGAGCGACTTGTACAACCGCACGCCCCGTCGTTCGACAAAATTGCCTGCTTGGTCGGGATTGGGATCGTCCCGCACTCCTACAATCAACTCATCCACACCATCGCCGTCGAGATCTGCAAACCAGACCGCATGGCCCCACAGCAGTTGCCGATCGATGACATGACGATTGAGCGAAAAGGCTTTTTCAGGATCCGGTTTCCCAGGCGTGTAAACCACCACCTGATTTCCGTGCCAAGGCTCGATGGTTGCGATCACCCCACGACCGTCATTGGACACCTTGATTTCACTGGCGCCACGATTTCCCGACGGATTCTCCTGATGGGCGGAATGCATGAGCAGGGTGGTCCATTGAGATTCGGTTCCTTCCGGATAGATCAGGCTGATTCCATCGTAGCTGCCAACCAGAATCGAACGCCCCGGCCTTGCAAATCCGCCTTCGTGACCTTCGCTAAAGCCATGAGCCACATGCAGCTTTTGAGACAAAACAACCGATTTCCAGTTTTCTTTCTTTTCCGGTTCGGTATCGGGAACTTTCAAAGCAACAACCGCCAGGGGCTGGCCATCCATCCAGTTCCCTTCGCGCGTTGCGTCGCGACCCATCAGCGGTACATGAACGATCTCCCGTTTTCCATCATCATCGATGTCGATCGCTCGTACCCGATGAACGCTCGGCTCGTCACAAGGCAATTCATACATCGTCCAGGGATGAGTCACATCATCGCCGCGTCGCAGCCAAACCAGTTGACCGGCGATCTGGGTATTAAATGGCTGCCAGCCCGCGCCCACGACCAACTCAGGCAACCCGTCACCGTCGATGTCGATGGCTGCGATGCACACATTATCTTTTCGTGTCTGGCCGTCCAAAATCACATATTTGTGCCATTTCTCCCCGCGTGATCCAGGATTGCGATACCACACTACCTGATGTTGATCGACCACAACGATGTCAGGCCTGCCATCGCCATCGATATCCTCGATGATGACCCCATACCCAATCTTTAGATCCGAGTCAATTTCCTGGGCTTCAAACTTGGGCAAGTCGTTGGTCAATATCGAAGCAGATGGGTGCCGGTCGTCGCAGTCGAGCCCTCTCAATCCCGGAGAGTCATTCCCAATTTCTGCTACTTCAACCGAAGAATGCAGTGGAAGTGCGTAGGCCAAAAACCCAATGGCCAACCCCAGTAACTGCCTTTTGGGCACCGGAGAAAAATTCATATCGGCTCTCCTGTTGGGTAAGCATTTTACTTTTGGACGGAGGATCGAATCTATTATAGTCGATTTATTCAGCTATTTTGACTGTCAGAAGTGCAACCGTGCAAACCTGAAGCCAAACAAAAATCGCCAATCGCTGTTTTATCCAATGCACTTTCTTTGTAGCATATCTTAGCATGACAAATCGTGGACCCAACCAGCCATATGACCCGAATCGGAAGGTACGAACCGATGAGCACGTTATGGCCGATCTCAGCTACAACTTCCTGGAGCGAAAGGTACTTCAACGTGGTCATTGGCTTGACGCTCCCCGGAACGACTATGGAATTGACGCAACCATGTTCCACCACAATGAACATGGTTGCGTCAATTCCAAAATCTATTCAGGAGTACCCAATGAGCAAGGTTGCACTCAGCTATCGCTATCAACACCTGTTTGACATGCTCCATTCGCTTGGCTTCGAACAGCGAGTGTCTGTCAATGACTCCAGTCCTCGTGTTTTTTTCCATGTCGAAACCGACACACTGCTGGCATTTAATCGTGGGAAAGACGAGACTGTTACGTCAGCGGATTTGTTGTCAACAGAAGTCCACCTCCACAGCAAGGGCATCATCCAGGAGACGTTGGAGTCAATGCTTTCGACGACAGTTGCTCACTAGATTCAATTCAACTCTGCCAATAGAGCGTATCGAGGACAGCCGCAGAAATGGGGAACAAAGGACAGGCACTTTACCAATGTGAGCATGATCAAGGTGCCTGTCCTTTGTGACTAATCTCGGAGATTCATTTCCAACAACGGCTATTTCGACCGCAGAATGTAAATGAATTGCATAGATCAAAAATGCCATGACCAATCTCATTGGCCGCTGCCGCTCCAGTGATCCTTTGGAAAGGCTCCATGTCAAGACCGATTGCCGTGCCATGGTTTAGCCGACCAGCGGTGCCAAGTCGCTGGTTTCGATGGAAATTGACCGGGGCGTTGCGCCGACAGAGGTTACATCCGCCAGCGCCGAACGAATAGCATCTTCCAGGGTTTTCGCATCTCGATCAAATTCCAGTAGTAACCTGCCTTCCCCGTCACGGGTCGCCGTTGAATCGTCGCATACGCCATAGATGCGATCACACAGTTCTTCATTTTCGAACCTGTCGGCCAGATGAATTGTAAAACAATAGGTTTGCATGGCAGTTACCTTTGGGTTGTAGTTTCAGCGATCAACACGCTCCCCAGGGATCAAGTTCCCGGACACCGATCGACTGCTTTTTTAATACGTTTGGCATGGTTCTTGGGGTTGCGCGGAGTGCAATGGACTCTGATTGCACAACCTCCATGGCCTTGCCCACATAACAGCGTACCATAGATGTGGGCCCGCGGCCCCGCTTTCACAAATCTCCAACCGTTCCCAATCGCATACTTGATCGCTTCACGGATGTGTTTGTCGGGATGGTCCATTCTTCTCTGTTACCCTGATGGCGTTATAACCTATTGTTGCAATGGCAAAAAGAAAGACCATTGGTGCATTGCCTGAAAGCATGTGTGGCGTATTACGTGGTCACATTGTGGTTTTCATCGCTGGTTGTTTCTAGTTCCAACGGATTGCCACACAGTTTACCGCAGCAATCACGACCGCTTCACACATCTACAAATTCTTACTTCAACCAAACAAAATCCAGACCGAACATATACGATTTCACCGCTTTCGGATTGGCTCCCGTAATTTCGATGGTCAGATAGTGGGTACCTTGCTCGATTTTTCTGGTACCGAAGCTCAGCAAACCGGTCGTCAAAACATCTGGCTCGTTGAATAGATCAATGGGATCACCCAGTTTCTCTTCGTCCCAATAGAGTTGCACGATACCGTAGTCGCGGGCGCGGGTCAGGGCGAGTTGCAATTCGTATTCTGCGGATTCGGAGACTTCGATTTCCAGTTTCAGTCGATCGCCTGGCTTTCCGCCGCGCCACCAGAGGTGGTCGTTGCCGCTCCAGCGATCCTTGGCAAATTCCCGCATGTCCTGACTGGTTACCGAACCGCTTTTGTCAACGATCTTCAAGGATTCGCCTTCAATCGCACCACTGACCTTGCCCGTTTCGGGATCGATCGGGGATTTCGGGCCGCTGAGTGGGACTTGGGAGGGGCTGCCCAAATACGCGATCATGTCACGGACTTCGTCATCGCTGAGCGGGTCAAGCAATCCGTTTGGCATCAACGACAGGTCCGACAACTTGCGGGCTTCGATTTCGTCTTTCGCTACGACGACGGAGTCATTGATGGTTTTCACGGTGAGCGCACTGTCCGTCTCGAGCGTGATTAAGCCCGAAATAACTCGACCATCTTCCAATTGCAATACGCTCATTTGATAGTCCTTGCCAACCACCGCGTTAGGGGCAATCAAATTTTCCAGTATGTACTCCAGATCGGCGCGATTCGAACCGGTCAAATCGGGTCCGACTTTTTCGCCTTCACCGAAGAGCGTATGGCATGCGGCGCAGTGTTTCTGATACAGCATCCGCCCGTGGCCCCGGTCGGCTCTCGCGAGAACGGCCCGCGTGAGTCTGGATTTGTACTGCAGAATCTGCTCTGCCTGTTCGGCACTGGATTCGCCGATCCGGCCCCATGTCGTTTCGATACGCTGGGTAAGTGCTTCATTACCCAGCGACGTCATTTGCCGAACGTGATAAGCATGAATATCGGCTCGTGGAATGTCTCTCGAATCAATCGCATCGAGCAATCGATTGGCGGATTCTGGACGAATCACCAAGGTGGCAATCGCATCGGCTCGCGATGTCGAATCAAATTGGGCGTACAGGTCCAGCAGGGTCGAAGGCAATCGTTCGTCGTTGCAGTTCGCCATGGCTTTGATGGCTGCAGATCGAAGCTCGGTCGTATCCAATGCTGCAATCAACGCATCTCCCATTTCCTGATCCCGTCCGCGAACCAGGATTTCCAGTGCGCGGTGTCGTTCTTCGAGGCCTCGGGACCGATCGGCCAACGCGGCTCGCATGTTGGGCAGCACTCGCCGATCTCCAAACACCACCGCGATTCGATCTGCCAAGTCACGAATCTCTACACTTGATTCGGGTTTTGACAATGGTTCGTAGGCTTGCGTCCAGCTTTCGGGCATCGCCACGTTGACCTGGCCTTCAAGTGCGGTCCGCAGTTGCTGCAAAGCATCCAGTTGTTGCTCCGCCGCCCATCCTGGAACGGCCGCGAGCAGCTGCTCCAAGGCTTCGCGTTCGAAGGCCATGCGGCGAATCAGAAAACTCCGCACCAGCGGTATCGCCGAGGTCTCCGCCAACTTCAACGCCCGTGCAGGATTCTCGGCAACCAAGGGTTCGGCCGCGTACCACAGCATCAGTGGTAGATTGTGATCGTTGGCATCGGCTTGAATTTTCACCAACGCTTCAACCACGCTCCACCGCTGCGACAGCGGCAGCCGCTGCAACGCGGAAACCAAATAGAGTCGCGCGACCGGATGAGAGTCCGACTTGGCGACCTGTTCCTTGATCTTGTGGAGCGTTTCTTCGTCAAGCTGCTTGTCCTCGCAAAGCAATTGGATCGCCCAGCCGACAACAAACGCTGAGGGATGGTCCAACAGCTTGACTAAAGCGTCTTTTCCAACAATGCCTGTTGCGTGTCCCAACCACATCCCGCGCAGGATCTGCGAATCCGTCCCCTCGGTCCATGTCCAGTAGAGTTCGGAAATCGCTTGTCGATCCAGCTTTCCGGTCGCAGCTCGATGCTGCAGGATTTTTCTGGACTGACGGACAAACCAGTCGTTGGGATGCCAAACCATGGCCGCCAATTCTGCATCGGATAGACTGGATAGATGGACTGACTCCCGCTGCGGAACACCGTAGGCAACGTTGTAGACCCTTCCGTTCGTCCGGTCCCAGATTTCCGGATTCACACGGTGGCAAGCATTTCTATCGTACCAGTCAATCAAATAAACCGTTCCGTCCGGGCCTGTTCGCAAGTTGATCCCGCGGAACCAGCGATCATTGGCCATCAGCAAATCATCACTGTGTTTTCCGATGTAGCCTGAACCATGGGGCACCAGCCGATCCACATTCACGCGATTGCCGTGGATGTTGTTGAAGAAAATCTGGTTGCGGTATCGAGCAGGCCAGTTGTCGCCCAAATAAATCATCGCACCGCAGTGCGCGTGACCACCGCCGGCGTCGGATGTATCGTCCTTGATGACGGGTTCCTGCCCCCACCAGGCGTGGTCGCCGATGTTGCCCGCGTAGTGCAAGTGGTCGGCGATCGTTTTGATGTCGTCGAAAACGTATCGGTCAAAATGCCGTCCGGCCTGCCGCTGATATCGACCGCCTTGAATCACGTGATAAAGATGCGGGATCACGCAAGCCGTCGAAAACGCCTGACCGTGGTCGTTGAAATCGATTCCCCAGGGATTGCTCGTTCCCCAGGCAAAAATTTCGAATTGATGTTTGACGGGATGGTATCGCCAGTACCCCGCATTGATCGGAATGCGATCTTTGTCGGGCGTTCCAGGTTTGCCGACGCGGCTGTGGGTAAAGACTCCGTGACAGCCATAAAGCCAACCGTCCGGCCCCCAGTTAAAGCTGTTGAGTGTTTCATGCGTGTCTTCATAGCCCCATCCATCGAGCAAAATCTGTGGCTCACCATCGGGAACATCATCGCCGTCGGCATCGGGGATGAACATGAAGTAAGGCGCTGCTCCCACCCAGACGCCACCGAATCCGACTTCCAGTCCGCTGACCAGGTTGAGGTTTTCTGCAAACACTTTTCGGCTGTCGAATACACCATCAAAGTCGGTATCTTCAAGAATCACAATTTTGTCCAGCCCCTGTCCTTCCGGTGCGCGGACGGGATAGGTATACGCTTCGGCAACCCACAGCCGACCGCGATCGTCAAACGCCATCGCGACCGGCTGGTGAACATCCGGTTCGGCGGCGGCCAGTTGAACATGGAACCCCTGCGGCACGGTCATGTTGGCTGCGGCGTCGGTGCCGGACAGGTCTTCGACAATCGGGCGCCGCGGTTTGGGTTGGGCGGCAAGCAATCCGGTGCCGGTCAGTTCCTCAGTCTGGTGGGTCAGCAAATGGCAACCCAGCATTCCACCCGTGACAATATCCGGTAGTCCGTTTCCGGTTACGTCCGCGATCACGATTTGCCGACCGATACCCGCCGAGTCGTCCGCCAAGTGCGGGATCCATTTCACTTCGTTTCCATCACGCTGAAGTTTGAACCAGTAGACCACCGCTCCCGCGTCCCAGTTCGGGCCGCGTCGGTGGTGCGACCAGTACGTTTTGCCGGTGATGATATCGAGTAAGCCATCTCCGTCGATGTCAGCGACTTGTACCGAGTGCGGTTCTGAAAAATAAATCCCATAATCGTTCTCCGATGGGCGGCTTCCCATGATCAAATGCTTTTCAAACACGATCTCGCTGCTGCCGGTTCGTTTCTGTTCCCACCAGACCAATCCCCAGCCGTGCGCATCCACGCAGGTGATGACATCATTGAGACCGTCGCCGTTGACATCGACCACATGCATATCCGCACCGCCCGGCTCAGCGAACGAGAACGGATGATGCTTCCACAGATTGCCGCCGAGCGTTTCAGGCTGCTCAAACCAGCCGTCCTTTGCAATCAAATCGATGCGGCCATCGCCATCGATGTCGCCGACGCCCAGCCCATGACCAAAACGTTCATCGGTCACTTTGCCGGAGATACGATGAAACTGCCAGGGTTCAAAACTGCCAGGCACGGGCGTCGCGTAACCGAACATGCCTTCGCGAGAGCAAACCAGTTCGGGAACTCCATCGCCCGTGATATCCGTGAAGGTCGGCGACTCATTCGACACCCAATCGAAGACCTGATGTTTTTTCCAATGAGCGGGATCGCTGCCTGCCTCGGCAAAACGGCCAGGATTCTCATAGACAAATGCAGGAGTCCTCGGAAAACCGACCACCAACACATCGTGATGGCCATCGCCATTGAAGTCATACATCCAGGCAAAGAAATGATCGGCATAACGTTCCATCGGTTGAGGAACCGGTCGATAGATTTCCCGCTGGACTTTGAAATCGGGGCCTTCGAACCAGTACGGGCCGTAAACGATGTCGGGAATCTGATCACCGTTGATGTCGCCTACCGCCACGCCCTCGCTGAAATAGGTTGAAGTCAAACGAACCCGGTCAAAGGAATGTACCAGTCCGGAAGGTCCCCCTCTGTCATCACCATTGAGTTGAGGCACTAAGACAACCAGGTTCAACAAATACAGAACAGAAACAAACAAAACAGGCATTCGTGGAGCAAGCATCGTCTTTGATGGGGGAGGTGAAAGTTGGAACACTAATATTCACTAATCAACACTAATAAACAACAATATTCACTTACAAAAAAGTCATTGTTTAAAATAAAAACAATCGTCAATCCATAAGAAGATTAGTGCTGATTAGTGTTCTAAACCTGGCTGTCAAAAGCTTAGAGAACCTTAAACAAATCTCTAAATGTTCAGCGTGAATTCAGGCAACCGCACGATGGCTCCGCCTTGCAGGGCCGATTCATGGGCGCACAGTCCGACGCAGGTCCAGTTGGCACTGGTGACGGCGTTGGGCCATGGATCGCGGTTTTCGATCAAGGCACTGACGAACTCGTGAACCAGGTGCGGATGCGATCCACCGTGGCCGCCGCCTTGAATGAACGACAAATGATCGGCATCCTCAATCGACTGTGTGAATTTTCGGATCGGCTCAGGCAGCAAGTGGGCAAAATCAGGCACGTCAACCAACTCGGCGATCTCGTGCTCCGGCTTCTTAGCGGTATGAAGTACGTGCTTTCCACCTTCGACCAGCGACCATTCAAATGATTTCTTGGAGCCGTACACGTCGATACTTTCGCGATACTGACGAGCGGTATCGTACAGGAATCGCCAGATATGGGCGGCTAGATCGCTGTTGAGGAACTTGATATGGCACGTCTCAACGGCAAAACGGTTGCCAGATTTTTTCTCAATATCATCACGGACGGTTCCAGATCCGAGGCAGGAAACGTACTCCGCCAATCCGTTCACCAGGCCAAGTACCGGGCTGACCACATGGGTCGCGTAGTGCATCGGAATCATCCGCTCCCAGTAATCCGGCCAGCCGTCCATGTCTTGGGGATGCGATGCGGCCAGGTATTGGATTTTTCCGAGCTCGCCTTGCTCGTAGAGCTGCTTGACGAACAGAAACTCGCGACTGTAGACCACCGTTTCTGCCATCATGTATTTCAAACCGGTGCTGCGGACTTTCTCGACAATCAGTCGGCATTCATCGATGCTGGTAGACATCGGAACGGTACACATCACATGCTTGCCGGCGTCGAGGGCTTCGAGCGTCATCCGACCGTGGTCGGGGATCGGGCTGTTGATATGAACAAAGTCAACCTCAGGATCGGCCAGCACATCGGCATATTCCGTATAGCGAGTTGGAATCCCGAACTGGTCTCCGACCTTGTTAAGTTCCGTCTCATTTCGCCGACAGATCGCATGGACTTGAGCGTTGGGGTGAGCCTGATAGATCGGAATAAACTCCGCGCCGAAGCCAAGTCCCACCATTGCAACGCGGACGATTTGATCACTCATGATTGTTTCCTTCTGTGGATGCTGTTGGTTCCGCAAACCGGGAGTTGTTCGAATATAGTTCGACCTGATTTTGCTGTAAATAAGGCGACCGGACTTCCGGGATTCAAAGTTCGAAATAAAACTTGCCGGATTGCACCCCCATTTAGTTGAACGCAAGTGCAGATCGCAATAAACTGGTAGGCAGGACACGGAATTGAAAGTCCTCCGGGTCGTTTCCCGTCATGATGAACTGTCAGGCCATGTATCGCCCCCTTCGAAAATCAGAAAGCCGTTCCAGTGCCGTCCAGGGTTGGTCTGCATTTCCGATTCTCGTGTCCTCGCTTTTGCTCCATCTGATTGGTTGCGGATTGGCGGCGGCAGTCGCTCGCGCCGATGAACTTGATTTTAATCGGGATGTTCGTCCGATTCTCTCGGAGAACTGCTTCTTCTGTCATGGGCAGGACGACCATCAGCGGATGGCCGACGTGCGGCTCGATGTTCGTGAAGCAGCCATGGAAGCTCGAGCCATCGTTCCCGGAGACGCTGAATCCAGCACCTTGATACAGCGAGTGCTGGCCGAAGATCCGAATGAACAAATGCCGCCCGCGAGTTCTCATCGCTCGCTCACCGACGACCAAAAAGAAACCTTGCGGCGGTGGATCGATCAAGGCGCAAACTATGACGACCACTGGGCCTTCATTGCTCCGGTCCGAGCGGATGTTCCAGATACTGGCGATGATCCGTGGGTTCAAAATCCTGTCGATGCGTTTGTGCTGACCAAAATGCGTTCCAAAGGACTAGAACCTTCTCCGCAAGCCGACCGCGAGACGTTGATCCGGCGGCTCTACGCGGATCTGATCGGTTTTCCGCCGACCGCCCAAGAGTGTCAGGCATTTGTCGACGATCCGAATCCGGACGCCTATGAAAATCTGGTGGATCGGCTGCTGAACGATCCGCACTACGGAGAGCGAATGGCCATTCCGTGGCTCGATGCCGCCCGCTATGCCGACAGCAACGGCTTTCAGCAGGACGGAGACACTTGGCAGTGGATTTGGAGGGACTGGGTGGTCCGAGCACTCAACGAGGATTTGCCGTTCGATCAGTTTTCGATCTGGCAACTTGCGGGCGACCTGCTGGAGAACCCGACTCAGGATCAAATGATCGCCACCGCATTCAATCGAAATCACCTGCTCAACGGCGAGGGAGGCGGCATCCCGGAGGAACAGCGTTTTGTCATCCTCTTCGACCGAATGGATACGACTTCGACAAACTGGTTGGGAATGACAATCGCTTGCGCCCAGTGCCACAGCCACAAGTACGATCCGGTCAGCCAAAAGGAATACTATCAGTTGATGGATCTGTTCAATCGGGTTCCTGAGCAAGGAGTGCCGGAAGGTGCGGCGATCCGAATCCGGGTGGACAATCCTGTGATGGAGTTACCCTCGCAGGCGCAAGCCCAGTTTATTGCCAGCCTGGAGAAACAAATTTCTGAGGCTAGCGAGGGGACCGAAGATTCTATCCCGGATTTGAAAGAAGCCGATTTCCTGAAGAAGAAGCTGTACGATTATCAACAGCTCAACGTTCCCCGCCTGATGGTTATGAGTGACGCTCAGCCGCGCCCGACCCATGTTCTCAATCGAGGACAATATCTCGAACCACTTGAAGAAGTCTCCTTTGCGACGCCCGCGTTTTTGCCTGAGTTTCCTGATGAGCTGCCCCGCAATCGGCTGGGATTTGCGCAGTGGTTATTTCTGCCGTCCAATCCGCTGGTCGCGCGCGTACAGGTCAACCGAATCTGGCAGCATTTTTTTGGGGCCGGGCTGGTGAAGACATCGGAAGATTTTGGAGTACAAAGCGAATACCCGGTCCACAAGGAGTTGCTCGACTGGCTTGCCGTTGAATTTCGTGAGCAGGGATGGAAAGTGAAACCTGTTCAGCGACTGATTCTGACCAGCGCCACGTACCGGCAATCCAGTCGCGTCGATCACCAACGGCTGGAGCTGGATGCGGAGAATCGATATTACTCACGGGCCAATCGTTTTCGTATGCCTGCAATGGTTCTCAGAGACTGGGCGCTTGCCGCAAGCGGTTTGCTGGAGAAAGAAATCGGCGGCCAGCCCGTGTATCCCTATCAGCCATCCGGTGTATGGGAGCCGCTGGCGATTACCAAGGAACGTGATTTCACCTACCCTGCATCGACAGGCAAGGATTTGTATCGAAGGAGTATTTATACGTTCTGGCGACGAACGATTTCGCCAGCCAACATGTTTGATTCGTCCAATCGGCAAGCCTGTCGCGTGCGGTCCAGTTCGTCCAATACACCTCTGCATTCGCTGACGATGCTCAACGATCCGACTTGGGTGGAAGCCTCCCGTGTCATGGCCGAGAAGTGTATAAAATCTAACAATTCAAATCGCGAACAACTTAGGAACGCGTTTCATCGAATCTTGTGTCGGCTTCCGAACGACGCCGAGCTGGAAAGGCTTTCTGCGATTTGGTCGAAGCAATATGAGTTCTACAGTCATCATCCGGCGTTGGCGGAGGAGCTGCTTGCCGTCGGGGCGTCAAAGCCAGACCCGGCAATCGATGCAAATTCGCTGGCAGCGATGACCAACGTCTGTCTGGCCATTTTCAATCTCGATGAAGCCCTAACCCGCGAGTGATTCATGTTTGAGGAAGCCTTTGAGCTCAATGCACAGCGAGTCACTCGACGAAGTTTCTTTGGCCAAACGGCGTCTGGCGTTGGCGTCGCGGCCTTGGCCTGTTTGTTGGGTCGCAATGTTGCAAGTGGGAATGAGTTTTCGAATCATTCCGGGCTTTTGAATCTGGATAAAGGTCTGCCAGGACTTCCTCATCTTGCTCCCAAGGCGAAACGAGTGGTGGTCATGTGGCAGGGCGGCGGCCCATCCCATCTCGACTTGTTCGATCCCAAGCCTGCTCTGGCCGATTTTGCAGGACAGGATATTCCCGAATCCGTTCGCGGCGTGACCCGGCTTTCAACCATGTCCAGCGGCTACCAGAAATGGCCATGCGTTCCCGCGATCAAGCCGTTTCGACGCTATGGTGAATCGGGAATCGAAATGAGCGAAATGCTTCCCAATATCGGCAAGCTCGCGGATGATCTTTGCCTGGTTCGCAGCCTGCATACCGAAGCCGTCAATCACGCGCCCGGCGTTACCCTGTTTATGACGGGCTCTCAAGTCCCCGGGCGGCCAAGTTTTGGCGCTTGGCTGAGTTATGGTTTGGGTTGTGAAACGGATGAGTTGCCGACCTTTGTGGTCATGACCTCGAGTGACAAGGGGAAAACCTGTGGTCAATTATTTTACGACTATTATTGGGGAAGCGGATTCCTGCCAAGCCGCCATCAGGGAGTCCGATTCCGAAACTCGGGAGAACTCGTTCCCTACCTTTCGAACCCACCCGGCGTGACGGGCGAGTCGCGACGAATGCTGCTTGACGACATCCGTGCCATCAATGCAATGCATCTGGCCGACTACGGCGATCCGGAAACCGAAACCCGTATCGCTCAATACGAGATGGCGTTCCGGATGCAAACCAGCGTTCCCGATCTGGTCGATTTTTCAGACGAAAGCCAATCGACGATCGAGCGCTATGGCCCCGATGCAACCGTGCAAGGAACTTATGCCAACAACTGTCTGATCGCCCGGCGACTGCTTGAGCGAGGGGTTCGGTTTGTTCAGTTGATGCATTCGGGTTGGGATCAACACGGCAATCTGCATACGCAACTGGAGATGCAATGCCGCGATACGGATGCTCCGAGTGCTGCCCTGGTGATGGATTTAAAAGAGCGCGGACTGCTGGAGGATACGCTGGTGATCTGGGGAGGCGAGTTCGGCCGAACACCTTTTGGACAGGGCAATCCGGCAAGCCCGACCGGGCGGGACCATTTTGGCAAGGCATTCAGTTGGTGGTTGGCAGGCGGAGGCGTCAAACCCGGACTGGTCATTGGCGAAACCGATGAATTTGCATGGAATATCACTTCGAATCCCATTCACGTTCACGACATGCAAGCCACGTTATTGCATCTGTGCGGAATCGATCACGAGCGACTGACATTTCGATATCAGGGTCGCCAGTATCGATTGACAGACGTTCACGGCAAGGTAGTTCGCGACATGGTAGTTGCTTAGCCTCTATGGAGTGCGGGACTCTGTCCCGCTATCGTTTCTATGGCTTCCGACGGTTTCGGCCACCGATGAAATCCAAAAATCCAAAGCGGGGCAGAGTCCCGCACTCCATAAATAGCCGCAAGCGCGTCGGCAGGGTGCATTTTGCAGGCCGGAACAAGGTCGCGGAAATAGAAGCCACCATGCCGCAGTGCTTGATAACGCGACCGCAGTTTCGGCACCACCACTGTCAAGCAGATGGCAACCATTCCCCGGATAAAATGAAGATGAAATTACTGGCGGATGCAAACGTTCGGTTTCGGGATGCGCATTCGGATTTTGGTGTAGTGAGTATTTAGATGGAGAGTTTGATATTTTCACGTTCGGAGGAGAGGTGTAATGCCAAATGAGAATTTCAATCGATGGTTTGGAGTGACCATTCCAGACTCAGATGAAATTGCGGTTTTTGAGATGCCAAATGGAGATAAAGTTTTGGGAGCAATTGAGGACCGACGATACGTATTTTTACGCAATTTGCTTGTGCTAACAATTTTTGGACCCATTATGCTTGGAGCAGCATATACGTTTTACGCAAATGAGATGCCCTGGTGGATTTTTTTATTGTTTTGGATTGTTGGCGGATCAGGGCTGTTTTTGATTTGTACGGAACGTTCGTACACATTCGTTTCAGATTCTCCGGTTTTGGAAGTTTGCTATCGAGCGTTCAACCGATTTGATTATCGAAAGCGTTTGATCGATTTGGATCGAACAATGAAATTTGAATTTTATAAGGCTTACAGCGAAAAAGGGGGAAAGCTGAAAAATACTCATGACTTGTATTTACTCGGACTTCACCAGAAAGTGTTCCTGTGTCGCTTAAGTGTGAAAGAAATTGGCGGCCAGCAAGCACTAGAAAGAACTCAAAAAAGACTGACTCCATTGCTCATGGGTGCGGAAAATGTGTTCCTGGAACCGCGAGCACACTTTATATCAACTCCCACACTCAAGGCGGTGAATCGAATTAGCCAGATAATCTTACTTATACCCTTACTTTTAGGACCAATATACTTTATTTCCGGACATTTATTGGTACCCACAGAAATTGCTAAAATTTTCGCAATCACAGGGTTTGTTATCTATTGTATCTGTAATCATTTTCTTGCAGAACGGCCGTAGCTCATGTGATCTGAGAAAACGATCCCGATGTCCTGAGATCTCAATGGATTGCTTGATGTCTGGCATCTTAAACCTAAAACAGGCCTACACGTCGACGTAAAAAAATGAAAAGAAAGAATCAAGCTCTTTGGATGACTGGCCTCGTAGTCATTATTCTTGCGTTACCGATAGCTTATTTCGTTTGGCCAAGATTCACTTTGCGACAAGGAGTTGCTGACGCATTCAATTCATCCTCTTCTGTTGTCGTTATTTGGAGTGGGTGGCATCCACCTGACTTTGAACAACGTGGATTTCGATTAGAAAATGAAGAACTAGACTTGTTTGCAGCAGCACTGAGAGGAAATTTGGGAGTTCGCTTTCCACCTTCAGAATCTTTGGCTCGGCCAAGAATAACAGTATGGTTTTACGATGAAGCAGAGAAGCCATTTGCGGTCGCGTTGTTTCGAAAATCCTTGAATTCAAAAACAACTGAGTCCATTGATCAGCTCGTCGAAATCGTCCAATCAGGCTTGCCATTGAACAAATCAGAAATTAAGTCAACTTTGAACACTAAGGTTTCAAACCTGTCTTCATACTCTGGAAGATTCGAGCTGGTCATCGAATGAAGAAAGTCCGCGAAGGCCGTATGGCCAAAAGTCCGCCGGCCCTTCGCTGATGCTTCTTCCTGATGCTTGGATTCTTTGCTCCGGTTGTGCTAAATTTAGGACGCAAGCATCAGAAGGCTCAGCAATGTACAGCTTGTTCAGGCGACGGGGGATTGTGCAATGAAGAAAGAGCAAAGGACACGCACTCCAAGAATGTGCTAGCGTAACAGGCTGGCCAAGTGCCTGTCCTTTGTTTTCCCGAGAATACACTATGCCCGCGTCAGCTTACTCACGCGGCCGGTGCGGACCCATTCGGCAACGAAAAGGTTTCCTTCGAGATCGAAACAGGCGTCATGCGGATGCACAAACTCGCCGTCGCGCCATTGGTTGGGTTGTGCCCGCAGGTTTTGCACCTGATCCAGTCGCTCGATCGCCGCTCCGAGCGTTGCAACGACTTGGTTATTTTCATCAAGCAAACTGACCCGGGCTTTCAATTCGGGCACGAGCATCAAATTCTTGTACGTGTCGATGTTCGCTGGCAATCCAAAACCTTCGTGGGTCTCGAGATAGTGTCCGTCCAGGTCAAATCGCTGCAATGTATGGTGCGCTCGATCCGTGACGACGATGGTCGGCTCGCGACCGGGACGATTGTCAATCCACAATCCATGAGCCGTATCAAACGTCCCTTTGCCGTCTCCCGCACCGCCGAAATGACTGATCCAGTTGCCGTTCCGATCAAAGCGATGAATACAAAACGTTCCATAACCATCGGCCAGTAGAAATCCGCCATCATCCAGAAACGCGAAGTTGGTTGGCAGGAAACCCGAACGATTCCAGGTCGGTTCGGTAGAAGTATTTTCTCCTTCAGCATACAGCCCCGATTCCATGGGCGCTTTTTTGTACCAGACAATCTCACCGGACAACGTCAGCTTGGCAAACGCCTTGACCTGCTGATACGCCGCGACGTAGAGGAACTCTTCAGTTCCTTCCTGCCGCACTTCGATTCCATGCCCGCCTCCTTGAAACTGGGCGCCGAAAGCCCGAACAAATTTTCCGGCTTCGTCGAATACAAAAATGGCCGGATGGTCTTTGAGCTTCCGATCTCCTTCGTGAATGACATACAAATGATTCTGCGAATCGACGGCGACATTGTGAGTCGTCTGCCAGCGATACCGGTCGGGAAGTTGACACCACTGATGATCGACGCGGTACCGATATTCGCCATCACCGACCATCACATCGTCACGATGGCGGCTGGCCAATCGCTTGCTGGTGACGATCGCGGGAACCGAAGCCAGTATCCCGACCGTCGTACTGGCTCTCAAAAACTCTCTTCGATCAAACATGGATTTTATGCTTTCGTTCGTAACAACACAGTCGTCTCGTTCAGGGCACAGAAAAGTTCATGATACACACCGAACGATCTGAATCCAAAGGGTTCAATGAACAATTGCAATCGCTTTATGAACTCCGAGCAGCTAAAATGGAAACGGCCATTAACCTGTTTCGACTTTTACAAGGAACCCTGAAATGAAAAAAGTTCAACCCTGCCTCTTCATTCTTGCGGCCGCGCTGCTTCTGACCGGATGCGGATCTTTTTCCGGAATCAAAGGTTCAGGTGTTGCCAAAACCGAAAGTAAGGAACTGCCTCCATTCACGGCGGTCAACTGCAGCGGCATCAGTACCATTGTACTGTCGATCGGCGAGTCACAAAGTGTTTCAGCCACGTTTGACGACAATCTTCTTGAACACCTGGACCTGAGCGTGACGAACGGTGAATTGAAAATCACCACCAACGTCAACTTCAGTTCACAGGTCGGTCCAAAAATCGAAATCGTCGTGCCAAAGATCAACAAACTGAGCCTGTCGGGAGCGGGCTCGATTCAGGCGAGCGGTATCGAGGAAGAAGGCGAGCTGGAAATCTCTGTCAGTGGTGCGGGAAAACTAACTGCGGATGGAATCGTAAAAAATCTCAAGGTCACGGCGGCAGGAGTCGCAAAAATTGAATTGGAAAAATTGCTCGCCGAATCGGTTGAACTGGACATGTCCGGCGCCGGCAGCGCAACCCTCTATGCGGCCGACTCCATCAACACCAAGATCAGCGGCGTAGGAAATGTAACGGTCCATGGGAATCCTAAAGAGCGCAACGATTCCAGCAAGGGCCTCGGAAAGGTCACGTTTATCGAATGACCCGTTGTCTGTTGTTCTTCCTTTGGATTGCTTCGGTTCTCCTCGCAAGCGAAGCAACCGCGCAACTTGACAAGTCGCTGTTTGCACTTCGCGACTTGTCGAGCGCCGTCAAAAAGCCCCACCCGGACTATCCTCGACTTGCAGCCGATTTCGAACCGCAACGAGCGCTCGTTTTAAGTGTCAGTGACTGGCAACCCCATCACGCTCCGGTTTTCCGACAACTGGTGGCCAATACAAAGGGACACATCGAAGTTCTCGTTCTCTGCAATCATCGGAAGCAGTTCCTGATGGTGATGGGCTGGCTGGAGAACATGGAAGACCAGTGCGAGCATTTGCATTTTGCCATCCTGGAGCTGGACACGATTTGGCTCAGAGATTTCGCGCCCCTGTTTGCCGAAACCGAAAATCAGCAAAGCCAGGTTCTGGACTTTTTGTACGCAGGTGAGCGGCCGAAGGACGACCGCATGCCCTTGGTTTGGTCGGAGCGAACGGGTGTCAGGCTGGTCAAAGTTCCGTTTACGCTTCAAGGCGGGAACCTGTGCAGCAACGGTCAACATCTGGCGATGGCAACCGAACGGATCTTTGTCGACAACGCGATCATCTTCCCCCATCCAGTGCCCGGCATGGACACCGCGTATGAAGGTCGAAAAATCGTGTTCGAAGCGTTTCTGGAAAATTGCAATCTGGAGCAGTTCATCATTCTCGAACCGCTTCAGTCCGAAGCAACCCGCCATGTCGACATGTTCGCCTGCTTCGTCAGTTCAACCCAAGTCGTCGTGGCGGCGCTCGATCCTCGCATGGATCCGGTGAACGCCGCCATTCTGGATCGGAACGCGAAACGACTCCAGGGAGTAACTGTCGATGGTAAGCCACTGGAAGTGCATCGCGTCCAGATCCCTCCGCGCAATGGCCAATCGTGGAGTGCCTACACCAATGTCATTTTTGCCAACGATCGGTTGTTAATTCCGACCTTCGATTCCGATCCCAAGCCCATGATCGAGAACGCAATCCAACTCTATCAGAAGCTTCTGCCGAACCATACGATCAAAACCATCGACATCACTTCGTTCAAACAGCTGCAAGGTGAGTTGCATTGCCTGTCGATGAACCTACCCGCTTTTTCGCCCCAATACCCGACCCAAACCGTCAGTTTTGCTCAGGCTGTCGAGGCAATCCGAAGTGGACAGGTTGCGGAGTGACCTATGCCCTCTTGCGTCGGGCGGATGCCATGACCAGGATACCGAGCCATACGATCCCGCTGGCGGGTTCAGGGATGGCAGCCGTACCATAGACGTTGATCCCCCAACTCAGCCAATGGTTGGAATCCAGTGGGTGGCCATCTCGAATTCTCAGCGTCCAGGTTCCATCCGAACTCTCTCCCCAATTCTTGACCGTCGAGAACATCCAGTTGTCATAACTCGCGTTGTCGTTGTGAAACCGAGCCAGAGTACTCTCCGTTCCGAATGGGCTGATCAAAACCACTTCCAGGTCTCCACCGTAGGATCCTGTGGTCGTGAGCAGAACTTCAACCGTCTCTACAACCAGTCTCGCCGAAATGTCAATCTCGCTGAAAATCGCAGTACCATAGTTGCCAGCACTGGGGCTATTGTTGGGAATGGCTTGATCGACCGTGCGGACCCCCGACCCGACTAACTCCTCGCCAACGTTGACCCAGCTAGTTGCAGCATTCACAGCCGCCGACGCATCGATTGTCCCAAATCCATAGTACTCGCTATGAGAACGACCGGAACCGTTCTCAACCCAGGAAGAATGTGCAGGATCGGTTCGTCTCGATGTATTGACAAGAATATGCTGCACGTCTCGCCATCCCAGATTTGGATTTTGCTCCAACATCAAGGCCACCACCCCCGCAACCATGGGGCTGGCGGCACTCGTCCCCCCGAAGCTACTCGTATATCCGCTGCCTCCCGTTGTAGTTGTGCTGACTCCCAGTCCACCATTTCCCATGGCATTGACCAAGAGAGCCTCCCCGCGTTCGCTATAACTTGCCCGAACCCCACCACTGGTTGTTGCGGCAACCGCAATGGTATATCGACTGTTGGCGTAACCATCGTAGTTGACGTTATCCGCATCCCCACCGTTTCCACCGGCCCAAACATAGATATTGCCCAACCCACCTCTCCCGTTTTTGGCACCGTTCATGATGGCATCTCTGGCAAGCGGCCCTGCAGCCGTTCGTGTGGCATTATCAAAGGGTCCCCAACTATTGTTATAGATATGGATTCCGTCAAAGCTTCCCCCGCTCATCGTATTGTAATGATGTGATAGTGCATTCGCCTCATTGACATCCGTCCCAGCTTGATTTAGGAGACTGATGCCAACAATCGTGCTTCTGGGAGCAACCCCGGTAACACCCGTTCCGTTATTTCCCACTGCCGCGACCAATCCGGCAACTGCGGTGCCATGACTATCGGCTCCCCCAGCCATCCAAAGCGACATTCCCGAATTAAAGTTCCCCGCCAAATCTTCGTGACCGGCCCACACACGACCATCCACGATCCCCACCCGAATACCTGTTCCCAAATGAGTGGAGTTGGTAAAGTTCCATAGCGGCTCAACATTGATATCATGCCCATTGGTCGTATTCCTTAAATGCCATTGACTTGAAAAATTAGGATCGTTGGGAATTTGCCGTGTCGCAACCGGACGTGCAAACTGAGTAAAAACCTGAGCGACTTCGCCACGTTCGAAGGCCCCATTGGCCGCATGTAACGCCTGGAGTGTGGAAGTCCCCTCCATGATATACAGGTTGCTGTCCCAGTTCATTTGACCGACGACATTGACTCCCCAAGTATTCGCAAGTCGCCCCATATCCGTGCCTGCGTTGGCCCGCACCACAAACTGATTCGTCAGCGTTTGCGTGGCCTGCTCAACGGGTTTCCCATGCCCGAATTGATGGGCCTCTCCGAAGGTGACCTGCTCGTGACCGTTCGAATCCATGCCCACCACATGGATCGTCTTGCGGTTCCCAAATTCATCGTAATGATACAGCCCCTGAGCTTGGCCAAACGCACATTGAAAAACGGCCAGAACAACCAAGGTCGCAAGCGACCTCGAAACAGATGGAAGAGAAAATCTCATGATATGGGTCAGCCTACTTGATAAAACCCAAATCATCTGAAGCACCGACACTAGATGAAAACAAAGGGTTTTAAAATTGCGAAAAGGTCACTCACTGCCAGTCTAACTGAACTGTATAAGACATTCAAGCGCGGACCAGCGGTCTTTTCCAGTATTGCACCCTACCCAACCGCTCGCAGAGCAGCGTCCCAGAGGAATTGGGGAAGCACGAACAACCCAATCGTGGCCGCCACGCAAATCAGGCCCGCGATCCAGGCGGGAGATTGCAACGTTTCCGACGGCACGTCATCGCGAACGGGTTCGAGATACATCATGGAAATCAGCCGTAAATAATACCACGCGGCAATCGCAGCATTGATCGCCATCGCCGACGCCAGTGATTGCCCCAGCCACGTGCCATCCGACCAGGTAGCTAGAAACAAGTTCAACTTGGCAAGAAATCCTGCCGTCGGCGGCAATCCGATCAGACTGAATAAACACACCGTCAACAGCAATGCCGTCAGCGGCTGGGTTCGACCCAAGCCGGCAAGATCCGAATCAACTCTGGCAGATTGATTCTGCGCACCGGTCCCGGCCAGCAGCGCGAACACTCCAATGGTCATGAATCCATAAACCACCAGATAGAACAGCAGCGCCGCCGTGCCACTGGCCGTCGTTCCGTGATTGCCAACCGCCAGCCCCGCCAGCATATAACCGGCGTGCGCGACGCTTGACCAAGCCAGCAAACGATGCAAATTTCTCTGCCGCAGTGCCAGCAAGTTCCCCACAAACATGGTGGCCACCGCAACGACCGCCAGCATCTCTCTCGCCGGGGCCACCAGCAACCATGACTCGGGCAGCAGAACGCCGGACGCCAGCGACAGCAATCGCAACAACGCCACGAAGCCGACCACTTTTGGAATCAACGAAAGCACGGCCGCCGCCGAAGAGGTGACTCCCTGAAAAACGTCCGGAGCATAAAAATGGAACGGTACGGCTGTCACGCGAAATCCCAATCCCGCGATCATGAACAACAATGCCATCCGCACCATCGCGGTATCCACCAGCCGTCCGTTCTCCGTCGCCTGAACGATCCCAGCAAAATGAGTTGTTCCGGTGGCGCCGAAAAACCAACTGGCCCCAAACAGAAAAATCGCGCTCGAAAACAGGCTCAACAGAAAATACTTGATGGCGGCCTCTCGCGTATCCCGATCTCGGCGGGAGAGATACAACAGCACATACGTCGGAATGCTGACCAGCTCCAGAGCCAGAAACAGCTCGACTAAATCATTGGCACAAGCGGTCAGATTCACTCCGGCAATCATCGCCAGCAAACAAGCGTACATTTCCGCAGAATACTGATCCTCCACTTGATTCCAGAGCACCAGCGTCAGCACCAGCCCCAATGTCAGCATCGCACCGCGAGTAAACCATGCCAGCCCATCGATATGAAATGGTCCCAGCCCGTCGCTGACCGGATGGTGATACCACCACAACAGCAGCGCCACTCCCAACCCCAGCAACGTCAACACACCCCAGCGACTCCGCAGGCCATGCGCCGACTCAGTGGCGGTCGTGGTCAAAAACGGAGCCACCAGAAACATCACGCACACGGTCAGCAGTAGCGTGATCTCCGGCAGGACGAGTGTGGCAGCAGACTGGATTCGTTCGAGTTCAGACACGTGTAAAGGACGAAGTTGAAGGATGAAATTTGAAGGATGAAATTTAGGGTATCAGGTTCTCATACAGTTGGGCCACCGCGGCGGCTTCGGGACGGATCAGGTCAAGCACATGAGCGGGATAAAGCCCGATCCACAGACATAACACCGCCAGCGGCACAATAGCGGCCAGTTCACGCGATGACAGGTCGCCGTAACTTTCGCCGCCGCCGGTGGGCTCTTTCAGCGGGCCAAAAAAGCTGTGCTGCAACAGCGTCAGCAAGTACCACGCTCCCAGCACAATCCCGGTCGCTCCCAACGCACTGAACCAGATGTTTCGTTTGAACATACCGGCCAGCGACAACATCTCACCGACAAAGCCGTTGAGACCCGGCAAACCGATACTGGCCATCACAATGAACACCATGAAACAGGCCAGCAGCGGCAACCGCGACGCCAGCCCACTCAACTGATCCATATCTCGCGTGCCATATCGCTCCTGAATCATGCCCACCAGCAAAAACAAAGCGCCGGTGGATAACCCAAGGTTCAGCATTTGTAGAACGCCGCCCGCGATCCCCTCTTCATTGAGCGCAAAGAGTCCCAGCATGCAAAACCCGACGTGGGCCACGCTGCTATAGGCAATCAATCGTTTCATGTCTCGCTGTTTGAGCGCTCCGAGTGAACCGTAAATAATTCCGATCACCGCAAGGCCCCCGACGAGCGGAACCCCGATTTCCATGCAAGCATTCGGAAACATCGGTAGGCACAATCGCAGAAACGCATACACGCCGATCTTGAGCAACATCACACTGGCCACCGTCGGCGCCGCACCATGCATCAGTGGCAACCACGTATGCAAGGGCACGAGAGGGACTTTGACAAACAGACCGATGGCCACCAACAGAAACAAAATCGTCTGCACCGAGCCAGCCAGCGGATGCTGTGCCAGCCACGCTGCGAGATCCGGGAGCGAACTGGGAGTCGTCAGGCCGCTCGAAGCCGCTTGCCATGCCAACCCGACCAGACCGAGCAGCAGTACCAGACTGCCGACGAGCGTATAAAGAAAATACTGCGTCGCTGCGAACCGCCTCTGATCGCCACCCCAGACCGCGATCAAGATAAAAAATGGAATCAGTGTAAACTCAAAAAAGACATAGAACAAAATCATGTCGAACGCACAGAACACGCCGATCAAGGCCGCTTCCAGAAACATCAGCGACGAGAAAAAAACAGCCGTTCGGTCTTCGATGGAATGCCAACTGATCAGCACGGCTGAAAGACTCAGCAACGCCGTCAACACAATCATGACGACACTGACACCATCCAAACCGAGATGCAGTTCAAATTTGATCGGCGGACTGGTTTCGTTGGTAGCGTTCAGGGTAAACCACGGAACGCGGACCTCGAACTTGGGTTCAATCGGAGCGACGGACGCAGAGGCGGATGAGCTGGCGTGGGCAACCGGGTGCGTTGGCAGTTTTCGGTATTGGTCCACCAGTGCCAGCGACACCAGCAGGGTCAACAGGCTCCCCCCCAGTGCGATCCAGCGGGCCGTTTGCGGCGCCACCGAATCATGAAACAGCATCAACAGCAGTGCGGCTGCGATCGGGAGGGTCAGGCAAAGTATCAATAATACAATCATTGTGCGATATTTCTAAATCAAAACAGCCCCAACATGATCAACGCTCCAGCAATCACGCCCAGCCACATCACCAGTGCGTACGTTGAAACCAGTCCGCTGTGGAACGGGCGAGGGATCAAGCCGAGTAATCGTGGCAACTGACCAACCCCCGCGACGATGGGAGCAATCAAACGAGCATCCATACTTCGCACAAGTGATCCCAATCCTTGCAAGGGCGCGACCACTAGTCCTTCAAAAATCTCATCGAGAAAAAATCGGTTCAGCGAAAGCTGGTGAAGAGGTTGCAATCCGGTGGCCAGCTTTTCTGGAATGCCGCTGGCTTGTTTGTAAAGTGCCATCGCGGCCGCAATCCCCATCAGCGCCAATCCTGTACTCAAGGCCATCATGCCCCAATGCCAACCATGAGATTCGACGGGCTCAATGCCAACCGTGTGAGCCAGATAGCCGGCGAACCCATGCGTCGGCCCAACAATCAGTCCGACAGCGAGTGCGAAGAGAGCCAGAATCCGAAGCGGCCAAGCCATTTTGGGCGGAGCCTCGTGCGGATGATGCCCGGCTTCCTGCGGAAATTTTTCCTTGCCCCAAAAGGTCAGGAAGTAGGCTCGAAATGTATAAAAGGCGGTCAACAATGCAGTACCTGCGGCAACCCAAAACACTGCTCTCAAGATCGAACCGTAATGTTCGTGATGCGAGGCCTCGGAAAGCACGACCAAAATTTCGTCCTTGCTCCAGAATCCTGACAGCAGCGGAACGCCCGCCAGTGCAGCCGCTCCGCAAAGGAACGTCCAGTGAGTTACCGGAAGCACTTTTCGCAGCCCACCGAACCGGCGCATGTCGATCACGTCGCCCATCGAGTGCATCACACTGCCAGCGGCCAGAAACAACAATGCCTTGAAAAAGGCGTGTGTAAACAGATGGAACATGGCCGCCGTCACCGCCATCGACATCAGCTCCTTGCTGCCCACGCCTGCACCGAGCGCCATAAACATGAACCCCAGTTGACTCACGGTCGAGTAGGCGAGCACGCGCTTCAAATCGTATTGCGTCAGCGCGGTCAGCGCGGCGATGAGCGCAGTGGCGGCTCCAATGACGGCCATCGTCACCTGAATCGACGGCGCCAGTTCAAACAGCGGTGTACATCGCGCCACCAGATAAACACCTGCCGTCACCATCGTTGCCGCATGGATCAGAGCACTGACCGGAGTCGGACCTTCCATCGCGTCGGGAAGCCAGATGTGCAGCGGAAACTGGGCCGACTTGCCGGCGGCGCCCAACAGCAACAAACCGCAAATCAGCGTGATCCGTTCGGGCTGGGCGGCGGCAATCGCGGCCAGTTTTTCCGCGTCAAACAGTTCGGCAAAATCCAGCGTTCCGAAGGTCTGCCATATAAAAAAGATTGCCAACAGGAATCCGAAGTCACCAATTCGGTTGATCACAAACGCTTTCTTTGCGGCGGCCGCGGCACTCGGTTTTTGAAACCAGAATCCGATCAGCAGATAGCTGCACAAACCGACGCCTTCCCAAAACAAATACAACACCAACAAGTTGCTTGCCAGTACCAACATGCACATGGAGAAAACAAACAGCGAAACGGCGGCAAAGAATCGGATATACCCTGCGTCGCCCTGCATATAGCTGCTGCTGAAAATCGCGATCAGCAAACTCACCCCAGTCACCATCGCCAACATGATCGCGGTCATGGCATCCGCTTTCAAATCCAGACGCACGTGGATTGGGCCAACGGAAATCCAGTCGTACCCCGCCGTGATCAATGCAGCCGGATCGCTGCCCAAGCGTTGCGGCAATGACCAGAACAGAACGGCCAACGAACAGGCAAATGAAACCCACAGCGCGGCGCAGCATACGACGTGGCTTCGTTCGCGAAACGTGGTTTTACCCAGCAGCGCCAAAGCCACCGCTGCCACCAGCGGTGGCAAGGGGATCATCAGAAGAATGAGTTGGTGGATGTGTTCGGGCATAATCAACAGTTATGTAAACAGCAGGCAGGTATCGAGGGAGGGTGTGTGCGTTGATTCGGCGACATGATAGCCTTTTCGGCAGGTTGCTTTCTACGAAAAAGAAACCGTTGTCGAATCGGCCCGAATACCGTCTGGAATAGATACTTTCTTGACGCGAGTCACGTCATCGACTTCAATGATCAGTTCCGCTTCCGTCGCTTCGGATTCCGTAAGGTTCTTGAGGATGCAAAAACCGGGACCAACTTGACCAAGTGGCAATCGACGTTCGCCAATCACCAACCAACCGCGAACATTCGCCGAATAACCACCGGATTGTTTAGGATAATTCATGGGAAGCCTCAGCAAAAAACTGCAAGATGTCGCTGTTTCGTACGCACATTCAAATCAGATTCAACTACTTGGATTTCTGGGTGACGGCAATGACGGAGCCGTATGGGAATCTTCTCGTAATTCTGCCGTCAAGGTGCTTGAACGCCCCGATTCGTACCAACGAGAAAAACAAGCCTATTTGCGACTTCAGGAACGCAATGTCAATAAGTTGGGAGAGTTTGATATCCCGAAACTGGTCGCCTTCGATGATACGCGACAAGTAATTGAAATGACAATGGTGTTTCCACCGTTTCTGATTGATTTTGGCAAAGCGTACGTCGATCATCCGCCTGATTTTTCTGAAGAAGTTATGGAAGAATGGACCGCCGACATGGAAGAAATGTTTGAAGACCAATGGGAAATCGTTCGAACCTTGCTGAGGCGTTTACGTGGGATGGGCATCTACTATTTCGATGCCCGACCCGCCAATATAAGGTTTGAATAATCATTTTGCAGGTGTCGAAATATCTGGGGGTTTAGGGCATACTGTTTACGCTCTGGAGACATCACTCAGGGAAACCGCTTGGCGGCGCGGTTAAACGAACTGTACGGCATTGCGGTTAAACGAGCACTGAGCGGTATTGGTTAATCGGACGGTATTGGGCTCCATAGGTGTTAGCGCGGACTGGCCGAAGCATACTCATCTTCCTGTACCATGGGCTGCCGACCGGCGGGCGTGAGTTGAGGCAATGCTTCTTCTTCTATTTCCGCCGACGAACCTGCTTCTGGAGGAGGGGCTTTTCGTGGACTGATACCGGGCTCACGCAACTCGGCCCAGATGTCGATGTCCAGCGATTTCGATTTCTGGTACAACGCCAAGAACAACGACAACGCCAAGCCGGCTTCACAGGCAGCTACAGTCAGCACAAAAATGGTAAACGCCTGTCCCTCGTTCGTTCCATGAATGCGGCTGAAGGTCACCAGCGTCAACGCCACACCGTGCAGCATCATCTCGGTCGAGAGTACCATCAGGATCATGTGCCGCCGCGCGAGAAACCCGATCGCTCCCACCGCAAACAAACCCGCACCAATGGCTAAATAGGGAGTATAGTCGTCCATCACAGTGTCCCCTGCTCTCTTCGCGGTGCGATGGCAATGGCACCGATGCTGGCCACGAGCAACAACGTCCCCGCCAACTCGACGGCAAACAGGTAATTGCCAAACAAGGATCGCCCCAAGCCGTGCATCGTTCCAATCGGCTGGCCGGGTTGCGGATGACTCAACGTGTGAACAACCGTTGCAGACTCAAGCGGTTGGGGAATGGGCTGATGCAAGGCCGTCAACAACGCGCCGAGCAGCACGAACGAAACGGCGGTTGCCAGCAGCGGATGGTGAGACCGCGCGTCGTAGTCGGTGGGACCACTTTGCTGCACCAGCATGATGACAAACATAAAGACAACGATAATCGCACCCGCATACACAATAATAGTTGCGGCCGCTAAGAATGGAGCATCGAGCAACATGAACAAACCACAAACGCCTAGTGTTGCCAGTGCAAACCACAGCGCCCCGTGAACGGGATTGCGACTGGTCACCATCAGTGCTCCACACAAAAGTGCCATCGCGCCAAACAACCATTCCAGACTGACGGCCACAAAGGCGCCTTCTGGTTTTCCGAACGTAAATGCGGTGCCCAGACCGCCTGCCAGCAGTAATAACGCTCCGATCCAGCGCGGACGAAGGGTTTGATAGCGCATTAAACACCAAACACCGGACGCCGCCACTGCCAGCCAGACGGCCAGCCAATACCAATCGCTCATGCTTCCTGCTCCTTTCCAGAATACGGGCCGATCACTCCCGGCGAAACTGCCTGAGCCGATCGGTCGGGCGACTCGACGCTGGTCGCCGGTGCCAGCGGAGGAAGCGACTTGAACTCCGAAGCAGGTCCCAACTTCCCTCGGCCGGTGCGAACAGGGTCTTTGGGATGGCTATAGGTCTCGTCATACACTTGCAGCAGTTTTTCCTTGTCGTAAACCAACTCCTCTCGCGACTTGCCAGTCAAATCGTAGATGTGAGTCAACTCAATCGCGTCGACGGGACACGCTTCCTCGCACATCCCGCAGTAAATACAGCGAAGTTCATCCAGCACAAAAGTGTTGGGATACTTGTCCCGATCCGACCATTCGGGCGGTGCGGGAGCTGCTTCGATGCTGATGCAATTGGCCGGACAGGCGGTCGCACACAACATGCAGGCCACGCATTTTACCCTGCCCTGCTCGTCGCGATTGAGCCGATGCACACCGCGGTAGTGAACGGGCAGGTCGGGCTTGACTTCGGGGTACTGCTGGGTCACGGATTTGCCGTCCGCGACATGCGCAAACGTCGTCCGCAGGCCGCTGAGAATCGCGGGAATAAACGTCGCTTCCCAGAAACCGATCTCCGGCTCTTCAACCCAGGTAATCTCGTCAGATGGTATTGGCATATCTTGTTATCTACTGGTCGCGAATGATTCTACCGCAAGGTCTATACGATTGCAGGGCGGCTCCGGAGGCGAATTTCAGCTTGTTTGGACTTCACACTGATCAACCCGGCCACTGCGAAAATTCCGAACGACAGTGGCAGTAACCACCATCGACTCCACTCGAATTGCCGGACCGTCATCACGGCCAGCACGTTAAACAATCCCAGTGGAATCAGCACTTTCCAGGCCAGCCCCATCAACTGGTCAAATCGGAATCGGGGGATCGTCCACCGAATCATCATGATCAGGCCGATACTCAGCGCCACCTTCGTCAATAACACCAGCACCTTGACCAGCCAAGCGCCTGTGTAAGTACTGTTGGCTTCCGCGATCACGGGAAAATGCCAGCCGCCAAAAAACAGCAGCGTGGTCAAAAAGCTGATCGTGATGACGTGGACATATTCCCCCAGGAAAAACATCGCCCACTTCATCGCGCTGTATTCGGTATGGAAACCGCCGACCAACTCCTGCTCACATTCCGGCAAGTCAAACGGCAATCGGTTCGATTCCGCCAACGAACTGGTGAAAAAAATCAGGCAGGCCAGCGGCTGGAACCAGATGTTCCATCCAAAAAAGCCATCGGTAGCCTGCTGCATTTGAATACTTTCGAGATTCAAGGTTCCCGCCAGCAGCGCGATCCCCAATACGGACAGCCCCAGCGGAATTTCGTAGCTGACCACCTGGGCGCTGGCTCGAAGCGATCCGAGTGCACTGTACTTGCTGTTGGACGACCAACCGCCCAGCACCACACCGTACACCGCCAGACTCGAAACGGCGAACACAAACACCAGGCCAATATCAACATTCGGAGCAATGATGAACCGCATCCATGACGGGGCTTCATCGACCGGGCCAAACGGGACGACGGCAAACGCCAACATGCTCGTGAACACGGCAACCAGCGGAGCGGCAAGAAACAGAACCTTGTCCACATGGGCTGGAATCACTTCCTCTTTGAGGATCAGCTTGACTCCGTCCGCCAACGGCTGAAGCATGCCAAAGGGCCCTGCCCGGTTGGGACCGACACGATCCTGAATCCAGGCCGAGACCTTTCGCTCTGCCAAAATCAGGTACCCACAGGTCGTCAGGATAGCCCCCGTTGCGATGCCGATGGTAATGATGGTAATCGTTAGTTCGTTCATTGCTCAAATACGACCGGTTGCGCTTTCAGTGCTGTCGAACAAAAGGTTGCCCCCATCATCGATCTTCCCTTCGCTCAAAGCGGCAAACGCGGGGATGACGGAAGCCATTTCTTTTCGAACGGTGGCAGCCCGGAAAAGCCCCGGACGCTCATTCAGCTCCCACAGAATCCGTCCGTCGACCCGCGCGTCACCCGGCCCGCGAACGGCTCGTTGAATGCCTTGGGCAAGCCCCGCATGATTGACAAACGTGCCTTCACGTTCGGCAAACGATCCGCCCGGCAACACAAAAGTCGCCCGACTCGATGCCGGTGATGGGAAAATATCCTGAACCGCAATCAGGCCCACTTTGGAAAGCGAAGCTGCTTGTGCTTCGCTGATCCAGCCACGCGGAGCACCGCCGACCAAATAGACCGCATCGAATTGACTCGAATCAATCTGCGTCAGCAACTCATCAAACGAGGGAATGTCATCGCTGAAATGTTGCAACACGCTCTCAACACCTCGGCGATTGGGGCATTTCTCGGCGCGAATCGTGAACTTGGCTTCTGATGGTGGGCGACCGTGAACATCTTTTGGATAATGGTCATCCTCGCCGACGATTTCAATCGGTCCCATTCCCAGCACGGCATGGGGCGACACGGATCGCAAGTACACGGCCAGCAGGTAAGCTTCTTCAATCGTCATCCAGGGTGAGAACACACCAGCGACGGATCCACCCACGCTGGCCACTTTCGAAAAAGCTGATTTCAGCGCCGGCAGCACCTCGTGCCAGCCTCTTGCAACGGCCTGCCCGTCTTCAAGGCGTTCGGCTGCACGCAAGCGATCTTCCGATTGAAGATACTTCCATCCAAACCGGCCTTCATCGCACATAAAGTGTCCTTGAGCCTGGGGATTGGTTCGAGGGTGAAGTCGATAAACTTTTTCTTCGTTCTGATCGACGTAAATACTGCAACCCGTGCTGCAATCGGGACAGACGCTTTTTGATGACTTCAGCCACCAGACCCGTTGTTTGTACAGAAAATCCTTACTGCACAATGCACCGACCGGACACAGATCGACGACGTTGCCCGCCAGCTTGTTGTTGCAGGGGCGACCTGGAAAAACATCGATCTCTTCATTCGTCCCGCGGTGGATGATTTGAAGTTCCGATGAACCGCTAATCTCCTTGGTGAACCGGACGCAGCGTGTACACATGATGCAGCGATCGGTAAACAAAGTAATTTGATCGCCGATATGATCCTTGTCCGGTTTGATGTTCTTGGGCTCTTGCAGGCGGCTGTAACCGCGACCGTGGCGGAAACTGTAGTCCTGCAAAAAGCACTCGCCCGCCTGATCGCAGGTCGGACAGTCGAGTGGGTGATTGAGCAGCAGATATTCCAGCGTGGCTTGCCGAGCTGCCTTTACCTTGGGGCTGTCGGCGACAATGATCGTGCCTTCCTTGACCGGGGTCTGGCAACCCGGAACCAGTTTGGGCTGCATCACAATCGTGCCATCCGGCTTTTTCTCGCCGACTTCCACCAGGCACATGCGGCAACTGGCGACCACGGACAGGGCCTCATGCCAACAGTACGCCGGAATTTCGTACCCGATCCGGCTGGCCGCCTGAATGCAGTTCAAGCGTTCATCGTCCCCGATCTCGATGGCCTGATTATTGACAGTGATTTCCATGTTTTTCTTCCCTAATGGGCCATCAGTTCCTGTGCAGGGGTGACGGATCGACTTCCGTTCTGGATGTACTCTTCAAAATCAGAACGGAATTTGAGGATCGCATTCTTGACCGGCCAGGCCGCACCGTCCGCCAGACCACAGATCGTGGTTCCCGGAATCGACCCCATCGAGCCGGCAACTTCGGTCAGCAAATCCAGGTCTTCCATTCGTCCGCGACCATCGCGAATACGGGTCAGGATTCGCGTCAACCAGGAGGTTCCTTCGCGGCAAGGCGTACACTGACCGCAGGATTCATGGGCAAAGAACCTACAGCAGTTGAACAGCACATCGACCATGTTCGTCTGATCGTCGATCACAATCACTGCGGCCGTCCCCAATCCCAAACATCCCGCTTTGCCCGGCCCGGCAAAATCCAGTCGTGTATCGAGTTCGTCGGCGGTGAGGAACCCCATGCTGATTCCGCCAGGCACCACAGCCTTGGCCTTTCGCCCCTTCCAAACCCCTCCCGCGTGCTGGTCGATCACTTCGCGCGCGGTCACTCCGAGCGGCAACTCCACACATCCCGGCTTGTTGACATGCCCGCTGATGCAATACAGCTTCGGTCCATAACTGCCCGCATCGCGCGGGTTGGCTGGATCGGGCGGAATACCGATGGACTTGAACCAGTCCGCACCGCGTTTGAAAATCTGAGTCACACAGCAAAGCGTTTCGACATTGTTGACGATGGTCGGCTTGCGAAACAAACCTTCGATCGCCGGAAACGGCGGCTTGATGCGAGGCCAGGCCCTTTTTCCTTCCAGGCTTTCGATCAATCCGGTCTCTTCGCCGCAAATATAAGCGGCCGCTCCCCGGTGCAGAAAAATATCCAGCTTCTTTCCTGAATTAAGTGCATTTGCACCCAGCAAACCGGCGGCGTAACATTCATCGAGCGCGGCCTGCAGGACTCGGTAACTTCTACCGAATTCGTATCGCACATAGAGGTAAGCCGTTTGCGAACCAATCGCATGACAGGCGATCATGATCCCCTCGATCAGCTGATGCGGGTCCTCTTCCATCAGGATGCGATTGTTGAACGTTCCCGGTTCGCTTTCGTCCGCGTTGACGCAAAGATAGATCGGGCCGGGATGATTTTTGGGAAGAAACGTCCATTTCATCCCGCAAGGGAACCCGGCACCGCCTCGCCCACGCAATCCGGAATCGATCACCGTTTGCGTCACTTCCGCAGGCGTCATTTTGAAGGCGCGCTGCACCGATTCGTACCCGCCATCGGCACGATACCCCGACAGGGACGTTGAGTCCGGTTGGTCGATGCGTTCAAGCAGAGCTGGTTTGAATGGACTCATGTTTTTTACTTACAATTTCTCTAGCACTTGCATTACTGAACCTTCATCCAGGTTCACATGGCAGTCGTCATTGACCAGGATGCAGGGAGCGCCTTCGCAAGCCCCCAAGCACTCAGCGAATTCCAAAGTAATTTTTCCATCGGCGGTGGTCTCGCCGGGATGGACCTTCAGTCGTTCGCAAAGCCCCGCCAGCAATTCCTCGCCACCCCGCATGGCACATGACAAACTGCGACAAACCCAAACACGGTTTTTGCCGAGCGGATTATCCGAGTCCCGAAAGAAGCCATAAAACGACATCGTATCGTAGACTTCGGAGGGATGGATCTCCAGCAGTTCCGCGATTTCAACCATCGCTTCAGCGCTCACCGCCCGCTGTGCATCTTGAACCAGATGCAGCGCCGGCAAGGTCACTGCTCGTTTCTCCGCATAACGCGGAATCAGGTCCAGTATCTGTTGTCGTATGGTTTCAGTAAGTGCAGCCATTTTGTTCAGCCATAATCAGCTATGTTATTCAGCTATCAATTTAACGACACAATGCAACTGTGTATTTATCGGTTGAGCTGTTATTTTTTTCACAATCTTAATCCGCTAAAATCACCGCTCGTACGACAGGCGAGGACGCCTATCCCACAGCTTAGGAATCGCCTCGAAATACCTTCTGTATTTCATCGTAACCCGAAGCGTAAGCGAGGGACCACTCCAGCTTGGTTAGGCCGTCCCTCGCTTACGCTTCGGGTTACGATAAACATGGGAATTGATTTCGAGACAGTTCCTTATCGGTCCAATTCTGCCGCAATAATATTCAGGCTACCTAAAATCGCCACCACATCACTCAACTGGTGTCCGCGAATCAAGTGCGGAAACAACGCAAAATGAATGAAACTGGGCGGACGGGTTCGCGCGCGATACGCTCGCGTTGAACCGTCGCTGACGATATAAAAACCCAACTCACCGTTCGGTGATTCCGTCGCCGCGTAGACTTCTTCGACAGGCACCTCGAAGCCCCGATTCGGCATCAAGACTTCGAAATGCTGAATCAGCCCCTCGATACTTCGGTACACCGCTGGCTTGGCGGGCAGCACCACATCGGTAACGGCCTGAATATTCACTGGGCCGTCGGGAATATTTTCGATTGCCTGCCCGATGATCTTGATGCTCTCCATCATCTCGGCCATCCGCACCAGGTAGCGCGCGTAGCAATCTCCGCCTTGCGAACAAACGATCTTGAAATCGAGATCCGGATAGGCGAGATACGGCTCGTCCTTCCGCAGATCGCGAGCCACACCGCTGGCGCGAGCTAGTGGGCCCGTGACACTGAAGGATTTTGCTTCCTCGGCCGTCAGCACCCCGATCCCCTTGGTTCGGTCGATGAAAATCCGGTTGCGGGTCAACAGCTTGTGAATCTCGGCATGGGTCGGCTGGAAGTCCTTGAGAAACTTTCGAACCTTGTCCACCCAATCGTTGTTGACGTCGAACATCACCCCGCCTACGCGCGTGTAGCTCGTGTGAAAACGCTGACCGGAAGCATATTCAACGATGTCGTAAATCGTTTCACGCTGCTGAAACGCATACAGAAACGCCGTGAACGCACCCAAGTCCAGCGCCGTCGCACCCACGGCCAGCAAGTGATCATGAAGCCGCATCAGCTCCGCCATGATCGTGCGCAAGTACTTGCATCGCGGCGTCAATTCAATGCCCAGCAGCTTCTCCACCGCATGATGCCAAGCGACCTCGTTGGCAAGTGGTGAAATGTAATTCATCCGGTCGACGATCGTGACGTATTGATTGAAGTCGAGATGTTCGCCAAGCTTCTCGAAACCGCTGTGCAGGTACCCGATATGGGGCACAGCGTCGATCACGTTTTCGCCGTCGAGCGTCAGCACCAATCGCAAGGTCGTATGCGTCGCAGGATGCTGCGGACCAAAGTTGAGCGTCCAGACATATTCCTTGTCGGGCGTTTCCTGATCGAGAGTATCAACAAGATTCAGCGGCATGACTTCCCTACCCTTCCGCTCGGCTGATGACCGGGAAATTATGCCGTTCGCCACGCCCTTGCAGCGGATAATCTTTGAGCAAAGGAAACTGTGTGAATTCGTCGGGCATCAAAATGCGTCGCAGATCGGGATGGCCGGCGAACTGAATCCCGAACATGTCGTAGACTTCTCGCTCCATCCAGTTCGCGCCCCGCCACAGCCCGGTCACCGTAGGCAACGTCGCATCGGGCGGGTTGATAAAGGTCTTGACGATCAACCGCGTGCCGTTGGAGGTATTGAGCAACAAATAGACAACGCCAAACCGATCGGCCGCGTCGGGGAATTCCAGGTAATCGACCGCCGTCACATCCATCAGCATGTCGAACCCATGGGCATCGCGCAGTAACTGAAGCACATCCAGCAGATTGGCCGCAGGAACCACCCACCGGCGGTTATCGCGGAACGTGCTGTCGGAAATTTCGCAACCGAGCTGCACGGCGATACTGGCGACCATCCGCTCTGGCAATGCATCCGTAGATTTCGCCGCGTCAGAATTCTCAGCCATGTTTGGGCTCCTTGTTCCGCACAGGATAGGTCAACGGAATCAAACCCGCAGCATCTCGCATCCGGCGCAATTCGTCCGGATCAAACGGCGATGGGCCTTTCGAGGATTTGCGGCTTTCAAACTCGCGGCCCATGATCGTGCCGGTCTCCTTGATGTGCGACTGCATGGCGATGATCGCGGCGAGCAACTGTTCCGGTCGCGGCGGGCAGCCGGGAATATACATGTCCACCGGGATGAATCGGTCGATGCCCTGAACAACGGCATAGGTGTCAAAGACGCCTCCGGTACAGGCACAGGCTCCCATTGAGATACACCATTTGGGTTCGGGCATCTGAAGCCAGATCCGCTGCAGCACCGGCAGCATCTTCATCACCACGCGACCGGCCACAATCAATAAATCGCACTGACGGGGACTGAACCGCAACACCTCCGCACCAAAGCGGGCGAGGTCATGTCGCGACGCCGCCGTCGCCATCAATTCGATCCCGCAGCATGCCGTCGCAAACGGCATCGGCCAAAGTGAATTCGAGCGAGCCCAATTGGCCGCCGCATCGAGTCGCGTGAGAAAGACATTCTCCGGAAGTCCTACCGCCATCGGAAAACCCCTTTCCGCCATGCATAGATATAAGCAATGGCCAGTGTACTCATGAAAACCAGCATCATCGTGTAAACCACGTTCCGCAATTCGTGGGGGATGCCTGCGTCAGCGAACGCGCTGACCGCCCAAGGATATAAAAACAGCAACTCCACATCGAACACCAGAAACAGAATCGCCACCAAGTAGAACTTGATGTCAAACGGCTGCCGGGCGTCATTAATCGGGTCCATCCCCGACTCGTACGGCATTTGCTTGACCGCCGTTTTTTTCTTGGGGCCAAGCACATGCGCGGCCACCAGGATTGACAAAACCAACCCGGCGAGGACCAACGAGTATATAAATAGTGGAGGGAGATCGATCATAAAAATCATTGCTGGCGAGCATCTGAAGCGGCAGCGATCCGGAGAGCGCGGAAGGACACATCGATCATTGACGGCCTAAGTGGACGGCAGTTGCGAATGCTCGGTAGAACCGATCATAACCTCAGATGGAGCTTGCTAATGGGGCATTCTAAACTGCAATAAAAATGCGGTCAACGGAAGATCGGGGTGGAACATCGAACTGGTTTGGCTGGAATATCGGCGGGAGCGCCGGATTGGGCGGGTGGATTTCTCTGCGATCACGGTTGATAATATTCGGATCACAACCCGAAGCGTAAGCGAGGGACCGCATTTCTTCCTTCGCTTACGCTTCTGGTTACGATTTCTACCCGACCATCGCCGGAGGAGGCCGGCACCGGACAGGCAAAACATGTGAAAGACCGGGTTTTCCGCACGATTGCCGACATTCCCCTCAAATCGACCTGAGTTTTGCTTGAATTGAGCAAAATTTAATTGCAAATAGACTGCCACTATCAGATCAAAGCGGCAAATCGCGCAACCTTCTATCTCGAAGTTGTGCTTTTGTCGTAGGCTGGAACAAAGGTCGCGGGAATGACCGCCGCAAAACCGCAGTCTAAGGCCACCGCGACCGCAGTTCCGGCATCGCCACCGGATGGCAAAGGGAGTTGTAGGTTCAGCATTGGGAGGAAAGGGGCGGAGGTAAGTATCCCCCGGATGAAATCCGGCGGCATTCCATTGGCAACGGTATTCATCATTGCTCTGGAACATCGAATCCTACGGGTTTCAATTCATACGGGTTCCCAATGCTGCCGGTTTTTAACGGTATACTCTCTCGCCTTGTTCGTCGCGAAGTGACGGCGGCGCATAGCTGCGGGCTTGAGCCCGCAGTTCAATGGTGAGTTGCCCGGTGGTCACGAAGTGATCATGGCAATCGTCCTTGATGGTCACAAGTGAATCGGAATTCAATACTATGTTTCTGGCAAAGATTGGATACTGGCAAGTGGGACTCCATTGGCCATGGTCACTTCGTGACCAAACGTTCGTTCGGACTGCTTACTGCTCAAGCCCGCAGCTATGTGCCTTCGTCCCATCCGGGACGAGTGTCAGCGAGTCATCCTGACCTACTCTAATAGAATGTCACCAGCATCGCCATCCAGGCGATGACCAGAAAAGGGCGTGTGCAGCGGACAAAGTTCCCAATAGAGATGGCCAAAAGAAACGGTATCATGATTTTCGAACCTCTCATCCAGTACTTGCTGACTGCGTAACACACCAACGAGCGCGGGGTGTGTTACGTGGTCGTTCGATTGTCTTGCCCGATGACAGGTCCTTGTCAGGTCGTTTCCGATGGGGGGATGATTGGAACCAGGAATCCAAGGTGATGTGCCGTGTGAATTCGATGAAGTTTGATGAGCGTATCCTTGTCAAGCAATCCCAAAAGGGGAGACGGTTTCCAAGGCCCATCATGGCTTAACAGGCGATCAACGGCATCTTTCAATTCAGCAACCGCCTGCCCATCGCGTCCCGTCTCCACCACCACTGAATCTCGATGCGTAGGCGTGCGATCGGGCCATCGTTCGGCAGCAAGAATTTTCTTCAACATGCGGGAAGCCATCGTATGTCGAGCGATCCGGTTGGCAATGCGCATTGGAAGTGGAAACCGTGGAAATCCATCGATTGGGTAAGACATCCATGCAGTCAAATGGCGGCAACATTGAGTAAGATCCCAATTTCCGGCCTTGTGGTATCCCGTTGTGAGCAAATTTTCCGCATCGACAACCGCATCTTCCAGTCGCTCAAAGCAAAGTCGGCGGCGTTGATTTTTCATTTTCGTCTTCCTTCCTGCGTTTTAGCCATCGTAGCTTACCTCATAGCCAAATCAAGTATAGCCGATACTCGTTCGATTCGATCCTCCAGCGTTCCGGATAGTGTCCTGTAGGGAATTTTTCTGCGGAGCAAATCGGCCTGGATTTGCTGCTGGAATTCATGGCGGTTCGCGTCGCCCGAACGATCCCACGTTTCTTCATAGGGAATATCGACGTCGCACAGAAAGAACAGGTCGTAGCGGTCCAATGTCTCTGACGCAAGTTGTTCGAGTTGAGGATGGACGCGCCCATGGTAGTACATCGAAAACGCAACCGTTGTCGTGGCGTCCGTGTCGACGAACAGGAACTGATTGGCGTCGAGAATGAGCGCATCCTCGCGCGCACGGTGGCCTTCGGCGATTTCCAGTAGCTGGTCGGTGGTCAAGCGCCTCTCCTGCTGATGCGCCTCCCAATACTCACGCCCGTATTCCGGCATCCACACGGTCTGGTACCGATTGGCAAGCTCACGAGCGAGCGTCGTTTTACCGGTTGAAGGAGCGCCGAGAAAAACCACCTTCGTAATCAAATCGCGATAGACCACAGGATGAAGATACTGGCGCCCAACATACAAGTCCTGCCGGATCGCGGTGCCCGAAACTGGAAAACGATTTCGATCCGGGTCGATGCGGCGATCGTTGGCGCCGAACGCCTCGCTAACATGTTGACCGTAGAATTCGCTGGAGTAGAAATTCGAGATCGATTGATCCTTGAGCAATCCCAGCAAATACCGCTCATGCATTTCCTTGATTTCCGGAGAGTCTCCCACCTCCAGCGGACCGTCCCAGGCTTCGATCACTCGAACCTGAGGATACAACGTGCGAATCCACCTGGAGCGAACTGGAAGCGGAACGCGGGTTACATCGGGGGCATCGTAGATCACCACGACCACCCCATCATTTTCGGCAATCGCGGTCTCGATCAGCAGTTGATGCCCGGCATGAAGCGGAGCAAATTTCCCAAGCACCAATCCGGTTGTCATGCCTCGCCTCCCGCCAATTCCTGCTCCGTGCGAAACGACTTCAGCCAGGCAAACAAACCGATGACGGCCAGCACGAGAAAAACCGCATACAGCCCGGCTGTCAACATTAAATCCTTGTGAAAGTAAATGCCGATGGCCACTACATCAACCACCATCCAGAAGTACCACGACTCGAGCTTCTTTCGCGCCAGCAGCCACTGGGCAATCAGACTCGTTACAGCAACGAACGAGTCAGCGTAAGGCACGGCCGCATCGGTGAACGTTGCCATGAGGTATCCCCACACAAAGGTGCCAACGACTGCAACGAAAGGCCAACTCCACCTTCCGTCTGATGTGAGTGTCGAGACGGGCAGAGATTGCTGGTGATTACTGCCTCGCGACCAGTGATACCATCCATAAAGTTGCATGACGACATAGATGACATGAAGAATGACGTCGGAATAGAGCTTTACGCGGTAGAAGATGACGATGAACAAAACCACCTGAACCAGCCCCGCTGGCCAGCACAGAATGTTTTGCCGAATCGTCAGCCAAACGCAAATCAAGCCGAAGACAACTGCAATGGTTTCAATCCAGGTCACGCAGGTTTCCCAAGATAGGGTTCAAATTGATGAGCGATAGAACGTTTAGCCGCAAGCCGACCGCCATTCGTTTGCAACTATATCATAGAAAGCCGATCGACTCATGGTTGAAGCTGAAAGATCGAGAAATGGTCGGCGCAGGCGCGACGGCAGAATGCAGTCTCCGTATTCGACCTGCCTGCCAATATAATACCTACAACCCGATGCACCGCGCGCCTTTGGGGATTGCCGATTGAGTGATTTCGGTGTACGCAGTATTTTTCGGCGGCAACCCCCGACGGCTTGCGGCTAAACGTTTTGGCTCTCGTGAACGGCCAGAGACTCGGCAAACCCTCGACCTGCCGTTTGCCTTACCACGAAAAAAACGGATGTCGATCCTTGCGTTCGGCAAAAATACCGTCAAAATGGGTGAAACGTCCCCCATCACTCTTGAGGAAATTTTCAATGTTCACTCGATTCCGCAATATCGCCGGACTTCTGGTTTTGGCAATGTGCTGCTGTTTCTGTCAAACGCTCTGGTCGCAGCAACAACCGGGCGTCGTCCAGTTCGTTCCCGACGAAGTCGTTGCCTGCCTGGCCATGACGGGACAACTGGAAGCCAACGCAGAGGGAACCAGCCTGGAGCGATGGCTGGCCCAGCCCGAAATTCAGGATGCCCTGGCCAACGGCTGGGATCGGATCAAGGAGCAAATGACGGGACCTGATCCGGAAGACGTGTCCGACATCGTCAAGCATCTTCCGCAATTGTTCATGAAGCACCCTTGGGCAATCTGGCTGGAGAACACCCACTTTGAAGACCCCAAGCTCAAATTGGCATGCTGGCTGGGTGACCTCGAAAACGAAATTGCCGAAGGGCTTCAGAAAGTAGTCGAACGGTCGCCAGAGGATTTCGTTGTATTCGAAATCAACGGGCAAAAGTTCTTCTCGACCGACTCCGATGGTGACCCCACCGAATTTGGTATCTTTGAAAAACATCTTCTCGCCGCAACCGGACAAGGCGAACTGGCCCGACTGATTGCCGCTCGAAAACCTGACACTCCAAAATGGTACCAGGAAATCCAAGCCGAGTTGCCGCTGGATCGAACGCTCGGTGTACTCACCGTCGACGTCCAGCAACTGATGGCGGCAGCGCCCAAGCCAGAGAGCGAATCGTACAACGCGATGCATTTTGACGCGCTCCAGAAAGTCGTTGGCAGCTTTGGCTATCAAGGAGAAGAAACCGTTTCGCGAATCTCATTGCATTTGCCCCAGGAGATGCCCGGTTTCTGGAAAACATTTGATATCGATCCCATGCAAACCCAGGATCTCAAAGGGGTTCCCGATTCGACCCATCTCGCCGTCGGCCTGAAACTGGCTCCGGAGGTAATCTGGAAGATATTCCGTGAATCGGCCGATTCCGCCAATGACTTCGAATCCTTTGAGCAGCACATCAACGAGACTTGGGGAATCGAATTTGAAAAGGATGTGATTCAGTCCTTCGGGAACTATTTCTATCTCTATCAAGAACTTTCGATGGTGAATCCCTTTGCCGCCGGATTGATGGGATTCCGCATCAAGTCTCCGGAAGCTTTTCAGGAACAGCTTGACCTGTTCGCAAAAGGGTTTGAAGATGCGACCGAAGATTACGGAGTCGACATTGAGGATACTCCCGACGGACCGCTATATCAGATTCTTCCGCTTGACCCGGCAATGGGAATGGGGATCCCTGGGGTTTCATTTCAATTAGTCGACAACGAATTGCTGTTGGGACTTGATCCGGGAGCGATCAGTAGCCACAAACGAAAGGCAAGTCGCGAAGGCGGCAAGCTTTCCGATACGCCTCGCATCCAGGCACTGTTTAATTCATCTTCCAATGGAGGTCTGGACCGGCCGATAGGGGTTGTCTATCTGGACATGAAAGCCGTCATCGAAACGATTTATTCCGTCGTCCCCATGATCATGGGAGGCGGAATGATGGCCGATGATTCCGCGATGGATTCATTTCCTCCTCTCGAAGCAGTCGTCAATGGCGTGCTGCCGAACATCCTGGCCGTTTACCGGACGGAAAAGGGATTGCAAATCGTGGAACGAACGACCTTGCCGGGATTGTCGATCAACGCAAGTGTCGGAGCGGCGATAATGGTTCCTTCCGTCGTTCGAGTTCGCCACGCTTCGAGACAAGCTATGTCACAGAATAATATGCGACAGCTTGCGATTGCCATGCACAACTATGAGTCGGCCTACTTGAAACTCCCACGTTCTTGTACGTCCGACAGCGAAGGCAAGCCGTTGTTGAGTTGGCGAGTCCAGATCCTGCCGTTCCTTGATGAGCAGGAACTTTACAATCAATTTCATCACGATGAACCTTGGGACAGTCCACACAACCAGGAACTGATCGCCCAAATACCCGATGTCTTCAAACATCCTTCCTTGAATCTGGAAGAAGGCAAAACAGTCTATCTGGGTGTCAACGGCAAGAATGCTTTTTTCCAGGGCGACCAAGCTCGCTCCTTCAGAGACTTGACCGATGGGACATCCAATACCTTGATGCTGGTCGAAGCCAATCAAGACCACGCAGTGTACTGGACCCAGCCGGCTGATTTCAATGTCGATGACATCGAGGATCTGGTGGCGGCACTGAAAGGTAACTGGCGAGAAAATCTTATTCAATGCACCATGGCCGATGCCTCCGTACATGCTTTGAGCATCGAGCAACTTTCCAATGAAAAGCTGAAAGCCATGACAACGATTAGCGGCGGTGAGGTCATCAATCTGTACGGGGATTGAACGATTCGAGCATCACGACGATTCGCGGGCCAAGGCTTCGATATCGGCAGGGGTCAGCCGGCAATCATGAATCGCAGATGCCACCAGCACATGATCGCAACCCAGTTTGAGAAAGTGACTCACGTCCTCAGCTGATCTTACGCCACCGCCAGACGTCAACTCGATCTCGGGCAACTCATTTCTAATTTCGTATAAAATATCACAGATCGGCCGATGTTCCTCGACGCCGCTCGACGTGCCGACTTTGGAAAGGTCCAGAATGATCAGTTCATCGATCCCGCTCGTTACCGCATGTTGAACCCATTCGAGCGGACTGATTTCGCTCAGTTCCTTCGTTTTGGCAATCGTCGCTTCTCCGATCTGGTCCAGACTGAAAATCGGAGCGATTCCGTGCGCCTTGAGGCTTGCGACCTGCCGCAGGTCGTCGACTGAATTCATGGTCTCCGTCGAGACGATGACTTTCAGTCGGTCGAGCGATTGAATTCGGTTTGGAATCTCCGACCAACGGTCGTTCTTGAGCCAGTTGGCGTCGATCCAAAGTTTGAAACCTGCGTCGAGCAACTGATTGAACACACGCCAGTTGGGTTCCGCCCCGGCAAAGGAATCAATGTCGGCCAGGTACATGGTATCACAGCTGGTCTGCTGAAAAATGGCTTTGGCGACATCGAGCGGCTGACTACTTCGGGTAAGCTTCGAGTTGACGGGCAGGTAATCATCCCGTTTCCCTCCCCGAGCCAGAACAATCTGGCCGATCATCAGATCAAGCACCGGGATGACAGGATGGGAACGAGGCATGGGTTGAAGGATGGGGCGCTGAAGGGGTCGTGGCGGCTTCCACGTAAGGTTGCGAGGGTTCGAGCATGAGGGGGGAGGGAGTCGTTTCTTCGAATAAGCATATCTCACTATTGCAGAAAACGACACGTTGATTTGGGGCCCTTGAAAATTTCAACAGAAACGACTCCCGCCCCCTTCCGGTTTGCCAACGCGATAGCCAACACGACCGCTTCACCCTACGTTCTACGTTCTAGCTCATCGTTTTGGTTCGCAATACCGCCTACAGTTTCTTATTGACGTTGCGCTATTATCGAAACTCAAACCGCTCAAACCCCGTCGGCAGCGCCAGTAAATTCTGATACAAGCCCTTCTTCGCAACCCTGTTTGTAACGGCACTGACCGTTGGTTCACGAGCGATTTCACCAACCGCCTGCCATCGGTTGCCCCCTTCTCCGGAGATTCGGTCAAGCCGGATCAACCAGCCTGTTTTACCGGCTTCAATAGGAGCAGCAGTCAGTTCCTCCAGCGGAATGGCCGCCTCGATCCTCCACACATGTTCATCCTGTGACTGGCCGATATACCATTTCGGATTCCATCCATGGGCTCCATTGAGATCCTCCGCGCCCCAACCTCGATAGTCAACCGTGAACCGATAAGCACTTTGAAAATCACTGTCGATATCCATCCAGAATTGCACCCGATCTCGAAAGCTCAAATCCGGATCGCGTGGGCGGGGATCGTTGCTCGCGGGATACGATTGACCGGGCAGCTTGGCACACTGCAAGCCGATATACAAGAACTCGCCATCGCAAGCAAACATCAACGCATCCTTCGGCGGTGCGGAGAAGCTTGATGGAGTGTTGGCCAGTTCATTGAGCACCGCACGTTGATGATAACCGTGTTCTTTCGCCAATTCCCAAAACGGCTCGTCGAGATTTCCATCAAGTACCGGTCGAGCCCCCGGGGCCACACACATACAGCCGATCGACTCCGCCGAAGTTCCCGACTCTTTTTGTCCGAACTCAAACTCCAACTGCGCCACATGTTTCAGTTCTGCCTCGGCACGGTCAGACTGAATCAGCTTCCTCAGTGTCGCCTCTGCGGACGGAATGTTGCCCAATTTCCTTTTCAGCTTTGCCTCGATCAACTGAAACTGGGGATGACTGATCAAATCAGGATCGAGCTGCCCAAGCTGCGTAAAGTAATATCCGGCGCGACGCCATCGTTGGCTGTAGAATTCATAGTGCGCCCTTTGGATCTCAGTCAGATCGGTCGGCTCCTGTGAATCAACAAGCGCAATTGGGTTTTCTCCCTCGCCACTATCGGTATCGTCGGACATCGGCGTCCAGACCGTAATCGTTTGGCCATCCTGCCGTGCCGTATGGGCCTGTGAAGCGGCATGTATGCCGCGACGGTCCGCTTCTCCACCCGAGACCAGACGCCCGGCCTGCGACGGGTGCGACGCCCGGCTTTTTTGTTCGAACCGGCCGAATTCATCACTGCCAAAATAGCGGATCAACCAGGTCATCGAGGCGGCTTCGAGCGGGTGGCCCGGCACACGAGCGATCAACAGCTCCAGACTCTTCGCAGCCAACTCCGTCCGCCCATGCTCCAGATAAATCTCCGCCAGTTGCGCCAAGGAACAGCCGGCCACAAATGGATCAAGCCCCGCAACCCACTGATCGATTTGCTGATACCAGACCTGAAAATCGTTTTCGTTTCTGGCTTCGAAACGCGAGAACTCCAGTAGCTTTCGCTGCTTGAGATTGGCCAGTTCAATCGCACTGCGGCTTCCCCGCAAACGCTGATCGGAAGCTCGCTGAGGCAGCAGTTTCCCCGATGATGCCAATCCGCTCAGTAAATCGCTTTGCTGGGTCAGGGGAATCGTTGACAGAGCTTCCACCCGATAGTACTTTCGGTCCGTTGCAAACAGTGGCTGGTTCATCAACGCACGGCTGATCGCAATCTTGTCTTCCAGCAGGCAACCCGTGCGAAGCAACATCCGCTGCGGGTCCAAGGTGACGGTTCCTCCCATCGACGCCACCGCCAGACGATCCACGCTCCAGGGCTCAAGCCTTGCGATGGCAATCTGATCCGTAAAGGCACTTCGATCCGCCGCTTTTGCGATCGCCGTCCGCACCAACGATTCACTGTCCATTTGACCGGCTTCGCGACGATTTGAAACGGGGCTTAAGTGAGAACCAGGCTCCAGCAAAACGACGTTCGGTTTGAGTGTACGAATCATGCGAACCATCCTCTCCAGTCGCAGGTCTTCGCTGACTCCTTCCTGAACATCCTGGATCGTCATGGATAGGTTCATCCCGCCAAGTCGCTCGATGGCCTGGCCCGCGACGGCAGAAGCCGAGCCGATCAAGACGGCGGTGCCCATCAGGCGGTCGTCTTCGCCAGCATATTGAGCAATCGCCTCAAAGGGCAGACAAGCTTCATCGTTCGCCAAGCCCAGAATCGCCAGGCTGCGGTGATGACCGCGCTGGGTTTGCCAGCTCTGTCCACCATCGCGAGTCACCAGGATCGTGCCGAAACTGCCAACGCACCAGCCGTGCAATTCATCCGCAAAATGTAAACTGTTGATCGGAGTGGTCGTGCCGGTCGAGTGACTGAGGATCTCACCGGATGTTCGGTCAACAGAAAAAATCACGGTACCCGGACTTCCGGCAAGCCAGACTTTCGACGGCGAAACACCGATCGCCTGAAAATCGAATTGGCGAAACTGTTGGTGGATTGCAGACGCCGGATCATCGGACAGCGGTTGCCAGGAGGCACCCGCATTTTGCGTCCGCCAGACCGCACCCTCATCGCCTACGCACCAGAGAGCCTGCGGATCGATCATCCTGATTTTTCGGAGGACCGCATCCGTCATCCGTTGCGGATCTCCAGTCCGTTCTCTAACCCCAGTATCCCCAACCAGTTTCCCTTGTTCGCAAATGGCAACGAAACCACGAGCGGTCATATCACCATGGCGAAAACTGACACTTCGGGTCTCTCCCTGCGGTGGTCCCAGTGGTCCTTGAGTCCACGTCTCACCGCCATCGGTGGTATAGAAGATGCTGCTGTCGAGCATGTTTCCTCGCTCGCCGATCGCCCAGCCGTGACTTCGATCGGAAAAATAGATTCGTTTCAGTCGCGGCGTGAAGACGCTTTTGATTCTTCGCCACGTAAGGCCGCCGTCGGAAGTCTTCAATACAATTCCGCGCGAGTGATTCAGATACGGTACGTTGTAGCCACCGGCCACCCAGCCAGTTTTCTCATCAATGAAGTGAACCGACTCAAATCGACATCGGTAGCGTTCCGCCCCGCCGCTTCGCCCATCGGCAATGCCGGTGGATTGGGTGCGAAGCCCACTTTGCATGGCCTGAATTTTCTGTTGAAACGACAGATCCTGTTGCACCTCATCCGCGACCTCGACTTGACCGATCTCTTTCCAGTCATGACCGCCATTGGTCGTCCGCAAGATCACGCCCTGAACACCCACAGCCCAGCCGATATTTTCGTTGTGGAAAAAAACATCGGTCAGCTCCGCATCCTGCTGCCAGGACAGCGGGCTGGATTCGAGCGAAATCCTGTCGTTCGCGCAGGTCGAAAAATGGTATGGCAAACATGCGACAACAACAGATAAAATCGTGCGCCGATTCATCGTACGCGATCTCCAGAAACAGCTAGCAAATATCGAACGGATCGACGCACTTTAGCAGGAAACGAACCGGCGACCTAGAGAGAATTGGGTGAGATCAGCGAATATCGATCAGCTCCAGCTCGTGCTGCACGTCTTTCAGACCTTGCTCGACGCTGGCTACCTGCCGCGAGACCAGCGGAAAACGGAACAGATAAATCACCAGCCCAATCACGATGACAGAAATGGAGATGGTGGCGTGCTCAATGAAGAAGGTGATCCCATTGAGAAAAATGCCACCTTCAAGCATCGCCACGACCATCCATTTTGATAACATCAGATTGCCGGAGACCAATTTGGTGATCGGCTCGTCATCAATGCGGGTGGCGCGGTGCTTCTGAGATAGCTGGGCGGCGATCTGCGCCGCATCAAGCGTCAGCAGCCGGGGAAAGACAAACGATGCGCAAAACATGACCAACCCCGTGAGCGCGCCGAGAAACGATGTGTAGCCCGCTTCGGTCGTGAGTTGCTTCCAGTCGACCAGAATCGAAATCACCGCCATGACGGCAACGATCCCCAGCCCCATCACGGCATAGACCAGCCGCGTCAATCTTAATCGGGGAAGAATTCGGTCGTACTGGTTTTGAGAAAGCATGGCCGTCTCATTGTAAAACGAATACTATTCCTTGCCCAGCTTGGTTACCAATTGGGCGGCCGCCTGGGGGTCATCCTGTTTGATCAGTTTCTTGATCACATCCTCCTTGACTCCCAGCTTTCCGAGATGCAGCGCCAGACTCTCCCAGTACTTCTGTCGCTTCTTTCCATCGGACAAATACAGGTCGGTCACAATTTCCTGTGCCCGCTGGAGCGCGATCCCGTCGCGGTTCTCATAGTATTTGCGAATGATGTTCTGCTGAAACTTGGTTCGTTCAGTCATGGTTATACGTAATCCAGTGAAAAGATCGTTTGATGATGAAGGTTCTGATTTTAGCAAATCTCCGGGCCGACAAAAATCTGCTTCGACCTAGAAATCGTCTGTTTGATGTCAGCGGTTGAATTTTTTTGATTTTAGCAGTATCTTCGATCCCCGCTTCACCGCCGTTCACACTAAAACGATCAAACTCATGCCACGCTCAGGAATCGAACCTTTTCTCGGCACCATTCATCATACCGACTGCATTGCCGGAATGCAGCAGTTGCCGGATGGCTGCGTGGATCTGGCGTTTGCCGACCCGCCGTTCAACATTGGCTATGAATACGATCAATACCAGGACCGGTTGCAGGACGAACAATACTTCGCCTGGTCGGAATCCTGGATGCGCGAAGTCCACCGCGTGCTGGCCGACCACGGCACGTTCTGGCTGGCGATTGGTGATGAGTACGCCGCCGAGCTGAAAGTAGCGGCCAAGAAACTGGGATTCGTCTGTCGTAACTGGGTGATCTGGTATTACACGTTTGGCGTGCATTGCAAACGAAAGTTCACTCGCTCGCACGCCCATCTGTTTTACTTTGTCAAAGACGAATCGAATTTCGTGTTTAACGCAGACGATCCCGAGGTTCGCGTTCCCTCGGCACGGCAGTTGATCTACAACGACCAACGAGCCAACCCCAAGGGCCGGATTCCTGACGACACCTGGATCCTGCGCCCGCAGGACGTACCCAACGGATTTCAGGAACACGAAGATACCTGGTACATTCCGCGCGTCGCCGGAACCTTCCACGAGCGGGCCGGTTTTCACGGATGCCAGATGCCCGAACAAGTACTCGGCCGCATCATTCGGGCCTGCTCCAACCCCAATGACGTCGTACTCGATCCGTTTTCAGGAAGTGCCACCACGATTGCAGTCGCCAAGAAACTGGGACGCCGCTTTTTGTCGTTCGAGTTGTCCGAACAGTACGTCGAACTGGGGACAGAACGCCTAAATCAAATCACGTTCAACGAAGGATTGGCCAGTCAGCACTTTGCCAGCAAAAATCTACGCAAGTCAGGCACTTCCGCAAAATTCAGCGAGACGGCAGAAACATCGAAAAGCCTGCTTTGAGTATCTCTACTCTCCGCGTACGGCAAACTATCGCTTCACGGCCTTGCGAAACACAAGCCAGCCGAAAAACAGGATGATCAGCCCCGACACCATCACCAGAGCATTTCCCACCAGGAACACCAATGCATCTTCGCAGAAAATCCTGAATCGCTCCACTGAATTTTCCCAAGACGTTGAAACACGTTGGGACAAGGTCATGGCTTCTGCCGGCTGATAGTTCCTCTCCTCTCGAATGTCAACATGGACCGTCGTCATGCTGGTACGGTCCGTCAGATATCGCAATCGACCTTTGAGCTGTTCAATCTCCTGCCGAACCCGTGCCAGTTCCCGTTCCACTTCGATCACGTGTTGTATCTTGTCTTCCGTGCGTTCGAGCAACTGCACGATTCGTTCTTCCAGCTTCTCCTTGCTGGCAATTCTCGCATCGAGATCGACGAACTCCTCCGTGACATCGTCAGCTTCCTGAGTCTGCGACACCGGGACACCGAGGCCATTGATTGCTTTCAGAAAATCGTCGTAGCGACTGACTGGAATTCTTAAAGTCCAGCTGCCACTTCGCTGTTCACCGCGCAGGCGATCCAGATTTGACGAATGGACATAGCCCTCATGCTGGCCGGTCAGACTTTGTAGCGTCTGATCGATCCCGTCAAAATTCTCAACCACGATATTCAAGTGGGCCGTATAGATGATCTTTCGATCGGCATTGTGCAACGGATCTGCATCCGTCCCATCATCGCTGACAAGTCTGGACAGAGGAGCTTCATCCCGCGCCGGTTTCGCCACCGAATAGTTGGCCTCATGCCCCCCCGAACACCCAGTGAGCATGGCCAGCAGACAGATGGCGAAAACGAGGCTTCGGTGGTTGAATTTGTGGGAATTGAAATTGTGCCGGTCAAGTGTCTTCATGAATTGCCTCTACCATCGTAACGTATACAGTAACCTGTATTATACATACGATTGAAAATCCGTTTAGTTACCGACTTTTTTCCCGGCGGGAGAAAAATCAGCGATCTTGTTCTGCTCCAACAGATGGAACGTTTAGCCGCAAGCCGAAGCCGACCGCCATTCGTATGCAGCCATCATAAAAAAACAGGACGACTCATGGTTGAAGCTGAAAGATCGAGAGAGGGTCGGCGCAGGCGCGACGGCAGAATGCAGTCTCTGTATTCAACCTGCCTGCCAATAAAATACCTGCAACCCGATGCACCGCGCGCCTTTGGGGGTTGCCGATAAAATGATTTCGGTGTGGCAGTATGTTTCTGGCGACAACCCCCGACGGCTTGCGGCTAAACGTTTTCGCTCGTCGTGGGCAGTTACAATAATCCTAAAGAGCAAGAACAAGGCGAGAAGACCGCATTCCATGTGCCACTACATTATTTCCATATTCTGAAATTTTATTATGTGTGAATAATTTCACACTCATGTACCGAGTGCCGTCAACAAGATCAGTACGCAAGTGGGCGCGTGAGTGATTTCGCCGGCTCTGACCTTCGCAACGGCGGCGGAAAGCGGCATTACTACTCGCTCGATTTGCTCTGTGCCTTCCGGAGCGGCATGGACTTCGGACAAATCGCGTGCAACAAAAAGCTGCGTGGGTGAAACGACGACGGTGGTGAAGGGATCGACGGTAGAAAGATGCTCCCAGTGAGCGGCCTCAATCCCAAGCTCTTCGCGCAATTCCCGCTGGGCACAAATCAAACCTGCTTCACCCGACTCAATGCCGCCGCTGACCGCTTCGAGTGATTCGCGCCCGATTCCATAGTGAAACTCACGCGTCAGGTAAAGGTGGTCACTCGAATCGATCGCCAGCACGCAAACACCCGGTTTGAGCGATACCACGACATGCTGTCCATCTCGCCCATCCGGCCGAACGACCTGATCCAGAATGACTTCGATGAACGAATCGCGATAGATTTCGTCTGTTTTCCGGATTTTCCACGGGCCGTGCGGTTTTATCGGGTTCATTGGCATTGCGGTTGCAGGGAAGAGTGAGTTGGACGGGTGAGACGGAAAATGCTAGGATTGGTCGGAGGTAGGAACGCTCGACCAATCACGGTCGCCTTTCGCTCCGCGAAAGTAGAGAAGAGGCTTTCGCAGAGCGAAAGGCGACACTCACCTACCTACTAGACTAACACTCAGTCGGATACAAACCGAGAGGAGTTGTGATGAGTTCCTGGATGTCAGAAAAAGACTTTCGCCAGGCAGGTGCTGCCCAGGCTGGAATTGCGATTAATATTCCGTTCCTGAAAGAGATCAAGGAAGATTCGGAATTCCGGCAATTGCTGAACGTGGTCTATCAGCGCATCAATCAGTCCCCTGCCCCGTCTCCGCGAGAAGCCTGCGAATTGCTTTCGCGTTTGCGAGATCAGCTGGAAACGTATTTTGCGCTCGAAGAGTTTTATGGCTTCGTCAAAAACGCGACGGACACCAATCCGGCCATGACGAAAAAAGCCGCTGAGCTTGCCGAAGAGCACAGTCGGCTTTATTTGCAGTTCGTTGATATCGTCGAAACCAGCGAGCAAATTGTCTATCAGGAATGCTCCTACTCCGTTTCACGGCTGGCCGAGATGCTCGACCTATTCTGTCAAGCACTCGCCCAACACGAGCAGAACGAAATGGACCTGATGATGAAATCGTTCAACGTGGATGTGGGGGTCGGGGATTAGGGTCTACTCATCTTTCCGATGAAGCCGATCCACGGCCAGCATCAACTGGCGCCATTTGTGGAAAATTTCTTCGGTCCTGAGTTCGGCCGCTTCACAGCGTCCGAATCCGATCTCGCTGATTCGGATCGTTTCGTCGAACTGAACCAGCCCTTCGAGCATCGCGTCGTAGGGAATCGCTTCTGGAATTCCGAGCGCGGCATTGCCCGATAGGGGATGGTTCTCAAGTTCGTCATCGAAATCCGCATCGTACCATTCGGCTTTGGCGGCTTCGTAAGCGTCGATCATTCGGTCCATGACTCGGTGCATCGCCCAGAGAGCGGCCCCTTCCACGTCAGCGGCACACACAATGAAACGTACGTCGGCGGATTCGAGATAAAATTTAGCCATGATTGGGGTCTCCAGAAAAAGGGGTTCGTTTGCAACGCAAGTATCATCGCAACGCCTTGTGTCACATCTGGGCAAGCCTGAAATGAATTCGGAAAAAAATTCTGAAAATTCAGGCAATGCCACCGTTAACACGACCACAATCCATCGACGCGTGTTTTTGCCAGCAAATCTAGCCACTGGACGGTAAACAGTTCGGGTTTTTGTACGCAGAAATCAGAAAACGGTTCAAAAAGCTGCCTTCGCAAAGGTTTATGCTTTCAGTTCCGATCTGGAAAAGTAGGAGGGTTGGAAACTTAGTAATCCCTGAAATAGAAAATCGCACATCCCACCATCAGCATCCCGACCATAAACGCCACTCCGCTGACCAGCGGCGACCAAGGATTGGCAATCGGTTGCATCAGGTTCAGATCGACGTCCTTGTTGGTGGCCGCATCCCCTGAAGCGGCCAGGTAAGAAACGACTTTGTAGAATTCACCCGGCTTGGGAAAGACACGATACAACGGCCGAATCAACCAGCGATAAAGCCCCGCGAACAGGCCATTGCCCGGGACCAAGCGGTTCTGGCGCGCGCCGCTGACCAAATCCAGTTCGGTCACTCGATCCGTATCGTATCCAATCCAGCAGCGCCCGTTCTCACCGAACGCAAACGCGCAAACCTGCCCCTGTCCATCCAGATTTCGTTTCGAAAATCGGGATTGGTCTTGACTGTCTGCAATCCACAGATTGCCGTTTCGATACATCACTCCAAAATATCTTCCATCGGGAGAGCTGGCGATCTCTCGTACACCGGAACGACGCTCCGGTTGTTGCGACTGAATCGATTCCAGCCGGCTGGCACTCAATAGATCCACCTGTCCGTTCCCGAACGCAATGGCGATCTGATCTTTACCAAACGCAACCATCGCCGTCATATTCGGTTTAAACTCAAGTTGCAACTCGCGCGATAGACGCAGCTGATACGAATCACCCCGATTCTCATAAACCTTGACGACACCGTGGTTGTAAATGACAAACTCATCGCGGCTGTACGAATAATCGACCTGATGGCGGTTCCCGATCTCGAATGCCTCCGCCGGGCCGGCAGGATCAAACAATTTGCGCGCGGTCTCTTGCTTCTGGCCATCGGTAGCGGCGCGAGCGGAACCTGCACTGTCATGAGCCTCCTTGAACGCGGCCCCGTATTCGGCCTGATTGAGCTTGAAGAACTTGCCTCGGTGTGTGACGCCCACCATGCCGGTTTGCGTTTCGTACACTGCGGTGGTGCCCGACGGAAGATGACCGATCGGTTTGAAATTCAGATCATCCACTCCAGCGACCAGCAGCGGATTGCTGCGAACAAACGGAAGCATCATCGGGGCCTGAGTGGCCAACACACGATTGTTGCGATGATCGAAAACGGGCCGGAGTGAATTCTTCATGCTCTCCCCCACATCACGCATTTTCACCGTATAAGATGTCATTACCATAGCCACTTTTTCCTCTCCCTCCAACTCACGGCTCAACCGGTTCTTCCACTCCCGTTTCGACTCGTCCCAGCTACTGATCTGTTGCATCATATCGACCGTCAGAACTCGATCCGTAGCCGGTACGATGACACAAATCTCATCGTTGACCATCTTCGTATCGAAAACTCCGTACAGCATTCCTGCCGAAAAACAGGCAACCCAAAAGATCAGCGTCAGAATCACGGAAACAATGGGACTGCGCCAAATCAGTCCAATGACCGCTGACACCGAAAAATAAATGGCAAACACGATGATATAGAGCGGAATACTGAACAGCGTCGCTCGATCCCAGATTCCCATCGCAAGCCCCAGCCACAACCAGACGCCGACAAACAGATATGCGGCACAGAGTGCAATGAATACGCAACCGCCAAAGAATTTTGCCGTGAACAGCCCCCATCGTGAAATCGGCTTGCTCAGCAACAGGTTGAGCGAACCTGGCTCGAAGGTATCGGGGATTAGATTTGCCGTCACGATGATTGCGACCAACAACCCGATCGACAAAACAAATTTGTCGAAGTAATACGGCAGAATCGACGTCAACACCTGAGCAAACTGCGGATGGGTCAACGAAATCGGAACCGGGAATTTCCAGATCGCATAATATAGCTCCAACGCAGACGGATTGCCGGGATCAATTTCTGGACTGAGCGCGGATGCCACCAGCAGTCGGTTCAGCCGTTTCATTCGGACTTCACTCAAGGTTTCAACGCCTTCTTCAATCAACTGGCGGGCTTCCGGATGCAGTGACTCCCGCTCCCAGTCACCCGAACGATAGAAATCGCGTCTCTCGATCACCTCATTGAGCTCTTCGAGCAGATCGCCGGAGAGTCTCCTTTGTTCCACTGCTGATTGCGATGATTCGATATCCGGACGGCCAGCATCAACAACGGCGCCTTGATCCTCACCTTCATCCTGCACCGTATCTTCCTGCTGAACCGAGGTTTCGGGCTGCGCTGGATTTTCGTCCGCTTGGCTCTGTATCGCCGACAGCCTTTTCTGTATTTCCGGCGAAAGCAACTCCCAGATACGCTCCACCGATTGACTGGATTCTCGCCGCTGAACCACGGTATCAGGCAGTTGATTCCAATTCCGAACGGCACCGCCACTGACATACCAGTCCAGCGTTTCTCGAACGTGCAGCGGAGCCAGTGCCAACAACAGTAGCGTAATCAACAGCAACAACACGAACAGCACGCGCGACGCCAATGCCGCTCGAAACGAGTCTTTAATAATCGCAAGATAGGGTCGCATGAATTTTTAGTTCTAGGTGTAGGGTGTGTGAAGCGGCTGAATCAAGTCAATGTTCTTCAAGGATTTCAAACGCTCGGGAGACAGTTGATTTCCCGACTGAGCCGCAACCGCGAAACACACCAGCGCGGCTTAATCATTTTTGGTGTCCCCCACCAATTTCAAAAACGCATCTTCCAGTGTCACCTGCTGTCGCGACAGCGAGCGAATACTGACTTCATTGCCTCGCAACCGATCGACCAATTGATCGACGGCCCCTTGATCCGAAAGCGATAGGGAAACGGAAAACGAACCATCCTCACCTCGCGACGTGATTTGGAAACTCTGGTCGGCAAAGCTATTATGGATCGCTTCCGGATCGCCGATGACATCGACGGAGATTCCAATTTCATCCATACTTGATCCCGCTGCCGATTTTACAAAATCTCCGATCTCGCGAACGGTACCGCAGTATCGCAACTGACCTTGGTCCAGAATGGCGACGCGCTGGCAGATCATTTCGACTTCCTGTAGCAAATGGCTGTTGAGGAAAATCGTAACTCCCTCTGACTTCAGGCGGCGGATCGTCTCCCTCATCTCGGCGCGGGCTTGCGGGTCCAGTCCGTCCGTCGGCTCATCCAGAATCAACAAGCGGGGATCGTGTAGTAACGCCTGCGCCAGCCCGAGCCGTTGCAACATCCCCTTGGAATATTTTCGGCAGCGGTCCTTGGCCCGGCTTGCCAACCCCACCAGTTCGAGCAAGTGGTCCTGCTTTTGGCGAACTACGGACGTGGGAACATTGCTCAAATTGCCGTAACACTCGAGTGCCGTATAACCGGTCAAGTGCGGCGCGATGCGCAGATGCTCTGGCAGATAGCCCGTCAATCGTCGCCCCGCCTGACTACCGGCGGGCTGCCCCATCAACGTGGCGTGCCCACCCGATTTCCGAATGATGCCCAGCAAAATTTTGATGAACGTCGTTTTGCCGGCTCCATTGGGGCCGAGCAGTCCAAAAATTTCTCCTTTGCCAACACTAAACGATACATTCTTGAGCGCGTGAAAACGCCGCTTGAAAATCAGCCCGTCGGAATAAGTCTTGTCAAGCGCATCGGATGTGATAGCCGCTTCCGTATCGGCAAACTGAATAATGGGCGGCGTCTTGGGGTCAGGCTGTTTCATCAGATTCTATCAATCGCAAGCGGTTCCAACGGCTACGCCTGATCGTACCTCTGTGTTACTGTATTCGTTTCAGGAATCCCTATCTTAGAATAACATAGCCCAACCGAAAACCTGCCCGCGTTCATCCCTCATCCCTCATCCCTCATCCCTCATCCCTCATCCCTCATCCCTCCAAAAATGGCCGACATTGAAATCCTTCATTTCGAAACCTCTCCATATGGAAACATGGATGCGATTGTTCAGCAGGACGGGCAGTCGGTCTACATGTACCTGATCCCGCGGGAGCCCCATTCGAATGTACCCCCCAAGGCTTGTTGGGTTCGAAATCTGGTTCAGGGTCCGTATGTGATCAACCAAAACGATCTCATCGAAGGCAGGCCGGTTCTTCTTCCTCGCAACCATACGAAATCGAACCAGCCCGGCTCGCTGCCCGATCGCGATCAGTTGAAAATCATCTGGTTCGAAGAAGGCACCGGTGCGGCGCTCGTGGAAACATTAGTATCGCCCAGTGGTGATTCGCAACAGACGCTTGCCATCATTCCTCCTTGGAGCGGAGAAAACGGCTTCCACGGATACGCTGCGGATTGCGCTGTGGAAAGCGTGATCGCGTCCCCCATGCCGCCAAATCCGAAACTGCAACAAGGCATCGACCGCGCTCAGCAGTTCTGGGATTCATTTTCCCGATTGCCCGATCCGTTCATTGAGTGCCGCGACCAGTGGCTGAACTATCTGGATCAATCTGTTTTTGGCGATTCACAGCCCAGCTCATCCATTGAACGTCAGTATTTCAAGATCGAAAAAGAATCCTTTCCACCGGTCGGGCTGGTGCAGTATTCAAGCGAGAACCAGATCATGCTGTCCACGGCAGGCATGTCGCTGTGCCCGCAGCCATTCGTTGAACTCAGTTCTCCCGATCCGCGTCAGCATCGCCGGATCGAATTGATGATGATCCTCGATCCGATTCCCGATCCGGCATTGCTCAACCGCATCCGAAGCCAACTCGCGCGACTTGCGGGCTATCCTTGGCGGAATCTGCGATGGCTCGGAGCGCAGCATACATGCGAGTTCCCGGATATTTTTGAGGGCACCGATCGTGCGTTATTGATTGATACGGCAGACAGATTGAAACGAGTTGAGCCCTACCCCGAATGGGGTCCATTTTACCGTTCGTTTCGTTCGTTCTGTGAGTCGCCAGAAAGTCGAAGCACACCCGAATGGCGCGGCGATCCTGTCAACCCGCTGTGGCTTATTTCGGGTTAGAAGCAGATAGAGCATCACCAATCTTCGCGCTCCGGCAAATCCCCCTGTGCCTCTCGTTCGAAAGATTCACCGGCCAACGCACCTGCGGTTTGCGCAAATTGAATAAAAAAATGGCAAAAATTGCTGTAAGATCTCCCAATTTCCAGGATGATATGAGTATGAGAGAATTTCCAGAAACCAACTACAGTCTCATCGGGCGCGTCCAAGCGCTGGGCGATGGGGCGTCGTGGGAAGAGTTTCTGGCGATCTATCAGCCAGTGGTTTTGCGAATGGCTCGCAATCGGGGCCTTCAGGACGCCGACGCACAGGATGTGATGCAACAGATCTTCTTGTCCATCTCTCGAGCGATTCAGGGCTGGCAGGAAGACCCAAACCAGCCGCCGTTCAGAGCCTGGCTGAGCACCGTTGCCCGCAACGCTATCACCAAGCACCTCTCTCGACGGCCTCGCGATGCGGCCAGTGGCTCGTCCTCCGTTTTTGAAATGCTCCACCAACTACCGGACGCCGACAGCACCTCGAAAGAGTTCGAAAACGAAACCCGTCTCGAAATTTTTCGCTGTGCCGCCGACCAGATTCGCAACGAGTTCACACCAGAAACCTGGAACGTCTTCTGGAAAACAGCGGTCGAGGGACAGCCCATCACCAACGTAACTCGTTCGACCGGAAAATCAGCCGGGTCGATTTACGTCGCCCGATTTCGGGTGATGTCCCGGCTGAAGGAAAAAATAAATGAAATCGTAGAACGGAACTCATTCCGTTTCATGGACCCGTAAATTCAGTACCCCACCATGCAATCGAACTTTACATGCCTGAATGAACATGAGCTTGAGCGGCTTGCCTCGGGCGATTTCACGCCGCAGCAACTTGAAGAGCTCGAGCGTCATGTCGATCAATGTTCCAACTGCCTTGAGCTGCTCCAGCAGCACTCCCAGTCTCCGTGGCTGGACAACTCGGTGGCAGCCCGATTGCTGGCGCCCGACGAAAGCACATCATCCAGGTTTCAGGAAAATGCAACCTCCACTTCTGCGTCCGTCGATTCGATCTTGAAAATGTTGGGACCGACGGATGACCCCCACCGAATGGGACGCATCGACGGGCATGAAATTGTCGGCATCATCGGGCGAGGTGGTTTTGGAGTCGTCTTCAAGGCGTTTGATCCGGCCCTTCAACGTTTTGTGGCAATCAAGATGTTGCTTCCCCATCTCGCCGAGTCTGCCGCCGCTCGCAAACGATTTGCACGCGAGGCCAAGGCCGCCGCAGCCGTCGTCGATGACCATGTACTGCCGATCTACAGCGTCGCTCAATGGCGAGGCAGCCCCTATATCGTGACCCAGTACTGTCGCGGCGAAACGTTGCAGCGACGCATCGAGAACACCGGCCCGATGGAGATCAAGGAAATACTGCGGATTTCGATGCAGATCGCAAAGGGACTGGCAGCGGCCCACGCTCAGGGGCTTGTCCACCGCGATGTCAAACCGGCGAACATCCTGCTCGATCAGGGAATCGAACGAGTCCAGTTGACGGATTTTGGCTTGGCCCGCGCGATGGACGATGCCAGTATGACCCATACTGGAGTGCTGGCCGGAACCCCACAATACATGTCGCCCGAACAGTCGCGTGGCGAGTCGCTCGACGGGCGTTCGGATTTGTTTGCTCTGGGCAGCGTGATGTATGCGATGTGTACGGGGCGTCCTCCGTTTCGAGGCTCGCAACCGCTGGCCGTGCTGAGCAAGATTGCCAACGATCCGCATCAACCCGCTTGCCAGATCAATCCGGATATTCCACGCCCCTTGTCGCAATTGATTGGCCGACTGCTTGAGAAACATCCCGCTCACCGAATTCAATCCGCAACCGAACTGGGAGATTGGCTCGAGCACTATCTGGCTCATCTTCAGCAGCCCGATGCGCAATCGCGTCCTCGGCTGCCCATGTCGAAGCGACGTTGGCGAACCATTCAAACATCCACATTCGTTGCAGCCTCTGTATTGGTGGCCATCGTCTGTTTTCTATTCGGTGCGAATCGCAAAGGAAAAACACCCACCATCAACGCAGCGATCGGCAACCATCCCGCTGTTGCGGCAAGTCCGCTCGATGGGCTGCCTCCCGGCGAACGTATGATCGTCATCGCGGGCTCATCCGGCCAGAATGAGACTATCTCGTCAAACGCCATGAGGTTCGCAAAATGGTTCGAAGGCCATCAGGCCCTGAGCGAACTTGAGCAAGATCTCCATGAGGTACAAACTCAAGTCATTCGGCTTCACCACGAATTCGACCAAACCGACCGAAACTGGCAGCAGCAAACCGAAACTGGAGGCTGGAGTGTTGACGGAAGTGAAAGCCACCCGCTCACTGGCGAAATTCAGAACCTGAAGACAGAGATTGAATCGTATGAGAGCCGGTTTCGTAGCTGGTAGGAAAATTCATCATAACCCGAAGCGTAAGCGAGGGAATGCTCCAGCTTGATGATGTCGTCCCTTGCTTACGCTTCGGGTTGTGATTGACAATGATTAACCCTTTGTGAACTTTTTGAAAGGTAAACCATGATAACTATTAGATTTTTTGTTGTTTCTTGTCTTGCGATTACGGTGTATGCAAACACTGCTTGCGCCCAAGATAGAGATCAAACGACGGAAGCAAGAACGATCGCTGCTCAACGGTCAGCCGATGAAGCAGAAATACGTTTACTACGAGATCGCTTGGCCAAGGAAACGGAAGCCAAAGCACAAGCCGAAACGCGAGCTCGTCTACTCATGGATGTTGAAAGAACGTTCAAACAGCGGCAAGCTGAGTTGGCTGAAACCAATCTCCAGAAGGAACAAGCGCTAGCAAGCCACCTTTTTGCAGTTCAGCAACAGCAACAAGAAGTTGCACGAGCGTTGCCTAACCTGCCCCAGTTTCAACCTTCTGCGGGAGACAAACTTGGCACCGCCATCAAGGAATACCGGGCTGCCGAGGCATCCAGTGAGGAGCGAGAAACCGCTCGACAAGCGGTTGCTGAAGCTCTTTCGGAACACTACGACACATTCCTCAAAGCCCAAGAGCAGGAACTGGTCGCACTCGAAGAAAAACTTGCCAAGCTTCGCGAACAGTTGAAAAATCGGCAAGATGCCAAAGAGCGCATGGTGGAGCTCAAGCTGGAAATGGTTCTCGCCCAAGCCGACGGTTTGGGCTGGCCGGAAGGTAACACCGGTAATCGAACCGTTTGGTTCTCGGACAATCATGGTAGCGCATCTGCGGGGCAAAGTCTATTTGCGCCTTCAGCCCCTGCTGTTCGCGGTGGTGCCTCGTCCGGCCTTTCAGCTCCCAATCCTACTGTCAGAGTTATCTCTAACGATCCTCACTTTGACCCCAGTTCTATTCCGGTTTACGGCCGTAACCCTGCCCCCAATTCTGGTGACAGACTATACCCTAACCCTCCTCAGCCAGCGAAGCCCGCCGAAGCTCCTCGCCCGGCACAGCCACAAGACGTTCTGGAATAAACCAACCACCTTTGTTTAACCGCGCCGCAGAGCAAATGGGGCGTTAAACAGCTTGCCTTTTTTCGATGTAAGCCGCCCCATTTGCGCCGCCAAGCGGCTGCCACTGGGTGAGGTCTCCGGAACTTTAGCGGCATTGAGTTTAACCTCTATGGAGTGCGGGACTCTTGTCCCGCTATCGTTTCTATGGCTTCGGACGGTTTCGACCACCGATGAAATCCAAATATCCAAAGCGGTACAAGAGTCCCGCACTCCATAAATAGCCGCAAGCCGAAGCCGACCTTCACTCGTTGGTACTCGCCTAATCAAGAACAGTAACCCATGGACGGGAGCTTGAACAAACAAGCAATGGTCGGCGCAGGCGCGACGGCAGAGTGCAGTCTCCGCAAGGTCGATGGTAACTATCCGCCGGTTATAAACCGGCGGCATTTAACTTTATTGGGAGAATCTTTCAGGCTGATGATAACGATCCGCCGGATAAAATCCGGCGGCATTAGTCGATCTCCCATCTCTTTCGGCGCGCTGAACAATGGAGGATAATGGTTCTACAATGATCCATCCGTTGATTCCGGGGTCATCCCACTCGCGTGCCGCCGATGCCACTACGACTCCAAATTCTGATTTCCACGTTTGCACTGATCTTGCTTGCCACGGCGCTGATCACGTTCCTCAACGTGCGCACGGCCATCGGACGGAACGAACAAACCGTTCAGCTTCAACTCGATCAAATCTCGACCCTGCTGGGCCAATCCCGATTCCCGCTGACCGAGCGAATCCTGACCGATTTGAAAAAGCTTTCGAGCGCCGAGTTCGCACTCGAAGAACGCGGCAAAATCACCGTGGCCACCGATCCGGAATTTCAGCGTCTGGTTGACCCCGCCATCCGCGATCAAGCCCGTTCTGCGAACCTTGTGACGTTTCACAATACCGCTTACTCGCTGCGCACTGTGCCGGTCGTACAAACCGGAGCACCGCAAAACCTGCACATTCTGCTGCCGCGTGAATCTCGCTGGCAAACCTGGTGGCAGGCCGCTCAAATGCCGTTGCTGGCGGCTGCCTTGGTGATCCCGCTGGTCGGGATTCTGGCCTGGATTGTGGCTTCGGCCGTTTCGCGACCCGTCGATGCGCTTCGTCGTCAGGTGGAACAAGCATCTTCAGGCTCGCGGCAATCCATTGAAACCGAAAGTTGGCAATCCGAGATCCGGCAACTTGGCATTTCATTCAACCAGTTGCTTCAGGATCTCGAACGCCATGAACAAGCAGCGGTTCAAAATGCAAAACTGGGAACGCTGGTTCAACTCGGAGCAGGACTGGCTCATAACCTGCGGAACTGCGTCACCGGTTGCCAGATGGCGCTCCAGCTTCAACCTGAAACGATGGCCGACAACGAAAGTCATCGCGTCGCCATGCGACAACTGGCTTTGATGGAGCATCATATCCGCCGCTACCTCTCGATGTGTGAATCATCCGAACAGGCTGCCGCTCCTGCCCGTCAATGCAATGCCACCGAGATTCTCGGTTCGACCATCGAGCTGCTCAAACCCACCGCAGAACATCTCGGCGTCGAGCTGCATGTTCCACCACTGACCGATCCGGCGATGGTGAATGTAACCGCCGATGATTGCGAGCAGTTGTTCATCAACCTGATCAATAACGGCATCGAGGCTGCGTCGCAACACGAACAGAAGCACCACGCCCTGCCGGCGGAAGTCTGGATCGAGTTGAGCGTCAACGACGACGAAGTCCAATTCACCGTCCGCGACAACGGAGCCGGTCCGCCCGAAGAACTCCGGCCCAAATTATTTGAACCGTTTGTGACCGGGAAGCCGGAAGGGGTTGGATTGGGGTTGGCGCTGTGCCAGCGAATCGTGAAAACGGCACGCGGAGAGTTGGGCTGGAAGCGGGAAAATGGTCAGACCGTATTTATGGTCCGTCTTCCAGCTTTCGTTTAAGCGTCGTTCGATGCAGACCGAGTTGGCGCGCGGCGGTGGCGACTTGTCCATGATGATGTTCCAGTACTGCTGCGAAAAGCGGTTTCTCGACCAACCGGATCAACTGCTCATACAAATCATCATTCTCTTGGCTGGAAGCCAATTGATGGCGAGCCCAGTGATCAATCAGCCGCTGCAACTCTTCAACCGAACCGTCCGGAATCGCGCTCAAATTTCGCGGCGACAACTTGGTCGCCTCCGGCAGGTGTTGCGGCTCGATCAACCCTCCGCGTGCGATCAAACAGGCATGCTCGACGGCACTTTTAAGTTCCCGAACATTCCCCGGCCAGGTTCGCGACCGCAATTCCGTCATCGCCTCAGCTGAAATGCCAGCGGCGGGAACTTGCCCACCGAATTTGACGCCAGCGAGGAAATGGCTTGCCAGCAATTCAATATCATCGGCCCGCTCGCGAAGCGGAGGCAAGTCAATTCGAAAACCTGCCAGCCGGTAGTAGAGGTCGAGTCGAAATTCGGCCCGCTCGATCAGCTTGGTCAAATCGCGGTGGCTGGCCGAGATAATGCGGAAACGCGCCGGCACCGGCCGCGAGGCTCCCACCGGCAATACCTCGCCTTGCTCGAGCGCCCGCAGCAGCTTCACCTGCACGGGCAGCGGAATCTCAGCCACCTCATCGAGAAACAACGTGCCACCATGAGCCTGCACCAGCAAACCAGGTCGGCTTTGATCTGCTCCAGTGAATGCGCCCCGAACGTGTCCAAAAAGCTCGCTCTCGGCCAGTGATGGCGTCAGCGCGGCAACATTGACCGCCACAAAAGGTTGATGGCTGCGACTACTGTGCGCGTGGATTTCGCGAGCCGCCAGCTCCTTGCCAGTTCCGCTTTCGCCGACCAGCAGTACCGGAACATCCGCTGACGACGCCAGCGCGACTTGGCGAAAAACTTCCTGCATTTTCGGCGAACGCCCGACCAGCAAGCCGTACTCCTTCGTCGCGGCCGCCGGCGCGACATCGACGTCCCGAGCGGGATTCAGGGCGCGATTGATCGCATCGGCAGCATCCGTCAAGTCAAAAGGTTTGACCAGGTACTCATGAACATCCGGACGAGTCGCGCGCAGAGCCACATCGAGACTTCCGTAGGCCGTCATGATAATGACCGGGACTTCACCCAGCAATTCACGAAATCGATCCAGCGCCGTCAAGCCGTCCATACCGGGCAGTCGAACGTCCAGCATGATGACATTGGGAGGCTGACGCGTCGCCGCAGCCAAGCCCTGTTCTGCAGACGATGCCACCGTGACCTCCAGTCCCATTTTCCGGCCAAGTCGATCCAGCCCCCAGCAGATGGAAGGTTCGTCGTCTATCACCAGCATGTTCGACATTCGGGATTGGGGGTTCGGGATTGGGGGGTGGACTGGTGGATTTCTCAGCTATCACTGTTGATAATATTCGAATCATAACCCGAAGCGTAAGCGAGGGACCGCGTTTCTTCCCTCGCTTACGCTTCGGGTTATGATTTCCACTAGGCCAGATTGGAGATCGGGAGAGTTCGCCAATTATCGTTGAACGCAAACCCGCAGGCAAGCGACAAAAAAACAGATCCTGCCGCACAGATCGACACCGCGCCGATTCCATCGACATCTCATTTTAGCAGTGACAGCTCTGTTTTGAATCACTCCGTTGTTTCAAATACACTGCCATTCAAATCAGGAACATGTTGTCTCAGTATCATCTTGCGGCATGTCAATTGCTGAATATCCACGTTCTGCGGGTCGTATCCATTTAGCGGCGCCCCGCCACAACTGACTATACCTATCAAAAACCAGGAAAACATGACCTCTCAAATAATCATTTCTCGTCAAAACAAGGGCTTTACACTGGTAGAACTACTGGTCGTGATCGCGATCATTGGAATCTTGATCGCGATGTTGCTGCCGGCCGTTCAACAAGTCCGTGAAGCGGCTCGCCGAACTCAATGCCAAAACAACCTTCGGCAAATCGGGATCGCCTTTCACAATCACGAGAGCAACAGGATGGGATTCCCGCCACATCGAACGATGAAAGGTGCGGGGCTTCCCTTGGCCCAGCAGATCCAGCATGGCTATGCCATCGACCTGTTGCCCTACATCGAGCAGGGCAACATGGCGGCACTCTACGATTTCAATCAGTCCTATTTTGCGGAAGACAATCTGCCGGTCGTGTCGATCACGTTGCCGATTTTCAATTGCCCTACCACCCCCAACTACGGGCGAATGGTTGCCATGGCAGTCGGCCCGACACCGGCACAGATTATCGAACCGAGACGCTACGGGGCGGCGGGCGACTACTACGTTCGCGGCAGTACGGCAACCAATTCGCAAGGCTTTACCGCCAATGCGGCTCTCTCCGACTCCCGGCTCACACGGATGGCGGAGATTTTTGATGGGACTTCGCATACCATTCTTGTGACCGAACTTTCAGGGCGACCTGATCTCTTCATTCGAGGAGGTTCCCAACAGAATGGCGAACAAACCTTGCAACCCGGCTGGTCGGCATGGGCGGGGCTGCAGACGATGGCGCTACGGGCCTATCAGGATGACAATATCACGTTGGCCGTCAACAATAACCCATCGACCTGGAAATCCGTCGTCAACTGCAACAACAATCAAGCGATCTATTCGTTTCATCCTGGGGGTGCTAATGTATTGTTGTGCGATGCGTCGGTGCAGTTTCTGCCCGACAGCACCGAAGTCGATACCGTATTTGCACTGGTCACTCGAGATGGCGGCGAAGTAACTACGTTGTGGTAGGCTGTAAGGCGGAATTCATTTCGTCCTTTTAGTAGGGTGTGTGTAGCGGTCGATACTTCCAGAGAAAATAGCCAGACGAATAGAGTGTCATGGCGTTGGAGTTTCCCAGTGAGTCCAGCGACCGCGTAACACACCAACCGGTGCGTAGCGCGTTACGCGGTCGTCCGATCCATTTTTGATAGAATGCGCCTGATGCAGACACCTTTTCGTTTAACCGTTCTTCTCATACTGACGGCTTCGCACTGCGGTATCAGGTTCGCAGACGGTCAGGAGTTGCAGGACGCTCCGCGACTTGAGCTTCCTCAAACTCCTGATCGCTACGCCGATCTTCCGTTGCCGAAGCATTTTCTCACGCCACAGGCTCAGGTTTTCGACATAACGCCTGAAGACAATGTCTTGACGGACGCCGGTGCGACGTTAGGCCGAGTGCTGTTTTACGACACGCGACTGTCGATCAACAACTCCATCTCCTGCGGTTCATGCCATTTCCAGGAACACGCATTCTCCGATCCACGTCCCTTGAGCCCCGGGCACGAGGGCGTCCTCGTTGACCGGAATGCGATGAGCCTGGTCAACCTGCGCTTCATGCGGACGGGGGCTTTCTGGGACGAACGAGGCGGAACACTTGAACAACAGGTACTGATGCCGATTGAAAGCTCCGTCGAAATGGGGCACCGATTACCCGATGTCGTTGAAATCCTGAAATCCGACAAACACTATCCATCGTTATTTCAGGCGGCGTTTGGAGATCATCAAATCGACCGTGATCGAATCGCCAAAGCACTGGCCCAGTTTGTTCGATCCATGCTGTCCTATCAATCGAAATACGACGCGGGAGCGGCCCAGGCCCATTCGATGGCCGAGGATTTCGCGAACTTCACCAGCGCCGAGAATCATGGCAAGTCGCTGTTCCTGACCCATTGTGCCGTCTGTCATCGTCCGGCCCGAGACACGCAGATGGCCCACTTCGACCTGTTTCGCTCGCTTAACAACGGCGTCGATGCGACCGCCACACCGCAGGACACGGGCCGCGGCGACATCACCTTCGACCTCAGCGAAACCGGTCTGTTCAAGTCCTCATCACTGCGCAATGTTGAGTTCACGGCGCCCTACATGCACGACGGCCGCTTTGCAACGCTTGAGGAAGTCATCGAACATTACAGTACCGGCGTACAACGGCATCCGCTCGTTTCCAGTAACGTGTTCCGAATGCAGCTCAGCGACGACGAGAAGCAGGCGGTGATTGCGTTTTTGAAAACGCTCAGCGATGAGCATTTCATCAACGATCCCAAATTTTCTGATCCGTGGGTCTGGCCCGGCGATTCACCGAATCGACTACATCACTTACAGGCTGTCCAGACGAGCCATCGAAATTCAACGTCATCCTTTTCCCGTGACAGCGATGCACCTGATGACCGCAATCAAGCAGACGCAAAATCATTGACGGCAGAAGATTTAAACAAGTTGATTGAAGCAGGCTCAGGACTGCCACCCGAATCAACGTTAAACTGGCTTCGCAGTCTGGACTCCAGTGGCGATGCGTCACTTTCGCGGGACGAGTATCGCAAAGTCGTTCAGCTCCTTGCCGAAACCGATGCCGCCCTGCGGCCAGACGAGCTGGAAACCAATCCGGCAGCTCGCCGAAACCGGCCTGCAACCTCCATCAACCACTATCCCGCAGAAATCGTACAAGTCGCGGACTTCAATCGAGATGGGCAACTCGACCCGCAAGAAGCCCGTCGCTATGAACTGTTCAAGCGGTTCATGGAATTGAGGGATGGCGGACGGATTGAATCGAGGCTGGACGGCTTGATGTCCAATTTCATCGCCTTGATCGAAGAAGAAAAATTTCTGGACGCGAGAAGCCGGGTGCGGGCATCAAAGCAGCAATTGCACGAACAAACGTTGGTACTTGATGGCAAGTTAATCAATCAGATTCGCGAGCTACTCGATGGCAACGAGTGGACCGCATTTCAACTGGCGGCGATGAATGATCTGGGAAACACGTCAAACCGCGGCCGAGAGGAACGAAATACTGAATCGGCCATCGAGAAAACGCTGGCCGAGCACTTTGAGCGGTTTGACCGGAACCAGGATGGCCTGCTCGATGAAAGTGAATTGCAACGGGTGGCCCGCGCGCTCAATGAACTGACGGGAGGATTCGGACAACGGCGCGGCGAGGGAGCAACGTTGCAGCAATTCGAGAGGCGTTTGCTATCCTTCGGTTCAGTGCCGAATGAAGTACGGCTCGACGAATTGCCGGACCGGCTGATCGTCTTCATGACGCCTGCCGATATCGATGGCGATGGCACGCTGGGCCTTCAAGAGGTGTCCGACTTTGTGCGTGAGGAAGGCTTTCGCCAGATTTCAGAACACGGTATCTACGTCGGCGGCGGATTCGAAAGTATTTTTACTCGCGTGAAAATGGATGAACTGCCCATCGACGATGAAAAAAAGGAGCTGCTGAAATCTTTGCTCGACAGCTACGCAGCCCGATTGCTACAATTACAAACCGAGTCCATCCTCGCCAACTATCCTATTCTCACGGATTGAATCCAGCCTGCTCAGCGATGTCCTCGATCGAGTTGTCCCGGAGGATCGACCTGAACGGTTACATGATCGATGGTGTATCGCTTCTTGAGCCACGCGGAAACCAAAGGTGGCAGAGAAAGCGGATCAATGCCCTTGGCGGGGCTTACATGCACGGTAGCAATCGCGGTTTCATCGACCAGGGTCCAGGCGTGAAAATGGCCTGCCTCGTCAATCTCCGGCAGTTCCGCCAACCCTCGCTCTGCAGCCTCCACATCCACTCCCTTGGGAACGGCTTGAAGCAGCACATACACCGAATCCCGGCTCAGCCCCCACGCAGATCGAACCACCAACAAGGCGACCAGCACCGACAGGATCGGATCGAGGATCGTCCAGCCGGTCAGCATAATACCAACCGCGGCCGCAATGGCTCCCACCGATCCCAGCAAGTCCCCGATGACATGCAGGAAGGCTCCTCGGAGATTCCCGTCGCCGCGATTGCCTGACCAAAGAATCCATGCGGCTGCGAGATTTACAAACAGTCCGATCACTGCCACCAACAGCATCGGCCCCGCCAGAACTCCTGTCGGTGCGCTGATGCGTGCAATGGCCTCCCACGTAATCCAGGCCACCAACAGCAGCAAGGTCGCCCCATTTGCCAGGGCGGCAAGTACGCGGACGCGATGAAATCCATAAGTCCGCTTGCCATCGGCCGGACGTCTGGCAATTCGGTAGGCGAACAACGCCAGCAAGAGCGATGCAGCGTCCGAGAACATGTGCCCCGAATCGGCGATCAACGCCAGCGAACCTGAAAACATACCGCCGATGACCTGAATCAGTGCATATCCCGCCGTAAGCAAGAAGACAAACCGAATCCGTCTCTCATTGTCAGCCGTGACCACCGGTTTGTGATTGTGACCATCATGATGCCCATGATCGTGATCGGAGGCATGATCGTGGTCGTGATCGTGATTATGACCACCATCTGCCTGGCAATGTTTCAGATTCATCAAACCTCTTTAATAACGACTCTCACACAAGCCAGCCACCCCGACGGCCATCAACCACTGGCCATTATATCATCAGTGACCTTTCCTGATCAGCCTGCAAAATCCGCAAAATACGAAGCGGGATAACCGGAAGTCGCCTCCCGACAATCACGACCTGCGTCGATCCTCGCCGTAGTGTTCCCGTTATGGTTTGACAGCGTTTCAGTACGACCAAAACTTGGTTTTAGCGGTTTACACGTGGCGGAGAATCACGAGATACGGGATGGTGTGTTACGCGGTCACCCAGCTCAACGGGAGACTGAAACCCTCATGATACCCTTTTTTTCTAGCCATCTTTCTTGGTAGTCCTGACCGCTGCACACACCCTACTGCACACGCCCGCCCCTCATCCCTCATCCCTCATCCCTAAAAAATGATCCCGGAAACGCATCTGATCATCAGGCTACTGCCGGTCGCTCGAAAACCCAAAACTGGAACGACAAGCCTCAACGTAGTTCGCGGAGGTTCGGATGTTTTGTTAGGCTGGCTGGAAACCCAGTTGGGCTTGCTGAGACCGGTCGCGCTCAAGGCAACACGGGTTGCAGAACTGGCGAAACGACTGGAGACGATCGGTGACGCGGTCTTTACCCCAAGCATGACAATCGATCGTTGGTCGACGACCTCACAACTGCTGCAACGACATGATGAGTTGCGGCTTGCAGGTTGGAATGGCCAGCCAAACGACGCGATTCCCAAATGGGTGAACGATCTCGGTCGAGCCACGGCAGTGAGAGCCAAGGTTGAAGATCAGCCTCATGACAACACTGCAATTGAGGCCCTCGATGAAGCAACTCGTCTGCAACAAATACTCGCCGCAATGGATGATGGTCAGTGCTTGCCACCTCATCAATGTCAACTCGAAGATCGTATCGAGCTCTGGCCAGTGATGTGGCGAAAGGTACTCGAAAGGATGACGCTGGCTTCTGCAGCGGGCCCGATACCGCAAACGGAAGCCAAGCAAAATCTGACGGCCAGTCGCGATCAACCCACTGCAATCACGGTCGCCGACGTTCAGTACCTTTCCGCGCGCAGCGAGACGTCCGCCTGTGAGTTTGTAGCGGCGATTTTGGCGCAGGCCGCTGACGGGATTTTTGAAACCGTGATTTACTGCGAAGACGATGCGCTGGCCATTCGCCTCGATGGCTCTTTGCAGCGGAGGGGACTGCCGACGATGGGCGCGAGCCTGGTTTCGCGTATGAATCCCGTGTTGCAGTTGCTGCCCGTGTCGCTGGCGCTCTGCTGGCAGCCGGTTGATCCCCAAGTGTTGCTCGATTTTCTGGCGCTGCCCGTCAACCCGATTCCGCCCCGTGCCGCCCGAAAGCTGTTGAACAGTCTGGTGGAACAACCGGGGCTTGGCAGCCACGCGTGGGACCAAACCGTGGCGGAATTGTGCAGCCCAGACAATGATCCAGGCGGCAAGCTTCGTTTGCGACTTGAAGAGTGGCTGATGGCCGAGCGCGTGCCCTATCACTCGACGATTCCCGTCCGACTGATTCAGGAGCGATGTGATCGGTTAGCCCTATGGGCGCGAGGACGTGTGCGTACCTTGCAGAAGCCGAACTCCGTGACCGCGGACCAGCAGAGCCTGATCGACGCATTGCAAACGCTGGCCGAGCAATCAACCACGTTGGCCGAACTAGTGGTAAGCCATGGAGCAACCATTTCCGAACCTCAACTCAAACGCTTGATTGACGAAGCCACCGAGACCGGAATGCCCATCACACCGATGCTTGAAGCGGCCGGCGGTCCCGTTCGTGTTCGCTCGCTCGCAGAAATCGACGCACCACACCTGCGAATGATCTGGCTCGGATTGGGAACCGAAAACAAACCCGCTTGCCACTGGCCGGCCGTCGAGCGTGAGCAACTGCAAGCCGCCGGAATCGAACTGGATGACGGAAGCCATGCGTTGGCAGCACTCCGGGCTGCCGAATTGCGCGGCATGGCGATGATTGCAGAATCCGTACTGGCCATTGAGTTGCCAAGGGATCGTGAATTGCGACTGCATCCAGTCTGGCTGGAAATAGGCAACGGGCTCGAGCCCCCCGTAATTGAAGAGCTGCTGTCGAATCATGGATCAAAGACCATCGGACCATACTCATTTGAGACGGCTCGGCACGATAGGATTCCTCCGCCGCAACGACGAACCGAGTGGCATGTCCCGCCCGAATTGTTGCGAGACCGAGAAACCGTTTCGGCCAGTGAACTGCAGGACCGGCTGGGATGTCCGCTGAAGTGGAGTTTCAGCTACTTGGCTCGACTCAAACCCAGCCCGATCTCGCAACTGCCGGGCGAGTTTCAACTGAAAGGCGACTTCTGCCATAGCATTCTCGAGCGACTGTTTGGCGATGGAGGCGATCTTCCGTCCGTTGAAGAGGCGGTCGCTCGTGCCGGAGAAATTTTCGATCAGCGACTGCCACTCGATGCCGCCCCACTGGCCCAGCCCGATCAAACGTTTCAGCGACACAAACTACGAACGCAATTGATCAACGCAACGCGGACGCTGGTGACGACACTGGCCGCCGGTGGATACCGAATCGCGGGCATCGAAGTGGCCCTTGAGGGTCAGGCCTTTGGCAAGTCGATGTCTGGCTCCATCGACTGTCTGGCCGTTCGCAAGGACGGAAGCGAGGCGGTCATTGATTTCAAATTTGCTGGCAAGAAGTACCACAAAATGATCAAGGAGGGCCGTGCCGTACAGCTTGCAACGTATGCGCAGAGCCGATTACAGACGAGTGGATTGAGTCCCGCCGTTGCCTATCTGGTACTCTCGGATAGTCAGTTTCATACACCGTCCGGAAGTTCGCTGGCAGCCATCGAAACCAGATCCATCATCGAAAGCGATGCGATCGAAAAGGTCTGGGAGAATTTTTCTCGCGCGATCCGCGCCGCCGATCGCTGGCTGTTGGGTGCCGAGCCGATTCCCGCCCGACCCTTACAATCCGCGGACCAATGGCCTGAAGGAGTGGAACTGGTTCTCAATGACAAACTCGGCGCCGAAGATGTTCAAGAGACTTGCAGGTTTTGCCAGTTTGGCTTGCTCTGCGGCCATCAGGAGTTGCAATAATGTTCAAGCGAACAGATACCCATGCCGTCTCATCACTGGAAGTCGTTCGCGCAGGAGCCGGTTCGGGCAAGACGACCGATTTATGCAAAACCGTTGTGACTGCCGTACACGATGGGCTGGACCCAGCCAAAATTCTAGCCACTACATTTACCCGCAAAGCAGCGGCCGAACTGAAAGGAAGAATTCAGGCGGCGCTACTGCGTGGTGACGGCAATCCGACCACCAAAGCAAATAGCAAAGCGAACAATAAAGCAAAAAAGGTCTCGCCAGAACATCGACAACATGCCGAGCGACTGGAGCTGGCAGCGATTGGAACCGTGCATGGAGTCGCCCATCACCTGCTGGAACAGTACGCGATTCCGATGGGATTGTCGCCCCGTTTGAATGTGTTGACCGAGCTGGCGGTCAGCAGTTCACAGCGTGAACTGCTGGGGATGATTGACGCGGAAAGCTGGTCCGAGTTGACCGAGATCGGCACACGGCTTGCGTTTGATCGACTGGCCGATACCATTCTCAAACTGATGGAGGAAAAACGAACCAATCGAATTGGCAACGATGATTTTCTGAAACAAATGGCGGCCAGTGCCGATCAGGTGTGCTTGCTGCTGGCCGCTCACGGCTCGAATCCAGACGCGGAACCAATGGAACACTTGTTCCAGTTGGCCGACGATACCCTCACCCAACTTGACCAACTGACCTCTGACCAGACAAAGGTCACTCAAGATGCGAAACAGCTTTTGCGGCGGATACTGACTCGGCGTCAGTCGGTTTGGAACAATTTTACGCGGGTTGCTCAGCTGGAAGGCGGAAAGAGATCGGGGGCCAACAACTTGCTCGAACCTCTTCGGCAGTTCGGTGCATCCGTTCGCCTGCACCCTGGATTACACGATGACATCCGCAATTTTTCGAACCTGCTGGCCCAACAGGTGGTGCAACTGGAGTCGCGGTATCAAGAATACAAAACCGCGCGAGGGTTGGTTGACTTCACCGATTTGGAAATTCTTTTTTTGGAACTGCTCGAGCGTTCGGATTTGGCGACGGCACTTGGTCGCGATTATGAACTGATTCTGGTGGATGAATTTCAGGACACGAATCCGCTGCAATTGGCGATTTTTGAGAAGCTGCGACCGCTGGCCAAGCGAAACCGTTGGGTCGGTGATCCCAAGCAGGCGATCTACGGTTTTCGCGGAACGGATCCGCAATTGGTCAACGAAGTCTGGAATCACATCGACAAGCATTCCCGGCGGTCACTGGATTACAACTATCGCAGTCAAAAAGGGCTGGTGCAATTGACGGGTAAACTGTTTGCGCCGGTGTTTGGAAAGGAAGCCGTTCAGAAACCCAAGAAGCCCGCCAAGGCAAAAGGGGTTGAACGCTGGTTGTTGACTCCATCGCCCGATAAATCCGGTCAGAACAAAACGGATGATGCAATGTCACTCGCTTGTGGAATCGCCGCACTTCATGCCGAGGGAGTTCCGTACGGCGACATTGCGATTCTGGAACGCACGAATGCTTCGTTGACGACACTGGCCGCGTGTTGCGATGAATTGGGGATTCCGTATTTGCTGGACACTCACGGGCTGCTGGCCACTCGCGAAGGCGCGATGGTACTGGCGGGACTTCGGCTGGTGGCGGACCGAAACGATTCACTCGCGGCGGCTCAGATTTTACATCTGCTTGATTCCTCGGAATCAGAAACGCCCGATTGGTTTCTGGAACGACTGAAGGCGGTCGACGAGCAGTATGCAAAAACGCCCGATGAGGAGAAAGAAAAATTAAAGGAAAACAGGTCGATGGTTCTTCCATGGCAGGACGACGACCGGTTCGTCGCATTGGAGCGCATCCATCGCGATTTGACACCGCCCGCAGTCATCGTTCAACAAGTGATCGACGCCTTGAATCTTCCGTCGCGGTTGGCGGGTTGGGGAGATGTTGCGAGACGTGGTTCGCATCTGGATTCGTTGGTGAAACTGGCGACAAATTACGAAGAGACGGCATTCGATGCCGGCCAGAGTGCAACTTTGACGGGATTGATCCTGCATCTGGAATCGCTGGCGGAAATGGAACAGGACAAACGACATCCATCGGCGGGACTCGATGCTGTGACCCTGACGACCTACCACTCGGCCAAGGGACTGGAATGGCCCGTCGTGATTCTCAGCGGCCTTGATACGCCACGCGATCCCGACATGTGGCAACCGCTGGCATCGGGAGGGGATCCGGACCATCACAGTCCGCTCGAAGGTCGCGCGTTGCAGTACTGGCTGTGGCCATTCGGTTACACGGAAGGGTCATTTCCCCAACGGGCCAGTGGTGGGGGCCTTGAGCAGGATGCCCTTGACTCGGCGGAAGGACAAATCCGTTGCCAGCAAGATCGCGAGGAAAGTCTGCGGCTACTGTATGTCGGAGTCACGCGTGCGAGAGAGAAGCTGGTCTTTGCTCATCGCGAAGACCGGTACGGCTGGTTGCAACTCCTGCCCAACGTGGATGAAGTTCTGAATTGCAAACGCGATCCCGGCGAGTATCCGCTCAAGGGAATCGATACGACGCTGATCGTTCGAAAGTTGAACCCGTCGATGGCAGCGACGTATCACCAGGCGCCGCAAAAACAAATCACTTGGCTGCAATCGCTGCCGGTTGATCTGCCCAGTTCCTCAATTGCCTCGCAGATTGCCTCGAAGTCTGTCTCGCCGATTGCCCGCTATCACTCTCCGAGCGGCGTTCCTGAAGTCAACGGCACTCCCCTGCCCCGCATCGAACCTCTCACCCGTCGATCCCTATTTCCGGAACGGGCTAAGGAGCAGGACTATGCGACGATTGGCGATGCGGTTCATGCTTATTTAGCCGCGCTGCCGTCGATAAAATCGCTGCCGGCCGAAAAGAAGTTGGCCGTTGCGACACGATGCCTGAACGCATTTTTAGCCGGTCCGTTTGTGAAGGCTACCGACCTGGTTTCCTCGGGGGACCGTTTTGTTCAGTGGGTGGAAACCCGATTCGGAAATGCAACCTGGTTTACGGAAATGCATCTCAGTTCGCCACGAGCCGAAGGCGGTCAATGGGTGGGCACCATCGACTTGCTGCTGGAGCTGCCCAATGGTGATGGAGTGCTGATCGATCACAAGAGTGCACCGCTCCGCCGAGACCACTGCCCCGCCAAGGCAGCGTCCTACTCCGGACAACTCAACGCCTATCGCGAGATGCTCAGCACAGCCGGCCAAAACGTCGTCTCAACATGGATTCACTTCCCGCTCGCCGGAGTAATGGCCGAATGCGTTTGATTGTAACCGTTCACGGAGTGATAGAACGTTTAGCCGCAAGCCGCAAGCCGACCGCCATTCGTTTGTAACGGTCATAGAAAAGCAGGTCGACTCATAGTGAAAGATGAAAAAACGGGAAAATGGTCGGCGCAGGCGCGACGGCAGAGTGCAGCCTCCCGTCTTTAACTTGTCTACCAGTTAAAAATGCCCAAGTCATGTCCAGAGGATTGTTTACATTCATGGCGCGGAGCACCTGGGTTGTGGCGATTCTATTGGGAAGCAGGTTGTTTACGGAGGCTGCACTCTGCCGTCGCGCCTGCTCCGGCTACCTCTCGATCTTCAAACTTCAATCAATGAACTGAACGGCCACGCAAAGTTGCTGCAAACTACTCGCCGTCGGCTTCGGCTTGCGGCTAAACGGTTTGCTTGTCGTGAACGGTTACGTTATTCGAGCGAATCCCCTGGGCGATCTCAATGGCGGTCACTTACCGGGCCTACGGCTATGGCACCTCAATCATCCGGAGAAACTCTCCAACCTGGGCTTTGTACGGGGCGACTTGTTCGTCCGGAATGGGACTGCCGTGACTTGCATTTTTAATCACGAAACGAAATTTCGGTCCTTGGTAAGCGTCGAAGATCAAGTTCTGGTACCGGGGAGGTGACACCCGATCCTTTTCCGAGGTGACCATCAGCAGCGGTGCCTGGGATGGGGCGCTGTTGGTGACTGCGTCAAGCTCGCCCGGAACTTGTCTGGCAATCTGACGAGCCAAGCCAAAATTCCACCAGTTGTATCTTGGCCGCGTGGCGATCATCTGCTGCAGCGCAACCGGATTTCGCAAATAGACTCCTGCGACGGGTTGCCGACTGGCAAGATAGAGCGCACTCAAACAACCGAGACTGTTGCCGACCACCGCAATCGGTTTGCCAGGGTATCGTTGCTTAACAGCATCCCAAACTGCATCACAGGTCGTGGCCGTGGTTCGCAGTGACGCGACACCATCACTGCCACCGTATCCGATTGGGTTGATCGTCCATACTTCACTGATGACATTGCCAAAAAGTTCAAAGGGATGTGGCCCGCCCCGTTCTGCGCGGCCGGCGGTTCCGGGAAACTTGATCGCTAATAAACCAGGGGGCGGCTTGCGGCCATCAAGCGTCGTCGTGGCGATGCAATCCGATCGTGTGATCCACGCTTCAACGCTGCCGTTGGGGGTTGCAATTCGCTCGCATCGGCGACCTTCGGGATCCATCGGTTCTCTCCCCGGTTTCAGGATCAATCGATCCGCCAAAGAGGACCAAAACGTTTGTTGTCTCATGGAGTGATCAATCCGAGCTTGACAGATGTTTGATCGCCTCATGCGCCGAGAGGAAAATGCAATTCTCGAGAAAGTCGTTGTCAAACGCGGCGCCCTTTAACCGATCGGAAACGCGGCCTTTCACGTCCGACAAATAAAACCCGATCCCGCGAGCCTTCAGACCGTCCCGAATCTCGCGCAGCGACTCGATTCCGGTGGAATCAATATCGTTGATTGCCGACGCGATCAGCAGAACAGAATGCAGGCTCTTGTCCTTCACGGCTGCATCGACGATGTACGATTCCAGGTACTCTGAGTTGAGAAAGTTGATACTCTCATCCACCCGAATCGCCAGAATGCCATCCGACTGATTGACTTGATAGCGACGGCGGCTGCGGAAATGCTCGGTCTGCCCCACCCGTCCGACTTCCACAATCTGCGGGCGACTTTTTTTGTACAGCAACAACATCAGCGTGGTCGCAATCCCCATCAGGATCCCTCGCTGGATGCCAAACGACAATACTGCGATCAGCGTGACCCAGCAGGAGACGGCGTCCTGGCGACTGTATTTCCACAACTCGAATGGTTTTCGGATATTGATCAATTTGACAACGGCCACCACAATTACCGAAGCCAGTGCGGCTTTGGGGATGTAGTAGAACAACGGCGTCAGTCCGACGACTGAAATCGCCACGAACGCAGCGGTAATCACTGGGCCAAGCCGCGTTTGAACACCGGCCGAATGATTGACCATCGAACGACTGGACCCACCTGTCACCGGAAGACCACCGCTGAAGCATGATCCCAGGTTGGCCATTCCAAGGCCCAGTAGTTCCCGATTCGCATTCACTTTCTCGCGCCGCAAGTGCGCTAAAGACTTGGCAACCGAAACACTTTCTAAATAGCCTACCAGAGTAATCATGAATGCCACCGGTAGCATGAGCTGGATGGATTCGAGGTCGATTTTAATCCAATTAAGACTCGGCAATCCTGCCCGAATCGATCCTACGATTTCGATTCCTTTTCCTTCAACATCATGCAAGCTGCCCAGCCAGACCATCATCGCGCCCGCAAACACGGCAATCAATGGGCCGAGCTTGGAGAGTGTACTGGCGATTGAAAAGGGCAATCCGATACGCCCGAACATCTTTGTGGCGTACCCGGCAAAGAACAGCAACAATCCGATGCAAACGAAACTGATCAAGACGGTCGTCGGCTGAAATTGGGGCGCCGTCGCAAGCACATTCAAAAATTTCACAATTGGAAATGAGCTGTCGATCACCTCGGTTCCCAACAAGTACTTCAGTTGCGTCATTGCAATCACGAGCGCTGCTGCGTTGGTGAATCCTATGAGAACCGGATGGCTGACAAAGTTGACGAGAAACCCCAGTTTCAACCCGGCCATCGACAATTGGAGTAATCCGATCAGCAGCGTCAATACTAATACGAGCTGAATGTACAGTTCACTGCCGGGCTGCGCATGTGGCTTGACGCCGGTCAATACTAACAATGACACCATTGCGGCTGGCCCAACGGCCAATGCGTTGCTCGAACCGAAGAGGCTATAGAGAACTAGCGGAACGATACTGGCATAAAGCCCCATCTCCGGAGGCAGCCCGGCCAGCATTGCATAAGCCATCGCCTGCGGCACCAACATGACCGCCACGACCACACCGGCGATCAAGTCGCCCATCAGAAATCGAGAGTCAGGTGCATTCACGAGAGGTCGACCTTACTTCGGGCTCACCACCGGCAACCCGTCTCCGACCCACGCATCCATCCCCCCGGCCACATTGACCACCTCTTCAATCCCCATGCGCTTGGCAATACTGCAGGCAATCGTCGAGCGGCCACCGCCCTTGCAATGAAACGCAAGTTTCTTTCCCGGCGGGACATCGAACTGAAGCTCGCGGCTACCGAATTCGCCAAGGAATCGATACTGCGAATCCTCGATGAATCGCTCGTTGCGTTCCGATGCGCCCCGCACATCCACCAGGTCGTACTGGCCTTTCTTGAGTCCGTCGGCCAGCTCGTTCGGCCCGATCTGCTGAATCGAATCGGTTCGCAGACCTGCCTCCGCTACTTCATTGCCGTCGAAAAATCCGGCGATGGAATCGCAACCGATCTTGCGAAGCACCCGAACCGCTTCGGCCAGTTCATTTTTCGAAATGATCAGATAAACCGGGCGACTGTAATCCAGAATGGATCCCGCCCAGGAGGCCAGCATGGACGATGGAATGCTGATGGTTGCGGGGACATGCGAGGCAACAAAAACCTTGGGTGGAGCGGTATCGACCACGATCTCCCGGCGGGCCAGATCGGGCAGCTGCTCTACTGGCAATTTTTCAGGCAGGCCAGCCTCACCGAGAATGGTAGGCCCTTCCTTGTTCACCCGTTTCATGATCGCAAAATATTTCGGCGGCTCAGGTTGCTCGGCGAGAATATAATGTACGAACGCCAGCTCTTCGGAAAACTGGAGTGCCGGATTGAATCGCTTTTCGTATCCAACGGTGCTTGAGGGAATCGCACCCAAGCCCTTGCCGCAAGCACTGCCCGCTCCGTGCGCGGGCCAGAGTTGCAGGTAGTCGGGCAGCTCCCTGAATCGCTCAATGGACTGAAACAACTGCCGCGCGCCGGCTTCTGCGGTGCCGGAAATGCCAGCCGCGACCTCCAGCAGATCAGGCCGACCGATCGATCCGACGAACACAAAATCGCCGGTGAAGATCCCCATCGGTTCACTTGCTCCGCCTCCCTTGTCGGTCAGCAAAAAACTGATGCTTTCCGGAGTATGTCCGGGCGTATGAAGGGTCTTGAATTCGATATTGCCTACGGAGAATTTGTCTCCATCCTTCAGAAGCTGATGTGTATAATTTTTCACATAACTATATTTCCATTCTGCGGGGCCTTCATCGGAGAGGTAGAGCCGGGCACCGATTCGTTCGGCCAGCTCCCGCATCCCTGAAACATAGTCGGCATGAATATGAGTTTCGGCGGCTCCTACGATTTTCATTCGCTCGCGCGACGCCACGGCCAGATACGTTTCGATATCGCGACCGGGATCCACGACAATGGCTTCGCCCGTCTTTTGACATCCAACCATGTACGAGGCGTGGGCAAGTGCTGGATCGTAGAAGTATTTTAGCAGCATGGTTCTTTGGGGGGTTGGAATCCGTATCTCATCGCGACTTGAGATTGCGATGGAGCGTCTGCGTCGGTCGGGCTTGTCTCAAAATTCAAAGCTGTGTCTCAAAAAGAGAAAGAAACTGAGATAGAAGCTGAGACACAAGCATCATGGAAATTTCAGGAAAACTTCCGATCAGGAAATTTAACACGAATTCGTTGGCTTTTTCCAGCCCCAAGCCACTCAAAACAATATTTTCAGAGCAAATCAGGTTTTGGCATCACGATTGCAATTTACCTGGTTCGTGAACGGACGGTAGCCCCAATAGTTCTTGTCCGTCCGCCGTCTAGGAGGCGAGTCCGTTCACACTTTTCCTTTTTCTCTTCAAACTCTCTTGTCTTAAAAATCTCCTCTAACTGCACTCAGTGCTGTTAGGCGAGCGGCAGATAAAAACTTACCATGTAGCGGCGTCTCTCCGAGACGGCGACCTTGCGAGTCTCGGAGAGACTCGCCTACTTTTCGGGTAGATTCTTATCTGCCGCTCGCCTTATTACCAAACTCGACTCGCGAAGAACATTATTTTGCGCGGTCGAGTTTGTTTTTTTGCGCCTTGGGAAAACGGAGTTCCTTCCGCTCGTCCAGGTATGCATGTCCCCTACCGGCATACCGTCTGAATTTCACTTTTGAGTGTATAATGGGCAGCCTTTGATCCATTTGTGAACCTGGATCACTGAAAGAAGTTGCCGGCATTATTCGTTAACCTATTGGAGTCTTCAAACGTGTTCATCGGGCGTTCAACAACTGTACTTTTAATTTTTCTGATCGTTGCACCTATCTGCGGTGTGCCTCTTGCCGCTCAGGAATCCGATTCGAACTTATCGAGGCTGAACGATCGTCTCTATGCCATCTACGAGCGAAACGAGTTTTCTCAACGAACCTTTGACGGTCAATGGCTGGCCGACAGCCAGCGGTACTCGAAATGGGAGCATGATTCCGAATCGGGCCAAAGAGTCTTTGCGGTCTATGATGCCGCCACGGGCAATCGAAGCGTCCTGCCCAACGAACCCTCCGACACCCGAAATGCAAATCGAAAATCTCCCGATCAAAATCACCTTCTCTTTCAACGAGACGGCAACTTGTACGTTCGATCCGTCGATGATTCCGAAAATGCCCGGCCGATTGTATTGCGCGATCCCAGCCGCGCCGTGGGCTACAGCCATATGCAGTGGAGCCCCGACGGCACCCAGATCCTGTTTGTGGAATTCGACGAGACCAAGGTACGATTGCGTTCGATGATCCACCCGACGGACCCATCCTATCCTTCAGTTTCACAATCTCGTTTTGCTCGCGTGGGTGAGACGATCCCTGCCTACCGCGTCGGCGTGGTTGGTCGTGATGGAAAGCAAACCCAATGGCTGGCCATCCCCAGTCCAGCCGAGGGATTCTATCTCGGAGAGGTGGGCTGGGCTTGCAATGCAAACGAGGTTTTGGTGGAGCAGTTTAGCCGCTTTCGAGACCAACGGTGGTTTCATCTGTGCAATGTTGATACCGGTGAGATTCGGTGCATCTTCCACGAGTCCGATCCCGCTTGGGTGGTGTCAAGCACCCGAAAGAACGTGGGCATCGAGTGGCTGGAAGACGGAGCCAAGTTCGTGGTGGTCAGCGAAAAGGACGGCTGGCGCAGAGCCTATGTGTATTCGCGCGACGGAGAGCCGCTCCATGCGATCACTCCGGAAGAATGCGATGTGATTGAGAAGTGTGGTGTGGATGAGCCGCGAAACAGTTACTACTACTTTGCATCACCCGACAATGGGACTCAAAAATATCTTTATCGGGCGTCACTTGACGGTGCGCACCCGCCCCAACGAGTGACACCGCTCGATCAATCGGGTACTCACGACTACCAATTCTCTCCCGACTTTCGCTGGGCCTTTCATACCTGGTCGACGTTCGATCAACCTCCGACTACCGAGCTGGTCGAAATGCCTGAGCACCGTGTGTTACGAACCCTTGAAGACAATCGCTCACTTCGTGAAAAAATCGCCCAGTTCAATATCCTGCCGGCCGAGTTCCTGCAAGTTGATATCGGCGAAGGCATCGTGATGGACGCATGGATGCTCAAACCGGCAAATTTCGATGCGACCAAAAAATATCCGGTACTGGTTTATGTTTACGGAGAACCTCATGCCCAGACGGTTTTAGACCAATGGGGTGCTGCCCAAGCCCACTTTCATCGCGCCATCGCGGAGGCCGGATACGTGGTGCTATCGATCGACAATCGAGGCACTCCCTGCCCCAAAGGAGCCGCTTGGCGACGGGCCGTCTTTGGCAGCCTCGGTCCCCTTTCGACCGAAGAGCAAGCCGCCGGGCTGCTTGCGATTGCTCAGCAAAACACCTTCATCGATCTTTCTCGGGTTGCAATATGGGGCTGGAGCGGCGGTGGTTCCAATACGCTCAATGCCATGTTCCGCAAGCCCGACCTCTATCAAGTCGGCATCGCGGTGGTGCCCAAGCCACAGCCGCATCTTTATAACGCGGGGTTTCAAGAGAACTACATGCGGGATCGAAACGTCAACGAAGAGGGTTATCGTCAATCCGCTCCGATTAATTTTGCAGAAGGGCTTCAGGGAAATCTGTTGATCATTCATGGCGGCGGCGAGACCAACACCCATCTTCAAATCGTGGAAGGGCTGGTCGACCGGCTGATCGAGTTAGGCAAGACCTTTGATTACATGGTCTATCCCAATCGCAATCATGGGCTGAGCGAAGGCAAAGGAAGCGTCGTCCACGTGCGGCTGCTCATCACACGCTATTTAACCTCCCATTTGCCAGCGGGGCCACTTTGAGAACGACAGATATTGATCGAGCGAGCTTTCAACACACTCGCAAAGAAGCTGGTAGTATGCCAAGGGCTGTTCGAGGTCGGCATCGTCGATACTGGTGATATACCGGCTTCGGTATTCTGCCGGAATCACCGTCAACGGATATTCCCGCTGGAGTAAAATCCAGTTGAGCAAGAGTCTGGCGGTTCGACCGTTGCCATCATTGAATGGATGGATCTTGACGAAACGGTAGTGAGCTTCTCCGGCCAGTAAAACCGGATGAGAGTCAGTCGTGTTGATCCACTCGATCAGTTCCACCATCGCACTGACGACCTTTTCGGGCCGCATCGGTTGCCTCGGAGCACCCGTTACAAAAACGCTTTGATCGCGATAGCGGCCTGATGTCCGGTCGTCAATGTTCGCCATCAGGATACGGTGTAGCTGGCAAATAGCCTCTTCCCCGATGGGTTGCCTGTTTTCTACATGCTCGAGAACACACAGAACAGCCTTGTGATGATTGACGGTTTCGTGAATCTCTCGAAGTTGCTTGGCTCCTTGAGGAGCAATCCCTTCATCAATCAACAACTGGGCTTCCCGAAGTGTCAACGTATTGCCTTCGATGGCGGCACTACCGTGCGTCAGTTCAATCGCAAGCTTATGCTGGAGGCTCCTGGAAAATACTTCAGGAAACGGCACTCGTTTTTTCAATCGTGCCAACATCTCAGACAGCCGGTCAAGGACCGGTTGAAGCTGCGTCTGGATCGAGTCTGGCGTCATGGATGGGAGTAAATTTCAAACCAGCGCCGGTACTTCGTATCCGGCGCGGTACTCGCGTTTGATGAACCGGTTGGCGAGATTGGCATGCTCTCCGGTGAATCGCTGCGTGTCGACATCGAGCTCGAGCATCGGTCCAAAGACGGTTTGCGACTGATCGAATTTGATATCGTACGCGGACAGATGCTCCTGGGTATCGCTCAACAAGCTCTGCCAGGTTTCGTTATCGATCTCGCGGGCTTGATCGGGAGAGAATGCCCCGCCCACACGCCAAGCGATATTGGCCAGATTGCACCAGCCCGTACTGTTGTGCCCGACTTCGACATCGGCGTTGAGCATGGAAGCGTTGCGGGTTCGAACGGCTTCAATGAAGTTCTGTGCATGAGCCTCCTGTCCGCCGCCGCCATTGCCTTTGAATCTCTGGATCAACTGGTTGTCGTTGTCGTAGGCAACCGCAGAACCTCGTTGACCTTCCAGCCGACCTCCTTCGCAGTACACCACATAGCCGCTGTCCGGCCCCGGGTGCGATGCGGGTCGTTTTTCATCCGGCGTCGCGGGCAGGTTGGACAGCCCGATCAACACGGGTGAACTGCCCGTATCGAAGTATGCAAAATGGACATTCGGTGTTTCGCCCGCGTCATCCCAGACAAAACGTCCACCGCCGGCGATAATTCGTTTGGGAACCGTAACCTTGTCTTGAAAGACGTTGTTGCGAACATCGTCGAGCACATGAACGCCCCAGTTCCCCATCTCGCCCGCTCCCGTGTTCCACACCCAGTGCCAATCGTAATGGAGTTGCTTTCTGAAGACGGGCAAATCCTGTGCTGGCCCGAGCCACAGATCGTAGGCGACATCTTTATCGATCTCCAGCGGAGTATCGCGTCGGCCGATCGAGCCGCGAACTCCGTACCGATTGACACGAGTGACCTTGATCTCGCCGATTGCTTTTTCCTGATGCAAAAAGTTTTTGATCGCGGCCTGCATCGGATCGGAACGCTGTTGCGTACCGACCTGACAGATGCGATTGTACTGCCGGGCTGCCGCAACCGTTTGCTCACCCTCCCATTGGGAATGCGAAAGCGGTTTTTCTACGTAGACATCTTTGCCTGCTTCCATTGCCCAGATCGCCGCAAGACAATGCCAATGGTTAGTCGTTGCAATCACAACCGCATCAATCCCTTCCGAGCTTAAAAGATCCCGCATATCGACACAGGCATTCGCTTTCGGAAATTTGTGCCGCATGATTTCGATCCGCCGAGTGTCAGGATCGCACAGCCCCGCAACGTTGACGCCCTCGAGTTTCGAAAACGTATTCGCCAGATCCCCTGCCCTGCCTCCACAACTGATGAAGCCCAGATTGACCGAATCATTTTTGTTGGCCGCCCACAATCGCTTTGCAGGGGTCGAAAGCATGAAGCCGGTAGAAACAGTGGCGGCCACGGACGAAGTCAAAAATTTGCGTCGGTTCATGAGATTGGGGGTTCGGGGTTCGGGGGTGGGGGTTCGGGGGATGGCCTGGTGGAAATCATAACCCGAAGCGTAAGCGAGGGACGGCCTAACTAAGCTGGAGTGGTCCCTCGCTTACGCTTCGGGTTATGAGAAATACGGAAGTTCTTTCGGGACAATTCCTAAACTCGAATCACTAGTTTACCAAACTGATCGCATTCCGACATCCGCTGCATGGCGGCGTTGGCGTCCTGAAAATCAAAAATGCGATCAATTGCGGGCATGATTTGCTTATCGGAAACAAATTTCAACATAGCCGCGAAATCCTGCTCCGATCCCATCGTCGATCCCAGCAAGTTCAGTTGTTTCCAATACACTCGAAAAATATCACACTTCTCGGGCGCTCCATTGGTGCCTCCGTAGTTCACAATTCGCCCACCCGATGCGGCGACTTCCATCAGATCGTTGTAGCCATTTCCGCCCGCCCCGTCGAAAGTCAGATCGATCGGCCCGACTTGCCGTGCAAGCTCCTTTGCCCAATCGGTGTTCCGGTAATTGAAACCCTGCTTCGCCCCGAGCTTGATCGCACTGGCGATTTTTTCTTCTGAAGAAGAAGTCACAAAAACATTGGCTCCTGCGGCGACCGCAAACTGCACGGCAAACGTCGCCACACCGCCACCGGCACCCGTGACCAGCACGTTCTCACCGGCCTGCAACTTTCCACGCGTAAAAATTCCACGCCAAGCGGTCAGACCGGCCAGCGGCAACGCGGCGGCTTGAGCGGTATCGAGATGGGCCGGTTTGGGATGAACGTATCTTGCAGGAACCTTGATCAACTCCGCCAGTGTTCCTGGATGCGGCAAGCCGAGGATGGTGAAATGGTCCGATTGAGCTTTCTCATCGTCGCCCCAATCCCAGCCCGGATTGATAATCACTTCGTCGCTGCTCGGAGTGAGTCCTGCGTTGGTCCCCGCCGCGATCACCTCACCCACACCATCCGAGCCCAACACCAGCGGTAACACGATGCCCGGATAACGACCTTGCGTGATCCAGTAATCTCGCCGGTTCAGTGCTGCCGATTTCAATTTGATGACCACCGATTCGGCTTCCACCTGGGGATCGGGCACGTCTTGCAGTTGCAAGGGGGTTTTCAATTCAGTCAGAACGTGTGCTCGCATTTTTATCTCCTGATCAGATACCCGCCCCGAAATGTCCTTGTATTCTACCGCAACTCGCGGAGTTCGATAAGGATCTGCAACACCTAAAACGCTCGATCGGCAATCCCCAGAGGCGCGTTTTGAAGTTGTACCAACAAGTAGGCCGGAACAAGCAAACGCTGAATAGAGCAAGCCATTCCGCTGGTCTTTGAGCGTTTGCGCAGTTCCGGCAAGAACCCGTGGCGATGTTGGAACTGCGGTCGCGGTGGCAAATACAGCGGTAGGGTGGCCTGAACTCCCACGACCTTGTTCCGGCCTACTACATACGGAAACTGCACCCTGCCGTCGCGCCTGCACCGACCACATTTCGAACTTCCGGTTTCAATCATTGGTTGATCGGATTCTTACGGTTGCGGCAAACGACTGGAGGTCGGCTTCGGCTTGCGGCCAAACGAGCGCTCGAATGGTGGACCGTGGTCTCGCGTTTCCAATCTGCGATGCTTACAATCCACGGGCGATCCATCCATCTTTCTACAGGTTGTTGAATGTCAAACACTTCCATTTTCACTGGACTCTTCATCGCGCTGGCGGTTGCGGCGATTTTGGGTTTCTTCTTGAAGCAACTGAAGGTTTCCCGTATCACCAGCGCGACCTGGGGAGCGGCATTTGGAATTGCTTTGGCGGTTCCATTTGTAAAGTTGGGGCATGCAACTTTTTTTCAGCGATTGATCAAACCGCACGAAGCCGTCGATTGGCTGCCCCTACTCGCGATCGGACTTGCGATTGCAACTTCGTTGACGCGATGGCCCAAGGGACGGATTGTCGGCTGGATCATCGGTGCTGCGATCTGCATTGCGGCGCCGCTGTGGATGCTGTGGGGAACTGCGTTCATCCGGCCGGCCACGTATACGATGGCGGGGCTGACTCCGATTGGGCTTTGGGGTTTGGGCATCGCAGCCATCTGGCTACTTCATTCGTTCACCACACCGCCGGACGACCGATATCATTGGGGCAATTCGCTTTCCCTCATCCTGGCCATTGTGGCGGCCTCAGTATGCGTCGGCATGTCTGGCAGCATGACTTACGGGGCGCTCGGAAGCGCCATTGCAGTGGCCGCGTTAGGCGGGTGGATCGTCACTGGAAAATACGCTTCGGTCGCCAGTGCCCTCGCCGCTGCGCTGATTGGACTGGCGCACGCTTTTTCAGAATTGCGGCTGGACGTTGCGATCCTGCTGGGATTCGGACTACTGGCACTCGGACTTTGTGCCCGTTCGATCCGCCTGCGAATCCCGGTCATGGTATTGGCCATCGGACTACTCGGTGCAGGCGTGGGGATCGCCACCAAGGATTTTCTGGCCCATTTTTCCAGCGAGCAGTCCGACGATCCGTATGATATGTACCGGTAGCTCTACTGAGGCTCAAACGCGTACAGCGGCGTTGAAAGGTATCGTTCGCCAAGGTCGGGCAACACGACGACAATCAGTTTTCCGTCGTTCTCCGGACGCATTGCGACTTCGACGGCAGCGGTGACTGCGGCGCCGCTGCTCATGCCACAGAAGATGCCTTCATCGGTCGCGAGCTTGCGGGCCATCGCGACACAATCTTCATCCTTCACGGTGACCACTTCGTCGATGATATCCACATTGAGAACATCGGGAATAAAACCGGCCCCGATTCCTTGCAGTGTGTGACGACCCGGCTTGAGATCCTCTCCCTTTCGCCGCTGGGTAATGACCGGGCTATTGGCAGGCTCCACCGCAATGATTTGAATAGACGGTTTGCGGGACTTGAGAACTTCACCGCAGCCAGTAATCGTGCCCCCCGTGCCGACGCCTGCGACCAGGATATCGATGTCGCCATTGGTGTCGTGCCAAAGTTCTTTTGCGGTCGTTTGGCGATGGATCTCCGGATTGGCTGGATTGGCAAACTGTTGGGGCATGAAATAGTTCGAATTCGAGTTGACCAGTTCCGTCGCCTTGCGAATCGCACCCGGCATTCCTTCGGCGGCCGGCGTCAGAATCACTTCTGCACCGAGCGCAGCAATCAAACGGCGGCGCTCAACGGACATGCTTTCGGGCATCGTCACCTTCATCTTGTACCCCCGGGCGGCACACACATAGGCCAGCGCGATTCCGGTATTGCCGCTGGTGGGTTCGATGATGATGGTGTCTTCGGTAATCTTTCCGTCACGTTCGGCGGCGTCGATCATCGCCCGGCCGATCCGGTCTTTGACGCTCCACATCGGATTGAAGCTCTCGACCTTGGCAACGACCGTTGCGTGACAACCTTCCGTCACCCGGTGGAGCTGAACCAAGGGTGTATTGCCGATGCAATGAGTAATTTCAGATTGAATTCCACGATAAGTCGATGTGGACATGAATGGCTTCCTTCAGGTATGGTTGGCCGGAAGAGACAGGTCACAAAACCATTTCGCAGGCCCTACGTCCGGCATCGCGATCGGATGTTCACGAAGCCAGACAGTATAGCAATTTCGCGTATGGAGACAACATTACATCAGCAACTGAAGGAGCACTTTAGGGAAGCAAATGCCCCAATAGAAGTGCGAGTGGGGCGCTACCGGATCGACGTGGTCAACCAAGATCGGCTGGTGGAGGTACAGCGCAGCAGCCTGTCGTCGATCCGAACCAAGATCGAGAACTTGTTGGCCGACGGTTACAAGCTGGACGTGGTAAAGCCGATCATTGTTCGCAAACGACTGATCAAACTCGATGCCATTGACGGGAAAGAAGTCGATCGGAGATGGAGCCCTTACTCCGGATCGGTTTTTGATTTCTTTGATGAACTGTTGTACTTCACTCGCATTTTCCCTCATCCGAATCTGCGCATGCTGGTGCCGCTGATCTCGATCGAAGAAATCCGCTACCCCGGCCACGGTCGTCGACGTCGCTGGCGAGCCAATGACCATCTCGTCAAAGACCAGCAGATTCTGGAGATTTCTGAAACTTCGATTTTTTCCGATCGGTCCGATCTGGTGGCGTTGCTGCCGGAAGCATTGCGGTCGTCCGAATTTGATACGAAAGGACTGGCAGAAGCATTATCCGTTCCGCGATACACCGCGCAAAAAATTGCCTACGTCATGCGAAAAATCGGCGCGCTCACCGCCGTTGGCAAAAACAGGAACACCATTATCTATCAGGCGGTCGCACCTCCCAAAGCCAAGCGGGCGTCGAAAGCTCGATCGCAAAATAAAAAACGAAAAGCGGGTTGATGGGGCGCCATGGAATGCAATCCGCCAATGCGTTCAATCGGTTGTAGAGTATTTAGGCGAGCGGCAGATGAAAACTTACCATGTAGCGGCGTCTCTCCGAGACGCCGAGCTTGCGAGTCTCGGAGAGGCTCGCCTACATTTCCGGCAGATTCTTATCTGTCGCTCGCCTTAACGCAAGGGCGCAGGGACGCGAAGGCGCGAAGTTATAAGAGAAATTCATTGCGGCTTTGCGCCATAGCGTCTTTGCGTTCCTTCTACTTGCGAAGAACTCTCTCGTGTTGCAGCGACTGAACAACTTCGAAAACCATGCGCTGCCTTTTTGAAACAGACTGTTGATTAAAATCAACACGATTCGTCAGCGACGTATCAAAACTTGAGTTTTTTGCGAATATCTCGTACTTTCAGGCTTGCCAGTCGATTGGCACGCTTGGTGCATTTGCTTTGTTTGCCTTACAAGGCAACTCTTCAAAGTTCGAACTTCGATTGCTGGATCTCAATCGTCCGTTCGACCTTGACTCTCTTCTCCCATTCGCCACCACTCGGTGGCACCCCGTCACCACTCGGTGACACACAATCTCCGAAGGTTGGCTTGAGCCTGGGTGATACAAGGTCACCCGGGCTTCAAGTCTGTAGAGGCTAAACGTTCCATCGCGGGCCGGTATCAATTTTTCCGGTTACACCGGCCGCATAGATCCCCATTTCCAACCACCGAATCGAACAATCGTAACGGTTGGTGATTTTGAAACACCGGTTATCTAGCCCGTTGAACGGGACGATGAGTAAAAAACTGACTACTGATCACGGACGACTGACCAAAAAATGGAATTCCTGCTCCTACTTGCGATCCCTGTGGCCGCCGTCTGGTCGGTGGTGGCGTTGCGTCAGCCGTTTGTGCAATCGATTTGGCAACCGCTTCGCGCCCATCCGTTGCCGCTACTCGGAATCGGAGTGATTGCCGCGACGGTGGTGGTCGGCTACGACTTCTTTCATCTGAAAGCCGGACCGATTCCGTTGACGATTGATCGGGGCCTGTTGATGGTCCTGGCGGGCTTGTGCGGGGTGCATTATCTGCAAGGCAGGGAGAACCTTCGCCCGCTCAATCGTGGCGATTATGCAATCCTCTCGTTGCTGGTACTGCTGACGGTCAATACGCTGATGCACGACTGGAAGTACCTTGAGAACATGCCGCTTTCCCGGTTGCTGTTCTTCTACATGCTGCCGGTCGTTTTGTACTTTGTGATGCGCACGATTCGTTTGCAGGCCATCGATCTTAAACGAATCGCAATGATTTTCGTAGCGATCGGGGTTTATCTCGCCGTGACCGCGATCGCTGAAGCTCGGGAGATCCAATCGCTGGTATTCCCCAAGTACATCCTGGACCCCGGCGAATTTTACGGACGCGGGCGCGGGCCGCTGCTCAATCCGGTGATCAACGGCATTTTGATGGTAATCGGTTGCGGTTCGCTCTGGCTGGGTTGGCCCCAAAGCAGTACTCGCAGGCGCGGGGTCATCGTAGCGCTGACGGCCTTGCTCACCGCAGGAATCTTCTACACCCTCACTCGAAGTGTCTGGATGGGATATGTCGCTTGCGGTGCGCTGTTGATCTGGTATCCCGCCAGTCGTCAAATGAAGGGGACGTTATGGATCGCCGGTGTGCTGGCCTTGATCGTTTCATTGCCGATCCTGGGAGAGAAACTGTTTTCATTCAAGCGAGACAAGGAAGTATCGCAGTCGGAAATGGAGGAATCCGCAAAGCTCCGGCCGATGTTCGCGGAAGTCGCTTGGTCGATGTTTCAGGATCGCCCGTTGCTTGGTTGCGGATTCGGGCAGTACCTTAGCGAAAACGAGCCGTATCTCAAGAGCGCCCACACCGACCGACCGCTGGAGCGGACCCGCATCTATTCGCAGCACAATGTATTTCTGGCTTACCTTTGCGAGACAGGACTACTCGGACTGGGAGTATTTCTGGTCTTGCTTTCCATCATGGCGCTCGATGGCTGGCGTCTTTGGAAGAACCCTCAAAAATCTCTGCTTTCGCGTCAGTTCGGGTTGCTGGTGATTGCAATGTTACTATGCTATGCAGTCAACGGTATGTTCCACGACGTTTCGATTATCCCGCTGGCAAATGGTTTGCTGCTGTTTCTTTACGGCGTGGTCAACAACCTCAATACCGAAGCTTTGCAGAGCCAACCGTAGCCTCGTGACCGACAAGACGTTTGAACAAAAAACCGAGATCCTGACCCGTGCAGCCGAACTGTTGCACCAGCACGGAACGCCGTCGCATCGCTTCGAAAGAGTGATGAAGCGAACGGCACAGTCTATAGGTGTCGATGCCGATTTTCTGTACACGCCCACCTCGTTGTTCGTTTCGTTCAAGGACGAGAATCTGGGAGCAAAATTACTGCGAATCGATGCGGGGCCGATCGAGTTGGGAAAACTGGCGGATTTCGATGAGGCATTGGAGCGGCTGGTTCGTCAGAAAGTCTCGCTGGATGAGACCCAAGCTGAGCTGGAGCAAATCGCGTCGGCACCTCCCCGCCACGGCCCTTGGATGGTGGCGGTCGCGACGTCGATCGTCTGTGCTTGCGCGACTACCTTTTTGGGCGGTGGTTGGGCCGAAGTTTTGACGGCCCTGGTGCTGGGCGTGTTCGTATTTGGGTTGAATTTGCTACTGGACTGGATCGCGCCGGCGGAACGTTCGCTGGAATTTATAGCTGCGTTTTGCTGCGCGATGGGTTCGCTGCTGATTTCGCATTTTGTTTTTCCGATGGATGACCGAATCGCGACGCTGGGATCGCTGATTGTACTGGTCCCCGGATTGTCGATGACGATTTCGATGACCGAGATGGCGAATCGGCACCTGTCCAGCGGTGTCGCTCGGTTGGCGGGAGCGGGCATTGTGTTTTTGACGCTCGCGGTCGGAGTGGCTTTGGCGTGGCGATTGGGAGTGGGGCTGCGACCGGCGGCCGTTGAGCAGACTACCCTGCCCTTTTACGTAAGGTATATTGCGATGTTGATCGCTCCGTTTGCATTCGGAGTCTTGTTTCAGGCACGTCTGATGGACTGGTGGCGAATCGCGCTGGTGGCGTGGTTTGGTTTCATGGCCAGCGACATGGTCCGGAGCAACTACGGTGCAGAATGGAGCGCTTTCGTCGGTGCGGCAGCCGTCGGCCTGTCCTCAAATGTCTATGCACGGTTCTATAATCGCCCTTCATTGATTCCGCAGATGCCGGGCATTCTGATGTTGGTGCCGGGAAGCCTGGGTTACTACAGCGTTACGGCCTTCATTGACAATCACGGCATGCAGGGAGTTGAATCAGCGTTCTCGACCATCCTGGTGGCGATGGCTCTGGCAGGTGGATTGATTACGGCCAATGTGTTATTGTCGCCAAAGCGATATTTGTAGGTGGTATTTCGGTCTCAGTCCCACCGATTACAATAGATTCTCTATTAGAATGGGTTTTAGTAACACCCTAGCCGAATAGAACGTGGGATAGACCTCCCGGTCTGTCAAGTGCTTTTGACAGACCGGGAGGTCTATCCCACAACTTGCTATCCATCCTGGAGAAATTTCATGCCTGCTCGAATTCCAACTCATCGCATCGGCGCGTTGATCGTTGCCTGTGTAATCGCCTCGCTGTCATCGCCCATCGTCGCTGCCCAGGAACGGGCACTCGAAACATTTGTGCCTCCGTCCGCATTTGTAGTGATTAAAGCCCGGCCTCAGTCCATGCTCAGCCAACCTGCGTTTGAGCTGTTTCCTCACGAACTGCTCAAGGTCTTTGGCGAACAGGAATTGGGATTGGAGCTTCATGAGATCACCGAACTTCTGGTCGTGGTCGATGAGATTCGAGACCCATCCATGACAGATCCACCCGACGTTGGAGTCGTACTCAAATTTGCGAAACCACAACAACTGGGATCCAAAATTACGGATCATCTTCGCCCGATCATGTTGGCCGATCAACAGGTTTATAGCGACCCAAGAGGCGAGTTTGCTCTGACGTTGCTGGGAGACCAGACGACACTGGTCGGCGGTACCGTCCGTGTTCTGGAGGTGATTCTCAAGGAGCAACCCACCGGAGAGCTTGCTAAGTTGCTGGCCGAATCCCCTGCCGAAGACCACCTGAATGTCATCGTTCATTTCGAATCCATCCGAGAGTGGGTCAAATCCGGTCTGCCGCCTCGGGATAGTGTTCCACCACCGCTGAACGAGTTTCTTGCGCTCCCGGACTTGATCAAGTTGATTTCGTTCCGCTGTAATTTCTCCGACGATGACGCCATGGAACTCATGGTCGATGCCAATAGCGACCGAGACGCGAGACGGATCACGAACCTGATCGAAAAGGCGATCGAATTGGGAAAGGGGGCTGCATTGACAGGCACCTCTTTGGCCTTTAATCCATCCCCTGAGTACGAAACGGCAATGGTCGCTTACGCCGAACGACTGTCGGAAGCAATCAAGATGGGGCTCAAGCCAGAAGTCAAGGGGAACCGCTTGGTTTATGATTTGAATGCAAATTCAGATCGCGGTGCCATGCTAACCAGAACCTCGAAAATTGGAATCGGAATTGCCTTGATTCTGCCAGCGGTTCAGCAAGTCCGCGAAGCCGCTCGCCGCTCCCAAAGCATGAACAACATGAGACAGCTCACGCTCGCCATGATGAATGCGGAAGTGGAAACCGGTATGTATCCAACTCAAAACAGTTATGACGCCAACGGACAGCCGTTATTAAGTTGGCGCGTCCATTTGCTTCCCTATCTCGAAGAAGAGGACTTGTACAACGAATTCAAACTCGATGAGCCCTGGAACAGCGAGCACAATCTGAAGCTGCTTGATCGAATGCCGGCGACCTATCAAAATCCCAATTCTCGGTCAGGTTCGCTCACCCAGTACCTCGGTGTTTCCGGCCCAAATTCGCCGTTCCACAAGGGCGAAAAAATCGGATTCAAGGATTTTGTTAGAGGAACCTCGAGTACGGCCTTGCTGGTGGAAGTGAATCTCGATCAGGCTGTCGAGTGGACTCGGCCAATAGATTGGCAGGTCGACGCATCGAATCCCCTTCGTGGGCTGGGCTCCGTGCGCCCTGGGGTGTTTCTTGCCGGATTCGCCGATGGTTCAACGCACACGCTTGCTAAGTCCATCGATGAAGAACTCTGGCTTTCAATGACCCAATTGGAAGAGTAGCCGCAACCGCCTGCACGTCGAAGCTGACGGCTGGCCCGACTTTGCCGGTTATGCCAGCAGCAGCCAATGATAGCAGTTGATCCTGCCGATACTGGTCAATACGAGGCGACGTGGATGTACGCGCTTTTTGATATCAAGTAACCTCCTGTGATCATGGAAGATCGCAAGCCATTCATGGAATTCGAATCCCGAGTCAACTACTTGTTCTCAACCCTGGTTGAGCATAAACGCTTGCTGGTGATTCCGGTGATCGCCGGTGTGGTACTGTCGATTTTATATGTCTTTCTGCTTCGCTCGGAAAGCTGGACCAGTCGCCAGCGTTTGCTGGTCCGCGAGGATTTGCTGGGACAATCTTTCAAGCCCGGCCAGTTCACGTCGCTTGACACGATGAAATTGCGTCAGGAAACGATCCTCGACATCGCCCGCAATCCAGAAGTCGTCCGCAATACCCTCAAACAGCTCGGCCCGAAAAGAACCGGATTCTTCTTTAACCCGGACAAATATCCTGACAATCGGACGATTGAAGCCGTCCAGGGAAAAATTAGTCTCAGTGCCACCAACGGTGCGGAGTTTGGCAAGACCGAGGTCGTGGTTCTGAGCGTGCAGGAGTCCGGACTAGCTCGCTCGATGGAGTTCATCAGAATCCTGCTGGACGAAGTTGAAAAACAGGTCGAGGAAGTTCATCGCACGCAACTCAAGAGCATGGAAACCGAAGCCCAACTGGCTTACGACACCGCGCGTGAATCGCTGCAGGAATCGCTTCAGCAATTGCGCGAAATGGAACAACGACTCGGCGCCGACTCGATCACCATGGCGACGATGGCCAGCGTCACCCCCGGCGACAACTCCATCAAGGCGGAAATGTTGCAAATCCAGTCTGAAAGGCGGCTGGCTGAAACGGAACTGGAATCGCTGAAAACCAGCAAAACCATTCTGGCGGCGGCCGAGACCGATCCTCTGCTGGTGATGACCACGACCTCGGATTTCCTGCTCAAGCAAACCCGGCTGATCGAGCTGGCCCGATCCTTTTCCGAGGCCGAAAGAGTGCTGGCTACCGCATCCGGAAAGTACCGTGACATTCACCCTTCGGTACAGAATGCCCGCGAGAACCTGACGGCACTTCAGAAACAGATCGCCAGCCACTTATCGATGCTGACGTCATCGGTCAACACCCAAATCCATGAAGTCGAATCGCGGCGAGCCCGCCTCGACGGACTGACTCGCAACCATGAAAATCGACTGATTGCTCTGAGCCAGCATCGCGGAGATCACTTGGCAATCAATGCGGAAATCGCCCAGAAAAACGACATTCTCAATCAGCACGAAACGATGCTGAGGAACATCCAGTCGTACCAACACTCCAAGGGCAATGTCGTCTGGGTGACACGGATGGGCGAACCGCAGCCTGCCGCGCAGCCGGATGGCCTGAGCAAACGAAGTATTGTGATGGCCGGCGGGCTATTGGGGCTGTTATTGGGAGCGGGCCTGGTCGTGCTGGTCGCGCCTCCGTTTCAACCGGCAACTCGCGAGGTCGCGGAGACCACGTCATGCCCCATCGAGGCGACTCGTCCAGCACAACTCACGACCTCGGCACAATCACCGACGGCCACACCGAGTCGGCGTCCGATGATGGCATCCGCCGAGATGCTGGCTCAGCCCAAAGCCGAATCTCACTCGCATCAGGACATCGTTGTCAAGATACCGGACGTCAGCGAGAACCGCGAGCTTGAGCGCATCGAGAAATTGATTGACAATAAAAGCCGGAAAGCGAAATTGCGAACCAGTGAACCGCAACCTGCCGAGCCGCAACCTGTCGAACCGCAACAGATCCAGCAAGCGTTGGAGACCGTAAAGCAAGCGACTGCCCAGCTCAATGTGGAAACCGTAGGACAATCTGAGGCACCAGCCACGGAATTGCTCCAGGAACTTCGAGCCAGCCGGGCGATCCAAACTGATCCGGTTTCCCGGCCCGTATTGAACCCGGAACCGCAGGCGTCGAGCGTTCGGCTCGAAGAAAAAATCTCGAACCTCCAGCGAGAAACGGCTGCCACCGTCACTCCCGCCTTGAGTGCTGCTTCCTCAGTGGATCGTCCGCTCAATCCAACCGTTTATGCTGAGAATCCGTTCATCAGAAAGACCTCCGCTAATGCTCCGGCATTTTCTGCAAGCCCTTCGGCAATGAGCGTTCCTGATCAAGTCAAACAGATCAGTGATTCGCTCGTCGGCCTGGTGCAAACTCGTCCCCGGTAGGACGCCTTTTTCCCGCCCAAAGCCGCATTGTGTAGCACGAAACCCATTCCGTGCTACAATGAATGGAATGTCTTCTTACCAACTTACCCATCTGAAACAACTCGAAGCCGAAAGCATTCACATCATTCGTGAAGTGGCGGCCGAGTTCAAGAATCCGGTCATGCTTTATTCGATCGGCAAGGATTCTTCCGTGATGGTTCACTTGGCGATGAAAGCCTTTCATCCCGCTAAGCCTCCGTTTCCGCTGATGCACGTCGACACGACCTGGAAGTTTCAGGACATGTATCGTTTTCGTGATCATTGGGCAAAAGAAAAACTGGGGCTTGAGATTATCAGTCATATCAACCAGGACGGTCTTAAGCGGGGAGTGGATCCATTTGAGAATAGTGCCACGCACACGACGTTGATGAAAACGGACGGGCTTAAGCAGGCACTCGACAAATACAAATTCGACGCCGCATTTGGAGGCGCTCGCCGCGACGAAGAAAAATCACGAGCCAAGGAACGCATCTTTTCCTTTCGCAATCGAAACCACGGTTGGGAACCCAAAAATCAACGGCCGGAACTGTGGAATCTTTACAACGCGAAAATCAACCAGGGTGAGAGCATTCGTGTTTTCCCGATTTCGAACTGGACGGAACTGGATGTCTGGCAATATATCTATCTTGAGCAGATTCCGATTGTCCCGCTCTATTACGCGGCGAAACGCAAGGTCGTTGAGCGAGATGGAATTACCATCATGGTGGATGATGACCGCCTGAAACTTTTTCCAGGTGAAAAAGTAGTTGAAAAAGTCGTCCGGTTTCGGACGCTCGGGTGCTATCCGTTGACGGGTGCTGTCGAAAGCCCCGCCAATACGCTGCCGCAAATCATCCAGGAAATGCTGCTTTGCACGACCTCGGAACGCCAGGGACGCCTGATCGACAACGACGCGGTCGGGATGCAAAAACAAAAAGAGAATGGTTATTTTTAGTCTCGCAATGAGGTAAAATTTAAGACGACCAAACCGCATCACTGATCGCGAGGCTTGCGCGATGCCTACCGAAGCGATCGCTCACAATTTTTATCTGCCATACCTCTATTTCAAGTAGAACGAATTCATGTCCACTGAATCTCACACCAGCATCCCTGGCATTGTTCGCAACGGTGTAGTCGTATTGCAGACCAAACAGGAGCTACCCGAGGGCACTCACGTAGAAATACTCGTCAAGCTGGAGTCTCTACCTCAGCAACTTCGTGAAGAACTTGCGGCTTGGGATGAAGTCAGCGATGAGGCCTGGAAGATGATCGACCAATGGGAGTCAGAAGAGCAATGAACGTTGGGGACATTCATTGGATTGAGTTTCCTCAAACAACCGGGCGGGAACAACAAGGCCATCGGCCTGCCGTTATCCTGCAGGATGAACAATACGGAAGTGGACTCCCAACCGTTCTTGTGATTCCTCTCAGTAGTTCAACTGCGGCTTTGCGGTTTGCCGGAAGTGTGAAGATAAAAGCCACTTTTGATAGCGGTCTCCGTACTGATTCTGTGGCTTTGGTGTTTCAATGCCGTGCAATTGACCGCTCGCGGATTCGCGGGGGTATGGGTATTGTTTCGAACGACGAATTGAACGCGATCATGGACGAGTTGAAAAAGCTAACTGGTCAAACTGACTTTTAACCTAACGACACTCTTGAAATTCTTTGCTTCATGTCCCATCAGTCCGACCTCATTGCAACCGATATCGAAGCCTACCTGGCTCAGCACGAAACGAAGGAACTGCTCCGGTTTCTGACTTGCGGCAGCGTGGATGATGGCAAAAGCACGCTGATCGGGCGATTGCTGTATGACTCGAAAATGATCTACGAAGATCAGCTTGCAAAACTCGAAAAGGAATCCGCCATTCACGGCACGACCGGTGGCAAGTTCGATCCAGCGATGCTGGCCGACGGATTAAAGGAAGAAAAGGAACAGGGAATCACGATCGATGTGGCCTATCTCTATTTCTCGACTGCGAAACGAAAATTCATCATCGCCGATACGCCGGGACACGTGCAATACACGCGCAACATGGCGACGGGCGCTTCAACAGCGAACCTGGCGGTCATTCTGGTGGATGCTCGCAAAGGCATTCTCGAACAGACCAAACGACATAGCTTCATCGCGTCGTTGCTGGGGATTCGGCATATTCTGGTCGCAATCAACAAGATGGACCTGGTAGACTACCGCGAAGATGTTTTCAATCAGATTCGCTCGGACTATCGGGACTTCGCTGCGCGGTTGAACATTCCGGATTTACATTTCATTCCGATCGCGGCCTTGCTGGGCGACAATGTGGTCGAACGAAGTCAGTCGATGCCATGGTACGATGGCCCGACGTTGATGAGCTTTCTGGAGACGGTTTACATCGGTTCGGATCGCAACCTGGAAGATTTTCGATTTCCGGTTCAGTACGTGATTCGGCCGGATTTGAATTTTCGCGGCTTTGCCGGAATGATTGCATCCGGCATCGTTCGCGTCGGCGATCCGATCATCAGTTTGCCCTCGCGAAAGACCAGCCGTATCAAGGAGATCGTCACCCACGACGGCAATCTCGAAGAAGCGTTCGCGCCGATGTCAGTGACCTTGACGCTCGACGACGAAATCGACACCAGTCGCGGCGACATGATCGTCCGGCCCGGCAACGTACCGAAGCTCGAATCCAGATTCGACGCGATGCTGGTCTGGATGGCCGAACAACCGATGCTGCCGGGCGAGTCTTACCTGTTCAAACATACCACCAAAACGGTGCCGGGTTCATTTACAACGCTTCGCTATCGCGTCGATGTGAACACGATGAAGTCAGAGCCCACTCCGTCACTCGAACTGAATCAGATCGGGCGCGTGCAGGCACACCTGAACCAGCCGCTAGCGTTCGATCCGTATCAAAAGAATCGTTCAACCGGTTCGTTCATTGTGATCGACCGAATTTCCAACGTGACGGTCGGAGCCGGGATGATTCTGGATCGTTTGACCAGCGAAGACCGAAAAGATGCCTGGGACAGGGAACAACATTCGGCTTCACTGGCAACCGAGATCAGCAGTGTGACTCCCGAAGAGCGCGCAAGGCGTCTGGGTCAGAAACCGGTGACCGTTTTGTTCACCGGCTTGCCGGGCGCAGGCAAGACTTCGACCGCCTACGGAGTCGAGCGCCGACTTTTTGATCAAGGGCGAAGTTCATTGGTACTCGATGGCCAGAACATGCGGGGTGGTCTTTCACGGGATCTGGAGTTTTCGCTTGAAGGCCGCTCGGAAAATCTTCGGCGAGCGACGGAGATTGTAAAACTGCTCAACTCGTCGGGTTTGATCTGCCTGATGGCCCTGGTATCGCCCGACGATGAAGCGAGAAACCGCGCGAAAACAGCGATTGGCGAAGACCGGTTTATTCTGGTTCACTTAACGGCGCCGGCGGATTTGTGTGCCAAGCGGAATCGCGCATCTCAACCAGCTGAAGATCGTCTCGAAACCCGCATCGATTACGAAGTCCCCACCCATGCGGATCTGGTACTGGACACCAGCCAGCTCTCGATCCACGAATGTGTGGATGCCGTTTGCCAGCATTTGCAGACTCACGGTTTCATTGTGTAACGTCCATGTTAAACCACGATCACCCTTCCGAGATTCACCATCGGCGTTGGGATATTCCAAGGATTCGACGCGGGCAGCGTTCCAGAAAGCTGTCGCCATCGGAGCTGTTCGTCGCTTCGTTTTTCGGATTGATTCTCGTGGGAACGCTGGGGTTTATGGTCCTGCCCGGTTTGTACGTCCAGCAGCGAATGGGGTTCGTCGATTCGCTGTTCATGGCCACCAGTGCCATTTGCATCACGGGTTTGGTGACGGTTGACCCGGCAACCCAGTTTACGTTTTGGGGTCAGTTGTACCTGCTGGTGATGGCTCAGATAGGCGGGTTGGGGATGTTGACGTTTGCCAGTTTTATTATCACGCAATTAGGGGGCCGGCCGTCGCTTCGCTCGGAAACGCTGATGGCCAGCACCCCCGAATCGCTTGATCATATTCCGCCACGATTGCTGCTGCTCGACGTGTTGCGGTTTACGTTTTTCTGTGAAGCCTGCGGAGCGATCGCGCTCTTTTTGATCTGGGGGCCGGAAGTGGGTTGGAGCGAAGCAGTCTGGCCCGCCATCTTTCATTCCATCACGGCATTTTGCAATACTGGGTTCTCCACGTATCCCGACTCGATGATGCAGTATGCACATTCGACCTCGACGCTGGGAGTCCTGTCCGTGCTGATTATCCTGGGCGGGATCGGTTTCTTGACAGTCGAAGAACTGTATCTCCTCTACGTTAAGCGGGACCCTGGAATTCGTCGTCTCTCCGTCCACACGAAGATGGTATTGTGGGGCGCTGCGATTTTGTTGATCGCGCCGGTGGCTGCGTTTGCCATTTTTGAGTGGGAGCGTACGTTAAAAGACTTCTCGTTCCAAGACAAGCTTTCGAACGCATTCTTTTTGAGTGTGACTCCGCGATCTTGTGGCTTTAATGCGATTGACTACAGTCAAGCGTCGGATTCGACGAACCTGTTGACGATGTTGCTGATGATGATTGGCGGGTCGCCTGGATCGACAGCGGGAGGCATCAAGACGACCACATTTATGCTGCTGGTACTGCTGGCGTGGACGAAACTGCGCGGCAGACCGTTTGTCAGTTTCGGCGATCGCTCGATTCCGAATAAAACCGTCAACCATGCGACGGGCTTGTTCGTAATCATGACTGCAATCACAATTGGATCGGTGCTGATGTTGCAGTTGCTGGATGACCCCTTCAGCGAGAAAGACTACCAGTTCCTGCATCGCGGGTTTGAGGTGGTCAGCGCGGTAAACACCGTCGGTTTGTCGATGGGCATCACGGAACAGTTGCCCATGGCGGCGAAGTTGGGCCTGGTTTTAGTGATGTTCGTCGGTCGCGTGGGACCGATCTCGTTGTTCGCGGCGTTCGAGTCGCGGTTTGCCGAGCGGGTCGATTTCCGAATGGCTCAGGAAGATGTTATCGTTGGTTAGTGGTTTATATGGAGTGCGGCAGCCTCCTGCCGCTTTCAATTTATGGTTTCGAGCGGAATGACATACATCGAGTACAACCATGAATACCATAGCGGTGTCAAGCCACACGCACTCCATAGAGGAATAAAAACATGAAAAAATCATCGCTCAAGAGATTTGTCGTTGTCGGATTGGGAAATTTTGGATTTGCGCTCTGTCAGCGGCTTTCGTCGCTTGGCCATGACGTGATCGCGGTTGATATGGACCCGGACGTGGTGGACGAGATTGGTCCGATCATCACACGGGCGGCCGTCGCCGATGCCACCGATATGGATGTCCTTCGAAAGCTGGGCGCGGATGAAGCGGATGCGGCCGTGGTTTCGACCGGCGACGACATCACCGCCAGTATTTTGTCGACGCTGGCCCTTCAGGACCTCAAGATCCGCGAGATCTATGTGAAAGTGATTTCCAGCGATCATGCGCGCGTCATGAAGCGACTGGGCGCTACCGAAACCGTGTTTCCCGAACGCGATACTGCCACCGCGCTGGCGTCCAAGATTACCGGCAAGGCTGTGCTGAACTATTTCGCACTGGGAACGAATTTCAATGTTCAGGAAATGGGAGTTCCGGCAAGCTGGTCAGGGAAATCGATCGGCGAGCTGGAGATTCGTAAGTTGCATGACATCACGATCGTAGCCATCCACGATATTTTGACCGACCAGTTTCAGGCAACTCCCGGGCCGGACTATCGCCTGAAAGATTCCGAAACGATTTACGTTGCCGGAACGACTGAGGCCCTCAAAAAAGTTGCGCTGATTGAGTAGTGGATTGGGAGGCAGGTTGATTACGGAGGCTACACCCTGCCGTCGCGCCTGCGCCGACCACCTCTCGATTTTCCCCCATCAATCGTTGGCTAGTCGGCTACGTAAGGTGACTGCAAACCACTTGCCGTCGGCTTCGGCTTGCGGCTAAACGCAATATCATTAAGGTTCTCGTTTAGCCGTGAACGAAAAAAAAGAGGGAACGCGGTTACCGCGCTCCCTCCGGATGCTCGAATAAATTCGAGCAGGAGTAACGTACTCGTTTGTATTCTAGATTTTGCGTCTTCGCAGAGCGAATCCGGCTCCCAGTAACATCAGGGCAACGGCGGAAGTGGGTTCGGGAATCGCTGTGATCCTGAAGTTTTGATCGTCTGTGTTGAAGTAGCTGAATTTTGCGGCGGCCAAACTAATGTGCTGAGTACCTGCGGGTGCTGCAAAAGTTGCGGTATAATCGCTACTTCGTGTCAAGCCATTCCAGGCAGCCCAGTGCAGGTATAAGCGCGTCATGCCTTCACCTTGGGTAACCAAGGTCGTAAACTCGTCAGGCGATCTGTCACCGATCAACACATTGGCCAGATCATAGGTTCCCGAGGAAACCAACTGAATCCCAATGCTTGTAAACAGAAGATCTTGTTTCAAATCGCTCGCATTGAACTCCCAGGTAGGAGTTGAGAAAAATGAATAGAGGTTGCCATTGCCACCGTTAGTGATCATACCTGCACCTTCACCACTCGAAGTGACAGTAATGTTCGCTGTTCCTGTTCCCGTTGTAAACAGATCAGGGTCATGAGGCCCTGCATAATCGTCCGTAAAATGGCCACTAAAAGTATTCCAGCCAAACTCACCATCGGGCGCTCCGACAATATCTCGAAACGGAATTTCCTGAGCATGGGTTGAAGACGAAATAACCGGCACTAACAGGCAACTCAATACCAGTGCGAATAAGCTCATTGGCAGTGAAGAGACTGAAGACGAAACAGAGGCTATCTGATTAGACGATGCGCGCGAAAACATAGTTGACACTCCACGAAAACCACTTTGAAAATTTGGGTTGGTCTAGCCGACCAGAAAAACACCCGACCTGGCTGGCTAAGTGGAACTGCCGAAGCAGATTCGCACGTGGCTTGCTGCGAGAAACCTCGAAACCGATCTAGTAAAATTACGGATTCTTCGAGGCCGCTTTAATGAGAATGAGTCTCAAAAGACGTTGTCATATTAAAGCCCGACCGTTCCGTCGTCAATGGTCATTCGCAAAAAACATCGATATAGGCCGAATTGTCGCAGGGCTGTTTACAAACGACACTATCACCGCAAGAATATGAGACTCAATCTCAATTCGACAGGAGTTCGGTTTGACCAACTTGGGCGATCCGTTTTGTTGTCGATTCAGCCAGCATCTAACTGCGTTCTTGCGGTTCAAGCCAGCCCAAAAAATGATATCGCTAAGCTGACGGAAGTGTGGCTCGGAGATGTCTCGCCTGTTCATTCATTGCGGCGAAGGCAGTTGATTTGGCAAACGCTCTCTAAAAAAATCTGGATATGCAAGGCGCTGATTCATGCTTCATTTAAATACAAATTACTTTTCGCAAGACTCGCAAACAGGAATGCGGTGGGCGAGTGCGAAGCGATATGGGGGCTGTTGTGGCTTTCGATCCAGCAAGCGTTCGACGAGCGAACGGCGGCAAACTGCCGCGCATCGAGGGTTCACGCTGGTGGAACTGCTGGTCGTGATCGCCATTATTGGAATCCTGATCGCCATGTTGCTTCCCGCCGTGCAATCGGTTCGCGAAGCCGCTCGAAAGATTTCCTGTTCGAATAAACTCCGTCAGATCGGCTTGGCGTCATTGAACTACGAGTCATCGTACAAGACACTTCCTCCGCCCATTGTCGGAGGAGGCGATTTCAGTACTCGGGGATCAACCTTCGTGATCTTGCTGCCCTATATGGAGCAAGGAAATCGTTTCAATCTGATGGATACCAAGCTGTCGATTGATGATCCGATCAATTATCCGTTCACATCTGAGCCTCTGGATATTTATCTATGTCCCTCCATGCAGCGGAGTCCGGAAGTGACGAACTATGGAGAAGGAAGTTATATCATTTCCTATGCCACCAAGTATCGGCCAACCACATTCGGATATCGTGTCGATGGAGCATTCGATGAGGTGAAGGCGGATGCGAATTTCCGATATCAGCTTGGCCTGGAATCCATTTACGACGGCACCAGCCATACTTTTTTCTTTGGCGAGATCGACAATAGCGTCGCCTGGACCGTACCGACCAATCCGGCCTTGACTCATTACACCTGGGCCCAGGGATATTGGTTCAACGCCCACTCCCATCTCGAAGGAACGTTCAATCAGCGAGGCCCTATTCCATTTGACTTGAAACAGACACGAACGTTTCGCAGTGACCATCCAGGTGGAGTGCAGTTCTGCATGGTCGATGGATCCGTCCATTTCGTTTCCGATTCAATCCAGCCAGAAGTCCTTCACGGTCTAGTGACTCGCAATGGAGGCGAAGTCGTCTCGATTGAGTGAGACTTCAGACTTCAGTACGACGATCGCTGCCGACCAAAAACTATAAACCAAAAACCACAAACTTACCCCTAGCTATGTACCGATTCTCCCTCTACTTATCTACGTTATTCCTGTTATTTGCTGTCTCTCAAACTCAGGCCCATTTCCTGTGGCTGGTCGCGACTCCAGACGGCTATCAAGTTGTCTTCACGGAAGAGCCGGAAATCGGGCCAGCCGATTTGATCGAGCAACTTCCGGCGCCCACCGTTTGGCAAACCAGTCCCACGGTCACCTTGCGGTTGAAACTCGACCAAAAAATTGTCGATGATTTGGGTTGGCTCGATTGCACGGGAGCCACCCTCGATTTACCCATTCAGGCCAAAGCCACTTGGGGTACACTGACGCGAGGGGGAAAGACATTCTTGATCAGCTATTTCGCTCGTTCGTACAACTTGGCAAAGCACGGCCAGGTAAATCCTGACAAGGCCACTGAACTTGAAATCATTCCATCGCGCAGCGGTGACGAAATTATTCTGACCGTTTACCGGCTGGGCGAAGTCGTTGCCGACAACGAAGTCCTGGTGTTCAACGGGACCGAACAAACCATCAAGACCGATTCAAAAGGTCAGGTCAAGATTTCCGCTGGCTCCGAACCCCAAATCTGGGCACGAACCCGATTCATTCGCGACGTGGCCGGAACGCACAACGACCAGAACTATAGCGAGATTCGTGAGTATGCAACCGTCGTCGTTGATCTTGACCAAGTAACGGCATCTTCCCCTGCCCCATCAGCAGAACCACAAGGTGAAACCGCCACGGATTCGGCCGTCGTCGGTTCGCTGCCGGAAATTCCCGTTGGCATCACCGGTTTCTCGGCGGCCAAATCAAACGGCCATCTGTACGTCTTTGGTGGAAATACCGGCCCCGCTCATGATTACTCTGCAAGACTTCAAAATGGAAACTTGTGGGCGCTCGATCTGGACTCGCCCCGTGAATGGAAAACCCTGTATTCCGATCGTGGAATTCAAGGACTGGCACTGGTTGAATTCGACGGAGCCATCTACCGAATCGGTGGATTCGAATCTCGCAATTCAGACGGCGAACCTGCGGACCTTCACTCGCTGGATCATTTTGCAAAGTTTGATTTCGAGAAACAGGAATGGATCGCGTTGCCATCGTTGCCAGAACCTCGAAGTTCGTTCGATGCCGTAGTGGTTGACCATCACGTTTACGTCATCGGTGGCTGGGCCTTGAGCGGTCCCGATTCAGGCCAATGGCGAACGACCGCCTGGCGATTTGATCTGCTCAAGCCGGAAGGAGCTTGGGAGGCCCTGCCCAATCCGCCTTTCCAGCGGCGAGCCATCGCGGTGGGGCATCTGGACGGTTCCATCTATGTCGTCGGTGGCATGGAAAGCACCAATGAAGTCACTCGAAAGGTCTCGATTCTCGACCTGAAGGAACTGGTATGGCGAGACGGGCCCGAGCTGCCCGAACAAGGTAGCCGGATGGAAGGATTTGGCAGCTCCTGTTTCAACGTGGGCGGAAAGTTGGTCGCCAGCACACTCAGTGGCACCATTTACCAGCTCAGTCCCGGCGATACGGAGTGGCAACAAATCGGAAAACTGGACAAGCAGCGATTTTTCCACCGACTAGTGGCACTTGACGACGAGCAGTTTGCTATCATTGGTGGAGCCAATATGGAAACCGGCAAGATTAAAACCGTTGTGGTTGGCAAGGTTGCTGACCCATAGCCGGCATTTCATTGAACCCGATAGTAGGCCGGAACAAGCAAACGCCGAAATTCACTTGGTATTGAAAATCGACCTGTGGCGTTTGCGCAGTTCCGGCACGGTACTGCATTGAATCAGTCTGAACTTTCTCAAATTCTCGAGCGGGTGGAAGCCGGTGATTCGGCGGCGGCGGAGTCGTTGTTGCCGCTGGTTTACGGAGAGCTGCGACGACTGGCAAGCCAGATGATGGCGCAGGAACGGGCTCAGAATACGCTTCAGCCGACGGCATTGGTACATGAAGCATTCTTGCGGCTGACGGGAAGCTCCAACAACGATGCCTGGCGCAACAGCCGCTATTTCTACGGCGCTGCCGCTGAAGCCATGCGCCGGATTCTGATCGAAGCCGCCCGCCGCCGAGCCAGCCTCAAACGCGGCGGCGACAAGATACGCGTTGAACTCGATGATGCTATGGGTGAACCTAGCGATACCGATTGGGACGGCTTGCTCGCCCTCGATGAGGCGCTGAAGAAACTGGAAATGGAAGACCCCGATTCATTTCAGTTGGTCATGTTGCGATATTTCGGAGGCCTGACGGTGGACCAGGCGGCCGAAGCGATGAACATCTCGCCCCGAACCGCAAAACGTTATTGGGCGTTTGCCAGAGCCTGGCTGCTGAAAGAAATTGAAGGTGGAGAAAGTTCATAGCTTGGCTTTATGTCCCTGTCGAAAATCAAATCTGTCTTTCTCGAAATCATCGATGCAGATCGGTCGCAATGGGAATCGTTGTTGCGGGAAAAATGTAGCGACGACGCGGAGTTGATGTCCGCCGTACGCAAACTGCTCCTGACCCACGAGAAGGCATCGTTCCTGGACGATGCCGAAGATACTCAGGAACGGCTACATCAAAACGTGTTGCAGGCGGCGAAGCTGCTGGAGTTCGACACACATGGACTCAACGCCGAACAACGTGAACCTCACCAAGACCTTAGCGGGACCGACATCGGTAAATATCGACTGATGGAATGGCTGGCCGAAGGAGGATTTGGTCAGGTGTACGTCGGTCAGCAATCGCATCCGGTTCGGCGGCTCGTTGCCGTGAAGCTACTGAAACGAGGCATGGAATCTCGGGAAGTGGTCGCACGATTCGAAGCGGAACGGCAAGCGTTGGCGCTGATGAACCACCCCAATATCGCCCAGGTATTTGACGCAGGCACCACGGAGGCCGGACAGCTCTACTTGGTCATGGAACTAGTGCGCGGTCAGCCCATCACCACTTTCTGTCGGGACCAGCATTTTTCGATTCGCGACAAGCTGCAGTTGATGACCGATGTTTGCTATGCGGTTCAACACGCCCACCAGAAAGGCATCATCCACCGTGACCTCAAACCGTCGAACGTTTTGGTTGCGATGGATGACACGAAGCCGCTTGCAAAAATCATCGACTTCGGAATCGCCAAAGCACTCGACCAACGATTGACCGACAAAACGATCTACACTCGTTTTGCTCAAATCATCGGAACGCCCATGTACATGAGTCCTGAGCAGGCGGAGATGAAAGCCCAAGAGGTCGATACGCTGACCGATGTGTATGCGTTGGGAGTTTTGCTGTACGAGTTGTTGACCGAACGAACACCGTTCGACAAACAGAAAATGCAGTCCGCCACGTTTGATGAAATGCGGCGGATGATTCGAGAAGATCAGCCGCTCCGCCCGAGCGCCCGAGTCACCGAGGTCATCGCACCCGATTCGACAAAATCCAATCCTCAGCAGCCCGGGACCGAAGCGCTGCGCAAACAAGCGGTCGGAATCGCAAACCAGCTCAAGGGCGATCTCGACTGGATCGTACTCAAGGCAATGGAAAAGGATCGGCGCCGCCGCTATGAAACGCCTGCCGAACTGGCGCGGGATATTCAGCGGTATCTGGCCAGTGAACCGGTGTTGGCCAGGGCGCCGTCGAAATTCTATCGGCTTTCGCGATTCGCTCAGCGGAACAAGCTGGCCGTGATTGCAACTTCCTTGGTGTTGTTGTCAATGATCGGGGGCACCGGCATCAGTGTCTGGCAGGCCATGCGCGCGACACGGGCCCAAGCGGAGGCAGAGCAACTGCGGCAAGAGGCTCTGCAGTCGGTTGAGCGGTTGAAAGAAGCCAACATCCTGATCGACAGCGCGCGGGCGAATATCGATCAGCAGCGCTACGAGGAAGCCTTTCATCAGCTCACCGAAGCGACCCGACTTCAGCCTGACCACTACTTGACCTGGGCGGGCCGCGGAAACTTGTACGTTCGGCTCGGAGCCTGGCCGGCGGCAGCGAATGATTATGCGAAGGCCATCGGGCTGGGCGCGCCAGCAAATTCGCCAAGCTGGTGGGGCGTGCCTGAACTTATGATTTACAACGGCGATCTGAAATCCTACGAAACCATTTGCAAGGCGCTCCGAACCCAGATTCAGAGAAGCGATGACCCAGTGATTGTGTTGCATGCAGTGCGAGGGCTTTGTTTGAAACCGATAGACCCCCCGTTGGCGGAAGAGCTGGCGGCAGGGTTGGACAAACTTGACCTGTCGATGGACGTAGGTCGGTTTCCTGGCCCACCGGGACTTCCAGGCGGCCCCCCCTTTCAAGCGGGACGAGGCGGTCCTCCGTTTTTCCGTGAAGCGGGTCCGAGGCCGGTTGGACTACAAAGAGATATTTCGGATTACATCAAGGCATTGGTTGCGTATCGAGCCGGCAAGTTTCAGCAAGTGATTGAACTACTTGAACGGGAACCTCCACCTCAGCGGCGAGATCGTGACTCAGATGCACGAGGCCTGCTGTCGGCTCCGCTGTTGGCGATGGCGTACCATGAGAAAAATGAGCCCGAGATGGCTGAGAAATTTTTGAACCAAGGCATTGAGAAGCTCGATACCTGGGTGGAAGCTATGGCATCAGGTTCGGCAACAGGCTTTCCCTGGTTCGACGGGCTCGACGCCTGGATTCTTGTCAATGAGGCTCATGGACGGATCCACGGTGAACCGCTGCCAGCCGATCCGCGGCTACAACAATGGCACGAACGCCTGAATTTTTTCTGATAAAATTTCTGTCACCCTCCCCTGCTGAATTTCGCATGGTTCTTCATGGCAGAAACATCGCCAACGGTTCACTCAAAAAACAAATCGAGGAGCAGCCTCATGAAATCCAGATATTCCTTCTATTTCTATGCCATTCTGACCGCTTTCATCGCACTCAACGTCGACACCGTATCGGCTCAGGGGCGCGATGAGCAAGGCCCTCCGCGAGACCGACGAGAGGAACCCGGCCGACCGGGATTCGGCCCACCAGGCTTGGGGGGACCGGGAGGGCCGGGATTTGGTTTTCCGGGCTCGGCACCCGATATCGAGCTGCTGAAGCAGTTCGACACCAACAAAGACGGTTGGCTGAGCGATGGGGAACGAGCGGAAGCTCGTAAATTCCTGGAAAGCGAAGACAGCCCACGACGCAATCGAAGAGGACCTGGTGGTCCGGGTCGAGGCGGCAGGCCTGATGGACCTCCGGGTGGGTTTGGTCCGGGAGGTAGACCAGAAGGTCCTCCGGATGGACCTGGCCCAGGTGGTTTGGGTGGATTCCGCGGTGGGCCAGGTGGATTGGGTGGTCCAGGCGGCCCCGGTGGGATGCGTGAACCGGGTCGCCCAGGTCCGAAAGTCGACAAAAGTGAAGTTCAACCGGCTGAAGGTGGGCTGTATGACCCATCCATCTTGCGAACCATCTTCATCGATTTCAGCAACGATGATTGGGAACAAGAACTGGAAACTTTTCACGGCACCGATGTGGATGTTGCAGCCACCGTGACAGTCGACGGACAGGAATACAAAAATGTGGGGATTCGCTTTCGAGGTGCCTCGTCGTACTTCATGATCCCACGAGGTTCAAAACGATCGCTCAATCTTTCGGTGGATATGGCGAATCCCGATCAAACATTGCTGGGCTACAAGACGCTCAATCTGCTCAATCTCAATGGCGATGCGTCGATGATGAGTTCCGTGCTTTATTCGCATATTGCACGTCAATACATACCTGCTCCCAAAGCTAACTTTGTCCGCGTCGTGATCAACGGGGAGCTGTGGGGAATTTACACGAACGTCCAGCAGTTCAACAAACAATTCCTTGCTGAAAACTATCCGAGTTCAAAAGGGACTCGATGGAAAGTGAGCGGCAGCCCTCAAGGTCGCGGTGGGCTGGAGTACATCGGTGAGAACGAGGACGACTACAAACGACATTTCGAGATGAAGTCGAATGATCCGGAGGCGTGGAAAGCCTTGATCAAGTTGTGCAAGACACTCAATGAGACCCCAACGGATAAATTGAAAGCAGCCATTGCGCCGATGCTGGACATTGATGAAGTGCTGTGGTTTCTCGCGCTCGACAATGCGTTGATCAATAGCGATGGATATTGGGTTCGAGCCAGCGACTACAATTTGTTCATGGACCAGCAAGGCGTCTTTCATTTGATTCCCCATGACATGAACGAATCGTTTCGTCCTGCGGTGGGCCCCGGGATGGGAGGGCCGCGCGGACCTGGCGGAATGGGTGGCCCTGAAGGACCTGGCGGCACTGGCGGACCTCCCCAATCACGTGAGCGCGGCGAACGACCGGGGGGAGCGGGACAACCGTTTGCTGGTGGCCCTCGAGTTCCCGATCTCGATCCGCTGGTCGGGATCAACAATGACCGCATGCCCTTGCTGAGCAAACTGCTGGCGGTTCCTGAACTGCGCGAGCAGTACCTGGCCAATATTCGAACCATTGCCAGAGACTCGCTCGACTGGAAAAAGCTGGAACCTGTCGTCGCCGATTTCCGCAAGCTGATTGAGTCACACGTCGAAGCCGATACACGCAAGTTGACTCCCTACGACGCGTTTGTGGCAGCGACATCGTCCGAACGAGCGGCGCCCCAGGACGAAACTCAGTCAGGCAATCCCCAAGGCGGCCCCCCGCGCCGCCCTGCGCCGATGAGCCTTCGGGAATTTGCCGAAGGCCGAAGCAAGTTCCTGCTGGACAAATGAGGGATGAAGGATGAAAAAACTTTCGTCCTTCTCCTCTCCGTTCTCCGCTTCTCCTATCTGCTTCTGATTCCTGACTTCTGACTTCTGACTTCCGCAACCCAACTTCATCCCTCATCCCTCAAAAACATGCCCGACTGGTTTACATTTTCTCCGAGCGAACAAGTAGTTACGCTGCCCAATCTCGTCGTTCGACTGACGGGAGCCTGGCTTGCGGGATGTGCGGTGGCATTGATCGCATTGCGCGGGATGAATCCCAAAGTCCGGCGAACGCTGCCGTTGACCTTGGTGCTGATGTCGGTATTGATCGCGATGGCGACTCAAATCATCGGCGACAACATCGCCCGAGCGTTCAGCCTAGTGGGAGCGTTGTCGATCGTCCGCTTTCGAACCGCTGTGTCGGACTCACGCGACGTCGCCTTTGTATTGGCAAGTGTTGTGATCGGAATGTCGATCGGAGCAGATCAATGGCTGGTGGCGGGATTCGGTCTGGTCGTTGTTGCGGTTGCCAGCCAAACGGCGGGGTGGCTGGACATGGGATCTGCGAGAAGACAAACCGTCAACGAGAAATCAAAGCTCAAAATCCAGACAGAAGTTGCCACCAATGAAGTTTCGGAGGATCAACTGAATCGATACTGTCAGACGGTCGATCTTTTGTCCGCTTCGACCTCCCGAAAAGGGGCTTCGACGACCTTCGTCTATCAGGTTCAATTGAAGCCGGAAGTTTCGAGAGCAACGGTGATGGCGGAACTGAACAACACACCCGGCGTCGAGTCCGTCGTCTGGTCGCAGGAACTGGAAGAAATCATGACATGATAAGGCTGCGGAAACTTTCCTGGTAACCGTTCACGCGTTGAGACTCAGACGTTGCAAGAAGGCTTGGAACACTAATTTTCACTAATCTCCACTAATCCGAAAGAAATCAGTGTTGATTAGTGCTGATTAGTGTTTGCCAGCCTCTGATATGGACATTTGTACGGTTGCGGCTTCTCCTCGTGAACGGTTACCTTTCCTGACCTCAGGCGAATTGGCAAGCAGAATTCCATTGGGATCACACAGCATTGACAAAACGAACGAAGTTGATACGGTAATAAATGCAGGGCTATTGCTGAGGTTCCTTCTCATTTTCCGAATTACTTCAGCAGCTTCCCCTGCTTTTTTTGTTTTCTATGGGGTGCTTTCATGTTCGACCAGACCCAGATTTATTTGATGAAGCGCCGAAAGGTCGTTTTGGCGGTTGGACAGGGCGCTGCGACCCCCGAAGTAGTTGCAACAGCCGTAAAAAATCTTCAAGCATCAGGATTTGGCGTTACGCCGACATTGCTGGGGCGGATTCGCACACTTAGCGACTCCGAAACGATCGGATGGTATGAGTCATTGCTCCCCGCGCTACAGCAAATGGTAGGCGCCCATCGGGAATTCAAACCGATGTATCCCAACTTCCCGCAGCAAGTCATGCAGGCCAGCGACGCAGCATTGTTCTTCAATGCGATCACTCACTATTTTGGCTTTTGTCTGTCTGACCAACTAGGCAATCCCGATCTGGTCGTTTTGCCGAACTATGCAAAGGAAGATCGTCCACCACTGGAAGAATTTCACGATCTCCGTTGGATCGATCTGGGAAGTGAAGAAGATTTTGATTCGATTTTTACATCTCTGGCTTCCTCCAATGGGTCGCTGTCCGAGCTCGACAAAGGAGTGCTGCGATGGTTCACGCGTCATCGCGATGTCAGATCGATTCTTCCACCGCAAATTCCACAGAAGGAAACGTTGGCCGTTCTTGTCGCTGTACTGGAAGACAAGGATCCACTCGTGCCGTTCGTCAAAACAGCGACGGATGTATTGCGAGTTGCCGTAGCGATGTCGCGTGGTGATGTTTCACTTGCAGCTCCGACCAAATTTCGAAGCTTCTCCAAAAGCGAGCGAAGATTTCTGCTGAACTGCCTTGAACAGGCGGGGGATTCGCGAATCGAGGATATGCTTCGCTGGAAAGAACGTTGGGTGCGATTGGGCGAACGACTCCATCCGGGTGATTTCAGAAACCGATTCCCTCAATCGGTTGCGGCTTTTGATATTTTGCGAAATGGGGTTCGCTACAAGACTTTTAATTCGTGTGTTGAAAGTGCCATCGCGAGCGGCAATCCGAAAGAAGCCTTGGCGTTCTTGACTCGGCGGCCGGGCGAGTTTGCTCGTCGACTTGACCATTTGTTGCGTACCTTTCCTGATTCAGAACAAGTTTGTCATTCTTTTTTCAGTATCGCTGACAAGGTCTCAACACCCGTTCTCTTGCAGGCTTGGGCACATTTTCGGGGAAGAGACAAGATTCGCACCCGAGCGTTCTTTCCGAAGGGAAATGTTGCAAAGGTTCAGTTGTCGGAAACCCCGATTCCAGCAATGCCAGCCCATTTAGCGGAAGAGGCTGCCCAACAGATTCGACAGGTTCTCGTCCAGCGATTCAGCAAGCTGCCATCCCTTGGAAAATGTGCCCTTGACGAACGACTAAAGCAACAGTTCGTTCCGTTCTCGCAACGTTCGGCCAGTCGATCACTGCGAACCGTCTCCAGAGGGTCCTCGTTTGATCTACCACCTGGAGATACGATTCGCTTCTTTTGCTGGTGGAAAAATATTGAAGCCTGTGATGAGTGGTCATTTCGCGTCGATATTGATCTTTCAGCAACGTTCTTCGACGCTCAATGGAATTATTGCGGTGACATCGCCTACTACAACCTTCGCGCAGTAGAATGTTATCACAGCGGCGACATTACTTCGGCACCCAACGGCGCCTGTGAGTTTATTGATCTCAGTTTGCGTTCGGTTCTATCGCAAAAGTACCGCTACGTTGTCATGAGCGTTCTGATGTACACGGGGCAACCGTTTGATTCATTGCCGGAGTGTTTTGGAGGCTGGATGATGCGCCAATCTCCAGACTCAGGGGAGGTTTTTGAACCTAAAACCGTTGTTGACAAATTGGATATCGTGGCCGCCACACGAAGTTGCGTTCCGGTCATCATTGACGTCGAGCAACGCAAAGTCTACTGGACGGACATCGGCCTGATGAGTTCGGCCCAACTCCAGGTCAACAATGCGGCAACCAATTCCGTGGGCTTCGGCCAGATTGGAAAAGCAATCGTTGAACTCAACAAGCCGACGCTCTATGAACTATTCGAGATGCACATGGATGCTCGCTCGGAAGAAGTCACTTCCCCCTCAAATGCTGACACCGTCTTTGGTCTGTACGAGGGAACCGTAACGGCATTCGATACGGATACGATCTTGAGTCAGTTCGTGTCGTAGTCAGAAAGCCTATCTAGTCGCCAAACAAAAGCAAACTACGGTTCCAGCAGGTGTTGCTTGAAGAAATCCAGCCTTCGTCGTTGGCCATAAGGGGTTTCACAGGCTCCATGCCCAGCGCCGGGAATCATCAGAAGCTCATAGTCCTTGTCCGCCTGAACCAGTCGGGCAGCGACCTGAGTTGTCGAAGCGGGATCGACGTTCCGATCAAGCTCGCCAACCACCAGCAACAGTTTTCCCTTGAGCAGGTGAGCATTTTCCATGTTGGAATTTTCTGCGTAGTGATTGCCGGGCGATACCGTTCCCATCCACTGCTCGTTCCACCAGACCTTGTCCATTCGATTGTCATGGCAGCCACAATCAGCGACGGCAACCTTGTAAAAATCGTTGTGCCACAGCAAGGCCGCCATCGCGTTCTGGCCGCCTGCCGACCCACCGAAAATGCCGACTCGGTTTAGATCAAGGCTCGGATAGACTTCCGCCAGTGCTTTCATCCAGGCAATCCTGTCGGGGAACCCTGCATCGCGAAGGTTGCGATAGCAGACATCATGAAACGCCTTGGAGCGCCACGCGGTTCCCATGCCATCGATTTGCACGACCACGAATCCGGCGGAAGTAAAACGGCTGAAAGATCGGCTATTTCCAAATCGCTTGGGAACATGATAGTTGTGAGGGCCGGCATAGATGGATTCAATGACTGGCCAAGATTTGTTTGGGTCGAAATTCGCCGGAAAATGAACGACTCCCCAGATTGGGGTTTTGCCATCCCGCCCCGGCGCACTAAACCGGACCGGCAGGGTGCCGAGCCTGGTCGTATCCTGGCTGCCGACCATTTCGGCTCGCTCGATTTCACAGATCAGAGCACCATCCGAGCTGCGCCGCAGTTCATGGACTGGCGGCAGATCGACTCGCGAGTACAGATCGACAAAATATTCTTCCGTCGGGGACCAGGTGATCGAGTGCATGCCATCGCCATCGGTCAGTGGTACAAAATGGCTTCCATCGATATTCACGCGACAGAAATGTTCGTGGTACGGATCCTGATCCTGGGCAAGCCCGACGGCATAAAACCAGATCACGCCATCGCGAATCGCCTCGATTCGCTTGACATTCCATTCGCCCTCCGTCGTCGCATTGAGGACTTCGCCGGTCATCATGTCGATGTGGTAGAGATGATGCCAGCCGCTTCGCTCACTGCCCCAGAGCGCGGTTGAATCATCGAGCCACCTCAGGTTGTACTTTGCGCCGTCCGAATAGTGGAGAAACGTGGGTGAATTTTCGTCAATAATGACCGTTGCTTCACCCGTCGCAAGCTCGATTCGCACGACCTGGATTTTCTGATGACCGCGTTGATTGTACTTGAGCCACACATGTTTGCTGTCGGGACTGAACCGCTCAATATCCAGGGTCCAGGGATCATGGAACGCTGCGTTTGAAATGGGAATTTCGGTTTGGGCTTCGACGTCGAACAGTCGCAACGTTTTCTGGGGCAGTTCATCGCCTGGCTTGGCATAGGGATAGCTTTGCAGTTCCGGCTGGCCATCTCGGCCCAGCGACTGAACCATGTACACTCTCCGTTCGGGCACCACGGACGTCTGCCAAGCCAAAAGGTATTTCGAATCACGTGACCAAACCACCTCCGGCATCTGTTCCGGGAAGTCCGTCCGGTCGTACTGCATACTGACCAGCCTGGCTCGCTGAGCACTTTGGCGGAAGCTGCTTTTTTCGGAACCATCGCTGGTGAGCTGGACGGCATTGTCCCGGTCATTGGGGCTGAACATCCAGAGGTCGTGGTCTCGCACTTCCACTGAATGGCTTCGAGAGGGACTGGTTGAACCAGGGCTGAAATTCGACGAGCCTCGACCGCCACCACGGCCACTGCGCCGCCCCTCTCGATTGGGACGATTGGGCGATGGCGTCGAGCTGGCTTCACTGATGACGCTTGGGTTCAGTTCAAGGTTGGTTGCCGGGTTGTCGTTGAGTTTGAGGCAGCCCAGATCTTTTTGATCGCTGCCACGAAAGAACCAGACGTGGCCAGCAAAACTTCGAGTAGAAAATGTTTCGGAGGGAGCCAACTTTGCATACGGAATAAATTGCCGCTGGGTGTTGACCCACAGCACTTCCACCTCGTAGTCGAGCTTGTTGGTAACGGCAAAAGATACGGTATCACCTCCATTTTCGGAGGGGACCGCCGGCAAGAACAAGGATACATCATTCGCCGCAGCCTGATTCAGACTGTCTTTATCAATGGTTGCATCCGCCCATTCGATTTTGCCAGAGCTGCGGTCAATAAAAATTTCGGTACCGGCAAATTTCCATGTGATGGTTTCGGTTTGAGGATCGTAGCCCGCAAACCGGCCCGGCAGCTTGTTGGGTTCACTGGCCGTGCCTGTTTTATTTTCGATTTCAGCTGCAAGTTGCTGGTGATCGAAGAGCGGTTGTCGAGTGCCTTGGACCGCATCCACCAGCCAGAACTCTCTTTGTCCATGCCCCGCCTTGGACTCGAACCAGAACCGCTGGCCGTCTTCGGTCCATTGAGGATTGACCGAATCCCGGACAATAGAAATGGATTGCGCTGAAACAGCGCTGAAGGAGGGTAATGAAACCAGGCAGAGGGCGGCCGCAATCAGAATTCGTGTCATGTCGAAAATTTTCGGTTAGCTTTTTTGAGGATCGAAGCAAATTCACGATGGATACACTTTAAACCATTTTGGTTCGGTTGCCATTGTGCCTCCGCAGAATCCGTTCTGGATTGTTAGAAGCCATGCCAAATGCGGTACGTGAAAGCCCACGATTTTTTGAAGCCAGGTTTAACACAAGCTTCATTTCGTCTTAACGGTCTCTTCAACATGGGCATCTATAGTCTGGCTGTCGAAGGAAAAGTCTGAGGATTAGGTTTCGCATTTAGTTTGAGAACCGCAGGCTTCTCCGAATAAATTCGCCGCTAATCCAGCGGCAAACCTATGAAGGGTAACAACATGAAACGACTTTTTCTGGCAGCATTGGCAGTGGCGTTGATCGCTCCAGCGGCTGCGACTGCGGATATCGTGACGCAGTGGAATTTTGAAGGTGACACCATCAATCCCAGTTCAGGAACCGGGACCGCTCAACTGGTGGGAGGCACAACGGATACTTTTGCTGCTGGCAATGGCGGTGGTCGAGGTTGGAATACAACGGCCTATGCGGCCCAGGGAACCCAATCCGGCGAGCGAGGTGTCGCGTTTTTCGCAAGTACCGTCGGATGGGAGAATATCACGATTGACTTCGACCATCGAGCGAGTGGGACCGCGTCCCGTTGGGCACAACTGGATTACACGCTTGATGGAGGCACATCGTGGACGACCCATTGGAACAACCAAGGGGGGCTGTCTCCTCACGATAGCTTCTACTCATTCAGCGGCATTGATCTTTCGTCCGTTGCAGGTGCCAACAACAATAGTCAATTTGGTTTCCGTATCGTTTCGATTTTCTCACCTCTCGCATTCTCGCAGAATGCGACTCTCGACTACGGAGCCAACGAGGCCTATATGCGAGCCAACGCTCAAGCGAGCTATACACTCGGAGGGGGCACCGGCACCGGAGACTATGCTACAACCGGAACCTGGCGATTTGACAATGTGACCATCAATGGAACGGCAGCCATTCCTGAACCATCCAGTGCGTTGGTACTTGGACTGATAAGTTCGCTGGGGCTGCTGGTTCGTCGCCGAAGCCGATAGTCAAAACTAAAGTGACTTTTCAAATACACCTTGCCGGATAAGCTTGTCAAAACGGATTGGGTTGTTTTTCCATTGAGTTGACACCTCTGCTTTTCTACCTTGGGTCAGTGCTTTCAGGAGCGCTGGCCCTTTTCTGTTGGGGTAGCTGACTGTGGGATAGGCCTCCCGGTCTGTCATTTGCCACTTTGACAGACCGGGAGGTCTATCCCACGAGGATTTACTCTTGGGGCCGGAACCGTGGCAGTACGGCACGAAAGGTACTCCCCAATCCCGGTTTGCTGTCCAGTTCAATCTGACCGCCGAACGATTGCAGCAAATGTTTGACGATGGACAGGCCAAGTCCTGTACCGCCTTGTTCGCGGGACCGAGCCGGATCGACGCGAAAGAATCTTTCAAAGACACGCTCCTGATGCTCTCGGGCAATTCCGATCCCGTTGTCGATGACTTCAACGATCGCATTCGTATCGTCCGATCGAATCACGACGCGCACCATCGGCTCGTGCGTTCTTCCGTCGATGCGACTGTATCGCAGTGCATTGCTGATCAGATTATCGAACACCGTTTTCATGGCGTCCGGGTCCGCCCATACGAAACAGCCATCGTCGGAAAGCCTGTTTTCGAAAATGAGCTGGATATGTCGCTTTGCGGCCTCGTCGACAAACTGATTGACATTGTCCTGACAGACTTGCAGCAGATCCACCGCTTCATAGCTGAACGCCTCACGGCCCGACTCAATGCGAGCCAGTTGCAACAGGTCGTGAATTTGCCGGTTCAATACTTCCGCCTGGTGGTCAATCTGCTGGAGGAACCGCCGGTTTTCCGGGGCTTTGTCGATGGCCCCCATCAAGAGCGTCTCTGCATAGCCCTTGATGGAAACCAGCGGCGTCTTCAGTTCGTGCGAAACGTTGGCAACGAAGTCCCGGCGAATCGTCTCCAGCCGAGCCAGTTCGGTCACATCGTGAAAGACCAGTGTCATTCCAGGACGCGGTTTGCCCGCCATCGGAGCCACTCTCAAACGGACTTCTCGAGGATGAGGATCGTGAGTTTTGAAGCTCAAGGACACGGTTTTTCCCGTTTCGAAGGCTTCATGAATCGCATTTTGAACTTCTTCATAACGTACCAGACCCGATACCGGTTTGCCGATCACGTTCATGGTATCGAGTGCCAGAATTGCTCGTGCGGCGCGATTGATCAGGACGACTTTTTGCGACTCATCGATTGCGATCACACCTTCGACCATACCGCTCAAGACGGCATCGAAATGCTCGCGGTTCTTTGCGAGTTCAATGGTTTTGTTCTCAAGCTGCTGCTCCAGAGTATCAAGCACGTATACGATTCGCTGCAGTGAATCTCCAGAAATTTCTTCGGCCGGCTTTGTAACATCCCGCAAAGCCATTCGCTCGATCCGCCGCAGGGGCCACAGTATCCAAACACAAAACAGAATGAGAAATGAAGCCGAAAACAACAAGGCCCATTTCGAGCCCGGCCAGACAAGTATCACAAGCGCTGCATGTGAAATCAGAACCGCCAGTGCGAATCGGATTAAAAGAGAGTTCATTGGCAAAGGTCAGTTGCGAGTTGCGAGTTGCGGGTTGCGAGTTGTCAGTTGACGGCCAGTAGATGCTCCATCTGTAACTTCGATTGCGAGCCAGAGAAAGAGCAGGAGCAAGAATGCCAACAACCCGCAACGAACATCCAACAACGTACAACAGGTATCGTTCACTTCGCAACCCGCAACTTGCAACCGACAACCCGCGACGGACCTCTGACCAAATTTAACTCAATCTTAACATCTTCAGCGCGGCATCTTAATAATCAATCGCCAGAATGCTCATCCTGACAACTTTCACTCAAAAAGGATACGCATGCATTCAAAACACTTCAATCGTCTATTTCTGCTTCTTCTTTGGGCCACTGTGGCGTGTAGTCCGATGACTCTGGTTTCAGCGCAGGTTGCAACTCAAAATGCTTCCGTGCAATCCGAGAAGCCCAAGGTGGAACTCATCGGAGTTGGCACAATCGATGGCACCGCAATCGACCTGACAGGGCTGCAAGACGCCCTTTCCGATCAGACTCCGCACAACCAGTTCGGAGGCATTTCGGGAATCGACTGGATTCAGGGCACGAACCGCTATCGGGTGGTTTCCGATCGCGGCCCACAGGATGGTGCCGTCAACTATCACTGCCGATTTCACGACGTCGAAATCAACATCGACCGGAAACCGCCGAATCCGGTAACGGTTAGCATTGCCCGATCAGCGATTTTGCGCGACTTGAATGGCCTGCCTTTTGTCGGTTCGATCAAGGCGCTCCAGCCTTCGTCGAAGCATTCATTTCGTCTGGACCCAGAAGCCATTCGCGTGGACGCGGCGGGTGAAACCTGGGTCTCCGACGAATACGGCCCGCATCTGATTCGATTTAATTCTTCGGGACAGTACCTGCAAGGGATCGACGTTCCCTCCAACTTGCGGGCCCCAAATTCTTCCGCAAGCCCAAGCGAAGAAGACCAGAACCTATCCGGTCGCCGAGCAAATCGGGGAATGGAAGGCCTGGCGATCACACCCAGTGGGCGTTACCTGTTCGGCTTGATGCAAAGTGCCTTGCTGCAGGATGGTTACGACGATTCAAAATCAGGAAAGAAAGTCGGTCCGTATGCTCGGATCGTTCGCTTCGATCTCCAGTCAGGCGAGTCGAAACAGTTTATTTATCGACAGGAAAGCGATCACCACAAGCTGCATGAGATTCTGGCCATCGATGAAAATCGGTTTCTGGTAATCGAACAGGACGGCAAGGCAGGTCCCGAGTCGCGATGCAAAAAAATCTTCGAGATTGACTTGACGACGGCAACGGAGATCGCACCCGAAGCAACGCTCGCAGGCGGCGACTTGCCGTCCTCCGTGGTACCGGTTGCCAAGCGTGAATATCTCGACCTGCTTGACCAACGTTTCAGTCTGACGGACACGATGCCTGAGAAAATTGAAGGGATCACCTGGGGGCAGTCGCTGCCCGATGGCCGCCGTACCTTGGTGGTGGCGTCGGACAATGATTTCCGCGCGGACCAAGCGTCGTACTTCTATGTCTTTGCCATTCCCAGCGAGAGCAAGGAAAGGTTCTCACAGCGATAAGAACGCTCGCTCTTAGATAGGGATGTTCTTAACGCCTTATTCATATTGGCTTCATTCTATCTGCACATTGCTTTGATAAATTTTTGCCTCTGAAACAATTCCACTGCCCCGATTGGGGTGACCTTCAGGAAAATGGTTTTCCATGAAGAAGTGGATCAGGGGTTTTTCTCAATCAGGAGATTTCGGATGCGTCAGCCTGTACTACCCGTACTACGTAAAGGCTTTACTTTGGTCGAGTTATTGGTTGTGATTGCAATCATTGGAATTTTGATTGCGATGTTGTTGCCAGCCGTTCAATCGGTTCGCGAGGCGGCTCGTCGCACGACCTGCATGAACAATCTACGACAGTTTGGATTGGCCATGCACAACTACGAGAGTTCATTTATGGCTTTCCCCGAGTCCCGTCCGTTCGACAACGGGGGAAATCGGATGAGCTGGTGTATTTTGGTGCTTGATTTTATTGAGCAGGGAAATCTGGCGGCAATTTACGACCGGAACGTCCGCTGGAACACGGGCAGCAACGTGACCGCCGGTCAAACCGTGATCCCGACGTTTGTATGTCCCAGTTCGCCTCCGGGTACCGTTCGCCTTCCGGCGGCGGGCACCGGTTCGGCAGTAGATGGCCATGTCATGGGGCCATCGGATTACCTGGTCATGCATCGCGTGCGACATCGTTTCTTCAATGCGAACGGTTTGATCAATCCATTGGGAACTGCCGATCATGACGGAGTGTTGGTACCCGATGCCAAAACACCGATCACGCGCATTCACGATGGTACCAGCCATACCATTCTGTTTATGGAAGATGCAGGCCGTCCCAACTGGTATGTCCTGGGTGCCGAACAGGGCACGTTGTTGCCCCGGCCGGAGGGTTTTGGATGGACCGACCCGGATGGGGGCGCGGGTTCCATGGATGGCACGAATCAAATCACGGGCGCCATTAACGGCGGCAGTGGTATGGGCAAGGGGATCATGAATGTCAACAACGACAGCGAGCCGTTCAGTTTCCATCCTGGTGGAATGGCGGTGAGTATTGCGGATGGATCAGTAAACTTCATTCGACAGGATATTGATGCGGCAACTTTTGTGGCGTTGCTGACACCTCGCGGCGGCGAAGTCAATTCGCTGGACTTTCCATGATCTCTTTCCGTCGGTTCACGATTGCTTCTTTATTCTGCTTGATTGTAACAGGCTGCGGGGGGCCACTCTCCAAACCTGAAGGAATCCAGGTGCGGGGCAAGGCCCTCCTGCAGAACGGTTCTCCACTGACCGGTGGAACACTGATTCTGCGGCCCGAAGACGGTTTGTTTGGAGCGACAGCCCTGATTCAACCGGATGGTAGTTTCACGCTGCAGGACGGAGGCAATCAGGTGATGGTGCCTGGCAAGTATCAGGTATTTGTTCGCTTTCCGGATCCGAGCCAGGATTCACTTCGAAGCATGGTCAATGGTCGCTACCAGCAAAGCAGTGAAGACGGCGACTCCGATGTCGTCATCGATATTCACGGCGCAACGGACGATTTGATCATCCGATTCAATCGATAGTTGAAGGTGCAACCCTTTTCAATATGTGAAATATTTCACATATTGAAAGGACCTGACATCGAGCAATGGGCCAAAGGCTAGGCACCTTTCCGGCCAATCGCCCAACAAAGGACGGTCGCCCAACAAAGGACAGGCACCTATTCAGCCAACTATGCTTGCACATCCTCAAGTGCCTGTCCTTTGCTTCGTTCCTCATGTAAGAGTGAGAGGCTAACGTCTGCATGCCGTCCGTGACGGTGGCAATCCGACTGGCTCGATCAGGCAAGCTGCCCGACGTGCCGTATCCATAGCTGATCGCCCAGGTTGCTAGCATAATCCGGCAACCCTTCACGGACTTCTTCATCACGGACTTCTTCACCTTCACGGACTTCTTCACCCAGGTTGCTAGCATAATCCGGCAACCCTTCACGGACTTCTTCCTTCCGGACTTCTTCCTACAAGCTTTTTAGGGCTCCCTTGTGCGATTGCCCTGGGTAAACAAGTACCAAACAACTTGGTTGATCAATTGATACGTTCCCCAAATGAGCCAACAAGTTAACCATGCTTTGGCAAGATAAGAGATAGATTGGCTTGGGATCAACGAGAAGAACACCCAACCGGCGATTCCCACACAAAGATATACAATGAAAGCAATTTGGGGTTCAACGCCACAGTCACAACCTTGCCGTAACCAAGAAAACTTTCTACATTTTGGACAAAAATAAATCATTGAAGTAAACTGCCAATAAACAATCGTGGCTTACTTGCTAGACCCAAGCGGCTCTCGCATCTGATTCTTTTGCAAACTGTGCTAGTGCAGCGTCCAGTTTTAATTTTGGTGTAGAGGCTGCTATAAAGCTTTGTAAACAAAACAAGTTACGGAAACACTAACCCTAAAATTAGAGCCTGACGGACCACTAGTGGAATCAATCTGATCCTGGAACATTCTGGACTGCCTTGCGGATTGCGGAATGGCCTGTGAAAGCAAAGTTAAGACCTTTCCCATCGATCCACACAGTGTGTGCTTTGTGAGCATTTTCAGAGGCAACGTCAGGCCACGACGAGCCCGCATCCCCGGCATGGCATGCTTTGACCGCTAGGAATCCTAGCTGTCCTTTATTGAATATATCTGTTGTCACGACTCCCGGAAAGGCATTGCTGCCATCGTCACCTCCGATTGGTACACTCCCAGCCCCCTCGCCAGTGCCAAAAAGATTTAATAACTTGCATTTATTCTTCACAGTGCCAACTTCCTTGGTACCATGGCCAAAAATTGCAAAACCATACGCAGTCATGAATGATTTATCAATATCTGACTGTTGCCAAGGCCCCCGACGCACCCAGTCGTAGAACTTTACTTTAAACCCTTTTGCAACTAGATTGTCTCGTATGAACTCCGGTACGTTTCCCATTCCCGCCCTTCCAAGTATATTCACTTTCGCGACACCTACAGTTATTGTGTTTGGCACACGAAACAATTGAGTACAAGGAATCTCGGCATCAATATCTTGGGGGATACCCCCTTGCATTTCTGGCCAAACGGGCTTCATCCAAAGTCTGGCATTGTTTGGGTCTAGATTAATTTTTTGAGCTAAGGTATTCACTGTATCTCCTTTTTCGCTCACAGCAATTGCTTGGCTCTCAGAACTAACCCGATAGACTTTCCAATTTCCGAAAGGATCAAGGTCATTGACGACCAAATACCCCCGATACAAGCTCATTCCATCGACATATCCTATCGGATCTCTGGAGATAAACCGTCCCAGTTCCGCATGATAGTACCTTGCACGGAAATAGTAGAAACCCGTATTCAAATCCTGCTCGCGTCCGGTGTAGCGGTATTCCCAGTCGTAAAGAGATTCAGGGCGACGGGCGAAGCTGCTGTCCATGACCGAAGCGTGGCCGTGAGCGTCGTAGCGGAAGCGTTCGACGATCGTGCCACTGGGGTTGGCCAGGGCCATTACGCTGTAGCGGAGATCGGTCAGGGCATAGAGCCGTTCGTCCAGCGTTCCGTTGCCATCGGTGTCGCGATCGCGAAGAATCAGATCATCGATGTAACCGGTGTTCCAGACATATTGCTGGTGAGCATCGGTTGAAGAATCGATGCGATCTTCGAGAACCTGAGATCGGTTCGAGTAATAGAGGTGTCGGGTTCGTGCCGGATGATGTCCACCTGAACTTTCCGCCTCACTTACCACTACACTGGCTTCCTCGCTCGGCACTTCACTGATCGCGATCTCGCTTTCGATGGAGAACGCTTCGTCGAAACCTCCCAATTCGCTGAAGATCGGCACATCGCTCATCTCGCTGGGAACTGGTTCCTCACTGGAAACCGGTTCCTCACTGGCTTCCGATGCCTCACTGGCATGCGAGGGTGACGAACCTGAACTTGCTTCCGCTTCATGTTCCCGGATCACAATCCGCCGGTTGAGACCGTCGTATTCATATTCCGCGATCAGGTCGTTGTCATCGGACAGAGACACCAGCCGATTCCAGCCATCCCATACCGCATCGTAGCTTGAGGTCAGTGAATTCGGTTGAGGAATCACCGTCATGTTGCCTGCGTCATCGTGAGCCGGGATCGCCCATGAAGCGCCCACCGTTTCACTGATTCCCGTGATCTCATTCACCTGGTTGTGAGTGCGGGTCTGTTCCAGAACTTCGACAATGTCCTGATTGGACTCCACGTAGTTCCCCGTCTCGTCCAGCACCCAATCCTGTGTCAATTGAGGACTCGAAATCGACGTGCCTCCTCCGTTGAGCTGCCCCATTTCGAATTGGGTCAGCCGGTTCAGCTCATCAAACCCGAACAACGAATCCACATCCGGGTTGGAGCCCGTCGAAATCAGATTCCGTTCGTACAAGCGATTGCTGCTTCGGTCGTAGGCATATTGGAATCGAACCAGATCGACCGGTCCTAATTTGGTATCCTTGACCCAGCTCAGATCGATCAACCGCCCAAAACGATCCAGTACTGCAGTATTGATACTGGTGAACCGTGCCATTGGGATCGGTCAGCGAGATTTGCTCGCTTCATATTCCGTGCTGACCGGATCGCCGCCTCCGGATTCGCTCCGGTAAGTTGTCTCCTTGCGGACACGGAACGTCGAAAGCTCCTCATCCCCGCTGCCGACGGTGTGACGCACGTATTCCCGCTCGTCCAGCAGGATCGGCGTGCCCAGCCGGCCCCGCTGGATCTGGTGCGACTGGATCTCGTTGTCCGCCGCACCCGTCAGCGGATCGGTTTCATCGTACCAGTTCGTGATTTCAATCAGACCTTCATGATCGCGAATCTGCAAACCGAGATCGAGTTCGTCTTCATCGTACGGCTGGCCTGAAAAGTCGAACGGGCGCCCAACAAGGGACAGGCACCTGACCAGCCAGCTAGTGCCTGTCCTTTGTTCCCTTTTCACCGCTATGATTCTATGGTTTCATGGAGTGCGGTGAAGGTTCACCGCTATGGTTCAGCATTACACGCCAGCCCGATATTGGTTGATCAGCTCACCCGTATTCAGGGAAAACATCTCTGTCCAATTGAGTAAGTCACCGTAAACCAAAGATCCATAGCGGTGATTACATCCCCCGCACTCCAAAAATTAATATTCACACTATCTTCACAAAACCTTAACAATCTCCTGCTATTGTTTGGCCATGAAAATGTGGCTGAAAATGTATGCGACTGGTCCCAAGTTAAACCGCTCGGCTCGACTGCAAATGGGGCTGTCGGTCGCCGGTTTGTTAATGATGGTCGCAGGTTGCGATCACTCAGACAGAAGAAACTCGAACACTTCATCGCTGGCAGGCAACATCGTGATCGAAGGCTCAAGCACGGTTGAGCCGATTTCGATCAAGGCGACCGAGCAGTTCAATGCCCTTCATCCTCGAGTCAATGTCTCGGTCAGTGGCAAAGGGACCGGCAACGGCATCGCGGCACTGACCAAGGGCGAAGCCGATATTGCGTGCTGCTCTCGGCCGATCAAGGAAGAAGAGCTTACGCGGCTGGTTGAGGCCGGTGTTGCGTTCTATGAGTTGCCGGTGGCCTATGATGGGTTGACGATCGCGGTCAACAAGAACAACTCCTTCGTCGATCAACTGACGGTTGAGCAACTGACGAAAATCTTTCGCGAAGATCTGGCCGCCAAAACCTGGAATGAAATCAATCCCGCCTGGCCCAAGGAGCGAATCTCGGCTTATGCAGCGGGAATCGCCTCGGGCACCCATGACTATCTGGTCGAGATCATTGGCAAGTCCGACAATCAAGGTATGCGTTCCGACGAGCAAATCACGCTTAGCGAAGATGACAAACTGCTGGTTCGTGGAATCAAGGAAGACAAACACTCGATCGGCTTTTTCGGCTATGGGTACTTTTTGCCGGAGAAAAATTCACTGCGAGCGGTAAAAATCGTGAACGATCAAGGTCTGGCCATCGAGCCGTCCATCGAGACGATTTCATCGGGAGCCTACAGCCCCTTCAGTCGACCGCTGTTCATCTATGTCAATGCTCAATCGTATCGGCGAACGGAAGTGAATGAGTTTGTCAGTTTCTATTTGACGCACGCGGTGAAGATCGCCGAACAGGCAGGGTATGTCCCGCTTCCTGAAGAACTGTATCTGCGAGCATTTGACCGGCTCGATGGTGTCGATGGCGATGGAACGGGAACGCATTTTCTCAAGGAACATTCCCAAAGCCGAACTCGCAACCTGGCCGACCGCTACGTACTTGAGAATTTGAGAAAGCAGTGAGAAAGCAGTACTCCAACCGTAGCCGCATGTCAAACGATCCCCAGCCCGCCACTGAAACAACCACCGATCCGCCAGAACCCGGAAACGTTGAAGTCATGGATTTCGATCTTGAGAATCTACAGCAGCGCTCCTCGGCGAGTGCCTTCTTCAAGCAGAATCTGGTCGTCGGAGGACTGGTGGCCTGTGCATTGATTTCGATCCTGACGACCATCGGCACGATGGTGATGTTGGCCTGTGAATCGTGGGGCTTTTTCTCGAATGAGCAGATTCAAATCAGCGAATTCCTGACAGGCACCCGATGGACCGTCGGTCAAACTCAGGGCACGATCCATTACGGCATCTGGCCGCTGGTGTCGGGAACGTTCCGCATCGCCGGAATCGCATTGTTATTTGCATTGCCCACCGGTTTGATGGCGGCCGTTTATCTCAGCGAATACGCACCGCGCAAAGTCCGTGCGATCCTCAAGCCCACGCTCGAAATACTTGCTGGGATTCCGACTGTTGTATTGGGATTTTTTGCTGTGACGGTGATTACTCCTTACTTGCTGGTTTACCTGGGAGACTTTCGCCCGTTTAACGCGGCATCCGCAGGACTGGCGGTTGGAATCCTTTGCCTGCCGCTGATCACATCCATGGTTGAAGACGCATTGCAAAGTGTTCCCAAAAGTCTTCGCGAGGGAGCCTACGGGCTGGGGGCCACACGATTCGAAACGACGGTCAAGGTTGTCATTCCCGCAGCCATTTCGGGGATCGTTTCCGCCACCCTTCTCGCACTGGCACGGGCGGTTGGTGAAACGATGGTGGTCGCGCTGGCGGCGGGCAGCACGGCGACCTTTACCGCCGACCCGCGACAGCCATCGCAAACCATGACTGGCTTTATCGTGGAGACGCTTAACAGTGAATCGGTGGTACCGGGGACATTGAGCTACTATTCCATCTACGCGGTCGCGCTGGTGCTGTTTGTGATTACACTGAGCTGCACCTTGCTGGGGCAGTACGTGCGGACACGTTATCGGGAGGTCTATACATGATCGATCAGGCGACCCCGGGTTTGCTGGAATCTTCGTCAACCCCAGCATCCAAAGTCAGCAATACAAAACGTGAGATCCGGAATCGGTTGTTCGCAAAAATTTGCTCCCTGTCATCGGGATTTGCTTTAGTGATCCTGGTGATTTTGCTCACAACGATTTTGCTCAAAGGAGCTTCATCGCTCAGCTTCGATTTTCTGCGCGGCGTTCACATCGAGAATCGGCCTGAAATCAGCGGTATTTCGCAAGCGATTGTCGGCTCCATGGTGCTAAGCCTGATTGCTGGCTTGCTTGCCATTCCGATCGGAATCGGGACAGCAATCTACCTGGAAGAATTCAAGCCTCGCAATCAGTGGATGCGGCAGTTTCAAAACCTCGTGCAACTCAACATCAACAACCTTGCTGGGATCCCGTCCATTGTTTACGGCATTCTGGGCGTGACGGCATTTGTCTACATGTTCGGAATCTTCCAGCCGATTCAGGTCAATCAGGTGCCGGCCTGGGAACTGGGCGCGGATTACTTTTACCAAGCCAGGACCGTCAGCAACCGACGCCAGGGAATCGAAGGGATCCTGTTTTCGTTTCCTTCGGCAGATCCCCAACAGGCGATGTTCGAGATTACTGAACCGATTGAAGTTCAGTCCGGTGATGGCCAGACATTTACACTCAACGTGATCGAGAACGACGATCCGCTGCCGACCGATGAGGCACTGCTGAAGCGAACGATCCGCCGCGGAGCCATCGCCTCCCGTTTTGCCGAATATTCACCAACCCGATTCCATTTGCCGCTGGGTAAAAGCGTGCTCTCGGCGGGATTGACGTTGGCGCTGATCGTGTTGCCGATCGTCATTATTGCCTCGCAAGAAGCCATTCGCGGTGTGCCCGATTCGCTGCGCGAGGCGTCCATGGGACTGGGGGCAACTCGTTGGCAGACCGTGGCAGGAGTTGTGGTCCCGTCGGCGCTGCCGGGCATCATGACGGGAACCATCCTGGCGATGAGTCGCGCGATCGGTGAAGCGGCTCCCATCATCGCCGTCATGGGAGGGATTCTGGGAACCACTCGTGGTTTGACGAACTTGATGGATCCGACTCCTATTTTGCCAGTGACCATTTACAAATGGTCGGGGCATCAGAACGTACAATATGAAAGTCTAGCAGCGGCCGCGATCATTGTGTTGTTGTTGATCTTGTTGTTGATCAACTCGGCCTCGATTGCGATCCGGTACTGGTTCGAAAGAAAGTCAACCTTATGATTCCATCCCCCCCATCTCCGAAAACCACCGTGCAATCTTTGCATTCAACGACGGCCCCCCATCGATCCATGCCTACTGCCAAATCAACTTCTCTGGAACCAGACGCAAAGCCGGCGGTTTCGATTCGCTCGTTCAATGCCTGGTACGGCGACGTTCACGCGCTTCGCAATCTCGATCTGACCATTCCCCAGAAGCAAGTGACCGCCTTCATCGGTCCGAGCGGTTGCGGCAAAAGCACCTTGCTGCGGTGGCTCAACCGAATGAACGACATGGTTGCCTCGGCGCGGGCCGACGGAACATTGATGCTGGGTGAGCAGGATTTGCTGGCTCCTCAAACCGATGTCGTCGACTTGCGGAGACGGGTGGGCATGGTTTTTCAGAAGCCGAATCCGTTTCCAAAATCCATTTTTGAAAACGTGGCCTTCGGAGTACGATTGCATTACAAGGTGACCCGGCAAGAACTGGATCAGGTCGTGGAGTGGTCGCTGCGAAAAGCGGCCTTGTGGGACGAAGTGAAGCATCGGCTCGATCAGTCGGCACTGGGACTGAGCGGAGGGCAGCAACAGCGGCTCTGCATCGCGAGGGCGATTGCAGTCGGCCCCGAGATCCTGTTGATGGATGAGCCTTGTTCCGCACTCGACCCTGCGTCGACGGCCCGCATCGAAGATCTGATTTTTGAGTTGGCAAAGCAACTGACCGTGGTGATGGTCACACACAACATGCAACAAGCGTCTCGATGCAGCGATCGAACGGCTTTTTTCTTTGAAGGACAGATCATCGAAGAAGGTGAAACCGAGCAACTGTTTACCAATCCCACCCACAAGCGAACGGAAGATTACGTTTCCGGAAAGTTCGGATAGACCAAGGTAAGAAACCATGTCAAAACATTTTGAGCGCGAAGTCAATAGTCTGCAGGAGCGGCTGCTGCGGCTGTTCAGTGTCGTGGAGCGAATGATCCATCAGGCCACCCGAGCACTCGGCTCGACGGTTCGCGATTCCGTCGTTGCGGAACTGGAACAGGACGACGAATTCGTCAACGGACAGGAGGTCTTGATCGAGGAGGAGTGTTTGAAAATTCTGGCCCTCTATCAGCCGGTTGCGGGCGACCTTCGCTTGATTACCACCGTGATGAAGATCAACATCGATCTGGAGCGAATCGCCGACCTGGCCTGCAACATTGCCGAGCGTGTCGAAGGCGTCCACCAATATCCTTATTTTCCGATCCCCGATCAGATTCCCGAGATGGCCCGCGAGTCCACCGAAATGGTCCGCAAGGCGTTGAATTCATTCGTGGATCTCGATCTCATGCTGGCCAAGCAAGTCATTCTGGACGACCAGAAGGTGGATCAGATGAATCGCGACGTGATTGACGACATCAAGGCACTGATGGCCAGTCAGCCCGAATTGATTCATCCGGCATTGCATTGTTTTTCGCTGACGCGGCATCTCGAACGGATCGCGGACCACGCAGAGAATATCGCAGAGGAAGTCATCTATCTGATCTCGGGCGACATCATTCGACATCGGCACGGTGACTTCATGATCAAGGTGAATCGAAATGGCTAAGACAAAAATTTTGGTGGTCGAGGACGACCGTTCGATTGCGGAGCTGCTCAAATATAATCTGGAAACCGCGGGCTACGAAGTGTTCACGGCTTACGACGGCCGAGAGGGAATTCAGACCGCCCAGCTCAAATTGCCCGACATCGTCCTGCTCGATCTGATGTTGCCACTGATCGATGGTACAGAAGTGTGCCGCCGGTTGAGGGCGACTTCGGATCTGGAGCACTGTCTGATCATCATGCTGTCGGCAAAATCTGAAGAGGTCGATCAGTTGATTGGCTTCAACATTGGAGCCGACGACTATGTAGTCAAGCCGTTCAGCGTTAAAGTTCTACTCGAACGCATCAAGGCGCTTCAGCGCCGGCGCAGTAAAACAGGTGCCGACGTGGTGGTCGACAAGGGCATCAAGATCGATCGCGTGAAGCATCGCGCCTATGTGGACGACCAATTGATTGACTTGACGCCCAGCGAGTTTCGGTTACTCGAAACCCTGATACGCCAACCCGGCCGAGTATTTGATCGCTCCGAGTTGATCGATTCCGCATTAGGGGCCGACACGCTGGTGCTGGAGCGAACGATTGATGTTCATATCCGGGCGGTTCGAAAGAAGTTGGGCCGGTTCGCCGACCGAATCGAAACGGTTCGTGGAATCGGATATCGGTTTTCCGAATCGGCGGAAGCGGATTTCGAGTCCACAGAGGCCTGAAGGTAACCGACGGTTAGAAAAACACATGTGTCCGTAGCCAATCGATGATCTGGTAAAAACAAACAAACCCCAGCGATCGCGTCCCGCAATGTATTTTTGCGGTCACACCGGCACCTGTTCGCAGTTCGTCGGTCAGCTTGCGGAACTGTTCGCCATCGGCATCGACGAGCGCTTTGTATTCGGTGCTTCCGGCCTGCGTGGGCACGGCCCGATTGGAAACCGACACCAGCTTACCCGTCAACACAATGTTCGGATTGGTCCCCAGCCGGAACTCGACATCGAGGGGTTCGGATCGCCCTTCCATTGCTTTCGTGACGTAGCCGATGCGGTTTTGCGGTATTTTCAAATCAAGTTCCCAGCGACCTTTGTTGTCGACAATCTCCAGTACGGCCATGTTCGAGTTGGTGGGCAAATTCGTCAGCCGCCGTTTCGGTTGGGGGGTGATGACCACGCCTGAAACAGGACTTTTGATTTCCAGCCGCTGTTCCTTTTCCTTGAGCAACGAAAGCTGCAGCTTCAAAATTTCCAACTGCGAATCCAGCAACTCGACGTCATTGAGATCGGTGTTGGATCGTTGATACGTCGGATCGTTGGTCGGTTCCGTGCGAGTGCCCTGAGCCCACACGATTTCGCGTTGACGCTGCGTCGTTTGAATACGACCGGCAATCTCGGCGATCTGATAACTTAGGTCGGGGTTGGCCATGCGGATCAGTACATCATCCTTTTGTACTTCCGTCTGTTCATCGACCAGCACTTCGTTGATGATGCTGCCATCGACCTGAGCGAACACGGTCTGGCGAACCGAGGGGCGCATCACGCCTTCGGCCTTCATCTTCAGTTCTTTGGGGAAAAAGATCATCAACAGCGTCAACAATCCCAATGCGGCTAGGCCCGTCATTGATTTTGCAAAATGATCGCGGAATAAAGTTTGCTGAAGTACTCCCAACCGCTCAAAAATCGGCAATAGAAAAACCTCGCTGTGCTTTCGCGAGTTTTCAAGTGCCAACTCGGCTTGCGAAACGATCAATTCTCTTTTTTCGGCAATTTGATCTTCTTTGATGTCAGCATCAAAGTACTCGACCACGAGTGCACCGAGCTTTCGAGCTTCCTTGGCCCGTTTGTTCATCTCCAGATCGGGCTGGCTCGACGGGCGAATCGCCAGAGGCAGCACGATCAAGGTTCGGCTGTGAGCTTCGTCGAGATACTCGTTGATCTGCCTGGCAACATCGGGCGCCAAACCTTCCGTATCGCCGATCACCCAAAACGGTGAATCCGCACTGACGCTGGAGGTGCAAATGTTCTGAAGCTTTTTGACGACGTTGGCGCGATTGTCAAAACGATCCTGTCCGCTGATCGCGACGACCTTGCAGCGGCTACCGTTCCATCGCGCGACGCTGACGCGATCGCATCCGAGCAGACGCCGAGCCTCGTTGGCGATGGCGAAACAGGTTTCCGTGACGTTAAGATGGCGATGAACTTCGGTTACGTATTCAAGCTTTCCGTGCCACTGATCCGCGTTCTCGGTCAGTCGGGCAAAGTCGGATTGCTCGTGCCAGCGCTCAAACGCCTGCGCGACCGACGTCAGGAACAGGATGTAGCCTTCCTGGGCTTGCGGAGTGATACCGCCACGTTGTAGGAGCTCGATGGCTCCCCAGGATTGGCCGGACCGATCCATGAGGGGAGATAGCAAAAGCGTGACCGGAGGATCGGATTCTGCACCGTCAAGTGTTTCTGCTTTTTGAAACGCTTCGCTTGAAATGCCAACCGGTTTTTGCTCGGTCAGCACGTCGATCAGGACGCGGGCGTGCTGTTGGTTCTCGGCTGAGGTGATGGCGCGGGCCGTTTCGTTGGGATGATCGCCCGCTTGATGCGTCAGCATCAATTGCGAACCACCATTGATCTGCCATAACAATGCACCATAGGCCCCTGTCAACTTCGTCAACCGCGTCAGCGCTTCGCCACAAAACCGGTCGAAATCGCGTTCCGACTGCGCCAACTGATTCAGAATCTGAACTGTCTGCCGAAGCTGCGCTCGAAGAGCATTCGACTGTTCTTGTTGGTAGTCGCGGGACATGGCTTCTCAGTGAGCAACGGTTCATTACGGCGAGGGAGGGTGTTGTATTATAAAATACTTCCTGTTTTCCGTAAGTGCCACTGATTCATTGAAGATCTCAAGGATCGCCGCCGGGCGGAGACGGTTGATGGTCCGCTGCCAAAACGCTTGATTTCGTCGCTCCGGTGCATCCGTTTGTTCGTCGTGGTCGGAAGCGTGGGCGATCAGATTGCTTTTCAGTGGATTGAAGTCGATCGACCAACCCGTCTAGCGTGCCACCCGCGTCAGCCAGCAGTTGTTCACGAACCTTGCGCAGTTCATCAAGAATCGGGTTTTTTGTCATGGATCATTGTCTCCACCAAGGAACTCTAAAGGCGTGCAGATCAGCAATTGCCCATATCCATGTTCCGCGAGCAACCGATAGACGCGGGGCAATTCGCGAGCATTCGTCGGTACTTGGCCAAGCCGTCGCATGGCTAACAATCGAGGTCTCAATGTATACTGTATCCATCGCATCATTGTATCACGACGAACGTCCAGGATCACCTGGCGACGGGCCAAATGTGTGATCGTCGAATTACGCGACAAAGGACAAAGCGCGACAAAGAAGAGCGCGACAAAGAAGAGCGCGACAAAGGACAGGCACCTGTCCAGCCAGCCATGCTAGCACATCCTCAGGTGCCTGTCCTTTGGCCCGTTGGTCATGGCTTTATGGAGTGCGGTGAAGATTCACCGCCATGGTTCTATGGTTATTTGGAGTGCGGAAATGACTCGCCGCTATGTATATGCCAGCTCGATATTGTCGTTGTCGTGCGAGAAGGCACACCACAAAGGACTGGCACTTGCCAAAGGTCATAAAGTGCATGTCCTTTGTTCCCTAAAGTGCACGTGAACGGTTATTGGTAACCTTTCCATACCGCAATCGGGTAAACTCATTCTCCATGAAAATTTAATCCATACTAGCCCAAATCCACTGACTTCCATCCTCGTTTTAACCCTAACAAGCATTTCTATATCTGGAATACGCCATGACTGTCCTCACATTCCAATCTCCAACTGACACCAGGACTGCCGCCCAAGGTACATCGCAATCTGAATCAGATAGTCGCGTGGCAGTGTACCATGCCCTCCTCGATACGGTAACGGAGATGAATGCCCGTTGGAGCGATACTAAAATCCGGGCAGTTTTTTTATTCGTCTCAACGGTGTTGGCATCGTTGGCAAAGGTAATTCTGGCGGCGCTCAACGGTCGAAGGATTCTGCAGTGGTGGTACGGCGGAGTTCTGTTGAGTATGGCAGCAACTCCGGTTGCTGCCGAAACTCTACTTCTCCTTTGCGACCAGGCCGTGCCAGAAATTTCCGCTTGGGATATTTCCGGCAAGGATCCGATCCGCCGATGGGCTTGGGTGCCAGCGGACGATCCGGGGATCCCGAACGACCAAAAAAAACTCTTCTCTCACCCGACCGATGTGAAACCCTCACGCGACGGAAAGCATCTCATTGTTTGCGCCAGTGGTGGCGGCGTGGCGCTCATCGCTTTGCCTGAACTGCGATGCATCTGGTATGCCGAACCAGGCGGCAATCCCCACTCGGTCGCCTCTCTGACGGACGACTCTTTGGTCGTCGCCTCCAGTACTGGCAACTTGCTTGTCCACTACGGAGCCGACCGAGAGGAAGTTGCCCGCCACACCGTTGAGAGTGCTCACGGTGCCACCTGGGATCCATCTTCCGAACGACTGCTTGTTCTTGGCAGCCTGCATCTTCACGTTTTCGAACTCCGAGATGGAAAACTGAGCCCCTCGGATCCCATCCCTCTACCCGTCATGGAGGATGCTCCCAACCATGCCCGCAATGGCGGTCACGACCTTTCTCCGCTGCCGGACACGACTGCCTTCCTCCTCACTGACGCCCACCACATTTGGCGCTATACGCCAAACGCTTCCCCGAACCTCGAACTTTGGAAGAAACTCGACAAGGTGAAAGCCATCTCGCCCAACGGCCCCAGCATCGCGCTCGTTCGCGCCACCGAATCCTGGTGGACGGATGAAGTCCGACTCCTCCCGGACGATCGCGTCCTGCGCTTTCCCGGAGCCCGCATCTATAAGGCCCGCTGGTGGGATGACGGTGGCATTCGTCCTTGACAGCTACGTACGATCACGGTGCCATAATGGGCGGCAATTGCGTGAAAAAACATACACTCAAAAGCAGAGTGTCGAAAGATGGGGTTCGAACCAATCCGAGTATACTCACTGGGTGTTCAGAGTTGAAAACCTGTACTATCCTCTATCTCACTGTCGATTGGCACTTTCAGACTTGCTGGTCTCGGTGGAAATGGCCGATAGCGGCCGCGAGGGAAAGAATCAACCCAACTGGCATTCAAACCCACAGGAAGCCATCCCTGACTTCTGCTCTCAATCTCCAACATGCCTGCTCTCTCATTGAAAAAAATTTACGTTGCCGGACATCAAGGAATGGTTGGCCAGGCAGTGGTGCGGGCTTTGACGCATCGTGGACATTCCGGGCTGATCCTGAAAAGCCGGCGGGAACTGGATCTGAAAAACCAATCGGAGGTTCAGGCATTCTATCGCGAACACCATCCAGAGCTGGTCATCTTTGCCGCAGCTAAAGTCGGTGGCATTCTCGCCAACAACCAGTATCCGGCTCAGTTCCTCTACGACAATCTGATGATGGCAGCCAACTCGATCGAGGCGGCCTTTCGATCGGGCGTTGAGCGGTTTTTATTTCTGGGAAGCACTTGCATTTATCCCCGCATGGCCCCCCAGCCGATCTCGGAAGACAGCTTGCTGACCGGTCCGCTAGAAACGACCAACGAAGCCTATGCCTTGGCGAAAATCGCTGGCTTGAAAATGTGTCAGCACTATCGAACCGAATACGGAGTGCTGTTTCACTCGGCGATGCCCAGCAATTTGTACGGGCCGGGCGACAACTACCACCCTGAACATTCACACGTGATTCCGGCGCTCATCCGTCGATTTCATGAAGCCAAAGTCGGACAGGCGAAGTCACTGAAAATCTGGGGAACGGGAACTCCTCGCCGGGAATTTTTGCACGTGGATGACTTGGCGGATGGGCTGCTGCATTTGTGTGAACTCGAGAATCCGCCTGATCTCGTCAATGTGGGAACGGGAACGGACGTCACGATCCTGGAATTGGCTCAGTTGATTGCAGACATTACTGGATTTGAAGGTGACATCCAGACGGATCCAGAAAAACCGGACGGCACTCCGGTCAAACGCACCGACATCCGCCGAATTTCAGCAACGGGCTGGTCGCCGAAAATCGACCTGCGAACCGGATTGGCCCAGACCTATCAGGATTTTCTGGCTGAATTGGCCGCAGGCGGGGTACGCGAACGGTGAAGAAAGGATGGCAACCGTTCACGCCAAGCCGATCTGTTTAGCCGCAAGCCGAAGCCGACCGTAAGTGGTTTGGAGTTACCTTAAGTAGCTGATCCGCCAGTGATGGATGCAGGAAGATCGAGGGGTGGTCGGCGCAGGCGCGACGGCAGGGTGCAGCCTCCGTAATCAACCTGCCTCCCCATAAAATACCCGCAATCCGGCGCCCGGCGCGCCTTTGGGGGTTGCTGATCGAGCGGTTTCGGCATTACAGTACGTTCTATTTATGGAGTGCGGGACTCTTGTACCGCTTTGGATATCTGGATTTCATCGGTGGTTGAAACCGTCCAAAACCATAGAAACGATAGCGGTACAAGAGTCCCGCACTCCATAGAGGCTAAACGATTCCCTTTCCCGTGAACGGTTAACCATTTTATCTGAACCCAAGTTCAATGACACGAAAAGCGCTCATCACAGGAATCACCGGACAAGACGGTTCTTATCTTGCGGAACTGCTACTGGAAAAAGGATACGAAGTCCACGGCATCGTTCGGCGAAGCAGCAGCTTCAACACCAAACGCATTGATCACGTCTATCGCGATCCGCACGAAAGCGACGCCCGACTTTTTCTGCACTATGGCGACTTGACCGACGGCCAGAATTTGACGAATCTGGTTCTCGACGTTGGGCCGGACGAAATTTATAACCTGGGTGCTCAATCGCATGTGCGGGTTTCCTTCGATGCGCCGGCTTACACCATGCAAGTCGTCGGTGCGGGTGCGCTGAATGTTCTCGAGGCCGCTCGTCAGCTCAACAAAGCCAAGGAAGTTCGCGTTTACCAAGCTTCTTCGTCGGAAATGTACGGCGATGTGGTCGAGTCACCCCAAAATGAACTGACTCCGTTTCGTCCGCAAAGCCCCTACGCCTGTGCGAAGGTCTATGCGTTTCACCAAACCGTCAACTATCGTCAAGCCTACGATCTGTTCGCGACCAACGGTATCCTGTTCAATCATGAGTCGCCCCGTCGCGGGGAGACTTTTGTGACTCGCAAGATTACTCGTGCGGCGACTCGGATCAAAATGGGTTTACAGAACAAACTGTTCTTGGGGAATCTGGACGCGCAACGGGACTGGGGTTACGCGAAAGATTATGTGGAAGGGATGTGGAGGATGCTGCAACACTCCCAACCCGACGATTTTGTGCTGGCAACCGGACAAACCCAAACGATTCGCCAGTTTCTGGACTACACGTTCGGCTGTCTTGATCTGGACTGGCGAAAGCACGTCGAAATCGACGAACGATATTTCCGGCCAACCGAAGTCAACTTGCTGCTGGGAGATTATTCTAAGGCCAAACGAGAATTGGGTTGGGAACCGAAAACGGACTGTGAGCAGCTTGCCCGTATCATGGTCGATTCCGATTTGATGTTGGCGGAGAAAGAAGCCGCACGAGAAGCCATGCGATTGAGTTGATTGACATGCTCTACTATGGTCGCCAGTCTGTCACTGAAGAGGATATTCAATGGGTTTCAGCGTCGCTTCGGGGCGATCTGATTACCACAGGGCCGGTCGCGGAGCAATTTGAAGAGGCCTTTGCGGAGTATGTCGGCGCCCGACATGCCATCGCGGTTTGTAATGGAACGGCCGCACTTCATCTGGCGATGCTGGTCGCAGAGATTGGTCAAGGAGATCGTGTCGTTACGTCCCCCAATACGTTTCTGGCCTCCGCCAATGCGGCTGCGTTTGTGGGCGCCACGCCGGATTTTGTCGATGTGGATCCGTTGACATACAATCTTTGCCCAAAATCGCTTGCTGAATCCTGGCAGCCCGATACGAAGGCCGTCGTTGCGGTTCACTACGCGGGCGGATCGGCAGATATGAAGTCGATTTGCCAGATTGCGAAAGCAAAAGGAGCGGTCGTCATTGAAGATGCTTGTCACGCCGTCGGTGGTGCGATTGAAGCGGATGGAACGTTCTACAAAATCGGCGGGCACCCCTGGGCCGACTTGACCACTTTCAGTTTCCACCCCGTCAAAAATTTCACGACCGGCGAGGGTGGCATGCTGGTTACCCAAAACGAAGAATATGCTCGGCTTGCCAGACAGCTCCGGACGCATGGCATCACGCGCGATTCGAATCAGTATGTCGGCTTGGGATCGACTGAACTGGATCCGTCGGGAAGCTGGTACTACGAAATGCATCATTTGGGTTACAACTATCGCATCACGGACTTCCAGTGTGCCTTGGGCCTGAGCCAACTGAGGCGGCTCGATCAAATGCTCCATCGCCGTCGCGAGATCGTATCGGCCTACAATCAGGCTTTTTCAAATCACCCGCGAATCCGGATTCCGGCGTTGCGCAACGAGAACGAGCGATCCGTTACCGCCTGGCATCTCTACACGATCCAGGTGGACTTCGATGCATTGGGGGTCAGCCGTATTGAGTGGATGAACCAACTCGCGGCGGCCGGAATCCAGGCTCATGTGATGTACATTCCAGTTCACCTGCAACCCTGGTATCGACAGCAATACGGATACTCCGCAGGCAAATGTCCGAATGCCGAACGGTTTTATCAGTACGCCATCTGTCTGCCTCTCTATCCATCACTCTCGGATGAGGAAGTTCAGTTCGTAATCTCGAATGTCCTTGCGTTGACGACACAGCGAAAACCTCACTTCAACGTTCCTGTCGCAAAACGATCCACGCTGTAACCCTTGATGAACATTGCCATCCTACCCGCCCGCAGCGGTAGCAAGCGAATCACCCAAAAAAATATCCGTCCGTTTTGCGGGCGGCCTGTCATCGAGTATTCGATTGAACAAGCCCGTCTCGCGGACGTTTTTGACCGGGTGATCGTATCCACGGATTCGACCGACATTGCCCAGGTCGCCCGGGCGGCGGGAGCGGAAGTTCCTTTTATTCGACCGACCGAATTAGCGGATGATTTTACGCCAACGGTCCCGGTCGTTCGTCACGCGGTGAACTGGCTTTTTCAGCAAGGACATGCCGTTGATTTTGTGTGCTGCATCTACGCCACGGCTCCGTTTATCTGCAGCCATGATTTGATTCGGGGCCTGGAAATCTTGACGAACGATCCTTCCGGCCAGTTTGTCGTTCCAGTCACCACCTTCCCGTATTCCGTTTTTCGCGGGCTGACTATTGAAACGAATCGACTGAAAATGGTTTGGCCCGATCATGAACTGGTGCGATCCCAGGATTTGCCGGAGGTTTACCATGACGCGGCTCAGTTTTACTGGGGAACGACCGAAGCCTGGTTAACACAGGATCGAATCTTTTCGTCCGCTGCCATTCCCTTGGTGATTCCAAGGCACCGCGTTCAGGATCTGGACACGTTGGAAGACTGGGAACGCGCCGAGCGCATGTTCACAACTCAATCGGACACCCAACAGCCATGAACCACTCGCCGACGTGGCGACGGACCTCCCGGTCTGTCAGAAGCAACTCAGCTACCTAGCGCCATGCCCCCATCACTGCGAAGACTGTTGATGCGAGCCGACTCCAACTCCTTGATTGGCGGTGGACACGCGATGCGAATGTTGGCCCTCGGACAGGCGTGGATCCGGCGCGGTGGCGAAGCCGCCCTTATCACCCTGGAGCTTCCCCCCTTCTTGCGCGATCTGTTTTGCGAGTCTGAAATCGGTATTTTTCAACCGCTGGGCTCGAGAACCCTGCAACAAGGAGCCGCAGAAATAGTTGAGCTGGCGCGAAAATTTGGAATCGATACAGTGGTACTCGACGGATACTCGTTCGATCTGGATTTTCAGAAGACCATCAAGCAGTCCGGCAAAACACTGATGGTCGTCGATGATTGGGGACATCTTGATCGTTATGACGCCGATCTGATTCTGAACCAGAATCTGGCGTCCTATGAAATCAATTACGGGCGGCTTGCACCGGGAGCGAAAGTGCTTGCGGGGCCGGAGTTTGTTTTGCTGCGGCATGAATTTACCGATGGACACCTGGAAGAAGGGACTCACCCATCCCAAAAGCCAGTCGCGCAGAACGTTCTCATCACTTTGGGAGGCGCCGATTTTGACGATCTGGTTTTGCGTATTCTCGATGCACTGGATTCCATGCCGGACCTCCAGCTGAAGGTTCGTGTTATTGCGGGGGGTATCGATTTGCTTCGCGAAGAGCCCCGTTGGGGAGCAAACCCGAACCTGACGATTCTGCACCAGGTACGCGACATGGCGGAGCAGTATCGCTGGGCGGATGTTGCGATTTGTGCTGGCGGAAGCACCAACTGGGAAATGTGCCGGTTTGGACTGCCGCGAGCCGTCATCGTGTTGTCGCAGAATCAAGAAGCAAATGCTCGCGCGCTTTCAAAGCGAGGCATTGCCATCCACCTGGGAGACGCTCAAAATTTGTCCCACGATCCGTTGGTACAGTCTCTTCGGCGATGGCTGACCGATTGCGAGCTGCGCCAATCACAATCGGATCGAGCTGGCAAACTGATCGACGGTCAGGGCGCAAATCGGGTGGTGGACGCGCTGCTCAATTGCCGCTAAATCGGCTCGAGCGATCCTTCGTCCATTTCGACGGAAACGCCTTTTTGCAAAAAGTGCAATGACAACACGAATCGTGTTTTGCCTTCGCGGCGCAAGACCACGCCCTCGTAACCGGCGAACGGACCGTTCTTGATCCGAACCCGATTTCCTTTTTCCAGGCGGCCCTCAGGTGTCATCGGGATGCCGGACCCAATCAGACTTTGAATCTGTTGCAAGTCGGCGATGAACCGCTGCCGTTCGGTCACTTTCGTGCATCGCGAGATGCAATTCGTGGCCAATGCATCCATGCGTTCGTCTTCATTTCCCAAAAAGAAAACGTAGTTGGGAAACAGCGGTATGTACGAAGTGCGAATTCGGCCGTTGGGCGAACGGTATCGTTTGGGAATCATCGGCGCGTAGTGGGGAATTTTCAACCCCGTCAGCCGCCGAGCAAGCTCCTTCTCCTGTCGCGAACGCGTGTAGAGGCACCACCAATCTCGAACTTCCGAGTTGCAAATCAACGGATCGCTAAAGAGCGATTCCGGATACATATCGTTTTCTTTTTTCAGGATCGGCATCGGTCAATTCGTGAAAGAGGAGGTCGCAAACCCGTGCAAGTACGCGCAATCAACGAGCCGCTGAAATCAAGGCAGCTTGATTGAGGAGGACCACGGCTGGTTTTCCTGATACCATTTTACGCAGTGGGCCAAGCCTTCGTCCAACGAAGTTTTCGGTTGCCAACCAAGAACATTCAACGCCTTGCTGATATCGGCGTAAGTCGACTTGATATCCGCGATATGGAAAGGTCTGTTTTCGATGATGGCTTTTTTGTTGAGCATGGCTTCCAGTTTTTCGATCACCAGGTTCAGGGTGATGGGCTGCTTTCCGCCCCCCAAATTGAAAATCTCATAACCAACGGGTTTTAGCGCCGCAATCGTTCCGGCAGCAATATCATCGACATAGGTAAAATCGCGAGATTGCGAACCATCGCCAAAAAGTTCGATCGGGTGGCCTTGATCGATCCACTGGATAAACCGAAAGATACACATGTCCGGCCTCCCCGCTGGCCCATAGACGGTAAAGTATCGGCAAATCGAAACGTCCAGCTTGTACAAAAAATGATAAGTGTAGGCCATGACTTCGGCCGCTTTCTTCGAGGCAGCGTATGGAGAAATCGGCGTGTTGACGGCCAAGGTCTCCACAAACGGCATTGGCTGGCCGGCATACAAGGACGATGTCGATGCCAGCACATATTTGCGGATGCCACGTTGCCGCATCTCTTCGAGCAAATTCAAGCTGCCCATGGCGTTGGTGGTCATGTAGACATGCGGGTTTTCCATGCTGTAACGAACCCCGGCTCGCGCAGCCAGATTCAGCACGCCATCAAAGGCATGCTCATCAAACAGCTTCCGCAAACCGTCAACATCTTCGAGATCCAGTTTGACAAACTGAAATCGTTCGTGGTTGTTTAACCGCAACGCAAGGCCGAGCGCGTTCAGTCGCTCGACCCGATGGTTCTTCAGCGACACATCGTAGTAGTCGTTCAGGTTGTCAATACCGACAACAGAATGGCCTTGTTCGAGCAACTGCCGAGCAACCTGGGATGCGATAAAGCCTGCGCTGCCGGTTACGAGATACTTTTTGGAAGAGGCGCCGGCGCCGGCTTCGAGATGATCAGATGGAGTGTTCAATGGTGGTTCCTGAGGGTTGGGAAATTATGGGTCGCCATCGGCAAAAGGATGGGCTGTTCGGGTCGAAAACCCAGTCTTGTGTCAAAGGCAACCTTGAAATTCTGAATTTCCGAAATCGATTGAATGATCGGTCCCGACCGCAAATCCGGACCAACCGGGATCATCCCTATTCTACCACAAATCGGTCTGTTTTTCTGAGATGGAGATGACGCAGTGGCCCTGCTGCTTTTTTGCTGCGTTCTACGCTTTGTCAGACTTCAGGGATCAGACTTCAGACTTCAGGGGTCCGAATGCGTGGTGTGTTGTGGCGGTCGTGCGACTGTTTTTGCCTCATTGCAATTTGAGAGGCCAAATGAATTGCAACGGCCAACCCGATCGCTTCACACACCCTACAACTATCCCCTATCCTGCGACTATTCCACCCATCACTCCCATGCAAATCCGCGCCCAACAGGACTGGCCGAACTGGCTACTGAAGTTTTCCGACTCGATTTCGATCATTCTGGGATTGTATTTGTTGACCATATTCGTTCCTGAATCGGACAGCCAATCGACGATTCTGATCGGGTTGATCTGCGTCGGTGCTTACAATTTGGTGGGAGAATTTCTTGGACTGTTTCGCCGCTGGCCCAATTTGACGTTCGAACGCGAAATGGTGTTGACTGTTGCAAGCTGGGGATTCACGTTTGCGGTCATCGCGATTCTCGGACGTTTTACTGAATACACCAGTGAAGTTGCTGGCTACAGTCTGTTGGTTTGGTGCGGATGCGGATCGATTATCTCGCTCAATCTCCGGATGATGGCTCGCTGGGTTCGATGCTGGAGAGTCGCGAAGGGACTGAACGTCCGCCACTATGCGATTGTCGGTATCAACCGGCTGGGAATTCAGCTTGCCCAGAACGTCGAAGGCACACCGAACCTGGGTTTAAAGCTGTTGGGATTCTATGATGACCGTCCCGATGAACGGCTTGAAGAAATCCCGGACGCCTTCCCCCAAAAACTTGGACGGGTGACGGAACTGGTTGCAGCGTCGAAGGAAGGCAAGGTGGGAGTGATTTTCATCACGCTGCCGATGCGCGCCGAAGACCGCATTCGGGACATGATTCAGCAGCTCTCGGACACCACGGCGTCGGTCTACATTGTGCCGGACCTGTTTGTGTTTCAGTTGCTCTATTCGCGCTGGAGCGATGTTCAGGGAATTCCGGTCGTCAGTGTTTTCGAGAATCCGCTGCATGGCGCTGATGGTACGATTAAACGATGCCTTGATGTGGTACTGGCCGCTATCGGATTGGTGATGCTGTCGATTCCGATGGCTGCTATTGCGCTCGCGGTTAAGCTGACTTCCAAAGGCCCAGTTTTCTTTAAGCAACTTCGCTATGGGCTGGACGGAAAACCGATCAAGGTCTGGAAGTATCGCAGCATGACGGTGATGGAGGATGGAGCCGCCGTGACCCAGGCTCAAAAGGGAGACCGTCGCCTGACCCGGATCGGAGGATTCTTGCGCCGCTCTTCACTCGACGAGTTGCCTCAGTTGTTCAATGTGCTTGGCGGTTCGATGTCGCTGGTCGGCCCTCGCCCGCACGCCAACGCTCACAACGAATTCTATCGCAAGCAGATTCAGGGCTATATGCTGCGGCACAAAGTGAAACCGGGCATCACCGGTCTCGCTCAAATCAATGGCTGCCGGGGCGAAACAGAAACGCTGGACAAAATGGAATCAAGAATCCATTTTGATCACCAGTACATCCGCGAGTGGACGATCTGGCTCGATTTGAAGATTCTATTGCAAACCTTGCGAGTGGTGGCGTCGAAGCAGAACGCTTATTAGGGATTAGGGATTAGGGATTAGGGATTAGGGGATTCGGGGCTGGGGGTTTAGGGGTGGGCTGGTGGATTTCTCTACTATCACGGTTGATAATATTCGAATCATAACCCGACGCGTAAGCGAGGGACCGCGTTTCTTCCCTCGCTTACGCGTCGGGTTATGATTTCCACCAGGCCAGGTTTGGGGGGCTTCTGTATTTTGGCCGGAGTTGGGAAAGTTTCTGCTATCTCGAAGTGCTGACATTCCGGCCCCACCCAGAAGCCTATTCTTCGTGAAAATACCAACCCTAATCACGAATTTTCAGATTTTTAGGCTATCCGACGGCTGAAAATTGGATACATTGAGTCTGGGTCGCTCATTGGCCTCCAACGCACCCTCCTTGGTGTTTCCGGCCTCCAGTGGATCGGCCTCAATGGACTGATGATTAACGTTCTTTGGAAAGTGAAAAGCAAATGAGCCTTTTGGCAATCGTATATCACCTTGTTCCTGAAGCTCCTATTCTGGTCGCCTATAACCGCGAGGAGTCATTTGACCGAATCTACCCTTCTCCCTCAATCCAATCGGGGAAACCCAGGATTCTGGCCAGTACCGATCAGCATTCGGGGGGGACGTATTTGGGCGTAAACCAGAATGGTCTTTTTGTGGGGGTAGTTCGCCGAAAAAAGAGCGGCCAAACACCGGCGAGCCGGTCACGAGGCTCACTGGCCCGCGATCTGTTGAAATGCAATTCTGCCCGAAGAGCCGTCGATATCGCTATGGAAGAACTGCAATCGGATCAGTTTGGTGGTGTAAATTACGTCATCGCGGACTCTGATTTTGGCTGGGTTGTCCAGTCGGGGCGAGAAACCACGGCGACCGCTCTCGATCAAGGGCTGAGCATCGTCGGTGAACGGGGCCTGAATGAGCGGTCGGATGAACGATCCGGCATGGCTCAGAGGCTTCTGACATTGCAAACACTCGATTCGCCCGTCAAGTTTTTGGCCATCGCCAGCAAGGTTCTTGCCAGAACTTCATCCGACCCTGCCCGACCCAGCATGGTGATTCGCCAGCCGGGCTACGGTACGGTCAGTTCCACACTGATTTCGCTCGGCACCAAACCGCGAGATGCGATTTATCAATACTCCAACGGGGCGCCTGACCAATCGAAATTTGAAGATTACTCTCCCCTGCTGAGAGATATCCTCAGTCGTGGCCTGCGGGAAAATCGAGCACAGGTACAAGCTTGACCATGCAATGGATGCGCCTCGGAACGTTTAGACGCTGCTCGCTGATCGCCTTTGCGATTGCGCTGATGGGACTGACTCTGCTACCCGGATTCGGTCGTGCTATCGGTACGGTCATTGTCAATGAGCATGAGATTCCGGTTTCCGAAGTTCAGACACTTTCGGAACACCAGCACGCAATCAAATCGAGATCGGTTCGGCGTATCTTGGTCCGTTCCATCCCGCGCGTCCGTGTCAGGCTCACGGAGTCTGTCTGTCTCGTCCCCCAAGCGCGGCGTCAAATGGCGTTGACAACGCACCCACTGTCGGGACATCGATTGCCCAATGGATTGATGGCGCCTCTACTGAACTGATTCTTCCAGCGACCTTCTTGATCGTCTTTCTGCCGACCCACCCCGATCGGGCGCCCTTTTTACTTGAGCGCTTTCTATTTGAATGCGGCTCTTGATCTGAGATTCGGCTCTCTCCCGTAATCGTAATCCGTATCAGTTGTGCCAGTCCGGATTGAGTTCCGTGTGGCAAATGGAGTTCATCATGAATCGCTCAAGCCAGGCGACCCCCTACACGTCTCAAACCATCGCCAAAGATGTTCTCTCGAGCATCATCGTCTTCCTGGTCGCGTTACCGCTCTGCCTGGGAATCGCCCAAGCGTCGGACGCAGAGCCCATCGCCGGATTGATTTCAGGGATCGTCGGTGGAATTGTGATTGGAATTATCAGCAAGTCTCACACCAGCGTCTCCGGACCGGCCGCGGGGTTGACGGCAATCGTCGCTGCCCAAATTGCCAACCTGAAAACGTACGAAGCGTTTTTACTCGCCGTCGTTCTGGCGGGCGTGATTCAGATTGTCTTCGGACTCCTCAAGGCCGGCGCGCTCTCGGCGTTCTTTCCCTCTGCCGTCATCAAAGGGCTGCTGGCCGCGATCGGGGTGATCCTGATGCTGAAACAGTTACCCTTGCTCTTCGGCCACAACAAGGACATGGGAGTCATCTTCGGTCATTCGGAAGCACTGGCCGACTACATGCGACATGCTGACCTTGCCAAACTGGAAGTGGACCACTCGCATCAATTCGGTGACAACTTCATTCGATTTTATAAAGCCATCTCGGAGATCTTTGTTTACGGCGAAGGGATTCAGTGGGGAGCCATCTGCATCGGTCTGCTTTCGCTGGTATTCCTGATCGGATGGGATAAAGTCAAAGTCCTGAAAAGCTCACTGATTCCCTCTCCGCTGATCGTGGTGGTGTTGGGAGCGTTGCTGGCCGTGGCTTTCTCAAAGGCACTCACTGGCACCTGGGTTCTGAGCCAGCAGCAACTAGTGGACGTCCCGGTCGCAAGCAGCTTTGCGGAATTCAAGTCCTACATCAAAACACCCGACTTCAGTCAGTGGACCAATCTGTCCGTCTACATCGGAGCGATCACCATTGCGGTCGTTGCGTCGCTTGAGACGTTGCTCAACCTCGACGCCGTCGACAAACTTGACAAAAAGCAGCGCATCTCTCCGCCCAACCGAGAACTATTCGCTCAGGGCGCGGGCAACATGTGCGCTGGATTGATCGGGGGGATCCCGGTCACCAGTGTCGTCATTCGCGGTACGGTCAATATCAATTCGGGCGCACAAACCAAGCTATCGGGCATCCTTCACGGATTTTTGTTGTTGGGTTGCGTGGTTTTAATTCCGCACCTGCTCAAGATGATCCCACATTCCTGTCTGGCCGCGATTCTGTTGATGACCGGTTACAAACTGGCCAGCCCCAAATTGTTCAAGCAAATGTGGAGCGAAGGACGCTATCAATTCCTTCCGTTCATTGTCACCCTCGTCGCAATTGTCATGACTGACTTGCTGGTGGGAATCTGCATTGGACTGGTCATCAGTATCCTGTTCATCCTGCGCAGCAACTTGCGGCGCCCCATCCGCCGGATTCTTGAGAAACATATCGATGGCGACATTCTGCATATTGAATTGCCGAATCAGGTCAGCTTCCTGAATCGCGCGGCACTCGAATCGGCATTGCGCGAGGCACCTGCGGGCAGCCGAATTCTGCTGGACCTTCGCCGGACGGATTACATCGATCCGGATATTCTCAGCTTGATCCGCGAGTACGGCGAAAAGACCGCACCGGCACTCGATGTTGGATTTCAGATCATGGGACTGAAAGAGGAATATCGCCGCAAAGAAGGCATCACCGAGAACGTGGATTTCTCGGCGCAGGAATCTCGGGAGAATCTGACACCTCAACAAGTGTTGGGAATCCTGGCTGAAGGCAACAAACGATTTTCCGAAGGCCATCCGCTCGATCGCGATTTGCGTCGCAAAATCACTCAAGACGAACGGGTCAAACCGTTTGTCGCGTTCCTGACCGGGATCGATTCGCGAACTCCGGTGGAAATGATTTTTGATCTGGAGCTGGGTGAGACGATTGTATTGCGAACGCCCGGCAAGGTGATCGGCCCCTTTGTCATCGGCGGAATGGAGTATGCCGCCACGGTGGCCGGAGTGAAACTGATCGTCATCCTTGGAAATACGGACAGTCATGTTCTGTCGTATGCGTTGCAACACTCGGCCGAAAGCAACGTCCCCTTGGTGTCAGGCAGTCCCCGCTATCTCGGCCAGTTGATGGAGAAAATCAGCCAGTCGATCAATCCCGATGTCAATCGCGAGATACTCGATGTGCCGGAAAAGGATCAACCGAAAATCCTGTACGAACTTACCCACGAACATGTCCGCCTCCGGGTCAGCGAACTGACCGAAAGCAGTACAATGCTTCAGTCGCTCGTCGCCAAAGGTGAGCTGATTATCGCCGGCGCGATTTTCGATCAGGATTCCGACCAGGTCGAATTTCTACAGCCGTAGCACTGTTTATCGTGTTGGGGTATCAAAAAAGCAGCCTATCGTATTGAATTTGCCGAGGTCCAGTGCGAGAATAAACATGTCCAGACGCCTTGGGGTTTGAGGGATGGTTTTGATTGTGACGGACCGCTTAATTCGAAGATCTAATGTCGCCTTCCGCTCAGCGAAAGCCTGCTTTTTTCTACTTTCGCGGAGCCAAAGGCGACACATATTGATCGAGCGATCCTTACGGGGTAAGAGTCACAAGCTTGACACAAAGCACTCTCAGCCTTCTACCCGAAGGCTTACATGGATTCTCAAGGCACCCAATGATCAACCTAAATCCCAACGAAAAATTGTTGCGTGAGGGCGCCGCCAATCTTCAGCGTGGCGCAGAGACCGTTGGCGGAAAGCTGTTCCTGACGGATCAGCGATTGTTCTTTCAGTCACACGCGTTCAACATCCAAACAGGCCCCACAGACATTCCGCTGTCTCAGATTTGTGGCACACGGGCTTGTTGGACAAAATTCCTTGGCATCATCCCGTTGTTCCCCAATTCTCTTGCGGTGGTAACTTCTAGTGGTGATGAATACTGCTTCGTTCTCTTTGGGCGCAAGAAGTGGGCGGCAGCCATTGACTCACAAGTGCAAGCCAGCGGTGCCTGACAATCCATTCAAGACAATCCATTCAAGGACAGCCCAAAGAGGGAAGGAACCATGCAGTTGTGAATGTGCCAGCATAGCTGGCTGGGCAGGTGCCTGTCCTTGGTGTCCCTTTTGTCCTTGGTGTCCCTTTGGTTTTTTGGAGTGGGGGGATGCGATCACCGCTATGGTTCACCATCGCTCTATGGAGTGCGGTGAAGATTCACCGCTATGGTTCTATGGCTTTTTGGAGTGCAGGGATGCGATCACCGCTATCGTTCAGCATTATATACCAGCCCGATATTGTCGTGCGAGAAGGTTTATCACGCCACCCTTATTCAGGGGGAGAAACCAAAGGACTGAGACTGAAATAATACCTGCAATTTACGACATGGTTCCGCCCATTTGAATTGCTGGTCGGGTCCTGGCCCGCAATCGTTCCGCCTTGAAATCTTCAGCATCGGCACAGAACAGAAAGGGAACTTGCAGCGTCAAAGCAAGCTGCCGCATCAGACGTGCCGCGCCCGTGAAATCAGAGGTCAACATGATCGGCAGTCGGGTATAGCCATCGAGATCTGGCGATTCAATGACCAACAGGCCCTGCACCGCCCATGCTGATATTCCACCACCGCCATCACGAATGACGACGTACCAAGGGCAAAGCTGTACCGCGACCAGTTCTTCACGAGGAATGTGGGGCGTTTCCCAATCCAAATCTCCACCCAACAGAAACCCCGGGCCTTCCGACCCGTCCGCCATCTTTGAATCTGAAATCACCGGCGTGTGCAATTCAAGAGGCCTGCGATCTCGCGGTATGTTCAAGCAGCATAATTGGCGGTACTGCCTTCGCATGATCAACCCGCCCAGTAAAAACGCGGTGCCTCCTGACATCGCCGTCAGAAGTGTTCCAGCTGAAATACAAACGATCGGACTGTGTTTCGCTTCTTTGTAGAAAATCCAGCTCATAGCTCCAGAAAAGAAGACCAAAAAGAAAAAGCAACAAAGGACACGCACCTTGGGAGCGCTGCAGTGTGTCGAAACCAGGAAACCAAACCAAAGAACTAAACCAAAAAAACCAAAGGACATGCATTTAGTAAACCAAAGGACATGCATTTTGTGAATGTAAACTTGGACAGGTGCCTGTCCTTTGGTTTCCCCTTGGCAGAAAGCAACAAAGGACACGCACCTTGGGAGCGCTGCAGTAAACCAAAGGACATGCATTTTGTGAATGTAAAATGTAAACTTGGACAGGTGCCTGTCCTTTGGTTTCCTCTTCTTTGGTTTCCTCTTTGGTTCCCGTCCTTTGGTTTCCTTTGGTTTCGTGTCCTTTGTATTCCTTTTTTAAGGGATCACCACCAGCAAATCCGGGAAACCGTCATTTTTTGCAACTACTTTGGCAAGTTTGGAAAATTTTTTGTTTTCACACAATTTTAAAAATTCTTTCAATGCTGCATCTGTAGTAACCAGGCGACAGATCCCCTCTACTACCCCAGACTCCCAAGAACCCCAACGCTCTGAGAACATTTTTCGTTGATGAATGAAATTGTACAAAGCGTGAACCATCTCTGGAGCAATCTCATCAGGAGCAGAATGGGGGGAGAACAAAGGACAGGCACTTTGGGATGGGAACAAAGGGGAACAAAGGACAGGCACTTTGGAAGTGTTGTAGAAACCTGCGCCGGGGCGAGGTCTCTGGGATGGAAATCGGCCGGTACTTGGGATGGCGGCCAAAGAATTGCTTTTCCA
>CAYPXY010000001.1:0-400176 GCA_964414815.1 uncultured Pirellulaceae bacterium | reverse complement strand
CAAAATACGCAAACTTACTCTCTGGTGACGTGATACTTAATGGTTTCGGGTCTAGTACAACAAGGTCGCGGGAAGGGAATGTTGTAGGCCGAAACAAGGTCGCGGGAATAAATGTCACCACACCGCAGTACTTGCCACCGCGACCGCAGTTCCGGCACCGCCGCGGTCCGTTTTTGAACCTTGGATGCTTCTCCTTGCTTCAAGACCCCCCCATAATTCTTCAGCAGAATGGATTCAGATCGGGAAGTGGCTCTCTTTATCCAGCGGCCCACCTCGATGAGCAGCGACAAAACGACGATCTCTCATTTTGATCTTTCAATCCTGGTGATGTTGAACTGCGCACAAAAAAACCACCGCTTTCAATTTCTGAAAAGGGTGGCTGCTTGAATGGAGACGAGGGGGCTCGAACCCCTAACCCCCGCGTTGCAAACGCGGTGCTCTCCCAATTGAGCTACGTCCCCGCAAGTTAAAAAGTTTTCGTCATCTTTCGGTCGCCAGTATAGCTGGACAACCGTTCGTTTTTCAAGTGGGCGTACCAGAACTCGAATCTGGGACCTCGTCGTTATCAGCGACGCGCTCTAACCAACTGAGCTATACGCCCGTCCTATATTTGTCTTTGTTACTGTGATTGTGACCGTCGTGATCGCTGTTTGACAGGAACAACCGGATCGCAACCGTCCACCCGCGACCCGAAGTTGAACATTTTATGAAAACCGGCCCCGGTGTCAAACGGTCATTTAAAGTTCATTGATCGGCCTAGCCACACCCGAACCCAAGTCAAAGAGGGAAAAATATACAAAATGTTCGGGTAATTCAACCGATAATTTTATTTTTGAAACGACAAAATCAGAAATTCGGCTTTACTAAAACTGAAAATCTGGCAATTTTAATCATTCGCAATTAAAAACCTGACCGGAACCCATCGTTTCCATCGGACCCGAACGCTCATTGCTCCTTCCTTACTGGCGGCAGGCGGCTTGGGTCTGGGCAGGTTTCAGGTCAATCGTCAGATTCTTAAGGGATTGTTCAAATGAACTTTCGGTTTCTCGTTGTTTCGCTTTCAGGTTTCCTCATGACCTTGTCGCCGGTCGCCGGCCCGGCGGGCAATGTCAGGGGGCAGGATGACCAAAAAAATCAGGCCGCCGTTCAGGAAAACATCAAAAAGCTGATCGCTTTTCTGCCCGTTCAGAAGACGGATATCGATGTCGATACGCCTTCGGCGGAAGAGCTGGAGGGGTGCAAGCTAGAGAAAACGGACAATCCACTGACCTATGTCGTTCGAGACAGTTCTGGCCGCGTCGTCCGCAAGTTCTCGGCCCGGGGGGGCAGCACGCGTCTGGACCAGCTTTCCTATTTCAAGAATGGCATGGAAGTGTATCGCGATTTGGATACGAAAGGTTCCGGAAAACTGAACGAATTCCGTTGGCTCGGATCGGCGGGAACTCGCTGGGGAGTGGATCTGGACGGCGACAGTAAAATCGACCAATGGAAACGGATTTCTGCCGAAGAAGTTACTCAGGAACTGTTTCAAGCCATCAAAACCAAGGATAAGGCTCGGTTCGAAGCCCTGTTGATTACGCCCGACGAATTCAAGTCGCTCAAACTGGGCGAAACGCTGGGCAAGGAGGTCAACACGCGATGGCAGAAGGCCCAATCCGACTTTGTGAAGTTCTGCAATGCTCAAAAAGAGATCGACTCGGGGGCAGAATTCGTTCACGCTTCCAATGGTTTGCCGTCGGTGCTGGCGGCGCAATCGTACGAAAACCAGGCCGATGTGATGTACTACGATCATGCTTCGGCAGTGTTTCAAAACAAAAGCCGTGAATACGGCAATCTGTCGATTGGAACCATCGTCTATGTCGGCGAAGATCGTTGGCGTCTGATCGAGCTGCCCGAAATTGCGGCGGTCGGAACTCCCATCGCCAACGGAGGCGCGTTGATACCGACCATGACCAGCGGCCCAGCGGCGACACCAGCGACGGATTCGGTAAATCGTGAACTGGCAGAGATTCACGAAAATCTGGACGCCATTGAAACGAAACTTCAGGCCGCCAAGCAGCCCACCGAGATTGCCCGGCTGGAAAAACAGAAGTCGGAACTCCAGGAAAAACTTTTCTGGGCATCCGAAGCCGGTGAATACCGTCAGACAACGTTAATGTACGTTACGGATTCGGTGATCAGCGCGTATCAGGAAGATCGCTACCCGGAAGCGCTGAAGTTTCTCGAAGACTTCCAAGTGAAACTCAAGGCCAAGGGAGAAGAAGGCACCGATTACATCCACTGGCGAACGATCAATGGCCGGTACAACTATGTGAACCTCAAGGGGGACAGCAAGGATCGCGACAAAGCCCACGAACGCTGGGTGGCCGATCTGATGGATTTTCAAAAAGAGTTCCCCAAGAGTTCCTACGCAGCCGAAGCGTTGAGTTATCTGGCAGTGAATTTTGACAACGAAGGAAAAGAAAAAGAAGCCATCGACTGGTACAAGAAAACGGTCGAACGGTTTGCGGATACGGAGTACGGACAACGAGCCAAGGGGGCGCTCTCGCGACTCGATGGACAAGGCAAAACCTTGACGTTTGTCGGACAGGATCTGCGTGGAAACAAGTTCAATCTTCAAGACCCACGCTGGCGCGACAAAATTATCGTCATTCACTACTGGGCAACCTGGTCGACCGATGGACTGGATCAAATCCAGAAGCTGGTGGACAAATACAAGGACGATGTCGTGTTCGTCGGCTGCAATATCGAGTCGACCACCGAAGAATTTGAGGGTTTCATCAAAAACAAACCTGAATACAACGCTTGGACCCAGTTGCATGCCCCTGGGAGTATCGATTCGAGCCCGCTTGCGTTACAATTGGGGGTGCCGTCCCTTCCGCTGGTCGTGATCGTCAACAAGAAAGGCGAACTGGCCGAGCCGATGGTGGTAATCAGCGATCTGGATCGTCAGATCGAACGCCAACGGCGGCGGGAGTAGAGGGAGGGATGAGGGATGAGGGATGAGGGATTGTGAGAAATTTTACAGAAAGACTAGGCGCAGAAAAATTACGACAGGAAGATTTGACGACAGGAAGATTTGATGACAGGAAGATTTGATGACAGGGAAATTGGGCGGCGGGGAAATATTGCAGGAGAATGTTGGCAGGAAATTAGGGGTAGTAGTAGGAACACTAATTTTCGCTAATCTTCACTAATGTTGTTTTCTAGCCTCGATTAACCCGAAGCCCGAAACCCGAAACCCGAAACCCGAAACCCGAAACCCGAAACTGACAACTGAAAAAAAAAATGAACTACCGCGCTGACGTCGACAAAGCCATTAGTGATCTTGATTTCGAAAACAAGACTTACCAAATCCAGTTGCAAACCTCGGAAGGCGATATTCATCTCGACCTCTTTCCAGAGGTGGCACCCGAACATTGCCGCAGCATGATCGGACTGGTGCGGATCGGGTTCTACGATGGGCTGATTTTTCACCGGATCATTGACGGGTTCATGATTCAGGGTGGTTGTCCGCAGGGAACGGGTACGGGCAGCCCTGGCTACCGCGTAAAGGCCGAATTCAACAATACCCCCCATGAGCCTGGAGTTCTGTCGGCGGCCCGATCCTCGGATCCGAATTCTGCTGGTTCGCAGTTTTTTATCTGTCTGGAGAAGGCTCCGCATCTCGATGGCCAGTATTCCGCGTTCGGCAAGGCGACGGATGAAAGCATGTCGGTCGTTCGCAAAATCGGAAAAGTTCAAACCGGTGCCCAGGATCGGCCTGTCAAGGATGTGACAATTGAAAAGGCGGTTGTGGTTGAGGTTTAGGACGGCATTATGGCCGAATCGAATGATCCGAATGCGACGCGGCCGATTATCGCGGCGCGGGTGTTATATCGCTGCACCTGCGGGACGGATCTACAGTTGGTGCTTGATGTGGGAGGCACCTGCTCGAACTGTTCGCGAGTCATTTCGCCGAAAGTTCTGCAACATGAGATGGCGATCTCAACGATCAGTGATGGCAGCTTTGAACTGGTAACTTCGCCGGCCATTCGACCTCCAGACACCGATCAGGCCACTGCCGAACGGGCGCAGGACATTTTGACGGACCACTCGGACGAGCGCCTGAAACAGACGCTTCCCATCACGGGCGAAACCCACCCTGACCCAATCGCCCGCAGCAGTGTTTCGCCGGATGTGATGACTGGCCGGCGATTTGGGCACTTTGAGATACTGACGCCTCTCGGGCGAGGCGGCATGGGGCAGGTCTATCGGGCGCTCGATACGTCGCTTCAGCGTTTTGTCGCGGTCAAGTTGCTGCGCAGCGGCATTCCCAAAGCGGATGATTCCACCGAGTCGGGAGGGAACAAAAGCCCGATGCACGAAGTGGACAAGTTGCTGCAGGAAGCCATTACCCAGGCACGGGTAGCCCATCCGAATATTGTCACGATCTACTTTGTGGGCAAGGAATCGGATGATCCGTTTCTGGCGATGGAACTGGTCAACGGCAAGCCACTGAGCGCCCGAATCGAGGACGGGGTATTGCCTTTCAGTGCCATCTCTTCCATCGCCGTTCAGATCACCAACGCCCTCAAGTTCAGTTACGAACTCGACCTGATTCACGGAGACATCAAGCCCTCCAATATTCTGGTTCAGCACGACGGTATCGCCAAGCTGTCTGACTTCGGGATGGCCCGAAATGTTTCCGGCGACACGAATGACGCCGTGGGCGGCACGCTGAACTACATCGCGCCGGAAATTCTCAAGGGAAGCAAGCCCTCACTGCAATCCGATATTTATGCGCTGGGCGTGACGCTTTATGAAATGACGTTTCAAGAGTTGCCGATCAAGCTCAAAGGGAACTCAATTCCCGAATGGATCGCGGTTCACGATGCCAATACCGTTAGCTTTCCCCAGCCTTGGCCCGATCATCTACCGGAAGACTGGAAGAAGATCCTCACGAAGATGCTGGCCGAGGCCCCTGAGGAACGTTATTCGTACTATGACGATCTGCTGAAGGATCTTTCCAAAATCCACACGTTTTCGAATGTCATCGCCCGCCCGGTGCCGAGAATTGTCGCGGCCGGTGTGGACTGGATCAGCGTGCTGTCGGTGTCACTGGTGTTGCAGCTATTATTTGCGGCAGGCTATCTGAGTACGATGTCCAACCTGATCCGGGTTGCGGATGTGCTGCCCATTTTTGTCTATATCGCCGGTATCTATATTTGGCGGCAGTCGCTCGGACGTAGCCTGATGCATGTTCGGGTGGTGAACCGCTTCGGACATCCGCCCAAACCGTTGCCCATGACGCTAAGAAGCCTGTGCCGTATGCAGTTCCCGTGGTGTACGGTGGGCTACCTGCTGTTCATTAACTCCGAAAATAAGTGGCTGGACACAGTTATCAGTGTGCTGATTATTCTTTCCGCCCTGTTTCTGATTGTGGATTTGGCGATGATGGCGTGGAACCGTCAGCGTCGATCGCTGCACGACCGCATGTTCGGTACGCGGGTTGTGGTGGACATCGACGCCAGCAGCTAGCGGCAATTTTCTTTCCCTATCGGAATAATCGTCAAAATCTACTAAATCTGCCCAGTCGGAATAGTCGATACCCAACGACAGAGGCTTCGCCCATTCTGAAACCGAGGTAGATAATCATGCTAGCTTTCCCCCCAAAGTTCGTTCCGTTGATCGTCGGCGGTCTTTTTGCGCTCCACGCTGTAGTAGGTAGTTCCCAAGACCTCCCTTCATCACGGTATCAGCCCGTTCAGTACAACTTTAGCGATCACGGTGGAGCAGCGCCTCAGCAGCCTCCTTCGGTTCACATTCCGCCCGCAGGCGTTCGAACGTTGCCGACCCATGGGACGCCGACCAATGGCCCCCCAGCCAACGCGCAGGAACGTGGGATGATCCGACAAACGTCGTACGCCCAGGAACCTACTCAAATGAAAACCGAGCCCTCGGTACCGGAAATTCTTCAACGAACCACTCGTGAACCGGCTGCTGCAACCGCTCTGGCTGCTCCACAAGCTCCACCCCGGCAAGCCATGCTGCCGGTCAACTTGCCCAACCCTTCGCAGGTTGAAGCGTTGCTGAAACAAACGGCTCAGGATGTGTCGCAATCGCCGGCCCAATTCGCCAATCAGATGAACCAATTGCGTCAAAGCGTTCAGGTTTCTGATCCAGCGGCTCAACTGAAATCCAGCCTTGATGCAATGAAGGTTCAAGCCGCCGAGCAGACCCATGCGGCGGTCCAACAAACCGAAAACTCGTTCAATCAGATGAAGTCGGCCGCAGTGACATCCGCAGAAAATTCGCTGACGAAGTTCACCTCAGCAGGATTGGTACCGCAAGTCCAAGACCAAAATGCTTCGGTTGCTACCCATCCGACGGCCACTCCTTCGACGACCGCGAATCCAACGGTTACCAATCCACCGGCTGCTGAAACCGCTGCGTTTGGAGCGATGACGGAGAGCTGGATTCCGGGCCAGCAACCTGCGACCACGGGCGAAGCTCCCGCTGCCAACGCTCCCCCACAAGCCAACGCCAACCCGGTTGCGGTTCCTCGTGATGCCGTGCGGGATTTCATGGGCAGTATAAATGGAGCCGCTGCGAATTCCAATCACGATCCCAGACCACTGGCAAACGTTCGTGATCCTGAAGTCGCTCCCGCCGCTGCACAGCACGATTTCAATATCACAACACAACAAGCAAGAAGCGTTGAATCCCAAACCGCCAACGATGAGCGGCTGAACAGAAATTCGGCGATCCGACTGGAAGCTCCATCGCTGTCTGTCGAGTCGTTTGGACCTCAGTCGATTGGAATCAACCGACCGGCAACCTACAAAGTCGTCGTAACCAATGAAACGAGCCGGATTGCCGAGCGAGTGATGGTCAGTATCGACATGCCAGCTTGGGTCGAAATCGACAAAGTCAACCAGACGTCAGGGGAGCGTCAGTTTGCAGACAGCAATGACGCCAAGGAAAAAACCAAGTTGGTCTGGAAGATCGACCAGGTTCCTGCCAATGGATCGCAAACGATCACGATTACCACCATCCCTCGCAAAGCAGAGGCATTTGATCTGGGAATTGAATGGACGCTGGCGCCTCGCGCGGGAGCGGCAAACATTGTCGTGACACAACCGAAACTGGAAATGTCCATCGTCGGTCCCGATGAAGTTCATTTTGGCGAAAACGCACTTTACGAAGTGACTCTCCGAAATACCGGAAACGGTGATGCCGAAGACGTGATTCTGATCTTGCCGGAAGCGCTCGGTGGAGATCGTGCCCCGCTGGGCAAGATTCCCGCCGGTGCATCCCAAACTCATAAAGTCGAAGTACTGGCCAGAATGCCTGGCGAGCTCGATATGGCTCTGACGGCCGTATCGGAAAATCAGGCCGAGGTGGCCGCTAGTCGCAAACTGATGATTCGTCGCGCGAATCTGGGTATCAACATTGCGGGGCCAGCGTTGCGATATGCTGGAACCTCTGGCCAGTATGTGGTCACACTGACCAACACGGGTGATGCCGCTGCGGTCGATGTGGTGGCTGCGTTGGGATTGCCTTCGGGAGTCAAGTATCTCGGTGGCATTGAGACGTTCAACCTGATTGATGGTGGTATTCGATGGCCAGTCGGGCGCATTGAGCCTGGTCAGTCACGAGAATACAAGGTCAATTGCAAGTTTGACACCTCCGGCGAACTACAACTCGAGGCCGGAACCAAGGCCAATGGTGAGCTGCAAGCTGCCCATGCCTGTGTGACACGCGTTCAGACGATTGCCGATCTGGCGATGGTACTCAACGATCCGGCTGGACCGCTGACAACCGGTGAGGAAATCACCTACGAAATCGTGGTTCAGAACCGGGGTACAAAATCCGCCAACGATGTTGATGTATGGATGATTTTCTCGGAAGGCCTGGAACCTAAATCGGGAAGCGGACGGGAGTATCGAATCCCTCGTGATGGAGCGATCCAATTTGCGACCATCCCACAAATCGATCCCGGCCAAAGTATTTCGATGAAGGTCAATGCCGTTGCATTTGCTCCCGGAACGCATGTGTTCCGGGCAGAACTCCAGTGCAAGGAAGCTGACGCACGGGAAATCAAGGAAGGCACCAGCAAGTTCTTCGGCGAAGAAGTCGGCAATCCGTCCGGCACAACCGCGAACAAGAACTCCAGCTTCGCGACTCCGGATTTCAAGTAGCAGGTCGCTAAGGCTTTGCGGCCTGTCGGGTGACGATCGGTACATAGCCAATCTCAAGCCCCTTCGGTGGGGTGACGAGTACGGCAGGGTCGAGATCGGCCAGAGTACCAACGGTCGGTGGCGGCAAGTACTCGCGATCCTTGGTCCAGTTTTTGTGCAGTAGCTCAACCCGCGATTGAAGGGCCTCCCGTTCCGAATCGGTCAGGTCAGCGTTGAGCAGCGCGGGCTGATCGGCAAAGCGATACCAGTAGTAGGTCACGATACTGCCATCTCCCAGTTCTGCGGTGAACGGCCCGGCCTTTGGCCCCGGTTTCTTCCATGGGCTGTCCGCCTCATCGGGAGTGACATACGGCTGCGGCTTGCGTGTTCGTCGCTGCGGGAAGGTCACATCGGCCAGCCCTGTGTCCGTCGGCACCGCGTTCTCGCTCACCACGACCCAGCGCTCCTTATCCTGATCATCTTTCTCCAGGCGGTAGTACTCGGGCAAGGTGGCAACGGTCTCGTTCTGCGTCACGAGGTCTTGTTTCCACTTGTAACCGTAGGTGATGTCGTCGAGCGCCGCAGGCGTGGCGAACGAGTTCCATGCGAGCGGTGGTCTCGCGTCGGACGGCGCGTTCGATAGATAAATCCGCCAAGTTGCACCTCCCTTGCTCTCAAACGTCTGTGCGACCGCGGCCTTCGCGTCGATGACTCCGGACACCTCCTGCCCACCGTCGAACCAGGCCTGCACTCCATTCCACAACGCTTCCCGATTGTAAGCCGTGATGCGATGGATGAGCGGGGCGTCACTGTCCGCCTTCACCGGAAACTGGGTAGGCGCGACACGGGCATAGGTATCCCCCTTCGCGTCCTTGCCGATGTAGGCAGGGACGTGTTGCGTTTCCATCTGCACCGCTTTGTTCGGGTCGGAAGGACGCGTGTCGAGAAACAGGCCGCTCAACTCTTGCCTTTCAAGCGTCGGTTTGCTCCAGAAGTACGGTACGAAAAACGAGACCGGTCCTTTGAAGTTGCCGGTGTTGAGGAACAGCGTCCAACTCTGGTCACCGGTAGGTACGTCCTTCCCGGCAGTTGTTTTCTTCGCTGAAGTCAGCGGCAGCGGCAAGTAGCCGTAGCCGAAAAGTTCGCCGGACGTTGCCTGCTTCAAGTTCAAGCCGTCCGGAGGCCACAGCACCCATGGGCTGAGTTGGGCGACGGCATAAAGCCCCGTCGGGTTGCTCCAGTTGCGGCCTTTGCCGGCACCGGGGCCGTTTGCCCATTCGATGAATTCCAAGGACACTCCGCCCATGATGAATTTAGGTGTCTCGGTAGCAAAGCGAGTATCTCGCCACCAGCCCAAGCCACCTTCGATGTCGGAGTAGATATTCTCTGGCTTCGTGCCGTCGTATTGAGCGAACATCCAGGTTCCGAACAGCCCGCTCTGGAACCTTTGGCCGGGGTAATTTTTCAGCAGCGGCCACGCCGCTACATACATCGAGAAGCCAGCGTTGTACGCCTTGTCCACGCGAGCATGCGGGACGAGCAGATAGCCCGCCATCTCAGCCGGCTGTGGCCTGGAGAGCATTTTCTTGCTGGTCGGGAGAAGAGCTTCGGCAAACGCCTTTCCGATAGGAGCCATAATCTTCGCAGCACCCAAGTAATGGTAGCCGCCATTGGACACACCTGCCTGCAGCCGTTCCGATTCCTCCGGAGTGAAGGCTTCCGCGATTGCTTTTTCGCGAGTATCGTCCTTCTGTGGCTGGGTCAGTGTCGGATCCCTCTCGAACTGGCGATTGAGTTTGTCGTTGAGAGAGTCCATCCGGTCTTTGAGCATCTCCAACTCGTCATCCCAGAACGGGGCTGTTTCGACCACGAACACGTTCCCCTGGAACTCGTCGAGTGCGGCCGGCTTTCGTTGGGCCGCGCGGAAGTTCGCCATCGGCGGCTTGTTTCCTTTCTCCACACCGTCGATCCCCATCACACCAATCACGAACGGCAGCTTCGGGGCGGCCAAGTCTTTCCTCACATCCCGGATGAAATGGCCGAGCAGATCCGCGTACAAGTCATACCCGCCTGGATTCTGCCGGTCGGGGTATACCCCGCCATCGACGTAATCATTGAATCCCTGAAACCATACGAACCCCGCCAGCTCATACCCTTGGTCCGGGTCGTAGTCGGGTACGACTCGCTCAATGTCCTTGAGTACCATCTGGACGTGCGCGATCATCTCGCGGTAGTACACACCTGTGGCATCGACTTTCTCGGCCTTTAGCTGTTCGATATCCTCGCCCCGCTCCTTCCGCCGCTCCCATTGAGCCTCGCTCCACTCGAATGGCCCGCCGCTCGGTGAACGGAAGTCAGTGTGCAGGCTTCGTCCACCCCACGAGGTTTTGATCAGCAGGACCGGTTCGCCGAGGTGTTCTTCCATCGTGATACCAAACAGAAACTCAGGCCCGATCCGATTCCCTCGTTCGCCAAATGCGCCGAACCCGACCGTCAGCTTGCCCGTCTGTTCGCGCAAGTCGGAGTAGGCGTCGCCGAGACACCCGATGGACGTAATCCACACGTTCTCGCACACCTTCGGCTTGCCATCGGAGTCGCGCATCGCCTTGAGCAACGGAGCCGTCTTCGGATCGGCAGCGAGACTATCGAACGTGGAAACGCTCGCGTGCCCTTGCATGTTGGATTGCCCCGCCAGAATGTACACTTTCAAGCGTCCGGAGGCTCTTGTTGGGTTTGACTCAGCTTCCGCCAGTTGGTTCTGCGCGAACAAGTGAGGAGCCAGAACAGCGGTAACAATAGCGAGGACATAGGTGAGAATTGAACGATGCATAAGTAATATTGCTGTTGTTAAGTTGTCTAGTGGACTGGCGGTAATGGAGGTCACTTCTTCGCGGCCGATACGATGGCGTCATCCCGTATTAGATGTTGCTTGTACAACAACTCAATGCGGGATTCCAGGCTGCTGACCAATTGCTTGTCAACGCGAGTCAACATCCAGTGTTCTGTCCCCAGGGATTTCAATGCTCGCCTTAGGCCCATCGTCTGTAGCGGGTCGAGCTTTCGAGATGCGACTTTGGACAGCGACTCCAGTTTCAGTTCATAATCATTGGTTCTTGCCGCCATGGCCATCTCATGGGTGGCCTCATGCACGCACTCCGCATCGAGACTGCGAATGGCCGCCTCGATCGCTTCCTGGAGAGCCGCCACGAGCTTGACCGGATCATCGGTCTCCAATTGGATCAGATTTTCATAAACCTGTTTCGCACGATCGGGCGCCAGCGAATTCAAGTCGTCGTATCCCAATTTCTCGCGAATCTCCTGGATCGCATTCACGTGCCGCTCATTGATCGTCATCGTGTGCTGGCTCGTCGGGTTGTTCAGCAGATCTTCGTCGAGCAGATAAATCATCAAGTCCGTATCGTTGTGTCCGTCACGCACAGATTGCGAGATCAGCGATTCAATCTCTTGCTCGAACTCAACCCGTCCGTTTGGCTGAGCGATTCGAAATGCAGCTTCGAAGAACCGATACGTTGGCAAATCGGGAATCTTGCCTTGCTTGGCAATTTCGACCGCCAAATCAACAGGCAGAAAACGTCGGTCATACGTCAGATTCATCCCTCCCGATCTAAGTGTGAGATTTAATACACTTGATTCAACAAAGGCGTACTCGATTTCGTTGACGAAAAAAGTTTGCGCAGGTGAAAGTTTGCTGACGCTAGCCATGTATTGCTTTTGGAATCCCGTCACATATTGCAAGAATTGCCGGTATGTCTCGCTCCACGTCCTCAGTAACTCAATGGCCTTTGGACGTTCCGTGTCCCATTGCTCGATGGTTTCGTCGAAGTGTTCCAGACGCAGCTGAGCCAAAGCGTAGTCGCGCCGAGTGAGGCTGGACCGAATCAGACGAAGGTGTTTGGTCACCTGAGCGAATTCGTGTTGGGATAATTCCTGTTGTAGCTCATCGAGTCGCTGTTGATATTTCTTTTTGCCGGGACGGGTCCACTCCTGTTTCGATTCGGTCGAATCGCTTTCTAAACTTTCGACTGGCTTGTATTCTTCAGCTTGAATGAATGAATCCGGCTCGGCCAGCAGGTTCTCATCATCGTCATTGGCCAGTGTCAGCGTCGGCAGAGAGTCCAGTTGCAGATTCTTGATCGCGTCCTCTGAATGATCCAAGTTCGGCCAGTCCGTACCCGTCGGTTCTTTTGCCTCGGGCGCGGAGGGAGTCAGAATCGCCGATGGGATTGTGTTGTCTCCCATTCCATTGCGATTTTCAGCCACTTCAGATTGGTTGGAGTTCAAAAAGAATGCGATGACGCATGCCAGCCCCGCAATCGCCATCAGAAAAAATCCTGCCGTTGCCAGCCTCAAGAACGAACGGTTTCGTCGCCGTCCGATGGATGAATGGCTGCGGGCAGCTTGGATAAAAGGGCTTTCGGCCACCTCAACCTGAGCTGGCTTGGTGGAACTGAATCGCTTCAACGAAGGAAACTCGGATTCGTCGCTGCTCTGTCGTACCGTCTCCTCGTCGGTAGATGGCTCCACGGGGCGAACCGGAATGGCCATCGGAATGTCTTCCAGTTTTGGCGCTGAGCGGGAGGAACGAGTGTTTGTTCTTCCGGACGGAGTGCTTGGCTTGTCGGGGTGAGGAGTGGGTTGCGAATGGGCCGAAGGAGCCGAACGCTGCTTGGCGATGTACTGGGTTCGCAGCCTTGGGTCGGCAAGAACGGCGGCAGCTTTTTCGATTCTGGCTTCTAATTGGATGATGACTTGTTCGTACTTTTTTCCATCCACCTGCCGTAACAATTCCTTCTTCGAGGCTACGGCCGATTTAATCCGTTCGGCAAAGTCGGCTTGTTCAACCGAGTCGGGCGCGATGCCCAACAATTGAAAATAATCCGGATGGGTGAGTTTGGGATCAATTCCAAGCCACTGATACGGGTTGAGAGGCATAGCAGAAACAGATGGAGAGTGGGGGAGTTGGAGAGTGTCTTGATTGGAGAACCGGTTGGAGTAACGGAGAAATAGATAAGCGGAACAACCTTGAACAACAGACGGATTCTGATTCTATTATAGGGGACATGCGGACACCACACCCCTCCAATCGCACTGATCTGAATAAAATCCTCTCATGGTTGTCACTGAAACGAAAACTGAATTCATCAATATTGCAGCCTACAAGTTTGTTCCGCTGGATCGTCTACCTGAACGAAAGGCCCAGCTGCTGTCGCTTTGCCGCGAGCTGAAGCTCAAAGGAACGATTTTGTTGTCCAGTGAAGGAATCAATATGTTCCTTGCCGGCTCTCGATCCGGAGTGAATTCCTTCCTTGACCACCTGCGGGCCCAGCCGGAGTTAGGGGACTTGGAAGTCAAAGAAAGTTTCAGCGATCATCAGCCCTTCAACCGAATGCTGGTCCGGCTGAAGAAGGAAATCATCTCGATGGGAGTGCCGGAGATTCGCCCTCGCGTCAAAACCAGCCCGAAAATTTCTGCGCAGCAATTGAAGTCGTGGCTCGACGAGGGCAGGGACATCGCGCTGCTCGATGTTCGCAACGACTACGAAGTTGAAATCGGCACATTTGAGAACGCAATTCCTGTGGGCGTGGATCATTTTCGAAATTTTCCTGACGCCATCGATCGTTTACCGAGCGAATGCCGCGAGAGGCCGCTCGTGATGTTTTGTACCGGAGGAATCCGTTGTGAGAAGGCTGGCCCCATGATGGAAGCCAAGGGATTCGAAGAGATTTACCAGCTCGACGGCGGGATTCTAAAGTACTTTGAAGAATGCGGCGGCGCCCATTATCGGGGAGACTGTTTTGTGTTCGATAAACGGGTCGCTCTCGATCCTCAGCTCAACGAGACGGATCTTCTGCTTTGTTTCCACTGTCAGGCCATTTTGACGGCCGAGGATCAGGCGTCGGAGTTTTACTTGCCACCCGATCGTTGTAATCATTGTCATCCGCTCGCCAGGCCGATGAATGAACGGCTCGCGCTGCGTCGTAGCAAACTGCGCGATGCCACAGCGCCGCTACCCGGAAGCAGGCCGTATCGAAACGAGCGACCGATGAATGTGACCGGTCAGTTCGACCGCCGGCCCTTGATCGAGTTTTTGGTTTCACTCCATGCCGAGCTCGGGGCGGAGTACTGGCGAGAGTCCTGCGAAAACCAGCGAGTATTCTATCAGGGAGAACCCCTGTCCGCCGATCAGATCGTTCGGGCCGGGTGGCGACTGCACCACGTTGAGCCCGATACGGTCGAACCATCCGTTTCCAATGACGTCAAGTTTCTTTACGAAGATGAGGGGTTGATTGCGATCGACAAGCCTGCTCCGCTGCCCATGCATCCCTGCGGGCGGTTCAATAAGAACACGCTACAGAATTTTTTGCGGCTGACGTATTCCCACGATACGATTCGGATATTGCATCGGCTCGATGCAGAAACCACCGGTGTGTTACTGCTGGGGCGCAATCGCGAAACGGCGGCTCGCCTGCAACAACAGTTCGCACAGCGAAAAATCCATAAAACGTATCTGGCCCGAGTGTTCGGTCAATCTACCACCGATCATTTCGAGTGCGATGCCGCCATTAGTATCGGTCCCGTTGGACCAGGCGGCCTGCGCACGATCGTGCCGACCCGCGGAAAATCAGAGCAGGCCTTGACCCGATTTGAAGTCGCTCACCGATTTGCCGACGGGACGACGCTGCTCAAATGTATTCCCATTACGGGGCGAACCAATCAGATTCGCGTTCATTTGGCGCATCTCGGTTTGCCCATCGTTGGAGAGGGGCAGTTCGGCAGTGCGTCTCGAAAGGAAATTTCGGGGACTCCAGAAGATCTCGACTTCAGTCGACTGCATCTGCATGCGTATGAAATCGAATTTGAGTACCCCAAAGGCTCCTCCATGAAACTCACAGCCGAGGCGCCTGCATGGTCTGTTTATCCCACTTGATTCTCGCTCACGTCTAGCCCGATGGCATCGTCCAGCAGAAATTCGACCCGACCGGTAGCGACATCGTAGATCGCGCCTACGACGGCGACAGCCCCTTCGTCAACCAGTTTTCGAATCGCGTCGCTCTTGGCGACGATCTCGTTCACTGTATGCAGCACGTTCTTCTTTGCGACATTCTCCATATAGTTAGCATGAATTGTCGGATCATCAGTGTCCTTGATGCTGCGGTATTCCGACAAGTCGAACGAGGGAGTGATTTCATTGAGAATCGTTTCGAGATAGCGACATCCTGTGGCATCCATAATGGGGGCACCGGCATCGGCCAGTTTGACCGCGTTGTAGATCGCTCCGCATTTTGTGTGTCCCAAAACCAGAATCAGTTTGGCTTTTACGATCGCGGTAGCGAATTCCAGGCTGCCCAACACCTTTGAGCCGATCACATTGCCTGCCACACGTGCGCTGAACACGTCGCCGAGTCCGCAGTCCAAAATCGTTTCGACAGGAGCGCGAGAATCAATGCAGCCGAGGATCGCCGCAAACGGATGCTGGCCGGTTGCCGTGGCTTCCACCTGCCGTCCGAGGTCGCGGGACAGACGGTGATTCGTTACAAAGCGCTCGTTTCCATCCTGCAGCAATTGCAGGGCCTGCCTCGGTGTCAACATCGTTTGCATTTCGCGGGAGGTATAGTCGATGAACTGGATTTCATCATCGAGTTCGTAGCGATCCCGGAAGCCTCGCAAACTGACTCGCGGCCAGTTGCCTGAGTCGGATCGCGATTTGTATTGACGAATGGTCGACAAAATATCGGGATCGATAAAGTCGGTATTGGCGGCATCGATCAGAATATCGCAGCCTTCCGGTGCCTCACGCAACGTTCTTTCTAGTGCCGGGCGATTGAGGAAACTGACCTGATTGGCCAGCTCGATATGCAGCACTTCGCCGGCCACGTGTCGCTCAGATATCCGTCGTAGCGGACGCCGGAGGTTACTTCGCAAAATCGAGCTGACGGCAACCGCCAGTCCGATAATCACACCGATCAACAGGCTCGTAAAAATGGTGGTCACCAAGGTCACGGCAAACGGAAACCACTGCAGTTTGCCGTCTTTCCAGAATTGCATCAATACCGCCGGGCGAATCAATCCCACACCCGTGACAATCAGAACGGCGGCCAGCACAGAGAGAGGAACCAGACTCAACAGCGGTGACAGAAAAAGTACCGCCATGAGAATCATCCCACCGTTCAGGAATGCGGCGGCCTTGGATCGAGCACCTGCCTCCAGATTCACGGCACTACGCTCGATAGAAGAACTCATTGGAATCCCGCCCATCAATCCCGCTATCGTATTGCCGATGCCTAATGAAAGGAGCTCGCGCGATGGAGGCGAGTAACGTCCGGCGCGATCGATCCGGTCGGAACCTGAAAGGTTAATCAGCGTTTCAAGCCCGGATGCAAACGCGATGACGAATGCGGCTGAGTACACTTGGAAATTGCCTAACTGCCGCCAATCCGGAAACTTAAAAAACGACCAGCCTAACTCGTTGATCGAAGGCATTTGTAATAGCTGCTTTCCCTCGAGTACCCAAGGCCCGCCCAAGGTTCTTAGCAATAGCGACAGGAGGGTTCCAGCCAAAATAGCCATCAGCAGGTTCGGAATCCACAATGACCGTCCGCGCCGCAGTCGTTGCAGGGCTACCAATAAAACCAGCGTTGCAAGTCCTACGACCATCGAACCCCGATGAATTTCCCCCTGAATCAGCGTCCCCAGTTCCGAGAACGTGTTGTAACGGTCGGGCTGAAGAAACGACATATCGCCTTCGGGGTCGGTGTCGTGACCCAGTAAGTGAGGAATTTGTTTGAGAACCAGAATAATACCGACGGCTGAAACCAAACCATGAATCACGCTCGAAGGAAAGTAGCCGCTGAGCCCTCCCAGCCGCAGGACTCCAAAGCCGATTTGAATCAAGCCTGCCAAGGCAACCGCCAGCAAAAAAGCTTCAAACGATCCGACGTAGCCGACTAGCGGAAAAACCACCAACGCTAACCCCGCTGAGGGGCCGGTGATGCTGGAATGGGACCCGCTGAGGAATCCGACGACCAAACCACCGATGATACCTGAGATCAGGCCTGCCGATTGGGGGGCTCCCGAAAGTATGGCGATACCCACGCACATCGGGATGGCGACGCAACTGACAACCAGTGCCGCCAGAATGTCTTGGAGGGGTTGAGGTTTCAGCTTTCTGCCCTGCTGGATCGGCAAATCATCGATTTGATTGAGTTTGAATGTTTGTTCAATTTTGCGGTCAATTTTTGAAAGCATGGCAAGCTCGGTCGATGTTTTTAAGTTCAGTCTTTTGGGGTCAGATACGGTCAGTCCGGTGGTGGTCTGGTGGAAATCTCTGCGATCACTGTTGATATTATTCGAATCATAACCCGAAGCGTAAGCGAGGGACCGCGTTTCTTCCCTCGCTTACGCTTCGGGTTGGGATTTTCACCAAGCCAGTCCGGTGGTGCCTGGTGGATTCAAACCGCCCAATTTGCGACGCCAAGCGGTTGCAGGAGAGTGAGGTATCCAAAACTGGAACAGCTTTGAGGCTACCCTTTCGCCGCGCGGAGGCAAACGAGACAGCAACCTACGAAGAACGCAATGAATCGAAGACAAGCTTCAATGGCGCATCGGCGCAAGCAAACCGTTGGCCAATCGATGACCTTTGAAAAAAGAATGACTGACTGAAAAACCAAGCGGGTGTCTGAACGTTTCGGCCCGGTATTTAAAAACAGCGGCCAGTGTCAATGACGAGAGAAAATCAATCACGCGCGTCCGGCGACAGGATCGAGTGTCCAGGCTCAACCCGGTAGAGCCTTTGAGGAGCGGATTAAGCTCGGCTTCACTTTCTCTGAGGTTTTGTTCCGTTACAATCCGAGCCAACTTCGGCACGGCAGCCAGTGAAAACGTAGTCGCCGTAAGCACGATGGCGATAAAGAACTTTCGATTATGCGAAAATCGGTTCATGCAAGGCTACGTTGGAGGCTTAATTCATCGTCGGAAGCGATAGGTGATCTGAAAAGCAGATGTCAGAACGGCTATACGATCCCGAAAATTTAACACTTTTCCCGCCGACGTGCAAAGGGCATTGTGGGAATTCATTCCGTTCCCTTCTTCTTGAATTCGAATTTCGTCGCCCGTTTGCCATCGAGCAAACTGATGGTAGCGGTCATCCCTTCATCCGTTTTTTCGTATCGAATTCGCTGGGGATAATCGTGGTTCGGGTTTTCAAAATCGACTGACCGGTCGTCCGATCGAGCCATTTCAAAAGCCGTTTCGTTGCGTCCGGCAGGCATTGCGAAATAGGTGATTTTTTCTTGGTGCGAAACGATCCGCAGGTATTCAAAAAAGTAGCTTTGTTTGGCGTCGAACGTGTGGGATGACCCAAGAATGAAACTTCCTTGAATCGGCCGCCAATGTTCTTCGGTTATCTTACCACCTTTTTCCATAACCCAAGTGCCACCCATCCACTCTAGCGGCGATAGGTCATTCGAAGGAGTTTCCGCTGCCTGTTTTTGTTTGGGTTCGGCGGCGGGCTGTGGCTTGGCTTCACTGGCTTGAGTCTGGGCAACCAGCGATTGGGAGCCTGCCAGAAACACGAATAGTACCAATTGCAGGATAAGCCGGAGTTTGCAACGAGCAGATCGCATAATGGATGACATTTTCTGTTTTTCGCTTGATGGCTTGATGAGGACAAAGGGGGCTACTTTGGCCAGAGTCTAACGAGGTGACGAAAAACGTCAATGATGCTCCTGAATCGCAGGTCGATCCCGTTTAGCTGCGAACCTTTTCAAGGGGTTGCGTGTCTGTCCATTTTTGGTAAACTTCTCCCTTTCCCCATCCGGTTTCCGGATGAGAATGTAGCTCAGTCGGTAGAGCAACGGACTTTTAATCCGTAGGTCCTGGGTTCGAGCCCCAGCATTCTCACTTACTGGTAAACGAACTGGTAAACTTTTTTGAAAAGTTTGTCTGTTTTTGCCTTAAAATACGCACTTGATCCTATTCGGGCTTGTATGGATCGTAGTGATAGATTGACGCTGATGGAACGTGGCTTGTCTGGATCGGAATGATGTCCATCTCTCCGTCTGTAACAGACACCGGGAAACTGTCGCCGTAGTCAGAAACAACGATTCTTGATGATTCGCTGTTAGGCTTGCATATCAGAAGATAGCTTTGGGATTCTCGATGGAGCGTCAGTTCCACCATTTGCCTTTCCGTCTTCCCGGCCCGCACTGCCTGTCCAAAGACAGTTTCTGATCGCAGGGAATGCCTGATTTCCTTCAATTTGAGTCGCTCAAAATATTCCTTCGAAAGAAACTTGTCTGGACTTTTCGCAGTGATCCGCCGGACATCATCGAACTTGTCTAAGAGTGCTTCGAGCCAAGGTGTCATCTTGGTGGCCGTCAGGAACAGTTGTGAGTCCTTGAGTGTCTCAAACGCTTCGCCAAGGCGCCCGCTCCAGTCCATTTTGTCGATTTCATCGATGCAAACAACTGGGCCAATTCTCCAATGGATAACCGATTTGAAAGCATCCCAGCCAGACTCAGGAACATACACACGTCCGCAGGGCTGCAAATGGACTGGTTTCTGCAATGTGTAGACTCGGCAGAGATGCTTCATCCAGACGCGATTGCAGGCAGTCGTTTTGCCAGATCCACCACTGCCGAACAGGATTGTTACTTGTGCGTCTGAATCGACGAACTTCTGTTGATGTTCATGGAGTTTCATTTCAATTTTCCCTTTTTGTTGACTCTCTATTCAAGATACGACGATATTGATTTCCATCTTTCGACGGTGCATTTCTTCCAGAACGAGACGACACACCGCACGACGGCAGGATTCCTTGGCTTCGCGACTTTCGCCGCTTCCGCTCGCTGTCTGACAGATCGTCCGTCTTCTCTTTCGTTGATATTGATCGTCAGATCACGAACCGGCTTCCGATAGTATTCGGCAACTGCCTTGATGAGTTCGCGATCTGCATCCGGCTCTATCCGAAAAACTTCTTTAATGATCCGTCGCGGGTTTTTCTGGATTTCGTCAATGACAGACTTCATCACTTCCCAGACGTTATCGCTATTGTGCGCGGAGTTGTATGCAACTTCGATTCGATAATGCGTTGCCATCGTTTCCTCTTATTCTGCGGAACTCGCGGACGCAGTTTCGGCCAATTGGCCAATGCTTGACTTGAGACTTTCCAACGATTCAATAACCTGACTTGCTTTTCTCGTCATATTTTCGATCATACACCCGTCCATATCGTGAAGCGATCTGAACAACTGGAAAAGGTGCTTGCCATTATCGCTGCGGATTAAACCTTCAAGGCCGAACCAATTTATACCAAACGCACTTTCGAAGTCTCTCACTTTTTTACTGACAGTGCAGTAGTCGGATTGTAGTCGTTGCATCTCCAGTTCTCGACGCTCGTTACGAGCTTTTTCGTTTTTTTCGCCTGCCTTCACGCCGTCCCAATGTGCCTTGTTGATCGCTTGCTTTACTTCGCTTTCGGATTGGTTGCCGTACTTCATGGAACGGCACAACGCGGCCAAAACACCCACTGGCATTGTCTTCGGTTCTTGGAAGTCACACGCCTTGCGAATTTTCAAACCGCCACCGCCAGGTTCCATCAGCCCCCAACTCGCTGGCAGTTCTTCGGGCTTCGCTACGCCCTTCTGGGCACTGTCCCCACAACTGCGGAGTTGAATAATCCCCGCTTGAACAAATAATTGTAGCCGATTCTCTTAGTCGGCATGAACCATTTTCAACAACTTCGCGAGATTGCCGCGAAGAAGAAGGACAGCGCAATCCAAGCCGCTAAACTCGAATACAACGAGACGATCCAGCGTATCGCAGAGCTGGAAACACGGCTCAAGGGCGAACGCAGGCCGCCTCGCAAAAATTCCCATTGCGGTCATACAAAGCTGGCTGACCTGATCTATTCCGTCCTGCCAGACGACAGGGTGTTTTCTCTGGACGATGTTATCGGGCTGGTCAATGCCGCTGATCCGGCGCGGAAGTTCTCGCGACAAACGATTTATACGAACCTGAATCGGTTACTGCATTCCGGCGACATAAAACGGGTTCGATTTGCTGGGCATAAGTCCACCGCACTGTTTGCGATGCCCGGCGTGGAAGTGCCAGTCAAATCAATGGCTGACTGGGCAATTGAAGTTCTTAAGGACGCTGGAAAGCCAATGAAGGCTGTTGAAATCCTAGTTTCCATGACTGAAAAAGGATTTGGAATGACCACCGCATCCCCAGCTAATTCGGTTGCCAGTCTGGAGCGAGAATTAAAGAAGTCTCCAGCAATCTCATTTAATGATGGTTTTTGGTCGGCCTGAACAGTCGCAGAAATTTCTAAGGAATTATGTTGGCAGAATCCTAGGGAAAAACGCTAAGAGATTCTCAAAAAACAATCGCGGGTACTGGAGTTTGGCCAAAAAAAAGTTGAAAAAAACCGGAAATCTACGCTTTCTACTATTGCAGTTCGCAAAATCTACCTAAAGTAGAATTAGAGTAGATTTTTGATTGACAGCGGTTTCGCAATCGCGTAGAATCGATTGCGTTGCAAACTGAACTGCCAATTTGGAGATTAACCATGAAGATCACTTTTGATCTGAACACACGTACTATTGAAATCTCTGGCGACGGAGATAAACTTGTGAAGGTGCTTGAAGCGGTTCGAGAAATCGCGCCCACATTTGAAAAAATCACGTTCTTAACGGACTCGACGGAGAACAGAGGGAGTGGAAATGGAAACAATCACGGAGCCTCTTCGGGTTCAGACAACTCTGTCGGAACTTTGAAGCGATTTTGCCGCTCACTTTCACTCAGTAGCAACTCGGAAAAAATTGCCGCAATTGCGCATTACAAGAAACAGCACGAACAAGTCGATCAGTTTTCTCCAAAAGAAATGGGGGAATGGTTTACCCAGTGTGGCTTCTCGAAGCCATCCCATATGTCTGTGGCTTGCTTTGATGCAAAAAAACGAAACGGATATGTTGAACCCGTGGGCGGGGGAAAATGGAGGCTAACAACAAATGGACTTAATTTGGTGGTTAGCAAGCTGAATAATGTAAGTCCAGAATAAAAAGTGGCCAAGAGTGGTTGCAACACTCTTGGCCTAAACCCTAAGAATTTTGCCAATTCGGAGTATGCCCGATGTACGGACACACCTTGGTGGGCTCGTTTTTTATTCTACCCAGAAGCGACCCAATATTCAAGCACAAAAACCGAGAAAAGCGGCCTGTCCAGGCTTGCGCTTTTCTCGGTTTTTTATTGTGCGTGCCCCTTCCGAGCGATCTTGGCGGACTGTCTCGGAGGGGCCTTCCTATCTCTTTGGCAGAAACAGGAGAAACAAAGTGTTTCAATTGTATTTTGAATGGGTTTCGACCCACTTACGACGCCCGTGGGGGTCGTACGGTCGAGGTGAAAAATCAGTTCACATCGATCAATATCAGCGACGCAAACGTAGCCGGTAACAAATGTTGTAATCGGCAAACATTAGCCGGTTGAGGTTAAATTCGCCAGCACAGTTTTCCGCTGTGCTGGCATTTTGCGGAGGCTGACTGATGCAGGTGCATCACTGGGTTTTATAAACTCTTGGTCCTGAGCGGGATAGGGTTCGATTCCCTCGGCCTCCGTCTTTATCTTAGTTAATCGGCAGGGGAGCGTCCAGCCTTTCGCTTCGCAGCCTTTAATAGCACTAATCGCGCCCAAGTAGACAGCTTTGAGCCGGAAGAGGCCGATTTTATCGTCTCATATTCCAACTGCGTCATTTTCAACAAGATCGACTTGGTTTGCTTTTCATCTTCGGGCTTTATTTTTGGCCCGCGCCTAACCTTTTTTACCATAATTAAAGTATATCCTTTATTTTTCAAATATCCTATTGAAGTAGCCGAATTAGTGTATATACTTTAATTATTGAGTCAATACATGAAAAAGCTCGGTAGTGTTTCAGCACAACCGAGCCAACCATTACCAGCTTTCGCTAGAAACGGCCTAGGAACCTTCATTCTAACGAAAGCCCCACCGAAAGGCTAGTTAGATGATCGCTTTAACATGCAACCACGAGAACGCCAAGAAATCTGGAAAAAACCGCAATGGCTCACAACGTTATCAGTGCAAGGCTTGTGGCGTTCGGTTCTCCGAAGAGCATCACAACGACGGCCCGCTGGGAAATATGCGGGTTGACCTCGATAAGGCCATAATGGTTATCGGTCTATTGCTGGAAGGGATGTCGATCCGGGCTTGCGAGCGGCTAACCAGCATGAATCGGGACACTATCGACCGGTTGATCCTTGAAGTTGGCGAGCGATGCCAGAACTTTCTCGATTACAACGTGGTTGGCGCTTCGGCTACGGATTTGCAAATTGACGAAATCTGGTCGTTTGTGGGTATGAAGGCCAAGCAAGCCAAGAAGTACAACGATCCGGCTATTGGCGATTCGTGGACTTACATTTGCGTTGACCGCGACACAAAGTTAGTGCTGGCTCACTTCGTCGGGGATCGTAATCAACGTGATGCAGAACGATTCTTGAGTAAAGTTAGGTGCGCAGTTGATACAAGTCAGCGATTCCAGGTTTCAACTGACGGCTGGAACGGCTACCGATACAGCGTTCCGTTCGCTTTGGGAAGCAACGTTGATTTTGGCCAATTGGTCAAGAAGTACGCATCACAGCAAGAGACAACACGCTACAGCCCTGCTCAAATAATAAGTGCGGAAAAGTTTTCGCGGTTCGGAAACCCGGACATCGACAAAATTTGTACTTCACATATCGAATCCTTGAACCAGACGGTTAGAATGCAGTTGCGACGATTCACCCGATTAACCAACGCTCACAGCAAGAGTCTGAAACATCATGTAGCGATGCAGGCTATTTTCTTCGCTCACTACAATTTTTGCCGATTGCATTCGAGCTTGGAGAAACAAACCCCAGCTATGGCCGCTGGACTAGCAGATCGACCGTTGAAGTTGGTAGAATTATTTTCCTAAATCTTAACTAAGGTGAACAAATGAAAACTGTTGTTGTAAACTTAAACAATAGTGCGACTGAATTGGAAATTGATGACGTGCTGCTTTGGGGATTAGGGGAACGAGGCGCACAGCTTGAATTATGGGGTCGATCCATGAAGTTTGCCGTTGTCGATTCAAAATATGACGAAGCAGAGAAGATTTTGACTTTAATAGTTGATAACCACCCAGATTAATTTTTCAGCTCCGCAGTTGTGGGGACAGTACCCCCTTCTGTGCTACCAAATACCACGCATGGCAATACTGTTTCCACGCTTCCGATTTGGTTGGGTCTTGAAGCTCTTTCAACCAATCTGATCGGCTGTCTTTGATTTCAAATCCGATGATTTGAATACCGACGGACTTCCAGCATCCTATTGCGATAGCGTCCATGCTTCGCGTCTTGGAATAGCCAGTGCCATTTGGAATTTCTTCTCCGAATACGAACGACGGGAGCGGAAATTTGTCGCGAAGCAACTGACGTAGGCTTGGTTGATCACTCATTGCTCTGCCTTTCGGAGGATCTTGGTTGGTAGTTCTGATAAGACTCTTGGTTGCATTCGCAGCACTTCCAAGGCATTTTTCATCAACTGAATGTCCGATTCAATCTGTCGTTGGAACGGTGGCACGTCGGATGTCACCAACGGCATGTACTCCAATGCCCGCTCAATGGCATCGATCCCCAGTTTTAAAACATCTGCTTTCATTCGACGACTTCCTCAGTTTCAACACGCTTTATGAACGACTTGGGCATCTCATGGCCGCAGCTGAATTCCTGTTCCAGATATCGAAGTGCGGCGTTGTAGGTTTCGACTTCCTGTTGTGACGGCTCAATGTCCGTCGGAAAACTGGCACTACTGAACAGCGGAGCGGTTTTCATGCCCACCATTTGGCCGACGAACAATATCGCCGCGTTGACCAAACTGGTACGATCCGACGGAACGATCTCGTTTTCCGTGACTCTCCGCGTCTTGATTTGTTTTAGCGTTTCTTCGCTCATCGTCTATTCTTTTCTGTCAGATCGTTTGATGGCATTTTCTGAACCTTGAGAGATTGCGTTTCGGATCATCGACTGACGTTCGGCGGAAGCCTTACCGAAATGCCAAGCGGCCATCGCTTCGACTTCTGTTTCACTGCCGAAATGAGCGTCGTACAGAAAGACGCCCTCGCCCTTGATCGTGGCTTTGATGATTACCGACACATCGGCCAAGCAGTGTTTCTGTCGAAGCAGGTAGAGTTCGTTTAGGAACTCTTGGAGCGTCTCGTTGGCCGAGTCGCCAGACTTAAAAGGCTTCGATAGTTCAGAGTAAAGATCCGAATTGATGGTTGTGGTATTGCTCATTTCGTTTCCTTGTTAAATGCCCGAATCCGTTGATTGAGAATCTCGACATAAGCTCCCATGATTTCGTATTGGATTTTCAATCGGCCTTTTTCGTCTTGATCCAGTTCGTAAAACGTGGGACTATAGAAAAAGGCAAACAGTTTGGCCCGCTTGTCACTGAGATCGATCTTCTCATCGATTACTCGTTGTTGATGTGGTTCAAGGCTCATCTGGTTCTCCTTTGCTTAATCTTTTCTTCAACGGCGTTCTTTGAACTCATCCACGTGTCCCAGCACATGGAAACCGTGTCATTGACGTAATAGTATCCAGACCTTTGGAGGTCGCTCTTTGGATAGTGTATCCTGATCCATAATTCAAACTCTTTTCGGTCGTTCTGCTCAGAATTCATGGCTTGCCTCCCAGTTCATCAAAATCTTCAACGTCCAGACAATCTGGAGCGCATTCATAGTAGTCCGTGTTATCTTCCAGCCATTCGCAATCGCACTGGCAATCTTCTGACTCGGTGTCATCCCACGTATCGTCTCCGATACAATCACAGGCTTGACCGCAATTAGGGCATTCGTGCATTATCGGTAACTAACTTGGCGACCAAAACAATTCAGGTTTCGTGTCTGATTTCAAATACAACGGATGCCTTGGGCTTCCGTTCTTCGTTCGGCCAAGGAACAGGTTTTCTCGGTTCATTCTTTAGTTTTCACCTTTTCAATTCGCTTCAATTCAGTCTCATACATTGCGATTAACTCTTTCAACTTCCTTCTTCTTTCTGGATCGGTCGCTTTTCTCAGTCTGATTCTCGCAGCCCTCCGTGAATGAAGCAGCCTAGCCCTCGGAGTTGATCGATAGCGTTTTTGATGAACCCTTCTTGATTCCGATCTTTCCCTATCAATCTCTCGTTTCCGCTCTTTCACTTCGGGTTTTGATAGGTAGCCTTTGATCGTTTCGCGGTATTGTTTTGTCTTTCGATATTCTTTGCACTTCTGCCTGAAGCACGCTTTACACCAACTGGAAAGTCCGTGCCGTCGCCGGTAAAAACAGTCAACCGGCTTCGGGGTTCCGCACGAAGTACAGGACTTCATTTGAAGATTCTCGAACAATGGCTGGCTCATGTTAATTCCTTCTCGACCATTTTGATCGGACTCACGTTTCCAATTTTTGCCATCTCAAATCTCACCCTGCCAGGAATAGTTTCGGCAGCACGAAAATTCAATTTCAACATTCCACTTGATCGCATTTTCAGAAGAGCCAAAAACAAATACTGAGTCGCTATCTCACTTGCGTTAGGCCACGGTTTTCGTCGCGGCTTGTATCCAGCAGCCGAATTCGAAGCTTCGCGGTTGTATCGAATATTTGCTGCCCACTCCCATGTGAGATTCCAGCTTTCATCACGACCATGTTTTGGCGGCCTGCAACTGCAATACAACCACAGCACTCGACGAACTTCGGTGATCAGTACGTTCGGTGGCTGGCCTGGTAGTGTATTGCGTTCAGATGTCATGGCCGTCTTGCTTTCCAAACTTCGCTTCCAGTTCCCGTGACGTTTCACTGGCGTCACTGATCGCATAGTACGTTTCGGTCGTTTTGATATTCGAATGACGCATCAAGCTTTTCAGTGTCAACGAATTGACTCGTTTCGCCCAACGCAAGCCAAACGTCCGTCGTAAATCCTGAGCCGAAGCGTACTTCACTTCGCCTGATTCGAGTACTTTAACCACGATTCCAGCCGCCCGGCCAACGTCCGCGATCACCTGCGAAACACTGCCAAGATCGACGTACCGCTGGCCGTCCTGACGAAGTGGATTGAAGACGTAGCCAGTTCGTTTGTTCGGCGGAATGTCTCGCAAGAACTTCGCGAACTCTGGAACAACCGGATAGATCTGGCGTTTGCGTTTCTTCTGTCGCTTGCCTGGTATGTGCAGCGTCACATTATCCGGCTCGACGACTGCGATGATATTATGATCGCCGCTGCCAGGCCAACTGAGATTCAACGCTTCTCCGAGTCGCAGGCCCGAATAATACAGCCCCCACAGTATTCGTTTGAAACTATCGACGGCGTTGGGCGTCACAACATCGGACACCGCCGCAAGCAGCTGATCGAACTCCTTCGGTGTCAGCGGACGGCCTTTGGCGGCGTCTTCCATCGGAATCAACGAACGCTCAATGTGCGGCTGATTCTCGATCAGGTTTTGCTTGGCAGCCCATTTAAGTGCCCGCTGCAAGTAGCCGAGATAACTGTCGATAGTCGATTCAGACAGTGGCCGTTCATCATCATCAGTGCGTCTTTCGCGCAGCTTATTGGCGAAATCAGCGATCACGGTACTCGTGACATCTGAAATCAGAACCGGATTACAAAGCCCTTCGAGCTTGTTCAGGGCATTATGGAACTTCGCCCGATGGGCTTTCGACTTTCCACGCATCACTTCGTTGTCGTACCGATCCCGCAGTGTCTCCCAGCCGCTTGTTTCAACCTGTCGCTTGCTGTTCAGTTCGACTTGCTTTCTGAATGCAACGTCGTTGGCTTCTCGCCGTTTTTCCTTGTGGGTTGACTGGCGAAACTCCTTGCCCCCGATCTTCCATCGCATGTACCACGTCGGCGAATCCGCACGCTTCATCAAGTAGACTTTAATGCTCAAGAATCACCTCCGAAAAGCAAGTCGATATCACGGCAGCGGTAGATCCGTTTGCCGTTGATGCTTATGTGTTTGATTTGTTTCCGCTCCATTTCGACTTTCAGGTTCGCGACACTCGAAAGTCGCAGTCGTGACGCCAGCTCTTCGGCAGTGATAAGCCCTTGGGTTGGCAGCAAACCGGACTGACTTTTTCGCTCTTTTGTTTCGATTGGCTTTTTCATCTGTGACATCCTTTGGATTGGGTTGGAAATTGCTAGCATTGTCGTGCTATACATTTGTACAGATACCAGTGTCACATCAGGTCAATCGCAAACTAAAAATTGGAAAAATTTTCTCAACCGACAAATTCCGCCATTTTTCGAAACGACGGCAAAAACTTCTTGATCTTCTCTTGGCCCGACTTAGTGAGCCGTTGGGTAGTGAGCCGCCTCCTGCCACCGCCCTTGGTTGTTCGCTGGATGAGCTTTCTGTCCGCCAGTGATCTCAATTGCACGTCCACGTTCTCTGGTGAGATTCCGAGCGACAACAATTGATCATGTATTGCCCCACGACCGATGCCCGGTTCGGAATGAATCAGGATCAAAATCAGCATTTGAATGAACGACATTTTTGGGTTTATCCAATTTTCGATTTCTCGGTTTTTTCCGTTCCAAACCCACTTTCCGCGCCTAACGTGGTAGGCGCGAGGCCGAAACATTACGGTAAAGTATCACTTGAATGATACCGTAAACATGATAGGATAATATAATAGCGATGGTTTTGTAAATCAAGTATCATTTGAATGATACCCAAAAAAGGACGAAATTTATGAACGATGCAGTGTTGCTGGAGCTGGCGAAACGATGGGAAGACGACGCGAAGCCCCAAGTTGCCATAGATGGTTCATCTGGTGCGGAAATACAGAATGCGGTTGATCGCGGCCATCGTGAGTGCAAACGCGAATGTGCAGACACGCTCAGATCACTGGTAGAGTTACTTGGAAGGGGTTCGTAATAAATGCCTGAACCGCTCTACTCAATCGGAACGTGGGACATAGACAGGCAGTCGTTTTCGCCGCAACGTGGATTATCAGGCCCGTCGTTCAATATCACACTCGGCCAGCTTAGGTCGGCGATGAAAGAATTGCGAAAACTGGGTTATAGTTGCCACAGAGTTCGATCCGCCAATGGCAGCCACAACGACAACGACACCAGCGTGCTGATCGAACGTACTGACGGGAAGCACTGGAAGGAAATCCGTAGAAACTGGAGACGATGAGCATGGCAGTACGACGCGACTACGCGGGCAGATCAATGGATGAATTGGGTGATTTGGCGATGCAAGTCATTGAACGTCAACCCGGATTGCGATGTGGTGCAATCGGGGATCATTTGTTCGGAGACCACTCCACACTGCTTGGTTCAGCACCCTATGCACGCATCGCTGGCAAGGTGATGAAACAGTTGGAGCGACAGGGGCGTGCCTATGTTCAGGTTCGCGATGGATGGTTTGGGTGGTATCCGTCAGTCGAGCGGACGCAGAGCGTTGTGGCGAAACAACTTGTAAAGGTAGACCAATGAGTGGCAGAACCAAAAGCGGTTACGCACCGGACAGTGCGATTGACAGTCAAGGCAAGCGTTTACGATGGCAGTGTGGTTGCCGTAAAAACGGTGGTCTGTTAGTGCAACTGGCCAAGCCCACTGATCCAGACATTGACGAGTTGATCGATGCTGCAAGGGACGTTGTTCGTGTATATCGTGAGCCTGTCGGGAATCTAAACCGACGGACGGACTTTACAATTGTTGTCAAGAGGTTGGTTGATTTGATCGAATCCAGTGGCGACACCGTTTGTGAATGCGGAAAGCCATCGAAAATCAATAATTTGACTGGCAGGCCCATTGGATGTTGTCAGGATTGCTTGCCTTTTTAATCTCACTTTCAGGACTGTTATGGGCTGGAAAACCGTCAAAGAACACTATCGAATCGGACACATCGTCCAAGTCGCTTCCGAAGGCGTTTGCATCGGGTCGTCGTACATTCACGACCTCATCATCATCGGTTTTGATGGCAATTTCATCAAGAAAGATGACGGATACGCAAACGACGATCTGGCACGATACCAACGTGAGATGCTCGCCGACATGCCCAAACTCAAGGAACTGATTGACACGCCAGACACGTTTGAAAAGTCAATCGCGATCTGGACATACAATGGGGCTGAAATCATTAAAAAACAGTGTGAGATTCCTGAATGGCCGAACGTCACACACGATGGCCAATTGATCTACGGCAACATGTTTTCGACCGATAGATCGAAAGTAGTTGGGTGGGCAAAAGAGAACGCAGAATCGCACAGACGACTGGTTGGTGAACGGCTCAAAGAAGCTCACCAAAGAGTGGCAGAGATTGAAGAAATGATGGCTGAAGCCGATTCGCGCATCGCTACCTTAACTCAGGAGTCGGATTGACTTATGGGTCAATATAAATGGATTCCGGTGCCAGAAGATCTGTTCTGGATGGTCGTCGGAAATCTGAACTGTCACTCAAGAATTGAGGGGCCATACCCGCATAATTCGATTTTCATTTTACCGAGCGGACAGACAGTCGGCATGAAAGTCAACCTAGACGTTGGAGCCAATTACTATTTGCGTGACGATTACGCTAAGCCACTCTGATCTTTTTCTTCTGTCGCTTAACGACATCACTGGCGTAGCTGGCCACGTCAACTAAGTCAGCGACTTCATCGTCCAGTCCCGTCCACGACGATAGTTGACCTGAATATTCTGGACTCCACGCTTGGGGATCAGGCGATATCAGGATCGTTCCGAACTCAAAACGCTGTAGAATCCCCGAAGCGACGGCACGCTCCAACTTGGCGCCTCGTGCTGTGCCCGTGGCCATGCCGTCGATCACCGGCCCAACGTATCGGCATTGATATTTCGACGCCATTTCGTCGAACAAGGCTTGGCCGTGGTGGGCGTTTTCGATCCGTAGATCACGGACGTTCCAGCGATCAAGAAACGCTGGTAATTGCGATATAAGCTCATTCCACGATACACGACTTCGCCAAACGTCACGCCAGAGTAGCATGTCCATCGGCTCGTGATAGTCGAAGATGCCGCAACAGGTGTACGACGGTGCCTTGCCACGTTTCTTTTCGTCGGCCTTTTGTTTCGACGTTCCGGCGGTGTCGATGATCGCAAACCGCTGGAATTGCGTGCCTGCGTAAGATCGGTCGCCGAGCTGGAATTGAACCTGGTGGCCATCGAGCTTGTAGGGCCGAATCCACAACGCGTCAATAATCGACTCTTCGGCGATCTTCCAGTTGCCTTCAAGTAGCCTGAACCGCTCAATCTTTGGAAGAGATAACAGATTGGCCATATAGCCGGGGTCTTTTTCCATCAAATAGGTGTTGTCCGTAACGTTCGATGGAATGAAGGTCAGCGACTTCGGCGGTGCGATCTTCGACCGTTCAGGATTGGCGGCCATCGCTTCTTCTTTCGAGTCGTACCAAAGCAGCTCGTCATCATCGCCCTGATAAAACCATCGAATGACACCCACGCGATCTGGGATCGGATACCCGGTTTCCTGATCGATCCACCATGAAATCAGATCCGCCACCCACGAGCCTGCTTCGGGATTACACGAACATCGAATGTAAGGCTTGATTCCGCACATCGATCGAAGCCGCGAAATCAGATAGAAAAACATCTTGCGGGTAAAGTGCGTCAGTTCGTCGAAAGCGATATAGGCGAACTGCCCTCCCATGAAGTTATGTACGTCTTTTTCATGCTGAATCGAAGCCAGATCGATCTTCGCACCCGACGGAAATCGCCATCGCGGCGGTTGCTGAATGGATGTTCCGCCTGCCCCCGGATACCATCGCTGGGTTTCGTCCCAAAGACCGCCTGCCTGAAAGATTTGCGGAAACGTTCGACGAAAGATAATGCCGTTGAAATCCGGTAATAGGGTGTGGCGAATGGGATCAATGGTGAGCAGGGCCGATTTCCCTCCACCTGCCGCGCCGCCATATATGAGAATGTCAGCAGTGCAGGAAAAGCCAAGTATCTGTTTCTTGGATGGGATGAACCTGAATGCCGTCACAAAAGTCGCCTTTTTTGCCTTGAAAAACCCGCTAAATTAGTATCATTGTAATGATACCTATTCTAGCGATTCGTTTTCTGGGCAAAACGTCGGATTTATGACCACTAACACCATTGAGATCGTCAAGGCCATGCAGTCGATGGATCGGGGCACCAAGCGGCAGCCGATCCGTGTGACCGAGATCGATACCGATCAGGAAGAGTCGTTGAAGTTCGCCTTGTCCACCAATCGACCGGGCGAATGGGCCAGCGATCACCGCGAAGAAAGCCGAAACTACACGGGCTATAACTACGTCGCTATAGAAGCGATTGCGTCTCAAGTGTCACAGGCCATCGCGGAAGCCTACGTCACCAAGGGTAATCGTGATTCGCGACGAAAGTCCGTCAAAGCAGACGAAGAAGATGAAAAGGTTGGTGATAGCCATCCAGTCATGCGTATACTCGGCGAGCCTAATCCGCACCAATCGGGATCGCTGTTTCGATACGAACAGGCCATGCAGATTCGTCTGACTGGCACATGCTTGATTTGGAATGTTCGCAACGGGTTTGGCAAGATCGTCGAGCGTTACGTCATTCCGACTGCCATCGCCCGGCCCTATCGGCCCAACTCAAAGTTCCCCTATGGATACTGGAAAATTAGCCCCGAAGGCGCCCGATACGACGCTCCGTTCCTGCTTGGCGGGTTGATCTATTCGATTGGGTTCGAGATCGACGCTCGAGCCATGCAGGTCATTCGTCTGCCACACCCAACCCGCAAGGATGACGGATATTCTCCTATCGCTGCCAATGCCATCTGGAGCGATCTATCGACCGGCATTGATGTTAGTCGCATCTCCACCATGCGGAATGGAATGAAGCCATCGGCACTCGTCACGCTCAACAATGGTGACGCACGGATGGACGATCAAGAGTTCGATGCTGTGTCAAAACGGATCAACGAACTGTACGCCGGTGCGGACAAGGCCGGTAAGATTATGATCGTTGAAGGAGCGAACGCAACCGTCACGAAGTTGTCACACGCTCCCAACGAGATGGATTACAAAGAGTCGCACAATCAAGCTCGTGACGACACGCTGGCCAATCACCGAGTGCCTGCCGTTGCCGTCGGCATCACGTCGCCTACAGGTCGCGAAGGACTCTACGCCCCACTTGAGCAGTACACGCACCTGACGATCCAACCGCTGCTCAACATTCTTGCAGACGACGACAATCGCTTTTGGGTTTGGCAATACGGCAAAGGACTATACGTTACCTACACCGCCACATCGATTCAGGATGAAGATCGCGAGATCAAGAAAACCGATCAGTTAGTCCGTGGCAAGGCGATCACCAAGAACGAGCTGCGAATCCTGCACGGACGCGAACCGTGGGACGATGAGCGTGGCGACCAACTGGCGGGTGAAAAGGACATTCCGAAAGAACCGCCAGCAGACGACGCTTTCAGGCCGGATATTGGCAAGGCCACTGAGATTGGCGGACAGGATCGTCTACTGCCTGCCGGTGACCCGAAAGAGCTAAAGGAATCGAAATGACGCAAGTATTCTCGACGTTTCGATTGTTGCATCTCGATGCAGTTCTGAAGAACTGTGGCACTGGAGCGGGTGGATTCCAGCCGGGGAATACATGCCAAAGACAGGCCAGGGCTGGCGGGGAAATCGGACAAAACGGAGAGTTTTATCTTGGAGGGCAATTCCTGCCTTCAACCGATATGCCTAAGCGTATTCGCGATGAAATGAAGCGAATTGGGGCGAAGAAAACAAAAATTGACGACGGCTTGTTTGAAGTTTTAGAGCCTGGCGAATTCGCACCGTTTTCAATGATCGGAACCCATCTTCAATTCAATCGTGAACGCAATCAAGTTGAGTTGAACAACGATTCAGCATTAGCATATCTTGGACTCGATAAAGATTCGATTCAAGACCTCCAGGAAATTGCAGAACGATTCAATGCTGGCGAACGAAAACTTTCAATTTTTGAATATCCGAAGTTCGCAAAAGGCGAGGATATTGTACGTGCATCAAACGCCAACATGCCCATCAATGAAGGCTTGCGATCTCGATTGGTCGGTGGACTTGCGAAGTACATTCCATACGTTACCGAAAACGGGCAGTCTTCCAATCCCAAGAAATCGCTTAACCTGCTTCGCCCCGTCGAATCCGCCCCCATCGACAAGCCGCGATGGTCATGCGTCATGCTCATTCTGCCATCGAACGACGCCGATGTCGTGCGACAAATGCAAGCGTCCATCGAGCCAGATGATATCTTAGAACTCGAAGACAATCCGCATATCACCGTCAAATACGGACTCGACACCATCGATCCTGATGAAGTTGCCTGCAAGCTCGATGGCACAGGTCCGGTCACTGTGTCCATCGGGACAAGCACTTTATTCGAAAGCACCGAACAGGACGTTCTGAAACTGAACGTGTCCGGCGACGGCTTGATGACACTCAATCAGCGGCTCTGCGAGCTGCTGCATATCGACACGCACGCCACCTACCTGCCGCACGTCACGATAGCTTACCTGAAGCCCGGAACAGGCAAAAAATATATCGACAAGTTCCGTCAGTTGAACGGACGTGAATTGACGTTCGACGAATGCGTTTTCAGCGACAAAAACAAGGCAAAAACGGTCATCGGACTGGATGGATCGATCCGAAAATCCGACGCGGATGACGTGAATCGCAGCGCCCACGAAATTCTAAGGTTTTTAGACAATACAAGCGATCAAAAACCGAATATAATAGGGTGCAAGTCGGTATTTCGTAGCCAATGGTTTGACGATGAAATACTCAAGAATTGCGGGGCGAATGCACCGGGCGGCGGTGGTTTTCAGCCAGGCAACACTTGTGCGTCCGGTGGAAGTGGATCAACACCAACGAGAGTGATGTTCGAAGTGGCACCTGATCCGAACGACAAAGAGCTTCACGACCGCTGGAATAATTTAAGCGAGTCTGAAAAGCTCGAAATCAGCAAAGAAGTGGTCGATGAAATCTTTGATGATATTTTCGAATCAAGCCAAACAGAGGGCACGATTGCCAGTCAGTTTGGAGGTTATTTGGACGATACCAATCCTTCATTTGCTGCCATTATTGATTCGAAAGAGGAAGCGGCGAAAGTAGCTGACTTAATGCGATTGGCAGGCTTCACACTCTCGCAAGACAGCGTGATGTCAGTCAGTGCGACACCGATTGAAGGATCAAGTCCGGCTGGATTTATCACAATCCAGCTTCCGGAAAACTTGACAGTCGAAGAGGTACATGATATTTATTCCAAAGCGAGAAAAGCCACTGGAATTGAAGGACACACGACCGTTGGAACGGAAATGTTAATCGTTGATTTCACTGGCAATTCAAAGCAGATTGCTAGTGACATTGACAATGTTTTAGGTGGAAAATTTGAAGTCGGTCGCCGAGATGGCTTCGCGACATTCATCAACAAAAAGGATTACGGTTATGCCAGTAATAGAGGGGAAGGGGCCGAGTTTTCTCGAAGGCGGGAAAACGCTGCTAATCTTAGGCGGAAGGCCACACACGAAATCGAAAAGCGAATCCAGCGAATCGAAGACCGACGAAATCCAAGACAAAAATCCGTCTTCCGGAGCTTCTGGCTCGAACGAGCAGTAACAGGATAGCAAGAGTGCCTGACGATCCAAAACGAGAACACCACGAACTGCTATTCCAGTCGCTCGTGAACTACTGGCTCACGGCGGCAAATCTGGAAGTACTCGGATTGTTGGACGCGGGCTATCGCACGGTCGATGAGATACCTGACCGATACTGGCAGGGACTGCGTGAAAATCTCGCTCGTCAGATCGAACCGCACGTTCAGGCGATCATTTACGGTTCCGCCGTCCGTTTGGCAATGGAAATTGGTGTGACGATGAGTCCGTCGGCTCAGATGATCGACTCGACTCGTAGCACGAAGCGACTCGCTGAACAGTTCTCTCATTCGATGGAACAGACCGTTCGGCGACTTGTCGCGATGCAGCTCAAGAAGATCGAAGATAACCAGGACTCGATCACGACGATGATCATTTTGCTGCTATCCAATCCGGACAAGCATATCCCAATTGCAGCTGCGCGTGACTCCGTAACACTGACGACTGCCGCGATCACAACCGGTGAACACGTTGCGGCCAATCGAATCAACGAAGCGTTGAGATACGGGCAACGTCGCGGATTGTCTATCGAAGATATCATTCAACAGCCGCCTGCTACTCAACCACCTGTACCGCCAACCAATTACACCTACACGCCAAGGCCCGCCGATTCAGTTCCAGCTGTTGAGCCAGTCATTCCGCCTGCAATTGATCCTGAACCCGAAACCCAGCAGGATGCTGTTGCACAGCCAGACTCGACAATTCAGACGCCGTCTGCCACCAAGCCAACCATGACGTTATCACCGTTTTGGGTGACGCGTCGTGACGAAAAGGTTTGCAAAACCTGCTCTCCACTCGATGGCACGGCGGTCAAGGACTGGCCAGAGCAATTCAAATCAGGGCCGCCAGCCCATCCCCAATGCCGATGCACGCTACGCTGGGACTTCGTGACCAATCCACCTGCCAACTGACATGGCCAAGCTCTATCTGAAAATCGGTACGCAGTTCTGTCCTAAATGTGGATCTGTCTCGAAATCCAACGGCAGTTGTGGAATCAACAGTCCGTGGTCGAGTTATCGTTGCACCAACAGCAAGTGCGGCAAGGCCCACAAAGTCAAGAAGCCTAAAAATCCAGAGGCCAAGTGATTCCGTTTTCTTCGAGTTCGCGTTTTAATCCCGCGACATAGCCAGGCCCAAGGTTTTCGATCAACATTACATCTTCTTCGGTAAGGCTGTAAAGATCGTCAACCGTGAACACTCCGCAATCTTCGAGCGTGTTCACCAGTTTCAGGTCTTTCACGAACGAGTTGAGATACGAACCGTCGTGAACGTAGGTTGACTGAATCTCTTCTGACGTCCTGAACGCTTCCTTCACGATTCGCAACGCCCGCTCTTCGTGGCTTCCCTTCATTGCCCATTCGAGCATCTGGCTGTACTGGCCAATGACGTAATCCGGTGGTTCGCCCCAGATTCCAAGGCCAATTAGCAACCGACGAAGATTATCGCGATTGTTCACGCTGATCGGCACACTTGTCTTGCCGATTCGCAATCTCCACTTTGCCAGCTTGACGTCGCTGACATAAACCTCTGTGTTCTCATTCGAGAACACGATTGGAAATCCATCTTGGACAGCTATTCCTCCGATTGACTCTAGCCACTCTCGTGTGAGTGTCTGGCTGTCGTTTTCTGTCATCACACCATCCCTAAAAGAAATATCCATTGAATGGAAACTGCCGATGAGCAGTATCATTTTAATGATACTAATGTAGGGCATGAACTTGCAAAAGAACAGGGTCGGAAGCTTTTACGACATCGCGGACGCCAAGGCCATTGCGACATTGCCCAATGTCGGTGTGGACGAGAACGAGATGACCGCGACCGCTGTAATTACGACTCCAACTTGGGATCGACAGCACGATTCAGTCAACCCACTCGGTGGGATGTTTGATGAATATGCAAAAAACCCTGTGGTTTACTTCGACCACGGACTGACGATCACCGAGCCGATTGCCTGCACAGATGACAAGGAAGGCAAGCTCTGGTTGACGCCGAGTGATTCGGGAATCGTCGCCAAGGCCCATTTCTCCAATCGCAACAAGCTTTCGGAACAAATGTTCTTTCTGGTTGCTGATCGCATCCTTCGCGGTGCATCGCTGCGGTTCAAACCGACGGAAGCCCCTATTCGCAAGAGTCAGGGCAATCGGTTTGAGAAGTGGAAGATGGAAGAGTGGTCGTTCACCGGGTTGGGAGTGAACCCCGATTGCGTCGCCGACGTGCTTCGCAAAGGACGGATCAATAACTCGTCCATCGACGAAGGAATCATGAAATCACTGCGTGCCTATGCACCGCCGCCATCTCCGCGAGGCACCCAAGTACGCGGTAACAAACTGATTGCCACCGGCTCTATGATGCCAAAATCCTTGGAGAAATCAATGAAACTGCTAGGCCAACAGGTCATGGAATCGGCTCACACTCACTTGAGCGATCTCAATTCGAAACTGAAGGCGTCGCTCAAACTGGTGGAGAATCCGAAGGTCAAAGAAGTCATGGACAGCGTCGAAAAGTCGATTGCTGACACGCTTGTGTTGATTGAAGGCGGCTACAACGAAAGCTACCGTTCGTCGCTCAAGTGTTGCAATGCCGTCAAGGAAAAGATGTTCACCGACGAAGGGCACATGAAGTCGTACTCCGACGAAGATCGGAAGCGACTTGAAGACGATGAAGACTATCTCAAATCAGAACTCGAATCGTATGAAAAAGCGAATGAAGTGTCCGACGAAGAGAAGATGAAATCGTTCCTGGTCACTGCACCTGCCGAGCGATTCAAGCTCTCCGGACTGGCGGTGCGACTCGATGAAATCGCCACCGATGAGTCGGTGCCGGATCACCTTCGATCCAGTCTCAAAAGCATGATTAACGGTATCGGCTCGATTGTCCAAAGTGCATTGACAACGGAAACGCAATCACAAAAGCCCGTCGAAAACAAGCCGGAAGATTCCGTTAAAAAGTCTTTGCTGGCTGAAATCGCTGACCTGAAAAAGCAGATTGAAACTGCGATTCCCTGTTCCCGCTAACCAGCCCGCTACCCCATTTATTCACCGCTCACAACTCACTTTCTCACGGAAAATACGATGACTACGACTCTTAAAGAACCGACGATGGACGAATTGGTAAGCCAAGTCAAATCGATGAAAGAGCTTTTGGAGAAAGCTTCGCAACCACAATACGCTGGCCAGCGGATGCGGTTCAATGACAACGACGGCGTTGTTTCCTACTGGACTCCTGAAGATCGGGATTACGTCCCAAGCGTGATTCACCAATCAAAAGAGATGGTGAAACGCAAATCTCTTCCAAAGGGTTACAAAGGCGCCCACAACGAAGACGCGGGATTCAACTCGATCTCTACCTTCTTGCAAACGGGCTTGCTGGACGCAGGCCACAAGCAGGCCGATTGGAACGCTCGTTACAAATCAATCTTCAAAGGCATCCAAGGGATGTCGGTGACGGTTGGTTCAGACGGCGGATACCTGCTACCACCCGAATGGGCAGACGGCATCTTGGAGCGTGTTTACTCCAACAACATCTACGGCCGTACCGACAACTATACCGTCGGTACGGCTGCGATGAAGTTCCGGCACAACGCCGAAACGTCAAGAAAGCACGGCAAGCGTAATGGCGGACTACAAAGCTTCTGGGTTGGCGAAGGCCAAACGGCCACAGCAAGCCATCCGAAGATGCGGATGGTTGACCTGTACTGCAAGAAACTTGTCGTCATCGTTTACCTGACCGAAGAGCTGATCAAAGATTCCGCTGGTGCAGCGGAACGATGGATTGATCGCATGGTTGGAAATGAATTCGACTTCATGCTTGGCGATGCCATCTTCAACGGAAACGGTGTTCAGCAGCCGCTTGGCGTGCTGAAATCGCCGAACCGTGTTGTCGTGTCGAAAGCCGGTGCAGCCGCAGGCGTCATCAACGCCGACATCATCGACCGCATGTGGGCACGCCGGGCAGTGTCTGGTGCAGGCCAATACAACTGGTTCCACAACCAGGATTGCGGCCCGCAGCTCGACAAACTGGAACAGGGCGTCGGAACTGGCGGCGTGGCACTCTATCGACCCGATGGAACGATTGCCAACGCACCTTACCAGTCGCTCAAAGGTGCCCCACGGATCGAAACCGAATTCAACGAAACCGTTGGAGCGGAAGGTGACCTCGCATTGGTCGATCTGTCGAAGTACTTGACGATCTCGACCGGTGGAATCACGCAAGCATCTTCGGTTCACGTCGAGTTCCTGAGCGATCAAACCGCCTTGAAATTCACCATGCGAGTCGATGGCCAACCTTTGGAAGTCAGCCCAATTGAGCCGTTCAAAGGCGTCAACTTGCAGTCTTCAACGATTGTCTGCGAAAACCGCAACTAGTCGATTGATTTAACTTCGATACATTCACCTTTTTTACAAGTCAGATCAATGAACAGAAACGCAGACTTTTTTGAAAACGGAAACAATCTTGTCACCAACATTGGTGCAGGATATGTCAAGGTAAGCATGTACGACCGCGTGTATGCCGTACTGGTTGGCAATAACGCGGCTGCATCACTGGCCTTCCTGCAGGCGCTCACAAGCGGTGCAAGCGGTGCGAAAGCCGCAAAAACCAATCGGGTTTGGTATCGGATCGGTGCCCCCAGTTCGTCCAACAACTTCACGCTCGTTGAAAGTGCGGACGGAATTGAGACGGTCAACTCCACTTCGATTCCAGCACTGTCCGCCACGGCATCCAATCCGTTCACCGTCATTGCGGAACTCGATCTCCATCGCGGATCGGTTGACACCAACAACGGTTTTGTCTGGGTCAATGCAGCTTTGGCAACGTTCCTGATCCTTTCAGGATCGCGGTATCCGAGTGAAATCCCAGTCAATCCGCTGGCGGCGTAATCTGCCGGACAGTTTTGAAATTTTCCACGTCCGGCTGGATTTCCCGTCGGACGTTTTTTGTATCTCAATATCAAGGTGAACCATGTCTGAAACCACTACTCCTACACAAGCCACTGCATCTACACAACAAACTCGTTCTCGCCGTGATCGATCTGCGTTGAACTCGGTAGCACTTGAAATCTTTAAAGCCAAGACCATCCACCGTTCTCGTCAGGATGTCAGCGTAAACGTTCGCGAGTCGTTCATGGAAGCTCAAGCGTTTCTTGAGTACTCGGAAGGCGTCGAAAATGGTTCGATTGAAGTGGACCGGCCACGGACACCACATCCAGCCGTCAAGGTGAATGTGAAGATGTGGGACGTCGAAAAGAACGCTCCCCTGACCGATGAGTTCCAGCGTGTCATGCATCACGACGTTCCGGCTGATGTCGATGCGTGGGCCGGTGGACTTCCAAGCAATCATCCGATCAATGAAGCGTTCATCAAAGGACGCTTGCAGATCGGATTGTCGATTCCGAAGATCTTCAAGGAAGACGCGGAACGTTACGCGCGTGAAATGAACGTGCCAGCGATCATCGACAACTAATGGTGACGCTTGCCGAAGTAAAACGCCAGCTTGGGATCACTGGTTCGAGCGACGACGTTCTCTTGAACCAGTTGATTTCACAAGCACGGGCACACGCGGAAGGAATTGCCGGGCGAAAGTTCGGCAGTCACGACTTCGTCGAGTTTTACGACGGCACTGGTTCACCGCATCTGATTCTCAATCAGAGTCCTGTCATTGCCGTCACGAAAGTCAGACTCGATCAGTCAGGCCATTTCGGGCAACGGCCTGGAACATTCGGTGACGATACGATTCTCGCAGAAGGCGTTGATTACTCGTGGCATGGCCAAGTACTCTACCGCATTAACGGCTGGTGGCCTGCGGTGATTCGGGATCGGTTTTTCGATGTAAGCCACGAAAAAGTACCAGCAACCGGAAACATCAAAGTCAGTTACTCCGCTGGTTACGAGTGCGTGCCTGCCGACGTGAAGGATGCGATCATTCAGCTCGTTGGGCTGAGATTCGAGAATCCCGACGGACGTGAAGCGGTCAGTGAATCGCTCGACTACTATTCCGTCAGTTATGGCATGAGACAAAGCGGACAAACGTCGTCCAGTCCAACGCAATATGACACGGTGTTCCGAGCGTACCGAAAGCCGAGGTTCGCATGATCACACGCAGACGATTGGCTCAAAAGTGGCGTCACATGCCGGATCGTCAAACGATTCAATATCTTGTGCGTCAGGTGCCCGGAACTGGCTGGAATGCTCCCGTGACCGTAGAGAACGCTGAACGAAGACATCCGAGTCGCAAAGACAGGGAATCGACAAACGCTCAGATTCGCAGTGCTGAACTGATCTGGTTTGTGTGGCGGGATCAAATGGCGAACATCTTCCCGAAGGAAGGCGATCAAATCGTTTTCGGCGATGAGCGCTGGTCTGTGGTAATGGCTATTGAAGAGCTGCTGGGTCAACGGATTCGTCTATTCTGCACGAAGGGGTTCGCATGACCGTTCTGGAAGTTGATCAACTCGAAGGTTACCTGAATGGCATTGTCTATTTCTTTGCAAACGACAGCTTCAGTGACGGCCTGAATGCGTGCAAGAAAGCCATTGGTGAGAACTTCATCGAGATATTCGCCAATAGACAAGGCTTAAGCGGAAACGCATGGCCTGCCCATGCACCTGCAACCGTGCAACGGTACGGAGTCCATCCGCTGTTGATTCTCACCGGAACAATGTACACGTCCGTGACAACCAGTGGATCAACAGGCCACTACGAAATGGTTGGCAACCGTGAAATGGAGTGGGGGACAACCCAGTTCTATGCTGGGTGGAATAACGATGGCACATCGCGGATACCCGCCCGTGAGTTCATGTACTGGACGGAAAATGGCGCCGATGGCGTCGTAGATGCACTGGCAAGCTATGTGGGGGGACGAATATGAACATCGAGTACTCCGACAATCAAGACGGCACCGGTATCACAGTTACGATCAGCGATAGCGATCCGACGGACGAACACGAAATCTACGTCCAGACACTCAACGGGCAGTACGAAGACTGGATATTCAATCTCGTCGGAACCCAAACGGGTGACGGCAGCATTGTTGTGCCAGTTGTCGGATCGCATTTTCGGTACGTCAAAACAGGTTCTGAAGTGTCGCCGGTATCGTTTGGATTGGCGACGAACAACGAGCCAGCGATTCACTACGCTTGCCTGCTGGCTGTTCAAGCAAGGCTACGACAAATCGGCCTTGAAGGCATCCACAACGATGATATCGTGATTAGAAAGATGCCGAGTGATCGTGGAACACGCTTCGAACTCAACGGAACGCCGACGATTGTAATTGCACCGCCGGGCGTCGAAGGGCAAGGCGATGGAGAAGGCACCAACGAACGCGACGACGTTGAGTACCCGATCATCGTCACGATCCTGCGGGCGGACAACCAGAACCTTGAGACGGATTTGAATCAAGGTTTGTTGTGGCGTCAGAAGATCAACTGGGCATTGCGTCAACAAAGACTGCCGGGCGTGCCAAGCATTTGCAAAGTAAAAATGACACCGGGGCCGGTCATCGATGAAACCGGCTTCTGGAACAACCGTTATCTCAGTTCATTCATCGTTCGGCCAATGAGCCGGGAAGGCAGGGGAATTTAGTCATGGTTCAATGTGCGACACTGGGAACTTACGGAGCGTTCGCCATTCAGGACGCCAACACGACGTTCGGTGCAACTTCCAAGCAATTCGAGTATCTCGAAGAGTCCATGCGAGCTGCTGAAGAGATCGCCAACACGCCGGGCATCCGTGGCACGCGAAGCCGGTTCGGTGCGAGGAACCGAGTCGTTGCCAAGCGGGCACATGGCTCGATCACGATGGAACCGAATCCAGCCGAATTGGAAGTCCTGTGGAAATACATTCTCGGAGCGCCGACGAAATCTGGCAGCTACTGGGATGTTGCCGAAGTGCTTCCGAAGTTCGGGATTCTCGTTGACAAGGTTGCACGACGCGCGATCTATGCAGGCGGGATCGTCAGCAAGGCGACATTCTCAGGCCAAAAGAAACAGCCGATCAAACTGACTCTCGACATCGAAGCCACGTCGGAAGCCATCACCGCCAATGCGTTCGCCAGTTATTCGATTCCTGCTGTGCCGGGCGGCGTGCCGTACATCATGGCCGATGGCACGCTCACTTTGTGGACGAACACATTCGAGTTCGACTCGTTCACACTGACGATTGACAACGTTCTCGACGCTGACCGGTTTATGAACTCGATCACCCGTGATTGTATCCCGTCAACCGACCGGATCGTGACGCTTGATGTTTCGGTGCCGTACAACAGCGGAAACATTCTCGATGCCTACTCGCAATCGGTCACTGGAGCTGCTGGTTCGCTGGCATTCGCCTTCGGTGGCAACTCGTGCGAATTCGAGTTTGTATCGCTCTATTCGCCCGCCGAGACACCCGGAACCAAGCGTGGCGAAGAGATGCTCATTCCGCTGAAGTTCGAAGCCCGTGCAACGAATTCCACCAAGGAAATCCGCGTCAAAACCACCCTTGCCTAATCCAATGAGCCATTACGACATCTTTTACAACTTCGACGCTATCGCCGATCCGGACATTGAAAAGTTCGCGTCGTTCTGCAACGGCACACCCAAGCCGACGAGCAAGAAAGAGATCATTCAAAAGATTCTCTCAAGGGAAATATCGTTTCGCAAATTCGCCGAAGCGATGGGACTGAAACACCAAATTCGCAACCTGAACGAAGAGACTGGCACGGCTACCGAACTGGCTAAAGAACCATCTGCTGATGAAACGCTAGAAGACCCGGCGGAAGTTTCAACAGACGAACCTAAACCACGAAAGAAGACCAAATGAGCAACGAACTCCTAGACCAATTCGTCGAAACCATCGATCAATTCAAACAAGCCGTCGTCGAAGGCCGTGCCGATCTGGCAACGGCCAGCAAGTTCATCGAAGCTGGAATGCGGATCGTAACGCCCGCTCCCATTGAAGCCTTGGAGTCTGAAACTGGCAATCAAACCGATGACGTGGCGCCTAACGTGGTAGGCGCGCAAAGTGGGTTTGACACGGCAAAAACCGATGTTTCGCAAAATGAGAATTCGCAGAACCTGGAATCCGGCGATCCTGAATCTTATGAGTCAAAGGCACCCGAAACGACAGACTCCACACCGCTTGAATCACTGGGCCTGTCCGCCAAGGCAGTCACATTGCTTAAGCGATCCGACAACGGACGGGCGTTCGAGTCCGTCGAAGATCTGAAAGCCTTCCTTGCCGACGGTGGCGATCTGTCGGACGACAAAACGGGCATCGGAAACAAGATCGAGCAGGAAATTTTGGGCAAGTTTCAGTCGGCTGAACCTGTCGATCCCATCGACATATCCACGTGATGTGTTTAAATTTCATCGAATAATCGACTTCCGATTGCTATTGCGAAAAAAAACTGAGATCAGCTAGACTGGATTCTTCGGAACAGGGGGTTAGACTGTTCGTAACATGCTGTTATAATTAGAAAACGCCGCCCGACAGGATGCGAAGAAGGGCAATCTTCAGGAAGTTGTACTATCCAGCCTCTTGAGTCCAGTCCAATGCCATTCACTTCAAAAGCAATTGCCAACTACTTGCTTGATCGCGGATTCAGCGAGAATGTTCCAGTCTCACCGATGAAGCTACAGAAGCTCGTCTATTTTAGTCACGGATGGCATTTAGGGATCACGGACTTGCCGCTGATCGATGAACAAGTGGAAGCTTGGAAATACGGGCCTGTTGTAAATTCTCTATTTCATGCCTTCAAGTCATTTGGCAATGACTCGATCACAAGGTATGCGTTTGAGTTTATCCCATCGGATGAAAATGAGTTTGGATTTAAACGCATAACTCCAAACGTAGGCGATGAGCGTCGAAACCAGACTGAATATCCGCCAGATAATAGCATTCAGATTGTCCATCGAGTCTGGGAGATTTATAAATGCTACTCTGCTGTGGCATTATCAAATAAAACCCACGAGGAAGGTGGGCCTTGGCATCGAATTGTCAAGGTTGAATATGGCGGCAATCCTCCCAAAGGAACAGACATCCCGCAGCAGTTGATTAAGGACTATTTTAAGTCACGTTTGAACCAGCAACTCGTTAATGGCTAATGATTCAGATAGTCCGAACGCCAGCCAGGACTTCCAACTTAAACTCAAGGCGATCTCAACTGAATCCACGACGACAACTCCGTCTCCAGATACTGACACCGTTATCGGCGAAGAGTTTCTCGAAAAAGAAAAGAAGAAGGATGATGTCAAGAAACGCTCGGCGCAAGAGAACGCGCACCTTCTACAGGACAGGATGAATGATCGCAATGAGCGACGCATTCAATGGTTTGAAGACGAATTTCAAAAACTGAAACGCCAGAACGATTCGCTCAACGACGAGACAAAATCACAAATTGGAGAACTGGGAAAACTGAGAGAACGGAGCAAGTGGAAAAACTGGGCTGCCGGATTCTCTGCACTGTTTTCTGTAGTTGGTGCCGTCATCGTTCACTGTGACGACACACATGGAATCTTGTTTTATGTTGGGGTATCCATGATCGGTTTTGGCGGATTCTTGAATTTCCTAATGCTCATCAGAAGTTTCTAGCTCTTCCACCAAGGCCAAAGGCTGGGAAGATATCAAACCGACACTGCTCAAGTCTCCGGACTACCGAACGATATGAAGTCAAGTTGACGGAGTATCATTACAGTGATACTTTGGTTTCTGTTCATTTTGACAGTTCCAGCTAAATAGGATTCAAATTCCATGTCCAATTTCATCAACGACGGCTACGAGCGTTCCGGTTATTTCAGAGCAACTACGGGATCAAACCCTGGCGGGGCAGTTCACACGGATGAGGTGCGATTCACTTACCGCCCGATGATGGTCGAAGAGAGATCGAGAATCATCGACGAATCAAACAAGTATTCAAAGAACGAAGACATTGAAAAGCTGGTCGCTAGATATCTCGCCCCAAAAATCGTAGCGTGGGACATCAAAGATTCTTTCGGAAAACCCGTCGAAGTGTCTGTCCGCAATCTTCTGCGACTTGAGTATTCGCTCTTTTCGCGACTGGCCAGTGTTATCTTGTATCGTAAGGAAAGCGGCGACGTTGACCCACTCGCTGACAAATCGACTCAGGATGAACAGGCGTCCGATCTTGAATCCGCTCTGGATGACCAGGAAAAAAACTAATGAACGGCCTGCGGGTGCTTCTGAATCATCCGCAGGTCGCGTTTCGTTCGTGTGATGACTGCAAGCGGTGGTTGTTTGACGAAGAAACTGGCAAGATTAAAAAACGCAAGGGCGTGGAAATTCCACGTCCCGAAGGCGTAGGGACTCCGTGCGAGCGATGCCCGAAGAAGTCGCCCGAATTGGCTCATTTGTACGAACTATCAGCAGCCAACCTGAAAACGCTGGAAATCTATTGGCAATGCAGGGCGACCAACGGGGCTTCCCTGAAGCACTCCGACGACTTGTTGAATCACAATCTATCTTTGATCCACCAGGTCATCGAAAGCCATAAGGATTCGGTTCGAACCCGCGAATTGGTACAACTGTTTTCCGTTAGCATGACAAAGAGGATGCTATGAGCGAACGCACGCTAAACGTTGTTTTGAGAGTCACCGCTGACACTGAAAATCAGTCTCAAGCCAGTGCGGTGGTTCAGGGCATCAGGGAAGCACAGGAGGAGTTGAACCAATCCGTTCAGCAGGGACAATCAATTGTCCAGCAGACTGAGGAAGCGAGACTCCAAGCTTCTCAAGCCATCATTGAGGCACTACGAGAAACAACTGCTGCACAACAAGAACTTGCGAATGTCGCCGCTGGTATCGACTGGACAGCAGCTGAAGAGTTTGCTGCGAATCTCCGCGAAGGATTCAATGCTCTTGATCCGCAGGCGATCAATAATGCCCAGAATGAAATACTCGATCTGACAACCGCCGTCACGGGGTTGTACGATCCTGCGGAACGTGTGGCCATGTTGCTGCACCAACAGGCAGATCACGCCCAAAGAGCAGCTACAGCTCAACAAGCCTTGGCCAGAGAAGCCGAAATTTTAGCTGGACTCTACGATCAACTCTGGGAAGCCATCGAAAACAATGATGGATCGGCAGCCGCTCTGAACAATATCACCGATCTGACAAGTGCAATCGAAACGCAAACATGGGTAGCAGGTGAATCGGCCAGAGCATTTCAGACAGAACAAGATGCTTTGGACGCTGTCAATGAGCAGCTTGCTGAATCCCAACAGGCGACCGAAGAGTACACCCGTGCGATGGATCGCCTTGCCGCCGCCAATAACAAGTTTTTGGCAAGCGCTCAGCGAATGATGACCGGTGCGACTCAGCTTGCCAGAAGCTTCGTACTAGCAACGGTTGCCAAAGAAGAAGATGCCAAAGCGGCGATGCAGTTGATCGCCAAGTTCGAGTCAGTCGTGCAAGGCATGAAAGGCGTCATTAATACCGGCAAGGCAGCGACGGACATGTGGCGGTCATATCGGCAGGCGGCCACAGCAGCGGCAGCCGTGCGAACGGCAGGTGGAGCGGCCAGTGCGATGGGAGCAGGTGGAGCGGCAGCCGGGGCAGTTGGAACGGGCGGGGCAGGAATTGCGGCAGCCGCAGTGCCTATTGCCGCGTTTGCCGCTGCACTGGTGGGAGCCGGTGCCGCAGCGAAGGTGCTTCAAGAGTTGTTTACTGGGACTGCTGACAACATCGACTCGTTCTCAAACAAGATCGCTGAAGCAGAGCTAAGCGTTGTCAAGTCGTTCTACAGTCTCACAGACAATCTTGGCATCGTCGGTAAGGGTCTCCAATCCCTATTCGAGAATTCATCGCTCGGCCAGTTGATGGGCGCCGACGACATCAAAGCAGCTCATGAGTCCGACAAGGCCGTCAAGAAGATGGAGGAAGAGCGGGCGAAGCGACGTGAAGCGGATAAGTTTCTTGACAAGCAATTCGATCTTTACTCACCGCTTGAGCGCATAAGACGTGAGTCGGCTCGTAGTCAGTATGAATTCGAATCCGGAGCCGGTCATCGCAAGGCAGGACTCTCAGGAACCGCACTTGAATCCGCGAAAAACGACTCGTCGATTGAATATCTCAAACAGCAGTTGGCCCAAGGTTTTGAAGCATTCAATTCAGGCGGGAAGTCCGCCATCGATGCAGAACAACAACGTGCGTCGTCACTCAATGAACTTATAAAGCTCGAGCGTGAGCGAGTCGAATTAACAGGCAGAGCAGCACAAGAAGGAATTGCTGCTGCCAAAGAGCAGCTCGAAACGGCAAAACAAACCTTGGCGACAGCGGAACAAGCAAGGAAAACCGCACAATCCGAATACGATTCGGCGGTAGGCCGATTGGCCGGTGCAACGCTGGAGGAACAAGACAGTATTCGCGATGCAGTCAACACAGTCGAATCCGGGGGAGAGCTTTCGTATGAGCAATCCAAACACCTGAAAGGATTCTCTCTATACGATGAACAGGTGAAGGCGGCAGAACGTCAACAGGCGATGGCCAATGATCCGTCCGGAATACTCGACAAACTGGCCGAACGACTGGAGCAAGCAAAGGAGAAGGAGCAGCAACTAAAGCTCGATGTGAACGCAAAAAACGAACTGAAAATCACACTCGAATCTCAAGCGGAAGATCAGATGAAAGATCTGCTGGTCAAACTGGACGAAACCATCAGGCCAATGCTCACGAACTACAACGAGATTCTAGAGAAAATCGAGGAAATGAAAATCAATAGTGCCACAAAATGGGGCACAACTTGAAATTATCGCGTCCGCAAAATAGTACCGGTCTTGTCAGATGGCGATTTTCGCCAATTCGAATCGATTAATGTCGGTCTGTCAGGATAGACCACTTCTTGTTTCGCCATTTTGCCGATCCCTGACGCCGCCGCAAACGAAACGCCGGTTGACTCTTGCACTTCAATCGCTTTATCAAATGCGGGTTTCAGCTTCTTTTTGATGGAGTCGTCCAGAACATTCACCGAAACAGCAACGAACTTTTGGTCTAGCTTTTTTGAAGTGAAAATGGCGTGATTTTGCTCAAACGTTGTGTTTGCTTTCAGATGTAAAAGCTCTTTGTCGGAATTGCTTAAATCTACAAAGCCGACTACGGTTGCATCGGTAGCGATGACGGTTTTGTCCTTATGCCGAATATTGCCTATCTTATGCTCGACAGATTTCCAGTCTTGCAGATCGGACTCTTTTTTCGTTTTTTTTGCCTGTTGTACAGCCAGTTCATTCTCGGCCCTCATTCTTTCGGCTTCTTGTTTTTCGAGATGCTGTGCCCATTCGTCATCGGTAGCCTCTTGGATAATACGAACCGTCTTTGTCGATCCGGACACCGATTTGTAGCGATGAATCCCATGCATTTTGGATTTCGGAATGGCTCGATACTCGCTATCAACCCACCCGTCAGTTCGTCCACGGTAGAACATCGTTTGATTTTCAGGAAGCATTCCCTGGATTGTCACGAGTGCCGATGAATCGCTCAGCACCTGAACCACAGTAACATCAAATTCGCCAAACTGAACCACGTCAGGATTTTTATCGTCTTCAATAGGAGTCAGTCCATGCTTTTTAATCTCATCTCTCGTCAAGTCCCTTAGTTTGCGAACAGTCCGCGTTCCGCCGGCGACGGTTTCAAATCGGTGCGTTCCATCGGCGATCACGTACCGACAGGTTTTGGTATTGTCATCATCGACCCAATTGGTTACATCACCTTGATACCAGTAATCCGTGACGTCAAGCGTCAGGATGGCACTTTGATCGTCGATGACTTGCTTGACCACCATATCGTCAAGACGATGGACAGACTGGCCAAACAAATCGGAGCCGGAAAACAATACAACAAGTAATGAGAGAATTCTGAGCATTTGTACTATCCTCGTTTTTCCTTAATTATGATTTGAGCGTACCCCGCAGACAACTAAGTTCTGGTCACCATTAAGTCCAATTCTGCCTGGGTAACGTTAATTTCGCACAAGACAAGCCGCTCGTCTATCGAAACCAACTCAGATGCAGCGGTTTTAGATAGTTTTTCGAGTTCTGAGGCACCCGATTCCAGCAGGGCCTGCAAATCAAGCTTCAATTGGACGTATTTCATTTCGAGATTTCTAATAGTGGCAGGCGGAACGGCAGCCGTTGGGTCAAACCTGAATGACGCCTCTCTTGACAGTCGCCACGCAACAAGTGACGTGGCTAGTGACGGCCCGAATCCAGGCACACCCAAGACCCGTTGCACGGTAATATCCGCCGCAGTTTCGATTCCATAAGACGTCAGCATATCCACTCTTGCGGCGCCGATCCCCTTAATATTGCCATTGGCGATAAAACATCGCTCCAAATAGTCTTGAAGTTGAGTTTCTCTGGCGTGAGATTGGAAGCGATGCAGCTCGGCGGCTCGATCAGAATTCAGACGCCCGTAGCGATCCTTGGCACTGATGAGTTTGTTTTTCGCATTCTCGAAGGCGTCTCGACGAGATGATTTTACATACTCGAAGTGACGATGGATCTTATCAAGCTCCGCTTTGTGGGCATTCAGGCTGGCGGTTCTCGCTCGAATTTCGGTATTCTTGGGGGTCTTGAAACAAAGAATAGCCCACCAGATTCCAAACACGACAACTAAAACTGCTGCAAAAATTCCAGCAACTGGATAAAGTAATCCTGGGATTAACAAGACTGATCCAGCAATTGCGATCCAGCCAGCCAATCTCCTTGGAACTTTCATTGGGTCGATACTGTCAGGGACAGGTCTTGGAACTAATCGGTTTATCGCATCGCGATTGACCGGCCTGAATCGCTCCCCAGGCGTTCGGATTGAGTTAATTTCGCTCCATATTTTATTGAGATCAAATGCCACATTTGATCGCTGAAGTGATGCAATTGAAATGTTGACGAAGAAGTTGACTCTGCTCTCTCGGTAAATTCGACACCAAGGGCAAGAGGCTTCCTTGGAATGGTAGTGCCCTGGATCGCGACTACACTTCTGGATGGATTGTTCCAGATTTGAAAGCGACTTTCCCCACTGACCGGCACTGGGGCGCAGATGGCCAGACTGAGGAATTCTAAACGCTGATTCAAATAAGCTTGCGATTTCCGAACCTGATTCCGTTAAGGTAATGCAGTTTGGAGGCGGAGCCATTTGCAATCGATTTGCGTCCTTGCCAAAAGCAAATCGATGAGTCTCTATAGCTCGTTCGAGCGACATGTCGCCTGTGCCGCTGTATCTCCCTGAATATGGATGGCGACCCATAAATAGCAAATGGAAAATGAGAACGGCCAGTCCAAAATTATCGTGGTTGGGTGTTCTCAGTTCACGAAAGTTCGGCAGTTCAGGTGGCTTGAAATGTGCTACGCCGACATGGCATTTGTGGGTCTTTCCATTTCCCGAAATCTGAAATGAATCACAATCGATAACCGCTATGGTGGCTTGGGGAGAGACTAGAACATTTCCCTGATTCACATCGCCAAGAACAATCCCCTTGGAGTGGAATGCCTGAAATGCGACCGCACAATTACGGGCAACGCGAATCAGAAATCTCCAGTCCGCCTTTGGGAACTCTATTTTTCTGTGGGCAGGGCTATAGAGTTCGTGAATCTCCTTCAGCCCCGATAGCCTCGGCATCACCAGTCCTATGGTTGAACCGGATGGCTTATCATGCAGAGTCGCTACAGGCCATGCTGCAAAGCTTTTGAAATGAGTCGCACCAAGTGAGACCATCAAGTTGAGCTTTTCAGACTTTTCAGGCGGTGTCAGTTTGTGGTAAATCTTTGCGACATAGTCCTTGCTGCCAGCGATCTCGAAAACAGCACCTTCGCCACCTCGCCCAAGTTCATTTCCAAGTAGTATCTTACGGCCTTGGTGGTCAAACGCTTGCTTCGTCATGATTCAAACGTGTGGCTAAGACAAGGGTCTTGTCATCGTCGGTTCTGTCGTTTACAGCTTTCGAATTAAGAAAGCTTCTAAACGGAACGAACAGCTCTTCAACAGAAGTCGATGATTTTACACTTTCCAAGAGCGGCTTAACTGCAGGCGCAAATACGGATCGGTCTTCGAATTTCAAAACCAATCTCTCCAAGCCATCTGTAAACACTACAAGTTCATTGACTGTCGAGTTCACAGTCTTCCATTCGAACTGCTCTTCAAACAGATCGGATGTGAGAAAATTTGTCATGTTCGCGTACTCTCCTGACTGTGGCCAGAAAGCACACTCAAAATCACCATCTCCCCGATAGACAATCGCTCCATCACCGATCTGAACAAATAACGCATGTGTTTCTGAAATGACGCAGCCCAGCAGGGTTGTCGCAAATTCACGAGGAAGGGTTTCTTTTGAACTTGCGTGGAATAATATCGACTCCCGAATTGTACGCAACCACTCCGCTACTTGGGCATCACTCGCGTTTTCAAGTCGGTTCGCTTGCGATATGTACTCTCCGCAAATCTCCAGAAACTTGTCACAAGCAATTTCTGACCCTTCGTGAGACAGTGATGCACTTCCGGCACCGTCGGCACATGCAACAACTAGAATCTCTTCGGTTCCAATCCAGTAACTGCCTATTCGGCAACAGTCTTGACAGGGAATGTCGTCTGCATTGTGCGATGTGCCTTGAACAGAATCGAACACGCACTTCCATTTACTGCCTGACGAACCTGTCATACAACAGCCCAGCCGTTTGGCGCAGCTGGATTCTCTAGCGGAACCTCGTCGCCAGGTGTGGATCGAGATACGGTCTGTTGGGAACTCGACAGCCAGAGGAACAGTTTTCTGAACTCCAATCCTTGCAGTCTCAATGGTTCACGGTTGCTGAACTTGGCTAAGGTTTCAAAATTTGCGTTTTCAACACCGACACAGAACATCGAAAAAGATTTCGCCCTATCGCCTTCAACAGCCCTCCTAGCGGCAGTTTCCCAGTTCGGGTCATTTGGTTCACCATCCGTAATCAGAAATAGCCAAGGACGATAGTACGAAATCCCCGCATCCTTGTATTGCTGTTTTCTGGCTTCGAGAGAGTCGATGGCCAGGTTTACGGCCTGCCCCATAGGTGTCATTCCTTGGGCATCAAGTTTAGGTGGGAAAAAATTCTCAACAGTTGTGAATTCTACAGGCATCTCTACGTTTAGACCGAATGTAACTATGGAAATTTCGACACGCTTAGAAGCTAATGAGTCCGCACTCAGTGCGTCTTTGTAGCAAACCAGTCCATCATTCAACTGCCTAATCGGATCTCCTGCCATAGAACCGGACACATCAAGGATCAGGATGCAAGGCACGCGAGGTTCAGGATTGTCTGCAAATTCCTGAATGCTGAAAGGAAATTGTTCGCCTGCATTTTCTTCAAACGGTAATTGGCTCATTGGATTTATCGCTTTTGTGAATTGTTCAGGTCTCGATGACCTGGTGGAAATAAGGGAACGATGCTGGCCTTGAATATAGACCAACAAAGACTAGACAATCAACGCCCTGCAACATTTATCTTGATCGATAGTGCCCCCGCACATAGGTGCCATCTTTTCGGTGGTAGCCGTTTACCCAGACTCTGCCGCCAATTGAACTCGAATTTTCGAGATAGTTTGGTGATCCTGAGTTCGGTATAGAATGCCATCGCCCACCCCGTCCGCTCAACCATATCGCCAGTATCAAGCTGAAAACCACAACAACTGTGACCCAAGCCAGATGCTGGAACGGAAGCGGTCTTATCTGCGATTGTCCTGTTGCTGGCAGACCAACATTGGTATTCTTCCGGTGTCGTATAGGATTCATTGCTACTGATGGTCGCATGAACTCTGTACGCAGATAGGATCGAACGGCAAACACAATCATAACGAAGGAGCCGACAAGAATAACAAATGTAGCTACATTGCTCACCGCTCGTTCTCGCTCAACTTCGTCAAGTCCATCCAGCCACATCGTTACGACAACAATCGCCAGAAACACTACGGCGCCCGATGCGATCCAGATGATCTTTTTGGGATCAACTGGGGTACGCACCTGTTTAAATGGCACCACTTCAGTGGATTGCCTTGAAACAGATAGTTCTTGCCGTTGTCGCACCACCGGCAACCCGGGCGGCAAATCGATTGGACGGCTACAAGACGGGCATGGAACGCCGGTTCCACTCTTCGACGCGTGATAAAGGAACTCGCGATCACATTCAGGGCAAGTATACTTGTTGGAAGTTGACATTCTTTGCCTTTGAGATTGGGCTCTCAGTTCTTCTTGAGAGTTCAGAAATTCTACCAGCACTTCTGTACACTTATCAACCAAGCAGATTCGAAAAACCACGAACCGAACCGCGTTACGGGAATTCCCGTAACGGCCAAATTTGCCAATTCTCATTTTGCGAAACATCGGGTTTTACCGTGTCAAACCGACTTTGCGCGCCTACCACGTTAGGCGCACGGACTCAACATTACCGTAAAAGTCACCCGTTTTTAATGTCGTCAACTACACTAGTTGGAAGATAAACAGCCCCATTCATCAGCAGCAAAGTCGAAGCCAATGAAAACCATCCAACTGAAAGATGCGATTGCAGCAAACCAGTCGTCGGGCAAGGTAGCTGTCGGAAGCTTTTGCGTTTACGAACCATCTCACAAGACGATCCTGTCCGTCTTTGATGACGAACTGTCAGCGTTCCGAAATGCAAATGAACTGGCGATGAAGTTCGAACAGGAAATGGTACCGCTGAAAGTTGAGCCGAGGATTGTCGTATAGGCGGCAACCTATCCGCCACACTTGCCGCACGCCTTACCTTCTCCCGATTGGCACATCCTGCCGCTTTTGGTGTTCTTGTACCACCGGCACGTGCTGTTGTGACGGACGTTGGACGCCGTGTTGATCCAGTGTTGAAGGATCGCTGGCTGATCGTTCGGCTTAAGCTTGAGCGTTGGTGCTACGGTCGATTTGCTTGGATTGGCTTTCGCCAGCTTGGCACGCTCTGCCTTGGCCTTTCGCCAGTCCGACGGCGACATCGGTGGGGCACTCTCTGACCAGATGCCCAGTCGTTTGGATCGAGCTTCCTGCTCCAGTCTGTCGAGTTCGTCGCTCTTCGAATACTCTTTGTAGTGCCACGCGAATCCGTCGGTAACCATCTTTTCGCCGACGTTCACGCCGTCCACGAAGATGCGGCAAATATTTCGACCGTTGCGATCAACGTCCGTCCGCTCACCACTAACTTCCTTTCCAAACACAAGGTCGGACAGATGAGCCTTCGATTTCGATCCAAAATCCTGCCCTATTTCGGGGGCATCAATCTCGGCCAATCGAACCTTGTACTGCTGCTTGTCGATCAGTACTGTGATTGAGTCGCCATCGTAGACGCCGATGACTTTGGCCTGAAACTGTTCAGGCAGTATTCGTTCCTGAGCGTACAATTGACAGGCAAACAGCAGTGACAACAGAGATAAATATGGAAGTACTCGGTTCATCGATGGCCCTTTGAGAAAGTGACGGAAACTTACGGCTACAATCGAGTTTTACCCCAGGATTCCAGCCTGTCAATCATTTTTCTGGGAAGAAAATGGCATATATTGGCCTGTCGGATCAGAATCCGTTGCACGAGCGGCTTGAACGCACCGCCATTCAACGGCTAGCGTCGGTATCGGGCTACGTGAGGAATTGACTATTCAGCCAAAAGTTCAGCTGATTGACGTCTGAAAAAATCCAAGATAGATTGAGTCCTGAGTTGGGATTTCCATTAGCTAGACTGTGAGTTTAATATGCCTTTACTGCAAGTTATCAAGATTGAATACGACGAAAAAGAGAATGAGGTTTTAATCAAAGACGGGACGACCCTACTTTATCGTATTGTTCGTGTAAAAGGAGAAAAGTTTCGTCTGATCTCTGAACTGAATGCCACATCAGCTGAATTTGGTGATGTTTTGCATGCGGATGTTTTAGCGAATGAGCAAGAAAGAACAAGAGATCAGATTCTTGAAGTACTTCACAAATTTTATAAAGACCGCAAGGGATATGACACAAAATTAGTAATTGAGGCGATGGAAAAAATTTCCTAGAATCGAATTTGGATCCCCGATGACAGAAGAGAACTACACGCATCGCCATCGATAGATGCACGTTCGGAATTAGCTTCCGACGAACTGCCAGTGATATTCAACCGTCAGTGCCTCGCTCGACTCGTCATCGACGATTTTGATGACCACCGATCCCGTGGACGATGAGCCGGTCGCCGGTGTGACCGTGTACAACTGGCCGGTCGTGGAATCGAGCAGGACGCCCGGCGGGAGCGATCCTGATTCGACAGAGAACACGAACGGAGACTCTCCACCGTAGATGGTGGGGGTAATATCGACAGCCAAGCTCTCTTCGATCCGCCAATCGAAACCGGCATCTGGCTCGGTGACCGAGTTGCTGTACGGTGTCGGGTAGTAGACGAACACGACTTGCTCAGAGTGAACCACGATCCAAGTGTAGGTTTCGGACAGCGAACTTCCGATTTTGAACTGAACTTCTCCCTGTTGTTTTTTTACCGAAGGCGTTCCGCTGATTACTCCCGTAGACGAATCTAATGATAGGCCAGTCGGGAGACTTCCTGAATCAATCGTAATCCCGTAAGGATCACTTGCGTTGATCGCGTAGGCGAGTTTGATTTCAACCGGCACGTTCCATTCGAGTTGCCAGTTTTTCGAACCGGGTTCGAGTTGAGTATTGGAAAAATCAGGATACGCGAAGTGAGCGTCGGCAGCTGCAATTCGCCAGTAGTAAAATCGGGTTCGATAGTGGACGCTATCGACCGTGATTCGGATCGCCACAAACCCGCGCGTAAATGGAGCAACTGACGAACTGCCGGGGAATGTGATTTCGCCCGTTGTCGAATTGAGACTGGCACCGGGCGGCAGTGCCCCATCGACCACCGAGAATGTGCGCGATCCGCTTCCTGGCAGACGATCCTCGATTGGCTTGATCGAGTGCGTTCTGGTCGCCCACTCGCCTCCAAGCTGAAAAGCCCATCCACTCAACCCCCACGGCATCGAGTGACCTCGATAGTGAACCTCATACGGTGTGATCGCTACATCGTTTGGCGAGTAGCCCGAAACTTTTTGCAGAATGATGTCCGTGATTCGACCTTTCCGACTGCTGGCGTTGAGCGGTGAACCAGTTTGATGTCCCCACCAGCGAAGCGTAACAGACGTTTCCTCGTTGGTCGCAAAATAACAACCGACCGGAAAGTGCCGCGTGTTGGTGCCAAAGTTTCCGACATCTCGTCCCAGCACTGGAGCTTGGAAAATAACATCGCGGCCTTTGAGAGCGACGTGAAATGAGCTTGTCGCATTGTCGCATTGGTACTTATATCCCAATCGATAAACGGTAAAAGGTTCGACGGCAAAGGTGGTTCGAACGCCCCCCTTTCGGATGGGAGTGCCCGAAAACGGCGAGGGCGCTAAATCGATTGCAAAGCCATCTTGGCTGATTGTTTCTTCGGGATTCTCCCAAGTAAATGAGTTGTTGCCGGTGATCGTCCAGGCAGGGTTCTCTTGAATCAGATTGAATGATGATCGGGTTGGCAGAAGCGAATAGTTGTTGGAGTTGCCAAAGATATTGATCGAGAAAGATCGAGCATAAAACTGTTGATAGGCAGTGTAATCGACCGCTTCGGTTATCCCCATGACCCAGCCCGAAAGTGGCAGTGACTTTTCGGTGGTGTGATTATAGATGATGGTTCCACCCTTTTTCACGATGACGTTCAGTTGGTATTCGGTCCCATTGGAAACCAAGGCCATCAGTGTTTCGTAGGTGTCAAAGGGGGATTCTTCTACGGTCCGATAGGCGTCGAGGTAGTCGCTGTACGTTCCAAAATCGTGAATTTCTTCGGGTAATTCCTCGTCCAGTTCGACATACAATTTCATCCTACCATTAAAGCCGCCGAGCCCCAGAAACAATCGGCATTTAATGCGTCCGCGATGTTCCTCTGGAATTCGATACCAATTTGGCCCGTAGATCGCCCACACCCCGCCGAGGTTGATAGAGCCAGTACCGAAGTGACCGCCATCGACATCGTTGAGTCCAAAGAAGGTTCGAAATTGCATTCTCGGCAGAATGTGGAGCGGTGCGTCGGCGTTTGCTCGGTTTGCAACCTCCTGCTCTTGGTGATCGTAGTATTCAGGCTCAGGCCGAAATGGGGGAGTGTAAACAATTGGAACAGAAGGAAGGGTACCTAAACTCGCTCCATTAAAGCCGGTCCAATGGTATGCAGACACCGGGGGCATCAACCAACGCTCTGTGTGTGACGAGGCGTAGAAATGATGGCCCCGGAAAAATGGAATGAACCCGACTTGGGTAATGAAAACGGCGCGCTCATCTGCATGAAATCCCGATACTCCAGCCGTCAACGTGTTGCCGCCAACGCCTGCGAACATGTTCCCAACCGTAATATCCTTGTGGAACCACCTATGAACCATAAAAACAGGAACGTTTCCGGTCCGCAGGTTCAGCACGGTTGTCAACGGGGAAGTTATTTCGGATTCGCCAAACTCGTCAGTCGCATCGACCGTGATCCAATTGACCTGGTTGCCAAGTTGTGAATCGTGATGGCCCAATCCGAACGGTTGTTGATCGAGATAAATCCATCGACCGCAATCGCAGCACGGAGTACCGGTTGAAACGCCCACACTACACCCCCAGTCCGATGGATTGACAGTACGGTTTGATTCGGGATTCGAACACTCGCTTTGCACAACGATTGAAGGTGCAAACGTAGTGAGGGATCGACTCGCCCTCGAATGGCCAATCATTTTCGCAGGTTATGTTGCGCATGACCCTGGAACTGTATCGACCCATTTGATCGCGGCTGTAGTAACGATTGCAGTAGATCGTTTCCGGCAATGCGATCCTGTCAATCATATTAAATTCTTCGATCATCGCTCGCACTTTTTCTTTCTCGTATTTGACTATCGGGTGATACGAAAAATTGAACGATGTTTGTTTTGGTTTGTGGCGGCGTAATCGAATCAGTGTTCTCCGGACGATCTCTTGAAAACCTTCTTTTACCTCGAATCCGGGCTTGCGTTCGTCACCATCCGGCATCGGAACGCTTAGGGCTTCGACGGTGGCAGGCTTCAAAACGAAATGATCATCGTACATCCGGAGGAACGAATCCGAGACCTGTGGCAGCTCCGTCGCACGAATGAGCCGAAACAACTGGTCGCGCTGTTTCATCGCCCAGGTTCGTTTGATGCCGGTGATTTCGAGAAACTTTTCCTTGGTCAGTTTCTCTTGGTCGATCCACTCAACGTCGGGATCGTCAATCAGGTCACCCGTTCCAATCACGACAAAGTTAGTCGCACCGATCACGTGCCGCTTGGCAAGTTTGATCGAAACGGACAGCGATTCTGGTGGCTTCATCCGGTCGCCGGCCGCGTAAATCCAAACGAGTGTCATGGTTCTTCCTCTGGCGGAGGCTCTTCCGGATCAGATGGGCCGGGCTCATCACTTGGGGCCTCGCTCGGCGGCGGCTCCGACAGAACAGAAGAGCCACACAGGCCATGTCGGACGATTTCCCATTGACCGCTGACAAACACCAATTCCGACCAGCATGATTCTGATGGATGGCTTGGCTCACTGGGTTCCGATGGTTCACTGGGCTCGCTCGGATCGCTGGGTGGATCGGGATCGAAAATGTTTGGATCGGCATCATTGTCGCAATCCCAGCCGATGACGATGGCATTGTCAGTGTGGTTGTCTACCTGCACCAGTCGGTCACCTTCGACGCCAGCCGCTCGGTACGACCAGTTGCGTACATCACAGGTTTTGTCGGTGAGAATCATGTCACCGGCCATGTAATTGGGAGGGTTGTTGCTGATCGCGAATACGATCACCAAGCATTCGGCGGAGCCGGGCGTTTTGCCATCGCGCGGTGGAATGCCTCCCTCTGGGGCCTGGACGAAGCAGACCTTGGTTGTGCCGCCGCCACCCGACCGTGCAGTTACCAAGTGCAAGTCTTTATCCCCGATCCTGCCGATGACTTCGAACATTGGTTCACCGTCTTCGGTGGCAAGCCATGATCCATCGGTTGGGCCGATGAGCGTGCCCATTGGGTAGGTTTCGTCAGGGGTGGCAACGGTAAAGATGCCGCCGGTGTTGTGATACTTTCCGGGGCCGCCTACCTCTGCGTCGCTGTGCTTGTTCACGATGAACGCTTTTCCAAGATTCGATTCGTCGGGCTTCTCGACCGTGAGGAACTCACGTTCTCTTTCGATCTCGATACCCACCACCGCCATCACCGAATACGGCGGGATCGGATCACCTGAGTCGTTTCTGAAATCGTCGTAGTCGCTCATGCCCCTCTCACTACCTTGTTGAGCGCGGCATTTCGTTTTCTGACCTTGAATGGCGGCGTATAGTCATTGCCTGGATCGTCGTTTCGATTGATCTCGGTTGTCGCACCCGATCCATCGAACGACCATGTGGCCGTGCAAATTGCACCATCAAGCGTGACTGGCAGAATACCGACGTAAGTAGCCGTGTCGGCAGTTGTGATGGCGTACTCTTCCATCAGAGCATCGACGTAGTAGCTCATCATGTCTACCACTTCGTCGATATTATTGGACTGTCCCCCTTCGCCATCGATGATTTGGAATGGCTTGATATCGTCTTTCACTTCGTACCGATTGCCTGCCGGTGAAGTCGGCTCAACAGACGTCCCACTGCTCTGGTATCGCATTGGTGCCCCATCTGATATTTGCTTGATATTGCAGCAAGCCCTAAGTTTTAGTTCGGCTGGGAAAACGAGTGCATTCGATCCGCCGTATGACCCGGCCAATGACACCCTTTTCGAGAACTTAACCAGTCCTCGTTCGGGATCAATTGAGAATCCATCGCCAATGATTGTGTCCGCGTACTCGCCTTCTACGTCTTCCGCGTCAATGGTTCCAATATCTTCAACCGTGTTTTTTCGGCGTTTCTCGTGATACCATTTCCCGTACACGAATGCCTTTTTGGGCTTTTCGTCATCGCTGACGCTGGCAACCTCGGAAAGCTCTTCGATCACTGGCAATAATTGCTCAATGTAGTCAATATCGAGATCTTCCAATTCTGTGTCGGTGAAATCCGGGAGCTTCACTCGATACCATTTCAAAATACTCTTTTCGACAACTTGTAGCACTTCCTTCGGGCCCTCACTGCTAAGAACATTGACAGACTTTGTCGTGCCCCAACCCGCAGGGGCGTAGCTCAGCTCTGCAAGCGGCTTGATAGTTCCGTCGATTTCTTCGCCGACGGCTTCAAGCTCAAAATCCAGTTGCACTCGAACGGGCGCCGAGACAATCACCAATTGCTTTGGCCTGTCCAGCGGATTGAGTGTTTGTGAAGTCGATTCAATTGAACCGACTGGCAGTGTCGCACCGTCGCCAAGTTTGCAGATTTTGACCGATCCATCGACTTGCGGGACAACACTGCATCCCAATGAATCGACGAGCGACTGAAGCTCCTGAGCTGGGTTGGCATAGTCCCAACTGATTCGAGGTCGAGTGTCATTCGGGAGATCGGACACGTCAAAAGTCGTAACGCCCATCGCTTCAAGGCATAGCGTGGCGAGTTCACGCGGCGTTTTCTCGCTGTTTCCAATGGCATCAGTTGCACTTGGCTCGGCGTCGCCAATGACACGGATTTTGCCGCTCGGCAAGGTGATATTAAATTCCCCTGATATTTGCCCGAACTGCCATTGCCATCGGAAATCCTTAATGACCAGCGATATCACCTGACCACTCGCATTGAATTGGTACGAAGCACTATCCACGTTACAGTTCAGCCATTGAATTGTGCTACTCACCACGCCGTCGGCGTAGTTGACGGTGAACGTGCCGTTGACTGGGATCGTCGTCACATCCTGCGGCATGATCTTGAGCATGATCGTGCCGGGCGTAATGCCATGATTGATCGTCGCCGAAAAACCTTCGATGCGAATGACACCGGGGAAACTGACAGTGGTTACGAACATGAAAAACTCGTGTAGAACCGCGAAAAAATGTTGCTAGATTGGTATCGTTACAAAAATAGATACGATTTCAACAGCAGTTCGATGATCTTGAAGTACGGCAGCTACGCTCACCAACTCGCCGAATGCTCGATTGCCATTTCGAAGTCAAAGACGTATGACGCCAACGGAGCTATGAGCGGGCTCGATGAGACGTGGACAATCGATGGACGGCTCGAAGGCGTTGACCGCGCGGATCTGACGACGAAGATCACAGCACTCGAAGCGGCCTACAGCATCGACGGCCAGAACCTGATCCTGTTCGACTCCGACGGAACGACCGAATCAGCTCACAAACTAATCAGTTCGCAAACCATATTTGGCGTGCAGATCACCGAACTGGGCTATCCCGACGGCAAAAACGCCGAGTACTCGACGTTCCGCAACTACAGAATCGTTGCCAAGGCTGCCTTCTGGCTTGTCATCGACGGCGATGGCAGCGGAACTACATCGTGGCAACAAAGCATTGACTACACCGGCACGGGCGGGCCGAAGTTCGTCGTCCGTCCGATCATCAACGGGAACCCGATCAAACAACAGATTTACCCCACAACGCCTGTCATGGCCGTTCAGTCAGGCAGTGCCGTCGGTCGTCTGACGTTTCCAACGCCACCCGTACCGATCTACGGTGCCGACGAACAGGTCGATCAGCGGAAGATCAGACGTTCGACAGACCTGAAAGGCGGCAAACCCACTTACACCACGACTTGGACGTACCAATTCCTGAAAGCACTCCCATTTTAATAGGATCATCCCATGCCAGCCTTAGTCACTAACCGATCAACCAATGGCACGTCCGATGGTGTAGCACTCGACGGACCTTGCACAATCAGCATTCCGTCGAACAGCGTGTTTGACGGTGCCGGTATTGCCGTCGAGTATTCAACCGACGATACCAACTGGTCGCCAACAGGCTTGACGTTCTACAACAACGCTGAAGTGAAGGCGTTCGATGCCGTCGGCGAGTACTTTCTGCGAACGCTGACATTCGACGCTCGCACAAACACGTCAATAACCGTTCATGCGAACCAATGATCAACCGTAACGTTGTACGTCCGATATATCGACCTGTTTGGCGAGATGCTCATCGAACCGGCGGCCTTGGCACACGTCGCACAGACGACATTGCGTTGTTGCGCTCGCTGGCTTTTCCGACCGGCACTGAACAGGGGTTCTTTTTTCCAACGTGGAAGTCTCGAAAGTTCAAAAAATCTGCGTATGGTGATCTAATTCCCGCAGGTGTAGATGATCCGTCCGCGATTGAGTTGGATTATCACCACGGAGATCCGATGAAAAATATCGAACCAGATATTGTTCTGCCTACGGACGACTGGGAGTTGTTTGATTCTGAAAACATCACTATAGCTTCAGGAGTTGTCAGCTTTGAATCAGGATTCGGAGGTTTTGCTGCTTATTTCGAGACCCCTCTGGAGTCTTCAGAATTAGTTGAAGTGACTATCAATGTCGCAAGTTATACGGACGGGGAGGTGTATCTCCACGGGGGTATAGATGATAACGACACCGAGGCGTTGATACCGATTAACTCCCAAGGAAAGCACGTTTTTCTTTTGGCTTTGTGGGACCAAATCCCCGGAATATTTATTCAGTCACTCGAAGGGGCCACCCTGCAAATTGACTCGGTAATGGCTCGTATTATACCGGGCAACCACAGATTTGCGGAGAATGCAGCTTATAGGCCGTTGGTGAAAGCCGACGGATTTGGGCAATACCTCAGGTATGACAGCATCAACGACATCACGGGTTCATTGAGTTCGATCAACTGGGGAACAGACGAAGTAACTGTGATCATGGTGGCTGATGTTTTATCCGTGAACACAGTTAATATGGTTACGTTTGGAAACACAGTAAATCAGAATCATTCATTTCGGTTAAGACAGGGCGGTGGAATAACTAGACAATATTTTTTTTACAGTCGCGGCACGACTGAGAGGAATGCACAGGTTAGTTCAAATAAAAATCCATTTAGCTCGATTTTTATAGGCCGAGGAAAAATCACTACCGACCTCTGCCAGATAAGGTGTTTTGGCCCGACTTACACTGGCAATGCTAGCGATCAAGGAAGTGGCAGTTCTTACGGAAATCATTACATGCAGTTCGGTGACTTTGGCTTTTATGCGGATGAGAGAGCATTCTTGGCAGTCAATCGACTGCTTGACGATCCGACCATTGAACAAATATTGCCCATTCTGACAGCCAACACTGGAATCGAAATGGGAACGCAAGGGGAGGGTATCACACCGCCATGACCCGATCACTCATTATCTCAGCCCCGATCGAGCATTGCGAAGCGATCAACGCGGCTCTCGAAGAACTTGGCTATGGCCCGAATAACCTCAGCGTACCAATGCGCGGTGGCGAGAGACTCCAGCACGACGAAGAGACAGGTGAGCTGATCGGAGTCCCCACGCATCTCGGCTGTCACTGGTGGGCTACGGAATCGGAGATTCAAGTCATTGAGTCGATCCGCGATACGGTGCTTGCGGCGGCTGTTGTGCGACACGAAGATTTATCGAGTGATCCAGTAGGTTTGTTCAATGCAACCTTGGGTGATTATATCGAGATCACGCACAAACAATTCCAGCCGAACCAGTGGGGCTGGCGAGCGGTCATGCACGTTGCGAGTTCTGACTTCGAGGCTGGTGTGCGGGCGATTGCGATTTACTCGGACGACCAGCATCAGCAGTATTTGTACACCACCGGAGCGTTTGTATTAAACAACGGGGTGTGGGCAACTGAATGGAACGAAGGCAAAGCGAACAAGGCCAACGTCCATTGGGCCGTGCTATTCGCGAGTCAACAAGAAGTCACGGGCACGCTAGCAGCCGACGCAAACGAGTCAATCGCGTACATGAGATATGGGTTGCCGCCAGCGGGTGGGCCAACAGAACCACCAACGGGCTATCCCGCTTGGGTGCAACCGCTTGGCGGCCACGATGCATATCCGTTGGGCGCACGAGTCAGCCACAACGGCAAAAACTGGGAATCGACCATAGCAGCCAATGTCTGGGCTCCCGGTGTGTATGGGTGGGTTGAGATTTAGCACGTCAAAACTGCTGTTGAACCGGTGTTTTTCGACGTTACCATGAAGGTATCATTAAAATGATACTCTTTTTTGGTGCCAAAAATGAACGAAAAACAAACCCGCTCGGTCAAGCTCTTGATCGGAATCGCCACGCTGATCTTCCTGTTCTGGTTCGTCCGCGAGTCGGGCGTTGTGGCGTATTCGCTGCAACAGCCAACCGAGGAAGGAAAGCTTGGCAACCCAGCCGTTGCTGGAGCGTTCGCGATCCTGGCCGAAATTCTGGTGGCCATCGGTGGCGTTGTCATTGTGATGCTTACGGGCCTTTGGCGATGGGTGGCTGATCTTGTTGCACCTTTCCTTCCTTCGTCACAGCAAGGTCTGACCGGCGAAGAGTTCGTCCACAAAGCACTGACCGAGAACAGGCTTTCACCAGAACGACGGGCACAGCTTGAACAGGCACTCGCCGTCTGCATCGATCTTCGGGACGCCAAGGGGCTGGTTGCCGTGGCCGAACTACTGGCTGGCGAAGAGTTCTTTCCAAGGCCATCTCGGGAGACCAAGAAATGACTCAGCGATACTATTTCCCCGAATTTTCCGTGCAGAAATCGCGACCAAACAACAATAACTGGCCGATCATCTGGACGATCATCGCGATTCTGCTGTTCGTGCAGTGGTCGAATGGTGGCTGGCCGTTTGGTCAGAACCATCGACTTCCAGACTGGAATGAGACTGTCATCGATCCGGTTGACGACGATCCCAAGCCACAGCCCCAACCAGAACCAAGTGACAAGCCCGACGCCAAGGATACTTACATCGTTAGAGTCTTTGAGACAGAAACTGAGTCGAATCCCGCCTGGTTAGTAAAGCAAATCCAGAACGATCAATTCTGGTTGAAGTGGCTGAAAGATCAAGGAATCGCACTTCACACGCGCGATCCAATGTTCGGGGACAAGCCCAATCCGCAAGCCGAATCGTTCGTGCGAGCGGCCAAGGAACGTGGTATTGATCCACCGTTCTGGTTGCACGCATCGGTCGGCGGAACTGTTCTGTCAGTGACTCCATTCAGCGAAAACACGAGCGATGAGGAATGGAAGGCGATCATTCAAAGGGCGGTGAAGTGACATCGTCCCGCGCCTAACGTGGTAGGCGCGGAAAGTGGGTTTGACGCGGTAAAAACCGAGAAAACGAAAATTGAAAATGAGCGAGAAATTCAAATTCCACCTTGCCGATGGCACTGAAGTCTACACGGGAAATATCGTTCCCGAAACGCTTCCGCTGTCGTTTGAGGCATTCCCAGACAAGCATCTGCGACCGCTGGACGAGATCGTCGATCTGATCAAGAACCCTAAACGAATCTCCGTTCGTGAGAAGTTCGGCCAATACGTTGACCAGATGAATCAAGGACGCCTAGGATCGTGTAACGCATATATGGTCGGCTGGATGCTCTCGACGCTCAAGTATCAAGCCACCGGCAAATGGGATCGTCTTAGCCCTGAGTGGCTATATCTGAACATCAATGGTGGCAAAGACGAAGGCTCGTTGCTTGACAAGGGCATGGTGTTCGCCACGGACTTCGGCATGGCACCGTACAACCAAGCGTTTTACGAGAAGTACAACGCGAACCAGTTGTCGATGGAACAGCAGCGATGGGCAAGCCAAAACTGCGTGGATTTCCGGTTCGGCGAGTGCTACCAAGCCCCACGCAATTCGGTTGAACAATGCTGGCATTCGCTGGTTTCGTGCATCGCAGGCGGTGGAGTCGTCGGCTTGGCTGTCCACGTAGGCAATAACTACATGAAATCAACTGCTTGGTGTGGCTTGGATCGTGGGCCGGGCAATCACGCCATCGCAGGCACAGAGCTTGTGTTGCGAACTCCGAACCCACGATCTATCGGAGACATCGGCATCGTCTCACCGCAATCTTGGGGCAGCCGGTTTGCAGATCAAGGGTTTACGAACCTGACCATGCAACATATCGCCGAGCCGATGCGATACCACGGTCTTTATTGCGTCCGTACAGTGTGTGCGACGCGTGACGAGGAAAGCCAAACGAAGTTGAAAGAGTGAAAATGAGCGACGAAGGCATCAGGTTAATTGTCCACCTTTTCCCGTATGAAGCGTTGTTTATCGCTGCAATGGGATTTGGCCTTGGGTTCGCAGCGGCAAAGATCGGCGCAATCATCGGCTTACTGAAGAAATGAAAACACTCAGCGTAATTTCAGAATCTCACAATGGTGTGGTCAATGCAAAATGCCCGTCCTGCAAAGAGTCCATTGCAATCTCACCAGACGAATCCGAGTCGGCGAACACCGGCATTGAAATCAACCGCGACGACGGACATTTGTGGCCAAGCTTCATCGTGTGCATGAACAACCGCTGCGACTTCGCTGACAACTCGAAGCTGAAATTCTGATGAGCAACTACTACCAAGAAGCCAAACACCCAATCACGGGAGTCGTTGAAAACGCTGAATGGATCGACGACTACTTTGGACGTCACCGTTATGGCGTTCGGTTTTCGGATGGAACGGTTTACTCCGAAGATCAGATTCGAACTCTCAAAGAAAACCAAACTTTACCCCCACAAGAGGAACGGAAAATGAAAACCAAACTGAAACTGTATACCACCGCTTTTATCGCGATCCTGAGCTTGCTCGTTGTTGCGTGCAATGCTGAATGCCAGGAAGTCGGATTCCCGACTCAATACATCGACGAAGACGCACTCGTGCAACGAGTCGATGACCTGACAGAAACAGTCAACACTCATACTGATCAGATCGCCGAGCTGGATGAACGGCTGAAGGCACTCGAAACACAACCGCTCGCAAGCCCGGCGGTAAAGCGGAACCTGTTGGGCACCGAACTCAAGAAACCTAAGTCTCTTGGATCGGCTGGAACATCTACCCCACTATTAAACACCGGATCGGTTGGTTCGTCAGTCCAATCGTTCACCGGCCCGGCGTATGGATCGACTGGGTTACCTCCGGCAGTCGTTTCATCGCCGGTTTTCTACGAATATCCAGCCGTGAATAGCTACCCTATGGCCAGCCCGGCTCAGCAGTTCGTCAGTACTCGAACGGTAAGGGTGCCTGTTCATCAGACGCGAACGACGAACGTTGAGTACGGACCAGTGCTGAACAGTCGCGGGCCCGTTTTGAGCCGACGACTGGGCGGTCGTCTCAGTGGTGGCATTAGTGGTTACGACTGTTCGTCTGGAGTCTGTGTGCCGTACTGATGAGATCATCGCTCGTGTTAGTCGCGATTTGTCTTGGACTCCTGATCATGCTCGTCAACGCGTGCAACAACAGGCCAAGGCCATTTCGTGACTGGCGACATGAGCGATGGGACCGAAAAGACGAACGACGCGAAGAGCGGCAGCCGTTTTTCAATCGACCAGACCAGAACGATAGCGAAGAACAGAAAAGGAAAAGGTTTTTGCCGTGGAGACGTTAATTCTCGCCATTCAAGACTTGCCGTCGTTTCCAACACAGGCACCGCCGCCAGTGTCATCACCGTGGTGGCCCTATGTAGGCTGGGCAGTCACGATACTGATTTCACTCTTCGCCGGTGGGTTGGCTTGGTTGCGTGAACTGTACTTCAAGCGAGTCGATATTCAACGAGATGCCGACGCGAAGCGATTGGCTCTCGAACTAGAAGGGCTGAAGCTCGATTTCGAACAACGCAAGAACTACACAGACAGAATGGAACTGGACAGAAATCGACTTGAGAAAGAGATCGAACGGAAAGACGGCGAACTTTGGAAGGCATTCGCGATCATCCAAGATCGTGACAAGACTATCAAGGAACAGCACGAAATGATCTTCGAATTGAAGGGGAAGGTTTCAAGGCTGGAACTTGAGATTTTGAATCTGAAAAAGATGATTAGTGACCTGAAACCAACGATCATCAGCGAGTAAGTAAATGAGAACCACAATCGAAACATGGCACGGCACTGATGAAGACCTTTTGGCCGAACTGAATGAGCCAACGATTGAGATCGTAGACGACGCACTGTACACGTCTCGACACGTCATCACTCATATCACTACTGCTGACGAATACCGGCTGTTTGCGAGACCCACTGTCGTACGACGACAGCGCGAAAGTCCTTGAGGTCAACGCGAATATTGTGAACAACGGCTCGCAAGCAACTGACAACGCATCGACCGGCCACAACCACGCTCGCATCGTGTCGGTCGGTGGGATTTACTCCGACTCGTATCGTGTCGTGCATGACGTGAATAATTGCAGACGGCTGATGTTCGGGTCGGTCGTCAACACGAGCAAAGGTGAGGCAACAATTGGCAATAGCTTCAATGTCGGGGCTTCGTTTAGCGGCCACAGCATGAGTTTCTTGACGCGACTCTGGCTCTACGGAGTTGATGCACGCGGTGGCTCATTGCACGATTTGTACACGTCGGGAGCAGGTCGAATCTACGTCGATGATGAGACGCAATTCGACACGGTTGCACCGGGTTCGGATGTGCAACCCTTCGCTCGTGAGCTGATCGCAGCGGAAAGGGTTGCCGTGCGAAGAGACGTCGAGCGGCTGATAGAGCATGGGGATGAGGAATGGGGAGGGGGGAATAATCCGATCATTCTTAATCCGATTCTTGCACGAACTCTCGAACGCGGTGAAAGCGATCCAATTCAGGCATATTCTGGCGAAGAACACACGCAGCAAATCATCGGAATCGATGAATCTGGTGCGATCATTGATTGGACAACAATCGGAGACTTCTACTTCGTTCTCGAAACCGAAAAGGGCAAGGAAGACGTATTCGTCGCGCTGTCAGGCGATCTCACGAAAACAGAAACTTACTTTGAAGTCGAAATACCTGCGTCGGTGAACATTGCGAACAACACCTACCTGTGGGCCGTCAGACGACTGCCGAAAAAGAACGTCCTACTGACAGGTCACATGTTCGTCCAATACGCTCCAGACATTGACACTTAATTTCACACTGCAATGGCCGCACTCAACCCAACGCCAGCGAACTTTCGACTTGGCTCGAACAATGCGCGACTCACACAAGACACGGCAGGCGATGCCGTTGATCGCTTCCATCTGATATACCGCCATTCGACCGGTATGAAACTGGCGTCAAGCGAAACCGAAGAAGAGGCCAGAGCTACTGGTATCGTAGCGGTTGCAGCTGATGCTGATGGTATCGTGTCCTATGTGGCCAGCGGCGGCTATATCGAGTCTACGGCGTCACTGTGGGTGCAAGGGAGAGTCTATGGCGTTTCATCCACGCCGGGCAGAATGATCGACGTCAACGAGCTTGCAGACGACGAGTACGTGACTATCGTCGGATACGCCGTGACCGATAAGCGGTTCCATATCCAGATCATTCCGACGGGTATTACAGTCGCGATTTAGTCGATCGATTCGCCAGCGTCCGCTTCTCTGCCGTTCGATGGCAAGTGAAAGATGATGGGCAACGCTCCGTTCTCGAGCGTTCCGTTGACTTCCATTTCGGACGACGGTTTGAATTTGGGACTAATTCTCTCCAAGTATCGCAAGGCGGTGGCGTTGTCAAACTTTCGCTTCTTCCCCACAAGTTCACCGCCCTGGTACACAGGCTCGTCCCAACCTTCGATAAGCCGCTTGGCCAACGCTCGTTCGATCTGATCACAGACGTTAATCCGACATAGCTCAAACGCTTCACGGTAGGTTTCGTTGGATGCCAGCCAATTGTAGTGAGTGTTCTTCGCGATTCCGGCCTTCCTTGCAGCTCGTTCGACGACGCCACACTCGCGGAACGCTCGCAGGAAGTCGATTAGGTACGGATCGCCCACCAGTGTTAAAAGACGCTCAAAACGTTCATTTACGCTTTCTTGCTTCTCTGGTTCGTCGCTCTTTGGACTGTCGTTTTGATCGTTCTGGTTCATGTCTGTCGAATAGTGTGGTTTCTCTTTTGAGTCGATTGTATTCTTCGAAGGTTATCCAACCCGGCCATCGGCTGAGGATCTCATTCAGTTCCTTGATCTGACGATCTAAATGCTCTTTCTGTCGTCGTCTGGAATTAATCACCCATTTAGGTGGCTTTGGTGGTCGTTTGAGTCTTGTCATCGAATATCAGTTCCGTGATTGCTTCTATGCTCTGCGTGCCTGCTACAGGCCCAAGGCAAGCCAGTGCCGAAAACAGGCAAGAAATCGCCTGTATTTCATTCCCGCTCATTTCCATTAGACGCTTCCGCAGTGCGTCGGCAAGGTCAGTTTGATCTAATGGAGTGGTCACAGCATCGCTTCCGACGACCAGAGGACGAAACGACACCTTCAGTAGACTTGCCACTCCGTTGTCTACGGTCACGACTGGATAGAGCCTGACTTCCAGTCCACCCAAGCAGTACTCGGCCAGTTGATTAGCCGTTTCGCTTGAGATCGCCATATAGCCGATTATGTCGGCAGGGATCAATGAAGTACTGTTAGTTTTGGTTATTGCGATTCTCATTTGTCACTCCGTTCTACTGCCGCCCGATTACAAATATCCAGACACCGCGCATAGCCTGCCAGATCGACGGCATTGTCTCGTTTTCGTTGGTGCGTCTCTCGGCTCAACTTCAACGCGATCATGAACATCGCCACTTCACGGGCTTCAAAAGGTACACCTTTCATCGCAGACCACATGGCCGCTGTGCGCTGGAAGTCCTGATCCGGCGGGCCGTAGGACGCCTGCCGATCACCACTGGTAATTCGTAACGCTTCTTCAAGGATGTCTTCTTCGCAATTCAATTCATTGATCTTGCCAATGACGAATGCCACCTTGTCATCGAGAACGTGCCGGTTTTCGTTCCAAGGCATTGGAAATAGTATCGCTTTGCCGCCATGATCCCGATACTTTTTCACGTTGTCGTCTGAGTCGTCGATTAGAATCGCCCCGGACTTAGCATTCAGTTCTTTTTGCTTGCCGATTTGATAGTTAATCCCACGTTCCCACATGAACCCTTTGGAACGCAACCACTCAACCTTTTGAGACGGACAGGTGGCGTCACGGTTCGGCGACGTGCAAAACACGACTTCGCCGAGTTTCATCAACTCCTGCAAAAGACGCTTGGCCCAAGGATATTCATTGAGCTGCGTCCACCACTTTCCATCGTTCGTTGGTGCCCACATATCTTCATCGGACAACCCAAACGTCCTATGATGATTCCATGACGAGTACGAGTCGTGGCTGATCGGCCATCTGTGAGTCTCAATCAGCCCTTCAATGAAGTTGCAGATCACGCCATCCATGTCAAGCAAAATTACCGTTGACGTCTTGCTTTGCTTCTCTCGTTCTCGTTTGTCACTCAAGAAGTCTCCGAAACCCTTTGGGACTATGTATTTGCCATAATCAATACTCATCGCTATCAACCTTTCATTATTCAGTTACAAACTTAATTCCATTTCTCAATCAATCTCATCACTCTTTGGTGGGGTCATACCTTCCCCTAACCCGTTTTTAATAAAAAACGGTAGAGGACAAGGTGTCATCACTCCTCGGAGCCTGGCACACCCCGCACGGCCTAACCACATCCGCGCGTACGCAATCAACGGCTGCGTTCCCACTCACCGGCCAGATAACTTTTGCCCGATCTGGCTTGCGGACTAAATACTGTATTTGCTCAAAAATGGTCCGGCTTGCCCACCCACTCCCGGATTGGCACTGGCCGACATCAACGTCGCCTCTTGATCCAGTGCGTCCCATAACGTCTTTTCTGGTTTCTTGTTGAGTACCGATGCAATGTCATCAAGCATGTGGTCATACATCGCCACGCCGCTTCCGTCGCATGTGTCTGCACCCACATCAGAAAACAACTTAAACCTCTTAACCGTATTCACCCTTCCGACATGGACATGCTTACCCAGAGTCTTCGCTGTTTTTACAATGTCCAACGAAGCCCTACTGTCCTTCCACGGATCGCCACCTCCAATGAAAATTGCATTCAGTTCATGCCAAGGAATGTCCAAATCCTCCATGCCATCTTGCGCAACCAAGGCCAACGGCCAAGCTGTGGCGATGCTTCCAAATCTCCAACGTTCTGCGCCCGCTGGCCACGATGTCCGGAACTGTAACAAACAGGCATCGGTCTCGATTCTCGTCTTCCCGTTGCAACAATGCCTTAAACTCAGGCGCTCTGAATCCACTAAACGCACCATTGTCAATCGCGAACACACCACCAAAATTTCTGTATCGAGTCAAAGGTGTCAATAACTGACCGGCAACCAACGAAGGATGCAATCGCATCTTTCGCTCCACATCTTTCGGTGATTTGTCGATCAAAAACTTCATTGATTCAAAACGGAACTTCGCCTTCCCACGTCCTTGGCTTGCGACACGACTTGCAAACCTGCCAACCGCTACCCCACGTTGGAAACCACTTCCCACACCAGCATTTGCGCCAACTCAACTTCAAACGTGCCCAAAAAGCAATCTTCTGCAACCGGCACATCGGCCACCAACCCGGTGAGCAAAGACAAGTAGCAGTCATCACATGCCACCAAGTCCGAAACTGAAACGTCACAAGGTACAACCACAGTTCAGCCTCACGACTGGCATTCCCGTAGTCAGGATGCTCGATTCGTCCTTTTATCTGAACAGAATCAGGTTTTATTCGCGTGGATTCTTCGGGAATATGGAACGTGTACTTGCCCCACTGCCAGCGTTGTAAACGAATCCATTTTTGATCATAAATTCCAGTTCCACCGCATCGACGGCAGTGTTCACCACATCCGCAGTAGTCGTAGTCGTTGTAGTATTCGTCGTACAATCGTTCGCCATAGCACTCCTTGGTTATCTCTTGGACATCATGTCCTTGAAACGTTCCGAATTGGCGCAGAAGACGATACTTGAGATCGTAAAAGTTGCTTCGATTGTACGAAGGATTGGCGTTGGCGTAGTGGCATAACCAAGCCAGAACTGAATTCGGGACAATACGACGAACTTTACTGGCATTCTCGAATAGTCGCCGTTGGTATCGCATCGTTAATCTCACTCCAAATTTAACATTTCAGCGGCTTTGCAAACTTTCTTGAACATCGCCTGACTCCCTCCTGATATGTCAGGATGTGCCTTGGCCTTCGCGCATCGAATAACAACATGGGGATGACTCCAATCGACGTTGCCCAAGATCAGTTCAATAAACTCTTTCGCTTCGTCGATACTTCCAAACTCACGTTCTGGAGCAGGCAATTTGGCCCAGCCCTTGTACTGCTCGGCTCGTCTTGTCACTCCATAACGATCAACGGACCGCAACGCTTCCAGCGCCAATGCAATGGAGCGGACGTTGTGCTTCCAGAAGAGGCAACTATCGCACGGATAGGATAGTGGACCGTGCTTTGAATCAAACGACAGGATTACGCCCGGTTCGCTTGGCGTTGCTCCTGCTCGCAACATCCCATCCAAACGAATCTGATCGGCAGGAACAAAAGCCTGAATGACAACGTTTTTTGCTCCAAGAAAACGAAGCTCCCGTTCCAATAGATCAACGGTATCTGACCAAGATGCCTTAAACGTCCAGCGTGATCGACGAACACCAGCATTCGTTTTTGGGCCTGGCCAGTGTTCGATTGAGCGAAATTGATATTCCATAACTCAGGACTCCCGTACCAGATTCCAGCACTGAAGGAACGCAGCCTTGGCTAGTGGTGGTTCAAGACATGCGATCCGCACTTCCCGCTCCTCAACGCCTCCGAAGCCATTCCACCTCTCCTTGTCCTCCGGCCAAAAGAACTGCTTTTCAGCCTTGAGCATGATCCGGTCGTAATACTTGATAACGTCGTGATGCTCCGAGAAATCAATTTCAAACTGAGATTCGATGGCACGATTGATGGTGTACTCGGCACCAGCAAACTCAGGTACAATCAACTTCAACGGCTTCACCATGTCGCCGATGTACGCTTCGGCTGCATCGTGTAACAACACCGCCTTGCAAACCTCAAGGTCAGCACCATCATTCATTGCAACGTATGTGGCACGCACGCAATGTTCCGCAACCGAATAGAATCTCGGAATATGGCCTCCGAAGCGACACACCATGCTCAGAGCATGAGCGATGCTTTCGATATCAATTGAATCAGGATCAGGATTCAACAGGTCAATGTAATGGCCAGCGAATACCTTGATCGTATTATTGATGCAACCGAATTTGTCGAGTTGACTTTTCGTTTGATTAGCGTTCATTTGTGGTTTGATTCCTGTTTGATGATTTCCATGAAAGCCTTTACGAACTCTGCCGCCAACGACGGGACGATAGCGTTGCCCAATCCACGGAGTGCAGCCACTCTTCCGGGAAACCCATCAACCAAAGGACAAATTCCGGGTTTAACTGGCCGGGCTTTTCCGTCTCGACATTGGATGAACTCAATGTCATCCCAGGGACTGCCTGATCTTCCAATCTCGACCCCTTCCCCGTTGACTCCGGATATGGATGACAGCCATTCGTCGTCACTCGTGGAGTTCCCCAGCCCGCCAGTTGAGCTGCGACATCCAGCGTATCGGAACTCAGTTTCCCATTCCTGATTCTTCCACCTTGATATCCGCCCTTGCTGTCCCGTGTTGATGCTGTTGGCCAGCCTGCCTGATTCGGTAGGCAAGAATTCATCAATTGAGTTTCCCCTTTTCCATCGCGGGCATTGGGAGTTGCCCATCCCGTTACTAAGTCCGTCAGAGTGTGACCTGCGTGAATCCCTGTCGGCGGAATGCTCGAGCGATTGGCCGTTGAGTTCCGTGCATTCTTGGAGTCTCCAACTGTGGCCGTCGGCCATCCCGTCCTCGCAACTTGCGGTAGCGATGTGCCCGTCATGTTCTCGGCGATTGTCCCCGATCGCTCGCCATCCGTCGCCGACGCGGTAGGCCACCCAGAACAATCGTTGCCGGATGTGCGGGGCGCCCACGCTCGCAGCGCACAGATCGGCACACCCAACGGAATATCCCAATGCTTCCAGGTCAGCACGTACAGCGGCGAACCAAGCCCTGCCAGCCTTTGACGCAACCTGCTCTCCAAAGATCGTTGTAGGCAGGCACTGGGTGATGAGTCGTAGAAACTCTGGCCACAGGTGTCGGTCGTCGTCCGTTCCCTTTCGCTTTCCCGCGCTGCTGAATGGTTGACATGGACAGCTTCCAGTCCAAATGGAAGTGCCAACTGGCCATCCTGCCATTTCGAGCGCGAGCGGCCAGCCTGCGATGCCGGTGAAGAAGTGACATTCGTTGAATCCTGCAAGGTCATCGGGCTGCACATCCTTGATTGAACGCGAGTCGATCTTGTCGAAACGCATTGGCAAACTGTGAAGCCAATGAACTGCATGGCGGTCGTTTTCGTTGACGTAGATCATGCACTTGTTTTCTCCTTTTTTTCCTTTTCCGCTCTTTCCTTCAACCAGTTCGCCATCTTGTCCACTTTCTCCTGCAGAGCGCCAACCGCCAGCTTTAACTCTGCGTTCTCTTTCGAGAGATTGGCAATCCGATTGTGAGCTGCTTCGATCATCTTTTCGTGTTCGATGGCCTGACGCTGGACTTCGACGACAATTCGATTTCTCGCTTCTTCCACCGACGCCTTGTATAGTTCACGATAGGATGGCTCACTCATTGACTCACCTTCCAAAGCTTGATTGCCAATCGGCACTGCTTCGCAACAGGCCGAAACGTCTCATTGTTCTTCAGTTCGTCGTCGAACCGACGCTCGAACGCTTTCAAGTCCGATGCCCGCTTGAGCATCGCCACAAACATTGAAATACGCTCTGGATACGTCAATTCTCGCGACATCATTCACTCCAAAAAGTCAGGCAAGCGGCTTCCATCGCACTCATTCCATAGCAATCCATATCACTCACCCGACGATCCTTGATGCTCAGTTCGCTTCCTTCCGCCACCGAGTTAGTTTCATCTAATAATTTCGATCTCGATTTCAACTCTCTCGCAAATATCCCATCTCTTCTCAATTGATCCGCTGGCAATCGCGGAATCTTCCTTAAACAGCGCGTCCAGAATTGCCTTGTCGATGTTGTCTCGGTCTGGCTTGCCTCTGTGCAGTTCGCCAATTGCTTCGTTGCGTTTCTTCTTTGACCAGCTCGCTGGTGGCGAGAAATACGCCACCCAAGACAATCTGGCAATTTGCGAAGCAGGTGGTAGTTCCCCAACGAGACTTCGTATCTTGTCTTTCCAGAGTCGGTATCGAATGACGCAAGGACGCTTCAGCCATTTGTCTCGTTGAGTCATTCGCGGAGCGCCCATTGGTTGCCCTGGAATCACGAAGATGTGTGTTTCGTTCACTTCGCCACCCCACTAATCCGATTCTTCAACTCCTGTTTCGTCGCACGAACGATGCCGTACTCAAAGACATAGGCGTCTTCATTCACGTCGTCGTAGAAATCTCTCACAACAGATGTGGCATGGTATCCTTGGCTCTTGAAAAAGCTTTGTGCTGCCAAGTTTGATTCGCGAACATAGACAACAGCTTTCTTCCGTCGTTCTGGATGCAACTTGCCTTTCAATTTTTCGATCATTTGCTTGCCGACGGTTGATCGACGGGCGTTCGGGTCAACGGCGATGTTGAGTAGCAGCAAACGATCCTTGTGTAGCTCGTAGATCATGAAGCCGACGACTTTTTCGTCGTGTTCTGCCACCATGCCGGTACAGTTGCGTTGCCGTAAACAACGAATGAAGTCTTCCTCAGACCATGAATGCTCAAAGCTGCCCCGTTCAATGCCAAGTACTTCAGGCATGTCGCGTCGAACCATCCAGCGGATATGCACGTTCATGTTTAGATCTCCCATAACTCTATTAACGCCGCCACAATGGCCAGAAAAACGGCGAAAACAATGCACGCCCAGAACAGGACGTTCAAATCTTCGGACAGTTGACGACATCGATACGGAACGGACTCCGTGTTATCGATAGCCATCTCTATCGCATAAGCTACCTCGCCAAACAGTTCGTCAGGCAAGCCATCGAGTTCATAGAGGTTGTTTCGGATTTTCCATGCGTCGCAGACAAGCTCGTCCTGCCTGAAACCAAACTCAGGAATTTCGACGACCAATCGTCCATCAAACTTGTAGATAATGACGCTGCGTGATTCACTTGCCATTGAGCAGCTCCTCACGAACGATCCGCACTTCTTGCGGTGCTTCAAACCCGATCTTGACCGAGTTTCCACGAACGGACGTTATCATCACTCGAATCTCGACTCCATTTGCTTTGACAACCACAACTTGATTAGGTTTCCGTTCCAGAACTAACATGCCCCTTACTCCTCATCCATTTTGGTTTAAATGTTCCCTCGAATAATTCCGACACATATCGTCCGCAGTCGTTGTCGCCATAGCGAACCGATTGGTACTGCCGTCCAGCGACTTCAAACGTATTTGGTACTCGAAACGTCGTGCCCTGTTTCTCGGCGGCCCCTTTGGCAATGCCGATGGCCTGCTTCCATGTCCGGTTCGAATGGCCTGCACGATAGAGCGATTCAATCAGAATCTCTTCGCATGACTTGACCTTCTTGCCATCCTTCGTCTTTTTGATCTCAACCAGTTCGCCACCGACGAACTCCAAGCCTTGTGACTTACGCTCTCTGGCCGATGGCTCGTAGTCACACGATCCGCACTTGCCACCGCGATACTGCACACCGCATCGCGGACAAGTGATAACTGCACGCCCTTCGTGATTTAGCTCTTTTTCATTTTCCGCTTCGAGCGTCCACGGAATGTCATCTTCGAAGAACGTTCTTAAGCGTGAGATTGAGCCACCATGATCAATGCAAATGCACTCGGATTTCGATTCATGCGGACGGGCGCCGCGCCCAAGAATCTGTATCAAGCGAGTCACCGAGTTGATCGCCGTGCAAAGCTGAATACAACCGATGGCAGGAATGTCTGTACCACGATCAACGATTCCGACGTTACAGAGATATTGATAGTGGCCTTTTTGAAGTCCGTCGAACAATTTGCGACGATCTTCGTCGCTGACACTTCCGTCGATATACTCAGCGTCAACGCCAGCGTCGAGTAGTTTTTCCTGTGCTTCACGAGCGTGGGACAATAGTGAGAAGAAACCAACCGTTGGACGGCCTTGGGCTAATTCCTTCCAGTCTTCCACCAAATCGCCCGCCAGTCCATCAAACGCTTCCCTCAGACTGTCGTCGGTGAACCTGTTGCCCTGCTTCTTCAGTACGTCCAACTTACCTAGGTGCTTCGCCTGGAAGTATCGAAACGGAACCAGGAATCCATTGTCGATCAACCATTGAACCGTTGGTCCTTTGGCGATCTTCGAGTAGACAGATGACAACCCTTTGGCCTGCGGTGTTGCCGTCAGACCAATCACGAACGCAGGATGCAAGCCAAGTTCTTTTCTCTTGGCATCATGCACTTCTAGCCATTTTGCGAGCTTCGAATTATGCGAATGTGCTTCGTCCATCGCAACCAAATCGAACGTCGTATCCGACCTGTAGCCGTCTCCGACATGCCACGCCAGTAGCGTATCAATCGACGCAACCTGTACTCGTTCTTTCCAGTTCGTTTCCCTCCCGCTCATAACTACACCATGCGGCAGCGACGGCGAGCGATCAAACGTATCGACGATGTTATCGACAAGTCCGCGACGATGAACCGCGATCAACGAATAGCCCGATTGGTTTGCGTGCGGTTCGCGGTTTCGGCTCGAACCGAAAATGTACTTCGCAACGGTACTCTTGCCCGCGCCCGTCGGCATACAAGCGATGACACGGTTGTGAGACGCAAGCTCACGCTTCAGCCGTGATACGAACTCGGTTTGATAGTCGCGAAGGGCTGGCAGTGCGATCATGCTTCACCCTCATCGAATAATGATGGCTGCCGCAATTCCGACTCTTCAGCATTCAGGAACTGGCAAGCCCACTGAAAGTACTCCTTCTTTAGTTCGATGCCGACGAACTTTCGCCCGACTCGCATTGCCCCAACGCCTTCGCTCCCGATCCCAGCGAACGGAGACAGCACCACGTCACCGGGCATCGACCAAATATCGACGGCACGTTCGATCAGTCCAAGCTGTAGCGGTGCGATATGGCGTTCATCACCTTCACTGCGTGCCATTTTGAAATTAAGCACATCCGTTTGATCCACGTCCCACCAAACCGGCTCAGCGTATCGACGCCAGATTTGCACGGACTCATCATCTGCACCGCTTCGCTTCTTGTCGCCCTTGCGTGCGTACTTCGAAGGATGTTCTGCATTCGATAGATCAACACAATCTCCGATGTACCGCTCGAATCCGTTTTGACGAATGACTGGCTTGGCACTCATCAACGTTCCGTCGCCGGGTGGCTTGCGGAACGAAATCAGGTAGTCCGCCATGCCCTGACGCACCTGCGACGTGTCGCGTTTGACTGTCTTGTGAAGCAGTCCGTTGTTGTTCGTCCGCTCTCGTTCAGTGACTGGGCATTTCCAGATCGTGCAACGCGAATGGAACACGAACCCAGCGTCTTCAAACTCCTGAATGCACATGCCTGGAAAGTCGATCAGTCCAGTCGTGCCCCAGACGTTCGCGTACTTCGGCAAGTCTTTGACGTGAATCGAGACAATGCGACCGGGAACCATCACACGAAACAGTTCGTCGATGGCAAACCGATAGTGCTTCAGGAATTCAGCATCATCGGAGCAGTTGCCCATGTCGTTTTCGCTGTCGCTGTAAATGTACAGGTTCGAAAACGGCGGCGAATGGATGCAGTAATCAATCGAATCGTCCGGCAGCCCTTTCAGGACTTCGCAACAATCGCCGTTGTACATTTGCCAGTTTTCACCGCTAACTTGATCTATGACGTGCATAACTCTCTCCTTAGAAAAGATGGAAGTTCAATCGTTCGTTCGGCCTGATACTCAGCTCGCTCCAAGTCATTGGCCATCGAGATTCCGTACTGTCGAACCGCTTCGGCCATTGCAGATTGCATCAACAGATGATCGGACTCTTTGCGTGCGACAGCGGATTCAATCGCGGCGTCACTGTCGGCAACGATCACATCGACTGTCACAGGTTTTGTTTGTCCGAATCGCCAGCAACGCCGCACAGCCTGATAGTACGATTCGAATGAATACGACAATCCAGCAAAGATCATGTGATTGCAGTGCTGATAATTGAGTCCAAAACCTGCGATCTCAGGCTTGGTAATAAGCACTCGATATTCACCATTTGCGAACGCAAGCAACAACTGTTCTTTGTCTTTCGTGCCGCCACGCACATCGACAGCTTCGGAAATATCGTGCTTGAGTTGATCGGCTTCGTAGTCCGTCTGGCACCAGATCAGCACAGGCTCATTCGTGCTGTACGCCAGTTCAGCGGCTTTGCGACTTCGCGCCGAGTTCGTCAATCGTTTTTCTTCGTGAATGTTCGTGGCCGAAATGCCAGACACGTTGAAAAGGAAGCCGTCTGTCCAGACGGCTTCATCCGCCTGCACTAAGTGTCTGCTGACGATCAATTCGGGCAGAATGTAGCCTTCGTCCGAACCGCCGATGTCGCTTGGTTTCGACGCACAGATCGCCCACTGACTCACCCAGTGCCAAAAGTCGCGAATCACATGGCCTTTTAGTCGGTATCCTCCAGCCTTCATCGTGTCGTTGATAAACCATCGCGACAGCATCTCGTTTGACGGCATCACACCAAGGAACTCTGCATGGTTACCAAGTTCCTTGTGATCGTTTGGTGCCGGTGTCGCTGTGCAAGCCAGACGGAACGGAGTTTGTGCATACGTTTCGATCAGCAAACGCTTCGTTTTTCCCTGAAAAGCCTTCAAAATTCCGCTCTCGTCTATTACCACTCCGCCCCATATCGAAGCGTCGAATTTATGAAGCTTCTCGTAGTTGACCAAGTTGATTCCGTCTATCACTTGCGATTGATCGTCAACGACTTCTACGTCGCACTTGATGTCAAACTTGCAAGCTTCGGCCTTCGTCTGGTGACGGACTCCAACCGGACAATGGATAACGACGGGCTTTTGCGTGTGTTCGTGGACAAGTCGGGAAAACTCCAATTGCATCCCCGATTTGCCGAGTCCGCATTCGGCGAAGATGGCGGCACGCCCGCGATTTGCTGACCAAGCGACGACTCGCCTTTGCCAATCGAAAAGCCGTTGGTTCACGTCCCGTTCATCGACTTCGAACCCATACGATTGAACGCTCCGACGCTTGCTTTGAATGAACGATTGATAGCTCATCTGAAAACTCCCTTTTTGTTACTATTTCCAGTCGTTCAGTTCTTTTCGAATATCCTGAAAGTACTCAAGAAGCAGTTCGTGTTTCTTCTTGTTCGGCTTGAAGTTTTTCATTCTGTCAACCGCGCGAGCTATGGCCTCAGTATGCTGTATGGCTACAGATTTCAATTCCGAGAACGTCGGTTCTTTCTTTACCTTCGCTGGCTCATCGTCCGTTACATCTTCGTATTCGCCGTCGTCCGACGAACTGGCGACTGCCTGCGATGCCTGTTTGACGATAGATGCCGTCAGTGGGCTGTCGGTTTCGACAGCGATCTCCACGGCCTTGTCGATGATTTTTTGAACGTCCTTTTCGTCGGCACGCCCAAGTTCGGTGGCAGCCTTGACGCTCACATTTTCAATTTTGAGTTTCTCGGTTTTTCCCGTCTCAAACTCACTTTGCGCGCCTACCACGTTAGGCGCGGATGGTTTTGATTCAACAGACTCGATGAGCCGCTGACGGCCCTTGTTTGCGTCGATCAACTGATAGAACCGCCCCCTTGTGTAACCCAGCTCAACCTTGATGAATTCGTCGAACGACTTGTACTCTTCGATGAAGAGCTTCTTCTCCTGAATCTCGTTGGCCGCGTCAACCGCGTCCCAAAGACTATTTGCTATTCGCTCCTTGAGTGTCTTGTAACGACGTCGATCACTCGGAGTCAGTCCGATTGAAGCCATGCCTTAATCCCTGTCCCTTTCCTTTTGGTATCATTGCAATGATACCCATATTCCAAAACAAAACCCAAGAGTTGGCTCTTGATAGTGAATTTCGCTGTGATCAAAGGTATCATTTAAATGATACTTCTGTCAATCAGATTTCCGACCGATTCAGGATTTTTTTCAAAACTTATTTACGATGCTGTCGGCGGTTCGTCCATCCAACTGATCTCGATACCACTTCGGCAGTGGTTCGGGCGTTGGCAGTACATTTCGCACGCTGTGACGCAATATGAATGCAGGATCGTAGTTCGATGGATCGTTCGCGATCTTCAGGAACAACAGATTCGCCAAACTGAGCTGCGGTACTTTTCCAAGTTCGGGGAATGTGCTGTTCGTTTGAATCTTGTGGCATGTTGAACACAGGCAGACGATCACTCGCACGTCATCGACACGCGGTTGATTGACGATATGTGCCCGTTCGTTTGGCAGCCATATCCCATGCCACCAGTCGGGTTTGCGAGTCGATCCGCACGCCCAGCAGGATTGATGGATTACGCGGAATTTGTCGTAACTACTACTCATTCGTCGCGACTCCATGCTATTGTGTTTTTTGAAAGCCCATCTCGCTTCGCACATTTTTCACACAGGCTCGAATAGCCTAAAAAAAACTCCTTTCCAGGCAAAATTGCACGATTGCAATCGTCACAAAAGTTCTTCGGATGCCCCAGCTTGTCGTCGCAGTCCTTGCAAATCTGGACGACTTCCGACTCTTCGGCGATCACAAACGACAGATCGCATTCACTGCAAAACTGTTGATCGTCGGGCCGAAGTTTATGGATTGGTTGGTTGATCGCTTTCATTTTTTTGCCTTTCCATCAATGTCGTATTCTGGCCAATCGTCACCGTCGCCCGCATGGTGTGTTTCCCAGTCGATGTCATCCCAATGACTCGATATATCTTCGCATTCGACGTGCATGGCAGAGCGAATCGCCTTGCCGTCCCTGCATCCGAAGCGACTAACGTATTTCCAACCAGGCTCAATAAATTGGCCACACAATTCGCAAACATGGCGCTTGCGTGCCCGGTAATTATTGTCCTCAATGTGTGTCCAACCCATTCTTTCCTTCTTTTTGTTCGATGCCGCCGTCACTCTTAAATGCGATGAATGAATCGCACGGTTCGTCTTGATTCGCAGGCCGCAAACTGTCGCTATGCGGGGTTCGTTCGCCGCCAGTCCGACGAACCAGATACCGCAAACAGTTCTTGCGATCAGGACAGGTTTCGTCGTGACAGCGGCATGTGTCGTAATTAAGAAACATGAGTCGGTAAATTACACTCCCCCCCTAAAACGGCGTTTCCCGTCCTAAGACGATGTTGACGCATAGTTCACGAAACGTTTTGCCGCTCGCCATATCTTCGCCGTCTCTGGCGAACAAACAAAACCGTTCGCCTTCGCCATCGTCTTGCGTCTTGATATAGCAACCATCCTTGATAAATTGGCCAAGTGTTTCAAAGATCGGGAGCAACTCCTGCGTCGCTCTCTCCCACGCATTCCACGCAGTCTGGACGTTCGTCACGCAGTACTTGCCTTCGTTTTCGCCAATCGCGGCATTTCTATCCGTCGGCATACGCATCTCAGCTTTAACCCACTCTTCGAACGCCTGTCGCGAACGATCATTGTTTTTTTGGGTCATCAAACCATCTCCAATTCTTTAAGGTGTAATAGTTCAAACGGCCATTGCATATCGTTTCGCATCCGAAGCAGCTTGAAATGCAACGCCAAGTTCCGACGGAACTCTGGATACGTCGATAGCTGCTTCTTGTTGATTGCCAGTGTTGGATCGGATTCGGGTACATTGTCCAACGGACAGCCGAGTTTGATGACTCGCTTCGCCAGTTCGTCGCCTGCCCAACGCCATGACAAGTCCTTCAGATTATCCGAGTCGTCGCCTGTAATCGCACGAAAATCCAACCAACGATCCGGCGTGAACCCGTACTCGTTCACGAAGTCGCGATAGTTGTAGAACTCGTACTTCAGCTCTCTCGCCGCTTCATCAACCCACGATCTTTTGATAATCAGTACACGGCCATCTTCCAGCAGTGTTCGCAAGTCCTTATCGTTCGAATGCACGATCACCTTGCCCGGATACTGTCTGGCCAGCGATGCGATCACGTCGTCGGCTTCGAGCAGTACCGGTGCTTCGATGTCGATCCAGTCCGCATCGTTGTGCGTGGCTTCTTTGACGCTCTGGATGATTTCAGGCAGATCGTCGTGTTTCGTTCGATTGGCCTTGTACTTGTCGTAGATCAGGTGACGGAATGTTTCCTTGTTGTTATCAAACACGGCGACAAACGAACAATCGAGAAATAGCTTCTGAAAGTGCGTCCGAATCCGCTCCATGCGTGTCAGAACTCGCTCGGTCACGTCGTACAGATCATCGTTTGAGCGAACGTGAAAGTACGAGTGGATAAGCGAATTCGTGTCGAGAATAAACAACATGGCTATGTGGTAATTGATTTCAGCTTTCTAATCTGATTGGCTATCTCCAGAGCAAGCGAGCCAAACGTCGATCCATTTATCCAGCAATATCTTGTGCCTGGTTCTCTGGTTTCCGCGACAACCGCACATTCTTCGATGATCGCGTCACGCTGGTTATCTGTGTTGGACCCCACGCCGTCACGAATCACTACACCTTCGTGAATCCGCCGATCCAGATCGCCAATTTCCTGATCGTACTTCCGATGTGCATCGACCTTCCAATGCCATTCACCACGCAATGCGATGGCATACTCAACGAGCCATTCGAATAGATCCCGATCAACGATCACCGATTCGCTGGCTTTCTCGCTTTGTTCGACGTTCATTTTTCCTTCTCTCCTGTTTTCGTTTTTCACGTTGGTACTCATGTTCGAGACGCCAGTAGTGCCGCTCGAAGATCTCACACATATCCTTGACGGTTCGATTGTTGTAACGGCTCATTCGTTCCTGATCCGACCACTGGCCAACGATCTTTTGCCGTCGTTTTTCTTCACGCCGTTTGAGTTGGAATTCGATCACTCTCCGCCCCACCACTCAGCAACCATGCCCTTGACGACTTCAAGCTTCTCGCAGAACAGTTCGATCTCATGTTCCCAGACCGCCCGCCATTTTTGATATGCTTCATCGTCCGCATGGATTCTCACTTCGAGATTCTTTTTGAATCCAGGATAGTACGACACAAAGTCCCACCACTGACGGCCTGTTATCCACAGATAACCGTAGACCTGTCCCAAGTACTCCGATGGCACATCGCCCTTCCGCAAGTATCCGATATGCACCTTGGCCGACGGGCATTTGATCTCGACACCGCCATCGTCACCGACCAGTAGATCGGGCGAACCACCAACGAGCCTGCGTTCATCACGCCAGATAAAGCCCGTCTTTTGCGTTATCACGCTATTCGTGAACTCATAGTAGAACGCTGCTTCGGGTTCGAGTTCGCTTCCGCGTTCCGTGTTGCCATTCCCTTTCCAGTCTTCGTATAGTCCGACGGACTCGGCGGCCAGTTGGTTCAGATAGCCATCGTATGACGACGACAGTTTCAGTGTCGTCGGAGTCAGTATCTTGTCGAAGCAACTTGCCGTTGGCACGCCTCGACGAACGAGTTTCCATTCGTCGCTGCCTTGTTCGATCTCGTTGAGTGCTTCTGTGATCATTTCGTTTTCCTTATTGTTTGCGTTCTTTCGCAGTTGCTTCATAACGAATCGGGCAGGAATTGAACCTGCAAGCTGGCCCTCACTCTCCAGCAACGTTCCCAATGCTTGACTCCTAGTACTGCGATACACTTGTCATCGGAGATGCCTCCCCGTCGCAGCCTGTAGGCCCGGTGGCTATCCAATTGCCATCCGATCCAAATACACTCCCTCGGAATCGAACCAAGTCTGTCGTAACCGTTGGCAAAGCATCGACAGAGAAAACCTTCAGAGTGCGGTTGCCGTGGATCAACCGCCACGGCGTCGGGTTTTTGGAGATTTTCAAATTTCTACATCTGACTGCTTCTACCCCGTCAGCGGTTCGACCTAGCCATACGTCCCTTCCAATCTGATTGGCCTGTCTCTCTCGACATGTCTATCCCGGCCTATCGTTCGCCTGACAAGATGGAATTCAAACTCCAGCCAAACTGGATCGGAACACCAAGCTGACGTAGCGATTATCCAAACTAAGAGCATTCCAATCATTGCGACCCCTACGACGACTGTACTGCTGCCTCTTCCATTTCAAAACGCTCACCAATCTGCTTGCCGAACAAGTCGCATTCATACCAATTCCAGCACCATTCCGCTTTGACCTTGCTTGGAGATGCCCCGTTCGGATGCACGGCAATTTGATCCAGCGGAACTAAACATGCAACGAATTTCCTGGCATTCGAAGCAAACCCTTTAGTGGCACTTGCAGTCGGAGAAAAATGCAATCCTTTACCGCATTCCTGAGTTCCGCCGTCCCAATCGCTCGCCTTTGTCATCGTGCCCGGTGTGTAATTCGCCCCATAGGACGATGAGAAATCACTATCAAGTCCTTTGAATAAAACGGCATGATTGTTGACGATCTCAACACCGTGCCATTCGCACCACTCAGCGGGCGTTGCCGGTTGATCAATCGAGACTTGGACTCCACCATCACAAGTAGCTTGTCGATGCAGTTGAACAACAACTTTCGAAGATGCTTTCGCTTTTACATCGACACCGAACAGCGAAAGCGACGCGGCAGCCCATGCCACAACATGCGAAGACCCCCATGCCTCAACATGCGAAGACTCCCATGCCACAACATGCGAAGACCCCCGTGCCACAACATGCGAAGACCCCCATGCCTCAACCTTGCCCGATAGAAATCGCATCAGCGAACCGACAACGCCTTTAACAGCGATCACAACTCCATCGGGCACTTTGATATCGACAGTGATTTCAGATGTCAGTTCAATTCGATATTTCCCTGATTCAATCGCCAGTTCGAACTCACGTTGCGAACTCACCTTAAAATAATCCATGTTAAATTTCCTTTTCCAAAAACCAAATAAAAACCACTACACGCAAATATCCACAGCCTCGTCAAGCAACTTAAACACTTTTTCAACGATCTCCTTCGCTGCGTCCGACTTCACTTCAGGACGTTTAATGTCTTCGATCTGCTTCGCCAGGTCACCGAGCCGCTGAACGTCCGTCTTCATCAGTTCCGCTTGACGTTCCGCCTCTTCGAGTTCGATTCTTTCTTGCTCCAGTCGGGCGACCTCTTCGATCTTTCGCCGTTCTTCAGCTTCGGCACGTTCCTTCGCTTCACGCTCCAACTTCTCACGAGCTTCAGTCTCTGCTTTGATCTTGGCCTGTCGTTCGAACTCTTCGCGTTCCAATCGCTTCTTTTCAGCTTCAATGGCTTCACGCTCTTGGCGGATTCGTTTTTCCTCGGCTTCTTGGTACTCGCGAACCTTGCGAAGTTCCTCTTCTTGGATTCGCTTCTGTTCGGCCAGTTCTTCCGCATGTTGTCGCTGCTCTGCTTCGATGGCCTCTCGCTCAGCCTTCAGTCGTTCAGATTCAATCCGATTTCGTTCAGCTTCTTCCGTAGCTCGCTGGCGTTCCGCTTCCTCTTCGGCCTGCTTGGCAATGTACTTCTTTTCGCTGTCCTTTAGGAACCATTCAAATTCTTCGTCGGAATATCCTTCGATGTCGCGTGCAGATCGATGGACGCCGAATAAAGAAAGCTTTTCCAGTCGCTCACGGATGGCAGCGTCCCTTTTGTCTTGCTCGATCTTGGCCAACCGATCCTTCTCACGTTTGACGACTGCTTCCTGATCGATCAAGTGTTCCTCGATCGGTGCAATCATCGCCGCAATCCGCTTGGCTTCAGCGTCAACCTTGCGGCCAAACGCCAACGCGGACGCTTTCAATGCGGTTCGTGACTTCTCCACCGACGTGCGAAGCGTCCGCACTTCCATTCGTGCTTTATGGACCTTTTCAAAGCCTTCCGTGTCGTCAACTCCGTTGACCCGGAGTTCCAGATACGGCTTAATCTTCGTGATCTCTTGATCAGCTTTCGTCAGTTCGGCAAGCTCTTTGTTATCAATAACTTCATTTGCAACAGTAGACATCGTGTTCCTCATTTCCGGTTAATTGGCAGTTTCGGTTTTCGGCTTGGTGGCATCGGCCTTCAACTTTCTCAGCTTCGTCGTCAACATGCCGACGGCTTCGTGGTATCGCAACGCAGGGAACTCTTCGAGCAGATCACACTTGAAATGCTTCAAGAACGCTTCAGTGTCCGCTTCCGAGTCCGTGAGCAGTCGAGCCAGATGCTTTCGTTCGGACTCGTCTACGACCTTTTCAGCATCCGCAATCGACTTGGCCAACTCGACGTACTTCGAGTCATCGAACTTGCCCAAGAACACGTCGGCACTGAAGCCAAGTCTTGACAGTCCTTTCGAGATCGCATTCGTCTGGACTTTCTTCGTGGCTTCGTCGTCATAGATCATCCGATCCGCCCGTGCCTGATACATCACGCGCACCGCTGACGTAACTGGCACAACTCCACGTTTTCCATCGAAGACGTACCAGAGTATGCCTGTGTAGATCAGCAATTTCGTCTTTTCGTCCAACGACTCGACACGGTAGTTTTCGTCCTCAAGCCCCCATCCGATCCCGAACGGGCCGAAGGCTTCCGTCGCACGCATGGCCTGCCACTGCGGATCGATGGCAGTGCCTTTGTACATGCCATTGCTATAGCTCTTGGTGTATTTCGGATCGGTGACGGACACCGAGTTCCATAGTTTCAGATTCTCACTCATTGCACACTTCCTCCACTTCTTCTACTTCAAAAAAATTGAACACGTCGGTCATCTGGTCGAGCGTCAGCTTGGGACTGAACCAGATCGATTCGTCAGTCTCAAAGTAAACGCAATCACCTGTGCCACAAACTAAAATCGGAAGGCCAAAGTGCCTCGCGGCTTTCTTCCACGATTCGTACCAGACGACATGGACATTGATCTTTCCATCAAACGCATTGCCGATGCTGGCGATCTCCCAGCTCTCCAATCGAAATCCAGGCTTGCTCATTGCACGATCTCCGTTCGATTAAATTCCGGAGTATTCCAGATCGGCAAACGCTCTGCGAACAGGGCCATCACTTCCTGAATGACGGACTGGACTTCGTCATAGCTTTCGAATCGACTGGCGTGTTCGTAGATGCCATCAGCGTACTCGTCGAAATGATTCCATCCATCACGCTCCCCCTCGTCTTTGACGGCGTGGTAGATCTCTTCGATCAGATCACTGTCCGGCCAGGCAATCGGCGAACAGCAGGGGCAATTCTTGTAAACGCCGTAGCAGCAAACTTCACATGACATGGCTTTTTCTCCCGATAAAAGTGGTCGAATGGACACCGGATAATATCGTTCCAGTGATACCGCTGTATTCGACATGACCGTGACCCTATTGGAACTTTCTTTCGAAAATCCCGAAAAAACTGTTAAAACACTGATAATATTGACTAATTCAGCTCGGCCAGTTAGTGTTATTGAAGTGATACACTGACAACACCAGCTTTTTTAAGGTGCCAAGATGGCAAAGAAAAAAAACAAACCGAAACCCAAAGCTAAACCCGCTGAATTTCCTCTCGATCCGCTCAAAGAGAGAGTCATTCTTAATGTCACCTACGCAATGAATGACAAAAAAAAAATTTACCCGTCTGAGCTTGCTAGATTGATGAAATGCAGCAAGACGACAATGGGCAGCTATCTCCGCCCGGAAGGCGACATGAAAATCTCTACGGTCAGGCGATTTGCTGAATCGCTCTGCCTCCCGGCTTACAGCTTGCTGCTTGAGCCGATTGACTTCTTGGAGTTCTGCAAATCGCATCGATCACAGATGCGGAAATCTGCGACAAAACCGTAGAGATTTTCATATCTCCCAGCACGCATCTCACTGGCCTTGGATGGTTGATCCAGATGTCGTAGTAGCCCACCAAGTCGGGCTGTTCTTCGTCATCGAAATCATCCACGCCGGGCCTGTACGGCGACACATAGTGACTCAGAATTGCACCGCCCTCAATGGCTGATTTGTCCACAAATGCGAACGTTAGCTTGCCCATCGCAAGCGTCTCGTCGTCTACCTGCTTCCAGCCGTGTTTCTTCAATCGATTCCAGATTTTTCGTTGTCGTTTGTTCATTGGTTTCCCCTTTCGAGCTAAGTCTAACCGTGGAATTCGAGTGTCAACTTCGTTGAACATTGTCACATTAGGTTCCTGAATCATTCCGTAATCTCCTGCATTTTTATGGATGCTATTTTTTTTCTGAAAAACTTTTTCGTACCCGAAAATCCGTTCGCCCCAGACACGAAAAAAGCCTAAGCCATTCAGATCACTTGTCACGGTGGTTCTGATATGGCCTAGGCCGAATTCGTAATTTCAAAAGTCACCGTGACGATAACGAGTATCGCACATTCGCGAATTTATGCAATAGGTTAAGTCGCGAAATTATGCAAAAAAGAAGAGATTACTTTTCAGGCAGCAAATCGATAGGTTTTTTGGCCCCGATTGCTCGCGCGATAGCTGGAAACAAATCAAGATGGGGAGCGTTCGTCCCGTCTTCCCAGCGGTAGTAGGCAGATAGTGTTGGCGACTTGCGAGTTGAATGATTGTACTTTGCGATCCTTTCGATGACTTCTTCAACTGTCAGCTCAGCTTCGATACGCAACTCCCGCAATCGTTTCGCGAAACGACCGGAATACTCAGTTAAATCAGGGTCTTTTGGAGCTGGTGACATTCAATCAATTCTAATTGGCCAACCTGGCCGGTGGTGGATTTCCTAAGCCACCAATTTACCGGCTTCCAGCGGCCTGAAGAATACTGATTACTGACAGGCCCCGCGCCTAACGTGGTAGGCGCACAAAGTGGGTTTGGAGCGGCAAAACACGGAGTTTCTCAATTTGAGAACAGGCAATTTCTGGAATTCCGGTTTCATGGGATTGACGCACCTGGCCGATTGAGTATCATTTAAATGATGCTTTTGGAAAGATTAAATCCAAGAGTTCATTCATGCCGACGAATACCCTATTCAACGGCAATCACGCAACCACTTTTATCGGGAGCTTAACCATGAGTCTAATTCTTCATTGCGGCGCAAACGCAGTTTCACGCGAGTCATTGGCATCTACCGCTACACCAGCGGCGACGGCCACTCACCACCCAATCGCCCACAACACCCTACTTGATCGTGTTTGTAGCTTGATTGAGAATTCGGGCTGGAACGTGGCCAGCGAAGCCCACGCCCTGTCACACAACGGAAACCGCTATTTCGGGCTGCTGGAACTGCAGAGCGCGAACGATCACGGATTGGTCATCGGTATCCGCAATTCACACGACAAGACGTTTCCGGCGGCTCTGGCACTCGGATCGAAGATATTCGTTTGTGACAACCTTTCCTTTTCAGGGGACGTCAAGATCGCCCGTAAACACACGCGGTTTATCGTCCGCGATCTTCCACGAGTAGTCGCCAGTGCCTTTCACGGGCTGACTGACTATCGACGGTTGCAGGATCGTCGATTCGACGCCTACCGCAATCGAGAACTATCGACGGTCGAAGCTCACGATCTGATCGTCAAGGCCATCGACGTACAGGCTGTGGTGGCATCGGACGTTCCAGCGGTTCTCAAGCAATGGCGGTCGCCGAATCATCCGGAGTTCCGCGAACGAACGGCATGGAGCCTGTTCAACGCATTTACAGACGTCTACAAGGCAGGATCGTTGATACAGACTCACAAGAAGTCGCAACGCCTGCACGGGCTGTTAGACGCTCATATCGGGCTGACGTCGTAGGCAGATCATTTTAGGAAGCCGTCCATTTCGGCGGCTTCTTTTCCCACATTCAAAAATCGACTACAATAACTATCGACGGAGTGCGAAGCTCCAACCCGCCGACTGGGGCAGTCGGGAAGTTCCAGCTCGCATGAGCTGGAAAGGATTGAAAAATGAACAAGATCACTACCAAATCAGGTGTTACCCTGGAAGCCGAAGGCGCATCTCTTTTGATTTCCAAACCAGACGGGAATAGATTTCGATACTACCTGCCTGAAATCACACATCGCGAGCCACCTGACAATCTTTGTTCAATCATTCGAAAACAGGGACTATCTCCAACTGATTTTCGATTGTACGGATCAGAGTTGGTGCTGAATCGAGAATACTGGGATTGGATTGATCGAAAGATTTCCGAATCTGCACTACACGTTGCAGAGGAAAAACAAGCCAAGCAAGCTGAGAACTTTGAGAGATTCAAGAAAGAAGGGGTGTTTGTTCTGGAGCTTGCTCCCGCGTGGGGCAATGCGTTAAGACCAGCTTTTCCTCCTGAGTACAAAGGAGATTCGTTTTGCGGAGTTGACTGCGATCACCTATCCGAAGTGGAGGGAATCGATTCGAATGCGACTACGGTTCGTAAAATTTGGGAAAGTCGTCCTGCTGACGGTTGGTTCAACGGGACCTCAAACATGCTGTGGATTGTAACGCAGCACGAATGGGACGCGATTGTTGCAGAGAAAGTACAAATCGACAAAGACAAAGTCGAACTCGCAAAGCAAGACAAAGAGAAAAACGAAGCTTGGATGTCGCGAACAGTTCCATCGGAAGCCATTAAAGCTTACATTGAGTGCGACGGCGACCCCGAACGACTCGATGACGACATAGACAACCCCAGTTATTGGCTGGTGAAAGAATACGCTTCAGCAATCGAGCATCAAGGCTTGGCCCAGAGTGTATCGAATCGTAAATTCGTTCGTGAGTTTAAGAGATTTCAAGCAGAAGACCTACCACCGGACGTTTGAATGGCCAAAGGAACTCGCGGAAGACAAAATGTTTTGATTCGCAAGCACGTCGTCGGTGGCGATGACGTACTTGACGCCATTGCGTTGGTACACCGCGTCCGAGAGCGACTGGACGAACGCGATCTTGCCGGGCAAACTGAAGCACGCGAAGCCTACGACGCACTGGAACGCCTTCGGGCCTTCATGTACGAAATTGCTCGTGAGCGTGTGAAGAACAATCGGGAAATTACTGACTAAACCAAGGACTGAACGGATGCGACGTGTTCACTTATTCTGCCCAACCTTCATCGACACCGTCGGCACCGTCGAGTTCGAAGAGATTCAATTTGACGAAGTGGTTCGGATTATTGCCGATCCGACGAATGATCCGATCTGGCGGTCTTCGTGGCCAAGCGTACTGCGGATGCTGAATCGTTACGGCAAGCTGAATTTACCATCTGAACAGCAGCGTCGTGAGATCATTTCAGCCCATCGCCCGATGCAGATCGATGAACTCGGAATCATCATCCGCACGATAGGGAAGGTAGACCTGAAGACCGCCGAACTCACACCGATGGACTGTCTTTTCACTCAGTGCTATCGAATTTCAACTGGTAAACACACTGGTAAACAAACTTGAAAAAACGCCATTTTGCCAAAGACAGGACATTCAAATTCTTTGGTTTACAGGTGGGTTTTACGTTTAAATCCTGTACGTATGTACAGTGCTTTGGTGGCTTCGATGGACTTTTAATCCGTAGGTCCTGGGTTCGAGCCCCAGCATTCTCACTTAATTACGCGGACGAATCGCCACATTCGGCAACCAACACCTCGCCCCGACCGCCACTGAGTATGTCGCCGTGGAAGAGGGTGAAGGGTTGGCTGAGTGGGTGCAGGCTCTCGCCCCATGAGTTGGAGTTGGCCGAATGGGCCGATAGCCGTTGACTGAGCAACCGCAGCCAGTAACCATCGTAACGCCCCGATTTCAGAAAAATGGGTAGCAGCGGTTCCTGATCGGCACTTACCTGAATGATGGTACCTCGCTTCATTCCCAGGCCACAGTCACTACCGCACTTGCCGAATACCACCACGGTTCCGGCCAACATATTCCAACCAGTCAGTTTTCCGGTCGCGCCCTGAATTGCAATTAAGCCACGCCGAAGCCCCTGTCCTGCTCCGTCGCCAACATTGCCTGACACCAGAATTTCTCCGCGATTCATCCCGCTCCGGGAACCTGGATAAATACCTCCCAGGTTGTTCCCGGCGTTTGAGGAAATTTTGATGATCCCACCACGCATCTCGGCACCGGCATGATCGGAGACCGAGCCGTTGACCATGATGGTTCCGCCGGTCATCTGACTGCCCAGATGTCGCCCGGCATTTCCGTCGATGATCATTTCGCCATCGGCCATACCGGCCCCCATCCAGTGGACATGGCTTAGGTCACCCGACCAAGCAAGGGTGAGGCCGTCACTGGGCCGGATTGAGACTTTGAATTGCTCCGCCAGTTCAACCTGATTTCGCCCGACCCAGATCGGCAGTTTAGCAATTTTAAGTTCGGTCAATCCAAAAAGCCGGTCGGGAGTAATGCCTTCGACTTCGACCGGTAAATGCATGGATTGGATTGGCTCTAGCTGGACAATCATAGGTTGGGCCGGCAATGGCAGCGGCAAGAGTTTGCGGTGGGAAAATGAATAAAATCGAAAGGCCCAATCATGTCCTTGGAAGTGAACAAGCAAATACCAGACCCAAAATTTGGTCTTGTAATTCTAGCAGGTGGAAGAAGTTCTCGCTTCGGGGCGGACAAAGTGATGCTGAAATTCGAGGGGCGGACCTTTCTGGAAACCTTGATTCACCGGTTTCAACCCCTGCAGATTCCCATCGTCGTTGCTGGAAAACAGCCTGAAAATTTTCCTGACAATTTGGATTCCGTCGCATTTGTGGAGGATCAACAACCCGATTGCGGCCCGCTCGAAGGCATTCGGAACGGGTTGGCGTTGCTTGAGCCGTTGGTTGAGTTTGCGTTTGTGACCTCCTGTGATGCGCCTCTGGTTCGGGCGGATGTCGCCCGCTTTCTCGTGAGTCAGATCGGTTCGTTCCAGGCGGTTGTTCCGCGATCCGAGTTGAATGTTTATGGGATGACTGCCATTTACCGAACGGATGTTCATGCCCTGATCGAATCAAGAATTTCAGCGAATCAGTTTCGAGTACGAGATTTTGCGGGATCGCTGAGAACGAAGTTTATTGATGTGGAGGAGCTACGTCATGTCGACCCTCGATTGGATTCGCTTATCAATGTGAATACTCCGGAAGAATACCGATTGTTGTTGGAGATGCCCCGAGCAAATTGATGGCCTACGCGGCGCGTCTGGTTCCGGTGATTTCATGCCGTTCGAATTCGACGGCGAGCTGCTCTTCAATCCGCTCACGAGTTGTCTGAATGTCCGCCGCCGAGGAAACCAGCATCCGGATCTGAAATCGAATATCGTTCATCCGGAACCCAGTGAAGCGGACATGTGGTGGCGGTTCACTGATGACAGCGGGATCACGCTGGGCAACGGTGGTCATGATGGCCTGGGCCTGATAGGCGTCGGCATTTTTCGGGATCGAAACGTCGATCACCAGCGGGAATACTTCGTCATCGCGAGTCTTGATGATCGTATGACTCAGCACTCTGGCATTGGGAATAATGCATCGGGTGCCCAGATTGTCTTCGACCACGGTTGAGAATGTGTTGACTTCGGTGACACGTCCAAACCGTCCTTCAAAGTCAATGCAATCGCCGGGAACCACTCTCGAATCGAACAACAGCCGAATACCGGCCAGTCCATCTTCGATCCAGTGCCGGGCCGCGAATAGAGCACTGATTGTCAGCAACGTTCCCAGCCAGGGGATGACCGGCAACTCGACATCGAGCGTCCGGCTAGCCACCCAGACGCCCAGCCACGCCAACACGGCACTCATCATTCGGGTCGCCAGCACCTGGTTTTGAATCTCGATTTTGGTTTGGTGGCTGAGACACCAGACCGCCAACGATGGCAATTCCCTCGCAAAGTAGTACGTGATTAGCCCGATAGCCAGGAGTTTTGCCGCGACAACGATCCCTGAAAGTGCCAATCCGCCGATCTGAATTTGAAACAGTTCCGGCGGAAGCTGAATCCAATTTCGCCAGATAAGATAGCTGATCGCGGTGAATACCGTAATCGACAGAAACTCAAGTCCGCGATGAGCGGTTCCCGAATAGCGAGAAACAAGTTGCTGGACGCGCTGCGATCGAGCGGTCGCTGGATCGTCGGACGAGCGGCCGAAGTCTTCGATCAAATGATAGCGGCGAATCAATTCCGTCGATCGTTTGGTCAACACGGTGCGAATTGCAAACAGACTCAGCGCCGCAATCACCGTCAATGCGACATTGAAGCTGAACGCACTGGCATGTTCCAGCCACCCGCCCAGAGTCAAACCACCCGCCAGAAAGAATGCGGTAACACCCAGAATGTAGAACGGCACTCGATGCCGAACCAAGCGGCTGTCTGCCATCGATTCATCGTTCTGCAGTCGCTGATAGAGCCGCGAAGACGGCCAGAACAGATTGTTGAATTGGGTAAACGCAATGGCGCCGGCCAGAAAGAAACTCAATCGTCCCACCGAGGCGTACCAGTGCGCTTCCTGAAAATGACTGACGAACACCAACAGAAAAACAAAGGGTGCCATCAGGAAGACGGTGATCTCGATTCGGTTGAGAAGGTACCGGGCGTTGGAGAACTTGAAACCGTAGATGGCTTCTGACAGTCCGCCGCGCGAGAAGAATTCCTGCATCAAACGAAATCCGGCTCCCACGACGAACACCGCGATCAATCCTAGTCCCAGTGAGGCATGAAAATCCGGCGTCGCAAATCGTGACGAAGTGACGTAAAGTGCAATTCCGGTCATCAACAACGGCAACCAGCACAACAAGGACGCCAGCGAACTGGCAACCATTAACTGCAAGGTGCCTTCACTCGACAAATACTCTTCGCGATTGGCTCGTTTGACGATGCGGTCAGCCGCCCACATCAACCGCTGCCAGGTCATGAATCCGAACAGGAACATCACAAAAATCAGGCCGGCCGAAAACGCGTTGCCGATCAGCACGGTTCGCAACGCATCGAGCAGCGAATTCCAGTACTCAGCGCGGCTGAACTCGTTCAGGAAATCGCTCAGTTGCTGAAAGAGCGGATTGGTACCCAATGTGGGATAGACGTCCACGTCTGTCTGAATTGCAAGTGTCCCGACCGTGGGATAGACGTCCCCGCCTGTCGGCGCTACGAGTGACGCTCCTGCGGGCATCTCCCCAGCGCGCAGAAACAACTCCGCGATCGGCTGATCAATTTTTGGTTCGTTGGCTGGCACAGAGTCATCCTTGATGCGGATTTCGGGTACGGGTGTGTCTCCATTTACCCGGTTTTGCTACTATTGAAGCTAAGTAAAGTCCGGATTTTGTGCAATCAAGGTTCAGAATTGCTATCACATTTTGATTTCCACATGGCCCGATATTCGCTGACGATCTTTCTAAGTGCTTTTCTGCTGTTTCAGCTCCAGCCACTGATTGCCCGTATCATTTTGCCTTGGTTTGGCGGAACGGCGGCGGTCTGGACGACATGCATGATGTTTTTCCAAATCATGCTGTTGCTTGGGTATACCTGGTCGCATTTGTTGCGGCGGCGGTTGTCTCCGAAATCGGCCTGGATGGTTCAGACCCTACTGCTGGTGATTGCGGCCTGGTTGACAAGCATTGTTCCCGACGAACATTTGCAGCCGAACGGCAATGAAAATCCGACTTGGGCGATTTTAGGGCTGCTGGGTCAGACGATCGCTCTGCCGTTTTTCGTGTTGGCGACGACCAGCCCGCTGATTCAAGCATGGCAAAGTACCACGCACCCGAACCGCTCGCCCTATCGCCTGTATGCGTTGTCCAATCTTGGAAGCATGTTGGCGTTGGTCAGCTATCCCTTCCTGGTGGAGCGTTACTTTTCAGTCGCTGATCAGACCCGTTACTGGCGAATAGCATTTGTGACTTATTGTGTTTTGTGTGGCTGGAGCGGCTGGCAGGCGTTTGGCGAGTCGGCCTGGAGGAGCGCGGGTCAGCCATCGGACACACCCCGGCATTCCGGTATCCGTTTCTGGACACGGGCAAGGCAAACGATGGTTTGGTTGATTCTGGCCGCGGCCGCTTCGACGGTGTTGCTGGCGACCACCAACTTGATGAGCCAGGATATTGCTTCGGTGCCGTTTCTGTGGATATTGCCGTTGGCACTTTATCTGGCGTCGTTTGTGATTTGCTTTGACATGGCGAAGCTGTATCAGCGCTGGTTGTTTGTGCCGCTGTTGGCGGTCAGTGCGATGGCGTCGCTCCTGGTTTTTCATTTGTCGGTGCTCACCGGGGCATTGTTGCAGATCGGTGTACTGTCGATGGTCTGCTTTGCGGTCGCCATGATTTGTCATGGTGAGCTGGAGCGGATCAAGCCGGCTCCCGAAGGGTTGACCTGGTTCTATCTGGTGCTGGGAATCGGCGGAGCGGTCGGCGGCATTTTTGTGTCGGTGGCTGCTCCGCGATGGTTCAACGGCTATCACGAATTTCAGATCGGGCTATTGATCAGCCTGATCGTGGCCGCGATCGCACTGTACCGCAGTATGCAGGAACGACCGTCTCGTTCAAGTTGGGTGAGAATGCTCGGGGCGTGGCTGGCGGCAAGTTTTTTGTTCCTGGCAAGTTCTCTGACCGTATCGAGCCTTTGTGTGAACGCGGACCCCTCTTTTTTTCCGAATCGAATTTTTCAGTCGCGAAACGAATATGGGCTGTTGGCGGTCGAGCAGGAGAACGGATATCGCAAACTGATTCATGGCCAAATCGAGCATGGTGGCCAGTTCGTGGATCCGCAGCAAACAAATTTCAGTTCCTACTATCAGCCAGGCTCGGGTGTGGCGATTGCCATTGAAGCCTGCCGGCAAGACCGACGATCCGCACCCGAAGGTGAACCGAAAGGATTGCGAGTCGGCATCCTCGGCTTGGGCGTGGGCGGCATGATGCGATGGAGCGAACCGGGTGACACATTCACCTTTTACGAGATCAATCCACTGGTTGCGAAAATTGCTCGCGAGTACTTTACGTATCTCGACGATGCGCCGGGCCGGTCAGAAATTGTAGCGGGCGATGGGCGATTGCAGCTTGAACGCCGCGCGAGAAACAGGTCTTCAAACGAGGCGGCGACTCGGAATGAAAACGAGCCGTTTGACCTGTTGTTCATGGATGCTTTCTCAAGCGACTCGATTCCCGTTCACTTGATCACTCGCGAATGTTTTGAGATTTATCTCAGGAACCTTCAGCCTGATGGAATGTTGATCGCTCATATTTCGAATCGCTTTGTAGATTTGCGACCGGTGGTTTATCAAAATGCAATCGACGCCGGTTTGACACCGATCCTGATTGAGACCAAGAGCGATGAAGTGGGCTACAGGACGCGATGGGTGTTGATGACGCGAAATGCGGATATTTTGAATTCGGAAACCGTCAAGCAGTATCAAACCGATTGGCCCCAAGACATGCGACCAATCCGTTGGACGGATGACTACGCCAGTCTGTTTGAAGTGATTGACTGGTCGGGGAAGATCGATTGGGATCGGTTATCCGAGCCACGTAGAAAGAGTGAGTGACAACGTGTGTTGGTCTGCTGTCAGGTGATCCTCGAAAAGGGCAACGCGAGCCATTCGCCAATTTTTGAAAATTTGCTGATGTTGACAATTGTCAGCAGTCGAGCAATAATTGAGAAGATGTCCCGTCCACGACATCCTGACAAGCATATCGAAAAGGCAATCTGCTATGCAGAGTCGCTAGGATGGAGTGTCGAAATATCAAGTGGACACGCATGGGGACGTCTGTTTTGTCCGCAAAGTAGCCAAGAAGGGTGCATTGTCAGCGTATGGTCAACACCGAGAAAGCCGGAAAACCATGCCCGACACTTACGGCGGGAAATTGACTTGTGTCCACATTGTGGTTAAACGGTGGACGGTGATGGTAAGTAAGAATCGGAATTTGGCAGTGATAAAATCTGAACGTGAGTTGGAGTTTGAATTCACCTTGCTATTGGACGGGATCGATAAGATTTCGCCTCATGTTGAAGATGCTTTGTTCGCTGCTGGATGCGATGACGCCACCATTAGTTTACGTTTTGGTCGGATCTATCTAACCTTTTCGCGAGCATCGGCTTCGCTCAAGGATGCGATTATCAGTGCGATCAGGGATGTTCGGAAATCGGGGATTGGCGCAACCGTTCTTCGTGTTGATCAATGCGATCTAATCACTCAGTCAGAGATTGCGCGCCGTATCCATCGCAGTCGGCAACTTGTGAATCAGTATATTCTCGGAACGCGAGGCCCCGGCGGTTTTCCTGCTCCTGCGTGTAATATCACCGATCGAGCTCCGCTATGGTATTGGTACGAAGTGGCGTTCTGGCTTTGGGAAAACAATATCATCAAAGAGGATGATTTAAGAGACGCACAAAATTTGACGGTCATCAATCGCGTGCTGGAGCTTGAATATCAGCGGCAGCTTGCTCCCGATCGCACCCAAGAGATCATGGATGCGCTTTGCCACTGCTGATGCCGCCAAGATGAACAAGCAAATCAGCGTTTTCAGCGTCCTTCGAATTGAGAACGGTCAGCCAACATCGTTCGAAGACACTTTGGCGATCGAAGAACCAATGGAAATTCGCTTGGTTTTTGGACCCGCGGAAGATCGTAAGACACGATCTTTGTCGGTGACGATGCGAACGCCAGGGCACGATTTCGAACTGGCGGTTGGTTTTTTGGTTTCCGAAGGGATAGTCGTCCATCCCTCGGATGTCATTGAAGTTCGATTTGCAACCCCGTTTCTGGAATCGACGAGCCGGAGTAATACCGTCGAAGTCGAGTTGCATCCGAATACGAAGTTCGAGATTGCAAAGCTCCAACGTCATTTTTATACGACTTCCAGTTGCGGAGTATGTGGAAAATCATCGCTGGAAGCTCTTGAAGTGTCGGCTGCGCGAGTCCCCGTCGAACCGCAAAGGCAAGTTCAAGTTTCTTATTCTGTTATTCACGGACTTCCCGCCACTTTGCGAAATGAGCAGGCGATCTTTCGCCAGACAGGTGGCTTGCATTCGGCGGGCTTGTTTAGTCTCGAAGGCCAGTTGGCGTTGATTCGGGAGGATGTCGGGCGACACAATGCGGTGGACAAGGTGGTCGGATGTCAGTTTCTCAGTGGCCAATTTCCGCTGAATGAATCGATCCTCGTTCTCAGCGGTCGGGCGAGTTTTGAATTGTTACAAAAAGCCCAGTTTGCCGGAATTCCAATCGTCGTCGCTGTCGGTGCTCCGTCAAGCCTGGCTGTCGAATTAGCGCGAAAATTCGAAATCACTTTGATCGGATTTACAAGCGGGACGAGGTTCAACATCTACTCCGCAGGTTGGCGGGTTGAGGAAGGGATGAGGGATGAGGGATGAGGTGGAAGCCCAAAAAAGTTTGTTTCGTTGGTAGTTCTAAATTTGTTTCCTGGATAAGAAAAAAATCAAGGAGAGAACACTCATCTGGCGCTAATCTTCACTAATCTCCCCGTTTCTATTAGTTTTGATTAGCGCAGATGAGTGTTCCTGAATGAGTATGGAACGAACGAATTTGCGTTTCATCCCTCATCCCTCATCCCTCATCCCTCATCCCTCAACCCTTGTATTACCTCCAGTCCCCATGACAGGCGTCACACGCCTGATTGATTCCGTTGACCGCGCGCGAGACGGCGTCGAAATCGTTGAGCTGGGTTGCTTGTACCGCTTGCAGCGCAACTCGCTTCATCACGGCCGCATGCTCGGCGTATCCGTCGTCGTCTGCGTCGCTCATGTTGGGCTGAGCCAATACATGGGCAATCAGTGCAATCATTTCGCTTTCGTGATTCACTTCAGCCGTTTGCAGGGCGAAATCGTTCCTGTTTGCGGTGGCGGATTTAAGGGTGTCCAGAGAATGCTGTAGCCGATGCATCAGCGGATTGCGATCAACGATATTGGACCAGTCGAATTCATCGGGTTCCTTTTCATCGCCTGTAAACTTTCCGCCTCGAACCAGTTCCGCAATGATTTCTGCTTTTGATTTGCAGCTCTCATACGCTTGCGTCGTGCCGACTCGTGCTGCCGATGCGGCTCGCCAGAATGCCACTTGAGCCTTGGCGGCGTCGTCTTTCCAGCGGACCGTTCCCTCGTACTGCGAAATGACCGCAAACATCATGCTCAACACGGAAAACGATTGGTGAGAATTCGAATATTCCGAACGGAACCGGACGGGAGTCGTAATATCGGTGGCAATCCGTTTCTGCAGGGACTTTACTTCGTCTTCAATGGTGGTACTGCTGATCAGTGCGCTCCAGGTGGCTTCACCGGACGGCTCGGCTGCACCGTTCGCGACGGCCAGTTCGGTGGTCGGTCTCGCGGCAGGCGCTTCACCCGGCGCTAATCGGGAGGGACGCTCTCCGACCAACCCTTCTTCCAACAAATTTTCAAAATAGATTCCGTCCCAATCCGATTTTGTAAATTTGGGTCGTTCCGCACGAGTTACAGTTTTAGGATTCCGTGTGTCTTGGGGAGCAGAAGCCACAGCCACCATAGAATCCGATGCGTACGAAAGCCAGACGGCCGTCGAAAGTACAGCGATAACAATGCGTTGGGTTAACATTTGGGATACAATGAAGTCGCAGGTCAAATCAATACCATGTCCAACTCTTATTCTACCAGCCGACGCGATTTTTTGTTTGGGGGTATCAAACCCGGTGTCGATCCTGTTGCGCTTCGGCAGTGGCGTCAGTCGGCTTACTGGGAGCAGTATTCCAAAAACGCAATGGCCTGCGAGTTTGAGATTCTGCTCAATTTACATCAGTATCCCCAAGCGGGAAACACGATTGCGGAAGCATTTCATCGGCTGGACGAACTGGAAGATCAAATGACAATTTTCCGGCCCCATAGCGAAATTTCGTTCATCAATCAGCACGCCGCAGAAAAATCCGTCGCGGTCGAACCGCAACTATTTGATCTGCTGCTGACCGCGGCTGAAATTTCAAAGTCAACTGGCGGAGCATTCGACATCACAGCGGGACCGTTGTCGAGGCTGTGGGGGTTTGAAAAGCGATCCCCCTTGCTGCCCCCTACTGAGGCAATCGAGGAAACCCTGGCAGATGTTGGAACCCGATGGATCGAACTGGATCAAACCCATTATTCCATCCGGTTTCTCAAGCCGCAAGTACAGCTCAACTTGGGGGCGATTGGAAAGGGGTACGCAATCGACCGGATGGCACGGTTGCTGGTCGAGAATGGAATCGGTGACTTTGCGATCCACGGCGGTCAGAGCAGCGTCAGGTGCCATGGCAGCGAATCCACTGAAGACGACGAAGACAGCGAGTCGGGTTGGTGGATTGGCTTGAGCCATCCCGTGCTTCCGCGTACGCGACTGGGCATGATCCGGCTGGGCCAGCAAGCCCTCGGCACGTCCGGTACGGCGCGGCAGGGTTTCTTTCATCGTGGACAGCGATATGGCCACATCATTGACCCTCGCACGGGCTGGCCAGCCTCTCACTTCCTTTCCACCACCGTCATCACCCACTCCGCCGCCAAAGCCGATGCGTTGGCGACGGCGTTTTTTGTGATGAATCTGGATGAAGTCGAGTTGTTCTGCACGAATCATCCAGACGTGAAAGCAATTTTAGTTGTCTGGCCGGACGGCAAACCAACCGAAAGCGATTTGACGGATCATTCAGGTCAGTTGCTGCTGCATACGTTCAACCTGAGTGAAGAAGAGTTCCTTGTCCGCTCGGACGCTTGAATCGTGATCTAACTATTGTAAAGTATGACAGTGTCCCCAGGCGACTAACTGCAAACAGCTACAACGGATCAAAACGCGAGAGGCTGCCCATGAAACCATTCGATGACGAGAAAACTCTCGATAAAGTATCTCGGCCTCGAAGGACAAATTCTGGCCCAACTCGACCATCCCACATTCCAGCGTCGTTTCGAGCGGCTTGTTTGCGGGCGATCGCCAAAAAGCCTGAAGACCGATTTGCAACGGCTTACGAATTTGCAGAGTCGTTGAATCCGAAAATCGAAGTCAAATTTCCTCCGCCGCGATATGCTTATCTGTTCGCATTGAACCCGGGCGAACTGGAAAAGCTGGGAGTTGAAGCCCCCCAAACACGCGGCGAACCCCGCGACCTGCGCCCGGAAGCCAAGTCCTCCGAGCCGGCCCAGACTCCCATCAGCAGACGAACCCACCTCTTCCACTGGGCTGCGTTTACGTTGTCGGGTGACTGGAGGTAGCAAAATCGTTCGTTCCCCAGCGAAGTCAGCCGCTTGGTATTATCAACCAATAATCATCCAATCCGCCCAAAAATCCAAAGGCAGCATCTGTTTTTATCGGCGTGCCTAAAATATATTCATTTCATGACACCGAATTGCGGTGTCAGTCATTTAGCTACAATACTTGTTAAAGTTCTTGAGATCTCACCCCGTCGCAGCCGCTTCGCGTCGCAAAGGGGGGCGGCTACATCAACCAAAAGGCAAACGGCATCAACGCCCCATTTGCTTTGCGGCGCGGTTAAACACGAGAACTTAAGCGGTATTGTATTTAGCCAGCAAGCGATTTTTTCAGCGAGCAAGCCATGCCGAACTGGTGCGAAGGTGTTATTACTGATCGTAAAGTCTGGACCGACGGACTTTTCACGATCAAGGTTCGTGTGCCCGGGATTGATCCGTTTCTGCCCGGACAATTTTTACAGTTGGGTGTTCGCGGCGAGAGCGTGGGAGGTTCCGAAGGAAAGATTTCCAATCGGCCCTATTCAGTGGCGTCTCCGCACGGTGAGGAACTGGAGTTTTTTATTGTGCTGGTTGAAGAAGGCGAGCTGACGCCCAAGTTATGGGCGCTGGAAATCGGGTCCCCTGTGATTGTGTCCCAACGGGCGGCCGGTAGTTTTACTTTGCAAAAAGCTCCCACGTTTGAGAACCTTTGGTTGTTTGCCACGGGGACTGGATTGGCGCCCTACGTCGCGATGGCTCGGGATTCGTATCTCTGGGACACGTTTCAGCGAGTGTTTGTCGTTCATGGGGTGAGAGTCAAGGAAGACCTGGCCTATACCGAGGAACTTCGTGAATTCGAGGCCCAATTTCCGGGGCGGTTCAAACTGATCCAGGCCCTGTCGCGCGATCAGGCGGACGGTTGTTTTCGAGGACGGATTACGGATGTGCTCGAAAGTGGGATGTTGGAGGAGAGTGCGGGGGCGGCGATTGGGCCAGATAATTCAACCGTAATGCTTTGCGGCAATCCCGCGATGCTCGACACGATGGAAGAGATGCTCAAAGGGCGCGGATTGACGCTGCATCGCAGCAAGTCGCCGGGGAATATCATTCTGGAGCGATATTGGTAGAATGATTGTAGAACAGTTACACAACTGACAACGGCTCCTTCACACCCCTCAACGACTCGATCCCGAACCATGAGTTTGACTGCTGGCCTGGAACACATCATTCGCGAAAATGAACCCTTAGCCCCCTTCACCCGTCTGAAAATCGGCGGAGTCGCTGAGTATTATGCGGAACCGACCACGGTGGAGGAACTGACCAAGCTGGTCACGCGGTTCTCCGAAAATGAGTTGCCGATTCGGTTGATCGGGCGTGGTTCGAATCTGTTGATTCGGGCAACGGGAGTACCTGGGCTGGTCATCCAGTTGTCAGCACCGTCATTTTGTACTATTGAAGTCGCCAACGAAGGTTTGGTCGTCGGCAGCGGAACGCAGATTTCGCACTTCGTGGCGTCCGCCGTCCGCGAAGGTTTTGCTGGGCCAGAGCAATTGACGGGCATTCCTGGAACGATCGGTGGGGCGCTGTTTAATAACACCGGTGCCTATGGTGTGGATATTGGCTCGTGGGTGGAATCTGTGGATCTGTTGACCCGCAAGGGCGAACAGGTGACTCGCAATAAGGAGGATCTATCCTTTTCGTATCGCCAAAGCAGCATCACGGAGCTGGTGATTCTCAAAGCTCGATTTCGATTCGAGTTGGAAGATCCGGAACTGCTGACCAAACAGATGCAAAAACGCTGGATCGTCCGGAGAGCTTCTCAGCCCACCTGGGATGAGAACGCCACTTATATTTTCAAGGATCATGGCGGTGAGCCGGCGGCCAATCTGATTGAACAAGCCGGACTCAAGGGCACTCGCGTCGGGAACGTTGCGATATCAGAAAAGAACTGCAACTATTTTGTCACCGAGCCGGGTGCCAGCAGTGATGATGTGCTGCGTCTGATGGAACTGGTTCGAACTCAAGTGAACGAACGGCTCGAAGTTCAGTTAGAGGATGCAATTACGGTTTGGTAACCGGTTAAACGAAAAGCCGTTAAAGTGGTGGGGATATCAATCAGTGGCAGCCGCCTGGCGGCGCAATTTACTACGGATGCATCCGAGACATCAAATCCTTGAGAGGCTTGAGTATTTGTTCTCTCGATGTCGGATCGGTCCTGTTGGGTAAGATCTGATTCTCAAGACGCTCACCAAGCGAACGTGCGCGATCGATATTCTTTTGAATCCCGTACTCACGAATCACATTGAGTGCGATCTGGTAGACCGGGATCCCCGCATCCGGAAAGCCATCAAGGATCTGAAAAAGCCGGTCCACACGATTTTCAGAATCATACTCCGCATCACCGATCTGAAATACCAGACTCCCCGAATCGATTCGCCTCAGTTCAAGATCGGCTTTGAATTGCTTTCCTATCAACTGAATTTCGTTGGAGCGATGCTCAATCATACGCTCGGCAAGTTGGTCGAGAAATTCCTGGGCACCTGGGACCGAAGAAACGGGCAGATTGCTGATCGTGAAGAATCGGCAAACTCTCTGCAAGTAATTGGGAACTTCAATCAGGTTGTCGAACATGCGATCCACCGTTTTCTGCACGCCATCAAGTGACTCGGTCGTCGGATCGCGACTAACCTGAAAAGCCTGGTCGGTGATCGCAATGACTGCGGCGTAACCACGGACTTGCGGGTCACTGTGCTGCAGAAATTCCTGAGTGACCTCGACAAGCTCGGAATCGACGGATTCGATCGAAGCTCCATTTGCGATACTTCCCAATCTTGAAACCAGCAATGCTTCGGCAAGGCTCCCCATTGCATAGCGACGTTCGTGTGGAGTTAATTGCAGTTCCAGCGCTCTTCGGGCAAGCTTGGCGCTATCCTCCGCCAGCACCAAGGTTAAGGTGTCATTTCTGGAACCAGTGATCGCTTTTCGCAGCCGCATGATCTCTTCGATGATCTCCGCCGCATCGTTCGAGCGAAGTATCTGGTTGGCCGGTACTGGCGTTCCCTTGTCACTCGAGAGAGCGGAATTGGCAAAGGCTTGGCTGCCAACCATGGGACCATTTCCAGAGAGTCCTTGCTGGGGATCAGCTTGTGCGTCCACGTCGGGTCGCCGTTCACCATAGGAAGGTAGAAATTCGGTATGATCCGGGTCGTGGAACAAGGTCGTATTCGACTCGCTGGTCGCGATTCGTTCCGACACTCCTGCGTCGTCATCGCCAGATCGAGAGAATCGAGGCAGGATCACTACCAGGAAAACATACAGACCGATCAACAGCAAAAGGCCGAGGACGACTCGTCGATGAAACAGCAGGAAACCGATGATGAATCGAAAGAAATCCATGATTTAAAATTTGGAAGAACTCTTTCTATACCGGTTGCAAGGTGGATGCACGGACGGCCGGGTTTTGAAAGAAACATTCGACGAAGTGGGTACTATCTGATCCTAAAGAGGAGCTGTGCAGAATGCAAGTGGCTAAAGGCAGGGTACAGCAATGATTTCCAGTTTTTGTTTGTCCGGAGATGTTTGTGAGTTTGCGAGTCGCCGTATTCCTTTTTCCCAACGATCTGAAAATGCCCTGCCTTCATTTCCTGGCCGGAATGAGCTACCATAGCGTTTCAATTCGATACCTTTCAAGTCGGAGTTGCTTGTGTCCCTTGATCATTCCCTAATCCGCTCAATCCACCGGCTTTTGAAACAGCAATCCGACCTGCGCGAGCGGCTGGAGTTTGGGCCCCGCAAGCTGCGTTTGCTCAGGTCCAACGAAGCAAATTTTCTGGTCCAATGGGAGGAAGCCAAAGAGTTGGTCAGGAAGACTCACATGGCGGTGGACGCCCGACAACTTCAGCTGGATGAACGAGAGGCCAAAATCGAACAGATGAAGGTCCAGTTGAACACTTGTGAGACCAACAAGGAGTTCCAGTTGCTCAAGGATCGCATCGCCGCAGACCTTCAGGCCAACAGTGTGCTGCAGGACGAGATTTTCGAAATGCTCGAACGGCTGGATGAAGCGAAAGAAGCCGTCCAACAAGCCAAACTGAATTATGAAAAATCGCAAGCCGACTCGATCCGGATGGAAGAAGAAGTAAAGACCGAAACAAAGACGCTTTCGGCGGAGTTGGGCCGGGTATCTGCGGATCTGGCCGACCGCGAACGGAAACTTCCAGGCAATATCCTTCAGGAATATCGACATGCCATCAAGGGGCTGGCGGAAGACGTGCTGGGCGAAACAGACGGCCAATCCTGTGGAAACTGCAATCAGGCCCTGACAAAGCAAATGGCGGCCGATGTGAGGGCCAGTCGCGTGGTTTATTGCCAGGGATGCGCGTGCCTGCTTTATCCCAACGATGTGGCCGAATGTGAGAGGGGTCCCTAAAACTCGCCTTGACCGAAATTTCGACAAAAACCAGAATTGGGGATGTATGGAATAACAAACCGTGTTGCCCAGTCCAGTTTTTCAAGGAGGGATCGTCCCAATGTCGAGCGCAAAGTGGAATCTTTTTAGCTTTTTCATCGTCGTTTTATCCCTATCGGGCGCGGGCCTATCGGGCTGTTCCAATCAAACATCGGATTCCGGAACAGCCCAGGCTAATCCAACGGACCTTTCTCAGGAGACGAATCCCATCCGAGTCACTGTGTCGGATCGGGTCCCAACCTCCGTTGCCGCTCCGAGCAAGCTAGAGTCGGAAACGTCTCCTGCCTCTTCTGCAACGGCTCAGCCTGCTCCCATTGACGAATCGGACGCCCGCCAGGTTTGCCAGCGATTCCTGGAATTGCTCCAGTCCGGGAATCGGATCGCCGCCGAAAACCTGTTGACCCGGTCGGCATTGACGGTGACCGGAAAAGCACAATTGGTGTTGCAACCTTTGGGTGGTTCCGATTGCCGATTTGAGATTGGCGAGCCGAACTACGCGACGATTAAGAACGAAGTTGCCTATGTGGAATGCGAAATTATCGAAGGTGTGGGAAGACCGGAAGATCGCTTTTCCGTGACTTGGCTAGTAAAGAAACAGAATTCCGTATGGCGAATTTCTGGCTTGCTGGAAGACCAGGAGGAAAACGGTCGTACCAAGCTGCTGAGCTTCGAAAATCCACATGATGTCGAGGAAATCAAGGTTCGCATGGGGGATACACCTGAAATCGATGCTTCGGATGAGTAATCTCCACAAAAATCACGGCCAGCCCGGTTCAATCTTCTCCGCCCAAGGACTACCATAACTGTAGGTACTCTGATTTGATCAGGAGATCAAGTGACGCCTCAGTGATTGTTGTGAGATGGTTTAATGGCCGACAAGTTTGATCCTTATTGGGAATGGTTGAAGATTCCACCGGAACAGCAGCCTCCCAACCATTATCGGCTTTTGGGGCTGAAGAGTTTTGAATCGGATCCTAAGCTGATCGACACGGCCGTTGACCGCTTGGTCGACAGAATGCAGGGACTTTCGCACGGATTGAGAGTTGAACATGCTCAGTCCATTCTCAACCACGTCGCTCGCGCACGATTGTGCCTGAGTCATCCGGAAAAAAAGTCGGCCTACGATGAAACACTTAGAGTGAAGTTCAATGCGCCGGATGCCATTGAAAGCGGCAATCACAGCGATAGTAGCAGCGGAACAACCGGTGAATCTCCATCGTCCAGGCGAGTTGCACCGGTATCAGAATCGCGAATCCGAAAACCCCAGGCATCGCCCAGTTCAAAAAAAAGTTGGAACCATCCGTCCGATTCGAGTCAACAAGATAGAATTCGCAAAGTTCTGTTTGCCGCAGCAGCAATGGGAGTGCTGGGAGCGATGCTCGGATTCGGGATTGTTTGGCTGAGCATGAAAGGCTCGGCACTAGCGCAGGTGGCCCAATCTCAGCACACAACCAGTCGGGAGTCGCCCGGCCAATCGACCACCCCTGCTGGCTATTCTTCACCGATCCAAAACTTCGATTTGCAGCAGCCCGAATCGCAAAATCAATCGACCTCCAAAACGTCGAACCGATCAGCCAATGAACTGACCTCTGTGCCCCCCTCAAAATCGGACCCAACTTCGGCAAGAACCGAAACAACGGCTCGCAGTTCGTCCCCTTCGAATGCAAATTCGACCCGTGCCGTCGCACGTCCAGAAACTGTCCCTCAGTCGGACCAAAATTCGGCCTCAAAGCCGGCTTCGCTTCCCCCGCCGAAACCCCATGCGGATGGCACCTATCCGGTTGCCAAGCCCGAGCAGTTTGAATCGTTCGCCAAAAGCGTCATTCGGATCGAAGGCCAGGTACACAGGATCGATGTCAGCCGTTCCGGAAAAACTGCCTATATTTTGTTTAGTAAAAATCGCGGGGACTTGCTCCCAGTTCGAGTGCCGACCGACCACATCAGCAAAGAACAGCTTGAGACCTATGTGGACAAGCAGATCCGTGTTCGGGGAGTCGTGAGAGATAAATGGGGCAGCGACCCCGTCACGATTGAAATCCTGACCGTGGACGATATCGAAGTCATGAAATAAATGTTCACGCCTCCGCAATCTAACCAACTCTCTGCCCTTCGTCATGACTGGACATAAATTGTCAAAACTCTCCTTTGCCGATCGACTGTGTCAGGCAATTGAACAAAAGAAAACGCCTTTAGTCGTGGGCTTGGACCCCCGCTGGGAACAACTGCCCCCAGAACTTCGCGAAAGCTCGGATTCAAACCAGACGAACGATTCTGACCACCTGGCCAATAGATATGTGAAATTTTGCACAGAAATTATCGATGTCATCCACCCGCTTGTTCCCGCCATCAAGCCCCAATCAGCGTTCTTTGAGCAACTGGGGGCAAGCGGAACCGTCGCACTGAGTGAAGTGGTTGACTACGCGAAAGCTCGCGGTCTGATGGTGATTATGGATGCTAAAAGGGGAGACATTGGCTCGACGGCAGAAGCCTATGCCCAAGCGTACCTCGGTGACAAGCCTCTTAGCCCCTGGGGATGTGATGCCTTGACGGTGAACCCCTACCTTGGTGGCGACAGTATTGAACCGTTCGTCAAAGTTGCTGATGCCCATCAAGCCGGCATCTATGTGCTGGTTAAAACATCGAACCCCGGAAGCAAGACGTTGCAAGAACTGTCCATCAACGGTGGCTCGCTTTACGAAACCGTGGCCGATTGGATTCAATCGCTTGCAATACAGAGCGCAGGTGCATGCGGGTATGGCTCGACCGGCGCGGTGATCGGCGCGACGTATCCCGAACAGCTTGCTCAATTGCGGCAGCGGATGCCCAATACCCTGTTTTTGATTCCTGGGTTCGGTGCCCAAGGGGGCAGTGCCAAGGATGTTGCTGGCGGCCTGGATCCCAATGGTCAGGGAGCGGTGATCAACAGCTCGCGCGGAATTACTTTTGCTTACGAAACCAAGCGCTATCAGGGCTGCCGTTCCTGGCAAAGCGCAGTCGAGCGAGCCACTGAGGATGCCATTGCTGAAATCGCAGCAGAAACATCGGCGGGGAAACTGCGGTAATGCGACCGGCGGGTAAGATCACACCAGAATGAGTCGTGTAAATCGGCATTGACCTACCGGCAAAACAACTCGTACCCGTTTTCGACTTCACGCACATCGGGAATACCTTGGATAAAAACAAGCCGGTATCGCAACGTGACCTGCTCTCCCTTTTTTATAGGGGTTTCTCCCGCTTTGGCCGGCTTTTGTTGCAGCTCATGGAGGCCGAACGGATTGACGGCCACCAGTCCGTAATCTCTCGCATGCCAGGGAGCCGGATGTCGCAAGTTGTCTGGATGATCCATGAACGCGATGGCTGCCTCCTGGCCGTTGATGCGGCCTGAATACAGCACCCATTTGGCCGACTTGCCCCATACCGCCTTTCCCTCGACGCCTTCGCTGTTGATTGCCGTTCCGGCAATATCAGCCCCCTCGTGGGATAGACCTCCCGGTCTGTCAACAACTCCCTCGCCATTGCCTGCTACCCCCGCAACTCCGGCAGCCTTTTTCACCCTCGTTGGAGTCAACTGCAAATGGGGGTGTGTCCGGATCGCAAAGAAGCCTTCCTTGGTATCGTTTAAAATCAAGTCTTGATGACTGGCAATCAACGTGATCGTGGCGTCGAGCCAGCGAGCTTTCTCAGTGGCTCCAAATTGATAAACAATGCGGTCCGAGCAGATCACGGATCGATCCGACCTCCGCACCCATTCCGACTTGGTCTCGATGGAGCTATTTTTTTCATCGATCTCAACGCTCTTCAGTTCGACCAATCCATCGCGTTCGGTCCAGAAATCGATACCGTTGACGATATGCCCCAGCCAAATTGATTTGTGATGAGGATGATCGCGCGGCTCACCTTCCACGTCGTTGCGCATCGGCCAACTGCGGGTCATGGGAATCTGATTTGGCCCAAAAACCGGATAGAGAATAGGCTTGTCAAAACCGGATTTGTGAAGCTCGGTAAAAACTTCTCCACCGGCCATGACCGAGATACCAGTCGGACTTTCGGTGAATTGGATCCTGACATCACTTGAACTGGCTGATTCGACGGATTGTCCGAACGAGGTCGCTACGACCCCACCTCCTGTCAACCACAGAAAAGACAGGCTGAAGAAAATGAGGTTTACCGATTTTCGTTTGGACATGGTGTATCAGCAATTATTGATCGCGCTCCAGATTCGCCGTGCGAGAAGGGCCGCCGCAAACACGTCGCAGCATTCCTTGTTGCATGATCCCACGGTTCAATTCATTTCGGTTGAAGGCGAAATGATACCCCACGACCACACCAGATGATTCATCGGCCACGTACACGATGGAGCTACTGGGTGTCATATTGCCTGTGTGTCCCCCGGTAAATGCGAATCCGCCGGCCACCATCACGAAATCACCCTGACCGATTTTATCGGCCCCAAAATCCGCCATCACGTTGGCTTGATAGACTCCGCCCACCGCACCGTTTCGCGGATTGAGAATCCAGCACTGCAGCAATCCGCTGGCATGATCGAGAACATACAGGCCTTCAATCTCAGGCGAAATCAGTCCGGTCGCAAGCGAAACCGTTTTACCTTTGGCAGCCGAATCGGCCAGCAACGGAATCGGCCATTCCTTCTGCGGCGATGGAGTAAAACGGTTACCAATCGCTACACCAAGAATGCTTGAGACCATCACCAGGATCGCGAGACCTACGATTTTGAATGCTGGATGGTAGAAAAGAGATGAGTTGAAAAGTTTCATTGTAGGTTCCCAGAAAATAGTAATGTTGAGCGATCAAGGGTCAGTTATCAGGCTTCAGGTATCAGGTATCCGTTTGATTAGTCAATCGATTTTTCGACGAGGTAGCGTTCTGCATCGAGCGCGGCCATGCAGCCCGTTCCGGCCGAGGTAATCGCTTGACGATAGTAATCATCGGCGACGTCGCCCGCAGCAAAAATCCCGGGTGCGCTGGTGTGGGTACGGAACGGCAGTTGCCACTGGATGTAGCCTTTGTCATTGGTTTCCAGTTTCCCGTTGAGAAATGCTGTGTTCGGAGTGTGTCCAATCGCGACAAACATCCCGCCAACCGCGATTTCCTCGGTCGAGTCATCGACGGTGCTTTTCAATCGCAGACCATTGACCAACGAGCCATCACCCAGCACTTGGTCGACCACGCGATTCCAGTGGACTTCAATCTTGGGATGGTTCAGTGCCCGCTGTTGCATGATTTTTGAGGCTCGCATCTGATCGCGGCGAACGATCATGTGGATTCGATCGGCCCCCTTCAGGTTTGCCAGATAGGTTGCTTCTTCCACCGCCGAATCTCCGGCTCCGACAACCGCCAACGGCTTTTCCCGATAGATCGGCAGCGCCCCATCACATACCGCACAGGCGCTTACGCCCTTGTTTTTGTACTGTTCTTCCGAAGGAAGCCCAAGATAATTCGCGCGAGCCCCGGTGGCCACAATGATCGTATGGGCTTCGACGGGATCACCGTTTGCCGGAATCACGCGATGGATTTGCTGGCCAATCTCGATGTCAATGATGTCGTCTCCCACCACACGCGTGTCGAAATTGAGCGCTTGCTGTTTCATCAATTCCATCAACTCCGTTCCTTGAACTGCGTAATGGTATTGACCGTCTCGTTTGTGGTTGGGTGCGGGAGGCAGGTTCCAGTGCCTTGATTTGTCGACGGCACTTTCGATGAACGCTCGCACGTTTCCAAATGGAAATCCTGGATAGTTTTCGACTTCCGTGGTGAAGGCAAGCTGTCCCAATGGAATCATTTCCGGCTTGACCGTCCCCTCAAACAACAGGGGCGACAGATTCGCCCGCGCGGCATAAATGGCCGCTGCCCAGCCTGCCGGTCCACTGCCGATGATCACTACCTTTTCTGCCACCTAACGCTCCTGTTGCTCAGTTTCACATTCTCGTAAACGGTTACCCTGAATTATAGTACCCCGCTGGATATTTGGGCAGATGGGCGACGCAGAACGGTTCCGCCTCACTTGGACCGCCAAACCGTTTCCAGCGGAATCTCAAGTGCGTTTCGCACTTCGGCGATATCGGCGATAAATCGCTTGGCGTCCATCGGATAGCCCTTGGTTGGTGCAAGGTGCGGCAGGTGTTGCTGCCAGAAACGGTTCCAAGCCGTCATGGAAAGCTCCCGAAGGTATTTGGCAATCATGGAACTGACGGCAATAGGCAAAAGAGATTCGCCCCTCGCTCGAAAACTGATCTCAAAATGTCGATCGGTCTCGTAATATTGATAGACGCTCCGCTCCTCGGATTCGCAAGCGACGGATACGAATTGATCGGTCAGCCAATGTCCAATCAAGGCCCCATACCGATCACGGCCACCGTGCTTGTCGCAAAAGATCCTGAACACTTGAGGATTCGAGCCTGAATCGACCAAGTCTTTTACAATCTGAAGCGTGTTTGAGGAAAGCAGATTGGCTTTGTTTCCAAAAGTGACCAACAGTGAATTAAATTTCGCCGGATAAATGACTCGGCCACGAAGTGAGACCAGCTTGATTCCTGCATGATCGCAGGACGCTGAAAACTGCCGGCTTGCATTGAGAATTTTCTCCCGGTTGCAGGCTACGGGGATATTCAAATTGCGGGCAGAGATGCATCCCGGATTCTCGGGTGTAGGGAATGCGGCTGGATTGCAAATCTCCTGCAAAAGGGCTTCAAACGTCTGCGGAATCTGGCCGGTTGCCGAGTGAATCATGGCCAACACTGGCAACTCAAGCCGCGAAAGATCATTCGGACGATGAATCTGCTTGGAGTCTCCGATTTGAATATGACCATCGGCCGCGTGCGCCGAATCGGTTTTCCCGAATCGTTGCAAACGTTCGTTCAGATGGTCGTCGCTGCTTTCAACCAGCCACCTTGAACCGCAAATCGTCAGCGGCCCAAGGTTCGGCCCGTACCCCGCTTCGTCGGTTCCAATCAGAACGGTGGTCGTCATGTTTTGTACGCCTCCGTTTCGCCACGGTTCAAGATTCGTACCTGTTCATAGGAAGACAAAGAAAAGGCTCCCATCACGGGAGCCTTTCTGATTTTCATCGATTGATCAATGCGAAGAGATTGAATCCATCGCAATGGAGATCGGTCGATTATGGATTCTCGACCGGCTGACCGTCCTGACCAAAGAGCATGGACAAATCCAGCACGCCGCCCCCGGAACCACCGCCACCGTTGATGACGTAGATCGATTCATTAAATCGAGTCACTCGTTTCAACGCATCGTTGAGATGGGCTTTGGTATAGGCGTCAAAATCTTTCTCCGAGGCCGTTTTCAGTTTCTCCTGAAGTTCAGTCAGAGACAACGCCGCCAGATTCGAAATCGGTTTCATGGCAGCACTGCTGGAACTGCTTGAGGCAAGATCGAACAGACGCTGGAGGTGTTCCGTTTGCAAGTTTCGTCGCAAACTGGAAATGGCGGGTGAACGCTCGCTGAACTTTCCATTCGCGGGCTGCTCCAGTTCTTTCCAGACCTCCTTGTTGATCGTCGACAGCAGTTCATTGAGGGTCAGTGCATCCTGATCCGCGGGTGTACGCAACTCGTTGTCGTAAACCCGCCGCAAAACAGTGGGGTTCATCAATTGCGTCAGTGTGGTGGCCTGCATTCCGATGATCCGGTCATGAACGGGCCAAGCCGCTTCACCACCCGATCGGAAATCACGTCGGCTCATGAAGTTTGAAGTCATGTGATTCAACAGTTCCGAATTCAAACCGAACGATTCGTCATTGAACATCGTTTCGAGAACGAAATTCAAAGCCTGACGTTGGGTTTGAGCCGGTACGGGAACCACGGGAGTGCGTCCGTTCGGATCCCCTTTCTTGTCGCGGTGGACAAAGGTTCCGCCAATCCAGTTGGACATCATGGCGGTGGCCTTGGTTTGAAGTCCGACGGTCATCAAGTAGGCTTGTCGGGATTTTTCCCAAGCGTCACCGTCCTTAACGAAATCCGTCAGGATCCGTTCGCGTTGTTTGACCGCCAGCGAGACTTGATCTTTGGCGAAATCAAGCGGATCGCGACCGAAATCATATCGGCGAGCCAACGGATCGGGGCCCGTCGTGTCTTCGTCAGTCGCATAGGCCAGTTCAGGCTCTGCCACCCGCGACAAAATCTTTGGCAGATCTTTGTCATTCATGGTGTAGCCATACTCGATGGCCCACATGTCATAAGGTCCGACGCTGATCATTGACCAGTCGCCCTGAATGGTGCCATTGTCGACCTTGAAGTTGGTCGGCAGGTAGTCCATCACGCTTCCGGCAAGTGTCTTGCTGCCCTTATGTTCTTCGCTGTTCATTTCCGCGATCGAGTAGACGCTCGATGCTTTAAAATTGTGTCGCAAGCCCAGCGTGTGTCCCACTTCGTGAGCCACCAGGTCGGCTAGCAATGGGCCGATGAACGACTCGGGCATGCCGTCAAGCATTTGCTCTTCGTCTTTCTTGGATTCATCTTTTTTGTCTTCCTTGTCGCCGTTTTTAGCTCCATCTTTTTCATCATCGGCGCCTCGCAGAAGCTCATTCCGCATCATTTCCATGCTCATTCGCATCAGAGCAACATCCATCGAGCGACCTTCGGCGGCCATACAGGCACCGTTGACCTCGGTGGTGCGATTCAGAATGCCATCCCAGGGAGAGGATCCCATCAATTTTGAATCGGATTCACTATTTCCTTGAGCGTGAAACTGGGCGAGCGAGCGCTGAGCCTGATAGGCGAGTTGCTGCTGGATGAAATCGCGTCGCTCGGGTTCTGCCATCCGGATACGCGGATCCCAATGAGGATGTTTGGCAAGCCAAGCCAGGGTTTCGGCGGACATGCCGTCCATTGCAATTTTGGGCATCATTTGCGAGAACTGCTGCTCGAACTCACGAATCCAGCCGTCGGTCAAAATGATGTCGGCATCGAGAATTTCACCGGTCAGCGGATTGACGCGACTCGGGCCGATCGCGGTGCTGATGTTGTTGTTCAACCAGCGAACAAAATTGTAACGAACATCCTCTGGATCAATATCCATGAACGCGTTGGTTACTTTGTCTTGTTGGCGAACTTCAATCGCACCCGAAATACCGACTTTTTCAAAAGCCTCATTCCAGTACAAAATGCCTTCACGCACCCATCGTCGATAACGGACGGGAGTCGTGTGCTCAACATAAAACACAATCGGTTGTTTGGCAGGGCTGAGCTTGAGGCTCGGATCCCGCTTTTCCAGATTCCAGCGATTGATGTAGTAGACATTGGTCTCGTCTTTCTCGTACTTGCCATAGTCCGAATAAGACGTGACAAAGTACCCGATTCGCTGATCGGCTTTCCGGGGCTTGAAGTTGGCCGTTCCTTCGATCTTTGAAATCGAGTAATGCAAGGTCTTCAGTTGCCCATTGCCCATTGGAACTTCGAAAGCAATTTCCACATTCTTGGGGAACGCTTTGAGCCGCTTGACATCGACGAGATTGCTTTGAGCACGATAGTCTCCACCCAGGAATACGCTGGCGTTGCTGACCAGTAAATGATTGAGGTCGATCACCGGACCGGCACCTTCAATCGCCAAGATAGGCAGACTGATCATCACTCGGTCGGTGAAGAGTCGCTTGACCGAAGATTTCGATTCATCATCCGAACCTTTAAATCTCAAGTTCTCGGCAACAAGTGCGACTTGTTTGCCATATCGTTTCCAGTAGACGTAGAAATCGCCCGACTGCAACCCGGCTTGTTCTTCGCCACCGGCAACCGTTGGAGCGATGAAGTGACGAGTCGTCGGTGCGGCATAGTCTTTGGGGAGTTCCGCGAGTACACGGCCTTCCTTGTTTTTCCATAGCCTGAAAAAGGGAGTCGATCCGTCCTCGGGTTTCACTTCGGTAAATCCCTCGATGACTTTCGCCAAGGGAGGAAAATCCTGTTTGGGCCTTTCGGCCGCCGCCGGTCTTTCGTCCTTGGCGGCGCCTTCACCTTCCTGGCCGAAAGTCGTACCGGGAATGCTGAAGGTGGAAATTGATAGAAGGGCCAAGACCCAACTCAATTTGCGGGTGGAGCAACGACGCATTTCTAACCTCTGGTTTCGTTGTTGTGGAATGGTATGAAGCTTGAAGCCGGTCGCTCTGCACAGACCAGGCTCAAGCACTTGCCGGAAATCAATTCTCAATCTGGCAACTCGCCCGGCAGAAAATGACGGCAATTTTTGTCCAGATTACTTTACCCTCAAAACTAGGTCACAAAAAGATATTGGTGCTCAGAACCGCCCAATTTGTTCAACTTTCCTGACCGCTAAATTCTGAACAGTTGTAAAAAATGCTACAGGAACGATGACTCGAACGATCACTCGATTCGCGGATCCCGCTGAGCAGGCGCCTGAACCGGTTGCTTTTCGCTTAGCAGTGCCTCCGTGATGGCCGCCATTTTGTCGAAATCATGAGAACCGGTCGCCATATAGCGTACGGCCCCCGAGCGATCTACGAACAGCGTCGTTGGCAACTTCAAATCCGCCGGAAGCGTGCTTTTCAAATCCGCCGTTCCCATCCCACAGGCAAAATCAAAGTTGTTTTCGTTCAGAAACGCTTTGACCGTGTTAATGGAACTGGCTGGATCGTCAGGCGAATCCATTGAAATCCCTAACACCCGAACGCCCGATTTATGATATTCCCTGCCCAGTTGCTGAAAGTTCGGCAGGGTCTCACGGCACGGAGGACACCAGGTCGCCCATAAATCGATGACCAGAATATGCCCATCGAAATCGTTGGTTGAAACGGTCCCACCGGTCACGTCTTCCAGATGGCAGGCAAATCGAAATGGCTGAAAGTCGCGAATCTCCTTCGCACTCCAGGCTTTGAGCGATTTCCGGTACTGTTGATGCAAACCCTCGACGTGGGCGACAAACTGCTCCTTCTCCTGAACTCGCTCTAGCAATGGCGATGAAACCAGCTTGTCGTAACCCGCGAAGCCCCATTGGTTGGCTTCCGTCATGGCGACTTTGGCGTCGGCCATATTGTTGGCGATCGCCAGAGCGGTGGCCAACTCGGCCAGCGGATCGGCCAGAAAATTTCTTCCGTCGGCCGGATAGTTTGGGTTCTGTCCCAAACTGCGAGCGATTTTTCCACTGTATTTCTTGAGATGGATATAGGTCGTTTCATTGAGCGACAGCGAAACATCGGCCAACTTGCCCGTCGCGACCATGAAGAAATAGGCTGTCTGCGGATTCCCCTCACCGCTGAAATCAATATTCTTTCTCAGCTGGTCGATCGTGGAGATCGCTTCATTGACGATAGCGCCTTTCTGATCATGGTCCGCATGCTCAATGATGGTCAGCAGCGTGTTGAGATATTCAACGGAGGTCGCCGAATCAAAAGCCCCCAGTTGTTTGGCATCCTTGGCCCTATCGAAGCCTCCCAATGCATCGCCCTGTTGAGCAATGTCGCTGGCCGTTTTCAGCATTGCGGAGGCGGCTGGGGTTGCCACCGAATTCGGGCCAGCAGAAGAAGTGTAAGTTTGGGTCTGGCAGGTAGGGCTGGCTGCCAGAAGATCGGTCGAAGTCAGAAAACACAACGTTGCTACAACAATCACGGCTGCAAAACAGGTTCGCATCGTACTGGTATCCTTTTTCCTGTGGTTGATCGACCTTCCTTGGCCGAATCTGCCTGGTTCGGTTTAGATTTCAAAGATTCACTTCCATCTTCAAGTCCTTTGAGGAAGGAAGCCTTCTTGTCCTGATGTCCTTTTCCCGCCTGACGCTCGTCGGTCCCTGATCACCCCGATCATCTTGTTGTCGAACTCTAAACGAGCGTTCAAGTTGACGGATTAAGCTAACAATTCGGATTAAAGCGACCAGTAGGCAAAAAGAGAATTTGACGAGATTTGTCAAAAAAAAACTGACAATGAAATAAATTAGACCGTTAAATAGCGATAACGGCAACTTAACGGCAAAGTGCTAGTATGCCGATTTTCAAGAATCATCCTTCATCCCTCACTTCCGCTTCCAGATTCCAGCCGTCTGGGAGGATCGAGTTCTTGATCACGATCGGGATCCCATCGCGGATCACGCAAACGGGATGACTTAGCGAAGTCGTCTCCCGCCTAGCTTCATTGACAATACGCGAGCCTTTGCCTACCGAGACATTCTTGTCGATGATCGCGCCTTCGATGACAGACCCTTCGCCGATTTCCAGCGGAACATCGCGCAGCAGATGCTGCGAATCGTGTTCGTAGTAGTCGTTTCCCATCAGAATGGAATTCCGAATCGTCACGCCGGGACCGATCATGGTCCGAATACCAACGACACTGTTTTCGATCGTCGCCGAACTGGAGATAAAACACCCCGGGGCAATCAAGCTCTGTTTGACCGAGGCTCCCGAAATGCGGGACGGTGCTAAAAATCGGGGCCGAGTGTAAAGCGGTGCGTCGGCTCTGGAAATTTCAAACGGTGGATTGTCGCAAGCCATTTGTAAATTGGCAGAGTAGAAAGCCCGTATGGTTCCGATATCTTCCCAGTAATCATCAAACAGATGCATGTGGACTTTGTGCGTTTTGATGGTCTCCGGAAAAATCTCTTTTCCGAAATCGGCATGGTTGTTACTGAGCAGAACATCGCGCAACAACTGCCGGTTGAACACATAAATCCCCATACTGGCCAGGTATTCTCGACCCTTACTTTGGATCCCCTGCGATTCGATCCACCCCGCATCCGTGCGAGCGAGATCCAGCAGTTCGTCGGTCTGTGGTTTTTCCACGAAATCGACCACTCGTCCGCCGGGGCCCGCCTGCATGATGCCGAAACCGCGGGCGTCCTCTCGATTGACCGGAATACAGGCAATCGTCACATCCGCGTCGGCTTTGATGTGAGTATCAATCAACTGCCGGTAATCCATACGGTACAACTGGTCACCCGACAGAATAACCACATAGTCCACACCCGGCTGATCGAAGTAATCAAAATTCTTGCGGACCGCATCGGCCGTTCCCTGATACCATTCGGCTCCGGACTTCAGGGTTTCCTGGGCCGCCAACAGCTCCACGGACCCGCCGCTGAAATGATCAAATGTGTAGGCTCGACGGATATGACTGTGAAGACTGACCGACATGAACTGAGTCAGCACAAAAATTCGATTAATCCCGCTGTTGATGCAGTTCGAAATCGGAACGTCGATCAAACGGTACATGCCGCCGAGTGGTACGGCTGGCTTGCTGCGAATCGAAGTCAAAGGTGCCAGTCGCGTTCCGCGGCCGCCACCGAGAATCAGGGCAATAGATTTGCGGGTCATGGGAAGGTGGATGTTGGCTAGTAGGTGAGTGGATCCGTTTCAGAATTTCGCACGGCTGCAATGGTGAATCAATCGCTGCTAAACGCGTTTAAGTCTCCATTCTTGCGCGTTGTCGAATTTCCAACCATCATCCTACTCGAAAAGCGGCCCTTGAACAGCGACCCGAACCAGGTGCACCACGGAATATTCTACCTCAAATCAACGATGAGAAATCCGTCAATCCGAGCGGCTCCCGTGATGTAAAGGGTTCGCCGTACTCAACGCCGATCGATTTTCCCCAATACGATGCTTCATCGCGAAGTTGGTCGAGAAACGATGGCGAGCGAGTCTCGCGACCGGCAATAAACTGGCTGTGGTAGCATCGAATCGAATCGATCTTGCGTTCCCAGAACGGGCTGATGTCCAGCACAAATGCTGGCGTCGGATGCATTTTCAGATGGACGCAGTAGTAGTTGTAGATTCGCTGGGGATGGAACGGATCGCCGGGCATATCCGTTTTCGTCAGCTTGGCCCAAAACCGAGCGGCTTCCACCAGCTCAGTCGCCGCGACATGATCGGGATGGGCATCCACCCAATAGGGAGCAAAAAGCCATTTCGGTCTGACCCGACGAATGACCACCGCCAGTTTCTCGCGTGCCTCAAGCGTCGGCTGCAAGGACCGGTTCGGCAGCCCTAGATTCTCACGCCAGGTCAACCCAAGCACTTGACTGGCGGCCCCGGTTTCGGCCTGTCGCGTTTCCACAGAACCAAACGGAGTCGGCTCGCCGTTGGTCAAATCCAGCACGCCAACTCGCAAACCGTCGGCCGACATTTTCAAAATCGCTCCTCCCATGCCCAGTTCGGCATCGTCAGGATGGGGAGCAACGATCAGGACGTCAAGTTCTTGGTTCTCAATGGTCATAACGAAAAGGGGGGAACTTTCACGAGGGAATATTTAGCTGTAGAAAGTCGGCTGAAAGCAGGTGAACACTAATCAACGCTAATCAACACTAATAGAGGGTTAGATTAGCGTTGATTAGTGAAAATTAGTGTTCCGATCCTTGTTTCGTCAGCGGATGCCACTGAGTTCGTGAACGGCTGTGGAAAGGATTTAAGTCCTGAAATTTCAAAAACCTACCCTGCGTACATCTGCAATCGGGTTCCAATATGATCCAGAATTTCAAACAGTGAATTCAAGTCGGGGTGCCGGACGATCAACATGCCGTCGGATCGCAAAGTTTGTTTCCAGTCGCGGCGCATCGCACCGAGCGGCAGTAGATCAACGACCACAAAATGTTCGCCGAAATCTCGAATCAGGCCTTCCAAGCCCTGAATCGACTGGATTCTTCCCTCTCCTTGTGCCCGTTTGAAAATGTGGGCTGCGTGATACTTTCGCGTGATCGGTTCACTGAAGGTTCCGAGCGTCACCGCCTCCGCCCAGCCACGATAGATATCGAAGTCGTTCGAGAAGTTCATCAAATCCACTGTGTTTGCACCGGGCGGGCGAGCCGCAATTTCACCGAAAACAGCTTCACCATTCGATTTTCGATACCATTCCATGTGCGTGAAGCCCGATTGGAATCCCAATGCCTTGATCACGTCATAGCCCATCTTCACGCCCGATTCGTAAAACGGATGGTGGACATCGCGGATCGTTAGCGTTTGCGGACTGATCCACGAAAGCTGGCGGGCAATCAACGGACGCGGGCGATACTGGCAGATATTGAAAAACTTGATCTCGCCGTCGACACATACGGTGTCGAACGTGAACTCATCGGCTTCGATGAACTCTTCGACGCTGACCTCAGAAATGTGACCGAGCCGATTCAAGACATCTTCCAGTTGTTTCGCATCGTCGACTCGATAGGTGTCCGCCGATCCAGCGCCTGCAATCGGTTTGACGCAGATGGGAAACCCGATTTGCGATGCGGCTTGCCGGACCCCATCCTTGGTTGTGGTGCTGGCGTGTTTGGGGGTGCGTATGCCGGCTCGATCGAGCGCACGTTTCATCAGCTCCTTGTCGCGGAAGGGAAGAACCTGCTGAACATTCATTCCCGGCAGTCGCAGCATCTCGCGAATTCGCGCCGCCAGAATCACATAGGGCTCCCAAGTACATTCCACGCGATCAATCCGTACCTTGCTCGCAATCTCGGCTACCTTTGCCAGGGTTTCGTTTTCGTTGCCCAGATTCACACGAAAATAGGCGGCCAGCGCATGCTTGGCCACCGGAGACAGATCGTGTTCGGCCTGATCGCCGAGTCCAATCACGGAATGCCCGAGACTCGCAAGCCCACGAGTAAAAAAAGGTTGCTCGACAGGATAACCAGGAGAAATTTTAAGGACGTTCATTTTGGGAGGGATGAGGGATGAAAAACTAGCCTAATTCTACTCGCACGGAGCTGACAATCTGTTTCAGCATCCGTTCTACCATGGCCGTCTCAGGGTGCCGGACGATGATGTAGCCTTCTCCTTCGTAGCTGCCTGTGGGGGACTGGCCGGTTTGTGGGATTTTTGCTTCGACCACATGTTGCCCGAGCGACTGAGCGATCTCATGCAGCCCATGAATTTGTGCGACTCTCCCCTGCCCCATCCCACGCAGATAGGCGGCCCCTACGGACCATTTTTTTTCCGGCAGATGGAATCGGTTGTGGATCATCAACTCGGCCCAAGCCCGATACAAATCAAAATCATGGGCATACGACATCAGCGAAGTAAACTGGGCTCCGGGCGGGCGAGCGCCGACTTCCGAAATCGCGACGCTGCCATCGGGCCGGAGAAACCACTCCATATGACTCAAGCCTGTACCGATTCCAAGTGCATGGAGCGCGGATGGGGCGACTTGGCGAATCGGTTGATACTCAGGCCGATCCACTTCTCGCGGGATCATCACGCACCACTGAATCCACGGCTCGCGAACCACCTCTAGCGGCCCCGGCGAATAATGCGAGATCGAGGACCAGACCAGTTTCCCGTCAATACAGACGCTGTCGAACGAATGTTCCGTGCCGACAATGAACTCCTCCAGCACCATCGGGCTTTGTTCACGCGGGTTCAGGACCTGCATGGTCTGGTGAAGCTGTTGCGTGCTGTCGCATCGAAACGTCCCTTTCGAGCCAGCGCCATCGGGTGGTTTGACGATCAACGGGAAACCAATTTCGGAAGCAATTTGAAAGGCTCGATCATGAGAATCGGCTACGCCATGTTTTGCCGTTGGCAGCCCGGCGGCTCGCAAAACCGATTTCATCACCCCCTTGTCGCGAAAATGGTTGGCAGCCGTTGCTCCCATGCCGGGAATTCCCAGTCGATCTCGAATCTCGCCCAGTGGAACCTGAATCTGTTCCAGCATTCCCAGAATACAATCGACCTGTCCCATGGCCCGTCCGATGGCTTGCACGCCGCGAAATAGCTCGCCGGTACTGATATTCTCGACGGCATAGTGCCCGGCCAACCGTTCGCGAAGATTCCCCGATAATTTCTCCAGCGGGTCGCAACTGACCAGCCCGACCCGTGTTTCCGGGGTCATCGTCGCCGCCAGAATGAACCGCTCCGTTGCTTCCATGAAATACGGAGCTACAAAAATCACGTTTTTCATCAGACAATCAGTTTGATAGAAAGTAAATTGAGTTAAGATTTGAGCTAGGGAGTTGGATTGAGTGTGTTTCAGTTTAACCCAAACCAAACCGTTTGCACGCCCTGTGGAATAAAATGTCGTTTAACCGTGCCGCAACGCCAAGCGGCCACCCAAGGAATTAAAAATGAACGTTATTTTTGTTGAACCTGCGTTTCCCGCCAACCAGCGAGAATTCGTGCGGGGGCTGGTCAGTGCCGGAGCGACGGTCGTCGCCATCGGCGAGCGTTCCAAGGATTCACTGGACAGCCAACTCAGGGACTGGTTATTCGAGTACATTCAGGTTCCGTCCGTGTGCGATGAAGCCCGAATGATCGAAGCCGTCCGATTCATTCAAAGCAAAATGTGGGTGGACCGAATGGAGGCCACGATCGAGGCTCACATCATGCCAACCGCTCGTGTCCGCGAGGCTTGCACCATTCCCGGCATTTCGGTGCATACGTCGCATCTTTGTCGCGACAAGCCGACGATGAAAGAAGTGCTGCGCGGCGCCGATGTGCCCTGTGCTCAGTCGCTCGGCAGCGGCGACCGGAAGGAAATTCTGGAATTTGCGAGTCGAGTGGGCTTTCCGCTAATTATCAAACCCCGCAGTGGCGCTGGCGCATCGGGAACGCATCGCACCGACAATCTGGAACAGCTTCATCAGGCACTGGACCAATCTGCCGTGGGGCGCGGAGGCAATGTTGCTGTAGAAGAGTTCATCGAAGGTCACGAAGGTTTTTATGATACGATTACCGTCAACGGTCACGTCGTGCTGGAGTTTATTACGCACTATTATCCCAACGTGCTTGAGGCCATGCGACATCGCTGGATTTCACCCCAGTTCGTGACGACGAACCAGGTCGATTCGTCATCGCACTATAACGAAGTCAAATCGCTGGGACGCAAAGTTATCAAGGCCTTCAATATCGGTACGGCTGCGACCCACATGGAGTGGTTTTTCGGCCCGAAAGGTCTCAAGTTCTCGGAGATCGGCTGCCGTCCGCCGGGTGTGAAGGCGTGGGATTTGTACAATGTCGCCAATGACATTGATCTTTATGCTCAGTGGGCCAAGGCGGTAACGCATGGGCATCTTGAAGCGGCTCCGTCGCGAAGATTCAGTGCGGGAATCATTGCGCTTCGGCCGAGTCAGGACGGTCGTATTTCCGGCTACAGCGGGCTCGAAGAAATTCAAGGTCGTTTCGGCGAATGGATGGTTGATTGCCATTTGCCGGAACAGGGAACGCCCACGCAAGGCGTCGAAGCGGGTTATATGGCCAACGCTTGGGTGCGGATGAAGCATCCGAATTTTGATCACCTGCGATACATGCTCGATGAAGTCGGACGCAATGTAAAAGTTTGGGCAAATTGATTCGGTGAATAATTTTGCCTGGGCAGCGATCTTTATAATATGGAAGGTCTACCATGAACTTGTCGAACGTTTCCATTACACGGGCGAATTCTAGCAGCGAACGGCTGAGTCGATCGACCTTGTAGACGACAACGCAGAAACAGGTCGCAGCCATCCGAGCAATCGCCAGCCGAGTCGGAATCGACCTGGACGCGCCCTGCTGACCTCTCGTTTCCACCTCTCGGAACTGGAAGAACTATCGATCCGCGATGCGTCTCGGCTGATCGACGAGCTGAAATCGGAATCCACACCGCAGGCCGCTGGATCAGGCCGATAAAACCCTGGTCCAAACGTCATTTCAGGGTTATTGCGACATCCAGCTCAAAGTCGGTTTTGGCCAAAAAGCCAAGACCGATTTTTTTAGCTGTCAACTAAACAAAGGGCGGTAAGTCATCAATTCAATCAGCGGAATTTCGCTTCGATATGAGGCGAGCAGTAGAATGCCATCATACTTTCGAAGGCGAGGTTCTTTGTCCGACAGGATCGGAAAAGAAGTGAGGGACTCAAGTCTGCTTTCCGTGATTGATTTTGAACTCCAGTTCCCGAAGCTCACCAAGCACTTCATCGAAACTGGCAGGAGTTTCAAGATACATATCTCGCATTGACTGGTAGTCCCGTCTCAATGCGGCCTGACGTTCCGCCGGTGGGATCAGACGAAATGTTCCGGGTTTGGCCTGATTATAATTGGCCCAGGAACTTCCGAAAAATCGGCTCTTCCATTTCACAACCTGATCGCGAAGAACGTCCTGAGCAATGGCGGTCTGAACCATTGGATGTTGGGCCAACGATGCAGTATCAGCGTAGTGCCTCGAAAATCGGTCAGGGGTGGGTTTGTCTTTTGGGCGATGGTACTCAGCGTGTAGTATCGTCGCTTTCTCCCAAAAGCTACGGGACGTCCCAATGTTCGTTGAACGTGGGCTTCCAAAACAGATTGAATTTGCTTTTGGACTAATTCTCCACAAGCCGCTTCAGCGTTCGTCATCCACTTGTTGGCCTGATTTCGGCTCGCTCCAGCGTCTGGCAGTCCCAGAAAATCGGGTGATACCGAGAGGTCAATATCTTCTGAAAACCGCTGGATCACGCCAAAGACTTTGGAGAGCGAGGTTCCTCCTTTGAAAACCAGGCAGGGTGAAAACTCAGATTCGAATAGCACGGCCAGTATCCAGCAGACCCAAAAATCTTTTTCCAGCACCACGGGGGAGATATTACGTCGCAAGGCCGTTTGCTCCATGTACAGCCGACGTTCTTCCTCTGGCAGTTTTAGAAACTCAAGATTCATTGCTCCGCCAGCTCCCGGAAGATCGGGTGCATCCAGATGGGAGCATACCGAAGGTCCTTCAATAACTCTCGACGGGCGGAGGCTGGAATGGTTTTCTTCAGATGCTTGATTCGCCCCGCCGTGATGTTTTCCTTACCAAGCTCCCGAAATGCCTGGATCAACAAACCGCTAATACGACCTGCGGTTGCCATATTGCGGGCCGTCGTCTGCCGAAGTTGGATGGTGGTTGAGCCAATCTTGACGGTACGAGTCGGGCCGTCTGTCAAGAACACGGTCTTTGCAGGAACTTGCTCCGACAACCCAAGTAGATTGGCAGCATACGCGCCAGCAGGCTGGATTCGGGTTTGATCGCGCCCGGCCAATGCACAGGCAATTGTTTCGGCAGACGGCTGAATCAAACCGAGTATCGGATGCTCCTTGGGATAATCATAGACGCCGCGAGCCAACCGCCGGATGGTTCCTTTTCGAGTCAACCGATGCAAAGCCAGATCGACGGCTTCGCGGCTCCCGATTCCGAGAAAATCTGCGGGCACAAATACGGCTCCTCGACCGCGTTTCTGAATCGAGGAAAGGATTCGGGAGTCAATGGATTTCTCGGGTTTTCTGCTTGGCAACATGTAAGAAATTCTACCCCATTTTTCTTACAAAGCAAGATCGCTTTTTTGGGCGATTTGGGTTCTTGGAAACCACAAAAATATGGAATTATCGTCAATGTCCTCAACTGTCGGGGGAGCCTTCTCAAGTCCCACACCCTACTCTAAAACGTCCTGATTAACTGGATCAGACGCGCTGCGCAGCAAGTCGAGTGTCTTGGTATCGTCTTTCTCTTGGGCGTCCACGAACCTACTGAGGTAATAGGGATTGTTTGCGTCGATGAATTCATTCATGTTTGTCATGTTTTTGCCTCATATCGCTTCGCTTCGTGGTTGATTCGGTACTGGCGTTGCTGGGCTGCCCGCTTACGTTCCCATGTCGTTTGAAAAGATCCAGGAGAGCCTGGAGTATGGCAGTCTCATCCTTACTACCATCCGGAAACCGCACTATGCGAAAAACCTGGAGCATTGGGTGGTGATTGTCGGCTTGAACACCGTCCAAAGAACGGTTCGCATGACTGGCTACGGCATCATCCCCGGGCTATCTGTTGTTGTTCAGGATTACAAAGAAATGCGAAGCCGCCTGAAACCACACCACAGAATGCTGGTGTGCGAGACCGGCCTTCGCGAAATCTACTGCAAGTAGCTTGGCTGTACTGTTGGCACTCCTGCATCGCCTGTCGGGCTACGATTTTTTCTGTCCGGCCCGCGAGCAAGGCAGCCGAAGGATTGGTTGGTGGCTGATGCAAAGGAGTGCCAGTACCCCTTCGAGAAGTTTCGAATGCAACAAGACTTAAAAGCAACCGATTATTGAAGAAAGAGAGGCAATGTATGTTTGTCAAAATTTGGGAGAAATTGAACTCCATCGAGATTTGGGAAAGGCTTGATCCCCTAGTTGACTGGACGAAGATTCGAGTCCTCTACGACGTTCTTCCTCATTATGCGTCAGAAGGTGCGGATCTGCTCGACGTTCCGGGTTATAAGCAAACTCAATCCTACACCTGCGGGTTTGTCGCTGGATTGATGGTTCTTCGAACCTTTTATCCCGATGCTGACACAGAAGACTTTTACAACTGTGTTCGACCGAACCCCACATCAGGTACTTCCAACACCAGGCTGATTAGCGCATTGAGACAGAACGGAATCGGTGTTTCCGTTCGGAACAACCTGGGGTTTGATCAAATTCGGAAGACTATCGATGCAGGCTTCCCCATCATTACTCTGGTGAAGACGAACGATATAGACACGCTGCACTGGGTGGTCACATATGGATACGGCCTCAAATCAGGAAATCGTCCGAACCGTATCTTCGTATCAGGAAACAGCTTTTTTAAGAGCCGAGAAATCCCTTGGTCCAAGTATGCTCGTTTGATTTCTCCGAAAGGCTTTGGACTGGTTTGCTGGGGCAAGTAACCCGAAGCAAGCGCTCACGAAGTGCCGTCCTGCCGTCGTCAAGCTATGCTTTTTCGCCGGAAAGTTGCCTGACTCCAAATGGCTACGGATTTTGCCGTCGAAGCCAAGCTTGTAGCAAGAGTGGCATCGTCACTTATGCCCCAAGCTGAATCCTCCTCGCTTCACCTCTCTCGGGCGCATCCCTGTTGTATCTAAAAATCACCCAATAAAAATTGTGGCGTGGATTTCGTGGCGCCGGTATAATTTCTTGAACTGCCGGAGTGGCAAAAATGTAGGACAACGGAGGTTTTGATGGCTTGGGTGGAAAGAAAGGGGAAGCATTACCACTACCAGTCAGTCCGGGATGGCGACACGGTAAGCAAGGTCTATCTTGGCCGTGGCGACCAAGCCCGGAAGGCTGCTAAGGAAGATCGCGACCGAAAACGCGAACGCCTCCGCGGCGCCAAGGAATCGAGCCGATTTGCCGAGAAAATCCACGAAATAGACCGTGATTTCCATGCGGCTCGACAACTGGCTCAAGACCTGCTGACCGTCGAACTCTGGCTGAGAGGCTGGTACTTTTCGTCTTACAGGTGGCGAAAATCCAGGCCGTCTCGAAGCACCTAAAACGTCGCCGAAGCCCCGCCCACACCGGTGGATTTCGGCCCTGAAAATTGCGATTAGACACTTTTTTATACAAACTTATATCAAACTTCACGACCAGGCCGCTCAGCATTTCCGCGCTGCCTTCGAGCAGTTGGCACTCTATCGCCGGACAAAACCGACCTCCGAAAACTAAAATCCAGATTTTGGATTCGGGGCTCAGCCAGCCCGACGATTGGTTTTCACTTCGATTCTTGCTTTTCCGTAATGTAGGGACGGGATGGCGTGGGGTAACGGTCTTTGAAAACTATCGGCTTTCGGGTTGCAACTCCCTGCGTGGGCTTACCTGACTCGAAGCCAAGCGGATAAGCCGCTTACCGACTGCTCCCCCATTTTTTTAGCCGTCAAACACTTGCGACTGCCAGCACTTTGCCGAGCGCAGGACGGTGCTGCGGCGGATTGTGTCCCCTTCCAAGGCAATGAATCTCCTATTTCAGGCGGGCATGGGTCCCGTTTTGGCACCTTGAAAGCACGCCAAGCTTTAACTGCTGTTGATCGAGCTACCAGATTCTGTTACGAACCCGTACAAAATTGGGCAGTTTGCGTAAATTTCATCGGCACATTCGTATATGCGGCTTACTTTGATCATTGCTTTCGCTGTACAATAGTGGCTTTCTGGGAACGGTCGAGCGAAATGAAGAAAGTACCGCTGGGGGCGATCAATCGCAACGATCCACCGATTGCCGGTCTCAACAGCGTGTCTGTGGCAGATGGTCTGACAACCCAGTATGTCTATTTCCGGGGGATCACCAATGAACAGGAAGTTGAATACTCCAAAACGGTCAATCTGCTCGGTGGAGGTACGGAAGATGTGTCCATCGATGCAGCCTTGGCGAAACTCTATTCGTCCATCGCATCGGGCGGAGTCAATTGGGAGTTTGGTGATTCGAGTTGCGGCAGCGCAACGGTCGTAATTGCACCAGATGAAAAGACCATGCAGGTCTCGATCTCGGATGCAGTAGGTCGCACTGTGATGCAGGCTACGATGACAGGGCCAACCGCAACCACACCCAATCAATTGGTCAACTGGAGTTGCACCCGCCACGACGACATCGACACTGCGACCAACGCCATCCACACGCTCAAAACCAGCCAGATTGATCCCGACGGCAAGGTGGTGGCCACGTTCACCGACGGTTTGGGACGAACGATTGCGGTGGTCGATCAACTGGGCAAGAAATCTACAAGCCAGTTCGATTCGGGTGGCAACCTGCTCAAATCGATCAACGCACTGAGCAAGGAAACCGTTTATACTTACGACGGTCTGGGTAGACAGTTGACGGTCAAAGACCCACTGAACAACACTCAGACAACAGTTTACGATCCCGACACGGGACAGATCACGCAACGCAAGGATGCCAAGAACGTTTCGACCTACTTCGCGTATGATGATCTGGGACGCAACACAACCACCACGGATCGCTTGGGCAAGGTCACCACGCGAACGTATGATGGCGCGGGCAGACTGGGAACCATTGTCGATGCTCAGAGTAAAACTACGACCTACGGCTATGATCTACTGGGCCAGCGAATCAGCGTTGCGCTTCCGGATACTTCCAGCAAGACGTTTGAGTTCGATGCCGCCGGTCGGGTGACGAAAGTGACCCTCGAATCGGGAATCACCCAAAAAACGATCTATGAATTCTCAGGTGTCATAGACAAGATCGAGTATCGAGACGACAGCAATACGCTGACCGGAACCGACGACTTTACATACAACGCCCTGCTTCAGCGTACCGCTGCCACCAGTCGCTACGGCGTGGTCAGTGGCTGGACTTATGATGACTTGGGCCGAACACTTAATGAGTCAACGACTTACAGCGGCAAGATTTACACGGTCGGTTACGACTACGATTCGCGGGGGAGACTGGAAGAAATCACCTATCCGTCTGGTCGAAAGGCTGAGTACACTTTCGATGAACGAGGCGCGATTGATCTCATCAAATGGGATTCGGCTCAAATCGAGAATCGGGGATATGACGACCTTGGTAGACTGACCAGCGTAGATCGACCGGGCGTTGATGAAACACGAGCTTATGACGATGCCGGCAGACTTACCTCCATCGGCAACACCAATGTCGGCACAGCTACTTACACCTATGATGCCAATCACAACAAGTTAAGTGAATCCTGGAGTGGTGCAATGGCGGCCTGGAGTTTTACCACCGAGAACGGTGGAACGTATCCGAGCGGTTACGATGCCGAAGACAGGTTCCGCAACTTCATCCAGTCAGGACAAAGCAAGTCGCTGTATCTGGATCGATCCGACATCGGGAACATCACCAATTATCAGATGAACTCGAACAATTCGTATCGAACGTACAACAATGTCCACGGCCTGACCAGTGTTGGCGGAACGGGGCAGGTATTCGATGATGACGGCAATCTGACGGCTTCGTATCACGGTCATACGTTGAGTTGGGATGAGGCGGGCATGTTGAAACAAGTGGTCGTGCCGAGTTCACCGACCACCGGCATCGAAGGCACCAACGAGTTCGGCTACGACGCCTTTATGCGGCGAACCTTCAAGAAGATCACTCGCAGTAGTACCATTGCCGAGCATGTCGTTTCCATCTATGCCGGACCCAACCTGATCGCTGAATACGATGCGGGAACGGTTGCCGGATCACCGAATCAGGAATACGTTTACGCTCAAGAAATCGATTCGTTGATTCTGTTGGTTCGTAGTGGCGGCAGCCAGAAGCTGACCATCACCCGAAACCAGCAGTGGAGCGTTACGGCATTGGCTGATCTTTCAACCGGAACGGTTCTTGAACGCTACACCTATGATGCTTTAGGTAAACGGACCATTCTGGCTGCCGACGGCAGCACAGTTCGCAACACCAGTTCCTACAACATGCCGTTCGGCTACACCTCGCGACAACATGATCCCGAAACAGGTCTGATACATTTCCTTGCACGCTACTATGATCCGTCCACCGGCGAGTTCCTCTCCCGCGATCGAATAGAATATGTCGATGGCATGAGCCAGTATCGAGGATACTTCGTACCGAGTAAGATTGATTATTTGGGAGAATTTGCGGTTTCACCTATGCGGCTTCCTCGACAAGAACCCGATTTCACAATCGATGACTTGTCATCTGAAGTGACAAGTCGGTACTGTGATGCAGCGAATAAGCATCGCAAAAATGGCTGGCTCAGATGTGCATGTAATGTTTCCATAAATATTGATCGCGCGATTTATACGCTCGACTGGTGGGCGTATTTTGGCAACAGTACCGCTGAGGACAAATCCAAATGGTTCAAGTGTACTCGTACATGCCTTCAGCAAAAGTGGCGTGAGGCAGTGGATATGCAAGAAGACAATGCCGATTTGCCAGCTGACAGCGGGTGGAACGATTGGTGTAAAAAATGTACTCTTAATTCGGATTCGATAGAATGTTGCAAAGAACAGGTAAAAGCTGAACAAACAGAACTCCAGAAGTGTTTCGCAGGCTGTGGTCGATGGCAACATGGCAACACATTTCCGGTGAACCGGTCTGGGTTCGAAGGAGATTTTAATGACTTGCAAAAACGAATTCAGTTTGGAAACAGCGAATGCTGCAACCGACAATACTACCCCAATCCGCCAGATGTGAAGTGGCCTCCCGAACCGCCTCGTGGTTATCCTTGGTACGATGGTCGAGGAGGGCCTTTAATTATATGTTTCAAAGGCGGAACCCTCGTCCAACTGGAAAATCAATCTCAGAAAATTGAAGATGTTGAGGTAGGCGATTTGGTTTGGTCCTACTGTGTTGTCGAGCGACAATGGTCTCTGAAAGCAGTAGAGGCAATTGAAGAGAGCGACTTTGTTGGCACACTGTTTTCGATAGAATTTGATGGAAACGAAGTGATTGAATCGACTGATACTCATCCATACTGGGTTGAAACGTATTCGGCAGCAAATCGTCCATTGCCAGCAAACCGGAAAGCGGCAATAGAAAATATTCAGCTATCCTCCCGTTGGGTACAAGCAAAGGATATTAAAGTTGGCGATCAAATGCTCGTGTTGAATGGAGAAACTAAGGGTGTGAAGGCGATCCATTCCCGAAAAGTCAAGATTAAAGTGTACAACCTTCGAGTTGAGGGTAATCGTAATTATGCAGTTGGCAATGATGGCATTTTGGTACATAACACTTAAGCGATAGACGAATTGATAGGCATGTAATAAAAAACTTCAGTATTCAAGTTGTGACAGTATCTGGCAAATTTTGTATATTTAAGTAGAAAGAGATTTTACTGATGTCGTCAAAGGGACTGTATATAGTTGCATTAGTATTACTGGCAATCAGCCTGATGCTGCCAGCGGTAAGCCCTGGAGGAGGAAAAATGCCAGGTTATGAATGTTTTGCTATTGCAGCCGTACTGGCTCTTGATAATCCACCGAAGAATCCGGAGAGGGGCTATCAGCAAATTTGTGCATGTCGAGTGTCGGTTGTTGCAAATTCTTGCGCTGTTCTGCTTCTTTTTCTGGGCAGATCGAGATGGGCTCGTCATCGCATCGGATACGCAGGTTTATTCGTCTTTGGGGCTTTACTAATCTTTAGTCTAATTTCCTTGATTGGCTTTGCTTCATCCGGAGTGCTGGGCAATGTCTACATAGGATTTTGCCTATGGTGGGCTGGTTTAATGTTCTGCTTGCTGGCAGGAGGACGGAGTATTTTAATAGAGAGAAAAGTCTGAAGGAGTAGAGAAAAAGTTTCCTGCACTCTGGATCATCGCATTTAGAAAACCATCCTCGGCATCGGTCAGATTGCATGCCATTTGTCTCATTCAGACATCATTTGGATTAACATTGCAGCCTGCGAAATGCACACGGTGGGTTTTCAACTCCATCACAAACAGCAGATCAAAGGTGACCGTCCCTCTCACCTAGTCCAGATTTCGACTGAAGTGAAGCCAGTCGCACTCCCAATGCACTTTCAAAAACGTTGACCAACTTGTCGTCTGTCTACGATCCGGTGCCGGTTCGACGACGCTCGCCTACATTAGTACCTTTTCACCTGGCCGGTCACCTAAAGAATGTTGACTACAGTCGTAACCACTACCGGATCAACTGAGGACAGCTTTGGGGGAAATCGCTATCCAGGAATGCCTTTTCTTGCTCCTCGGAAGAGAGGTAAATCAAGTCCCGGAAACGATCATCCCGCAAAATCGTTGGCTTCAGGAAGATAAACATCATCCCGTCGGAATACTGATTGCTTTTAGAGCTGCCGAGGTGTTTCAAGACCGGTATCTTTTCAATGAATGGAATGCCCGTATTGGTTTGAGCGATACGCTGCCGATTGAGTCCGCCGACCACAATCGTGTATCCATCGGGTAGCGTTACCTGACTAACCACCTGATCCGTGTTTCTGGGAGGTGGCAGGTTCGGAGCCGGTTCACCCGTAAAAGTATTTACCAGAATGTCGAACTCCAGATTCAAATAGTCGTTCTCCGAAATTCTGGGAGTCACATTGATTGTCGTCCCTGCCTGAGCAAACCCCGCAAAACTGGTGGTTGCCACCGTATTGGTCGCATTCACACTTGCAAAAGGCTGCTCGGAGACACTGGACAGCAACCCATTGGCGTTGTCTTCCACGACCACCTTGGGGGATGAAATCACGCGAGACCGGCTATGGCTGGCCAGCGCACGAATCACAATATCCGCCGTATCCGGATCGACCAGCGTTCCATTGAAACCAAGTCCCGGATTGAGCCTCAGCAGTCCATCGGCACCGTCAACATCGCTCAGCCCGAAACTGGAAAACGCAAACAGCTTTTTTTCACCTTGACGATCTCCACCCGAAATCTCCACTCCCAGATTCAATTCGTCTCGTCCTTCAATGACCACCACATGAGCTTCAATCAGAACCTGCGGCCGTCGAACATCGAGTCGCTGAATCAACTGCATGTAAAGGGCCTGAACCTCCGGCTCAGCCACTACGATCAGCGTATTGGTCTTTTCGTCGATTGTGAGCTGGGCATCTCCGGGGATCAACTTTGTCGGCGACTCCAGATCAGAAACCATAGCCGCCAAACTGTTGAGAGCCGGAGATTGAAACGAACCCGTCTGACTCTGTACCCCCGGTTGTCCCCAAGCACCTTGCCCAGCGAAGTCCGGCTGATTTGAACCGATCAAACCTCCCTGATTGCCAAGCCCCTGATCAAAGTAGCCGGGCGGTAATACCGGAGGCCCTTCACGGAAGCTGTCATTAAAATAGTTTGGTCCGGACGGTCGAAATCCTTCACGTCCCCGAATTCCACTTTGCGGAGTTCGCGCGGCCTGCTGACGGGGGCGATAGGTGCGTTCGATGGATTGCAGCGTTTGAACAATGTCGGCGACTTTGACATGCTTGAGTGTGTAGAACCGCATCAGACTCTGCTCTGTGGTGTCTTGTCGGGGTACATCAAGCTGTTCCTTGAGTCGCTCAATTCGCTGATGAATCTCTTCCCGGCACGAAACGACCAACTGATTCTGTTGCAGGTCAACCGTTGAGCGATAACTTCGATCAACGGACTCGTTTCCACCGGCCAGCGATCCGCGAATCAGCTCGTCAATGCGCGATGCGGCCACATGCTGAAAGCGATAAGTCCGAAATTCGGTATTCGATCCAAGCGGTATGTCGATCTGCTCAATCAATTTCATCAACTCGGTCACGGCATCGAGGCGTCCGATCATCACGAGCCGGTTAGTTCGGGCATCCGATGAAATCTTGACGGTAGCGGCAAGGAATCCCGGAATTGGTGTTCCCACCGATGAGCTGGCTTGGCCCGCCGTTGTATCCTGGCGAATCTGTTGCCGGGTTTCCACAATGGAATTGAGCTGGAGTTCCAGTTCTTTTGCTTCCAGGTGTTTGACTTTGTAGAAGTGGGCCTGGATGTCGTCTACTGGAATATCAATCTGCGGCAACATCTGCTTGATCCGCTGGATATTCGGCACGATGTCGGTCACCAACAGCAATCGCGACCTGCCCAGTGGTTTGTAGAAATCGACCATCTTGCCCGGAACGGCAGCGGTCAGATAGGTCTTTGCGTCTTCCGGCGTGATGTGCTGCATCTCAAAGATGGCCGTCACATATTCAAATTCGGCTTGATGGATTTGGTCAACCGGAGTGACTTTCGCAAAATGAACGACATCGGGCAATGTAGTCACCCGTTTCCAGCCGTCTACTTGGGCATCCACCAGGGCGAAACCGTTGGCTCGCAGAACTTCCTGTACCAGCATCATCATCGTGCTGCGGTTGACTTCAACGCGGCTGAAGAAGATCACTTTGTTGGTTGCGTTGTTGAATTGCTCGTTGTCGAGAATCAACTGAAATTTTTCTTGCTGAGCGGCAAACTGAACCAGTGCCCGCATGTCGATAGCACCCGGCTCAGCCAGATTGATGGTTGCCTTGTCATCCTCTTGCCGAGGCAGTTCCTGTTGAGCAATGCGATTCGAGATATTCCCTTGCGTCAAAGCGTGGAGCGCAGATTGATCCTGCGAGGGTGAATGGTTCGTGTTTGAAGATCGTTCGAGAGTTCGTCCTGGATTCCGGAGCGGATCGTGGATGAGCGTTTCCTGCGGGAGCGTGAGGTCAGCCGAGTTTTGAGCCAGGCAGGCTCCGGAGGCGACAGCCAGCCATAGTCCGACCGCAGACCAGAAACAGGCCCATCGGGAGGGAGTAGATGACGAGTTGGCCGCTACAGATTGCAAGTTGGACTCCCCAATCCTTACCCCTGATTACAAATAAACGATGGTTGCGATAACACATGGTTGGTGATTCCGGTCTTAACCCGAAGTGTAAGCGAGGGACGACGTTTGATCCCTTGTTACACTTCGGGTTGGGATTTTCACCAAGCCAGCGTCGCGCCCTGTTAATTAGATGATTCGAGGCGTCAGGACAAGGGAGAATTGACGGAGGATAGAACTGATAGCACCTTTTTACTGCCGGAAGCGACGTGGCTATTGGACGGTCGTTGCGATTACCTCGACCTGAATCGCCTGATCGTTGAAATCGGTTTTGATTTCGATGGTCGCTGACGCATGTTCCATCGACTTGCGAACGACTTGCAGGATGTGCCTCGTCTTGTGGTCCGGGTTGACCTGGCTGACTTCAAATCCGTCATTGGACACGCTCAAACCGACAATTCTGCAAGGCTCGACGCAGGAAACAATAAACTTTTTCTCGGCACCGATCTCTGATTCGCCAAATTCAACTGCCGAAACCGATGCACGCAGCGGCTCGACCGACTCGATATGGACAGGGATTCGGTACTCTCGTTCGAAAGAGTCGTTGGTCTTCATGATCAACGCCGTTTGAAACATTCCCGGTTCTTCCTTGACGAGCGTGCATTCGATCTGGTACTTGACCTCGGTACCCCGAATCTCTCGTTTCACGATTTTGGCTTCAAGCTGGGGATCTTCTGCCACAATCTGCTCGATCTTCCAGAATGGGCTTCCCTTTCGAGTTGCCACAATGGTTTGGGTGGCCGGTTTAGTGATTTCGATGGAACGAAACACGACCGGTTCTGGATCGATGTAGAGATTCTTGATATCGACGTTTACGGATAACTGGATTTCGTGGTTGGCCGGTTCGGAAAAACGAACCGTAATGGTTGAATTCCTTTTTCCGCGAAAGGCTTCCGTATTCAGTGAGATGGTAATTTTCTCGGTGGAGTTGGGGGCAATCGTTTTGTTGCTGATGCCAGCAACGGTGCATCCGCAACTGGAAGCAACCGATTGGATTTCCAGATTGTTTTCAGTCGGATTGGAAAGCTCAAACGTATGGGTCGCCTTGCTTCCGATCCGGACTTCGCCGAAATCAAACGAACGTTGGGTGATGATTTTGGACTTCCAGTCACTTGCGGTTGGTTCTGGAGCTTGTCCTTGGGCCTGTACGCCTATTCCGAAGTGCATTAGTCCGACGATCAGCAACGCCAGCGGAAATGGCTTCAAGCAATTCGTGGTGTGCTGGTACTGGGAGATCGAGATTCGATTGATTTGCATTGGATTCTCCGTAGGGGCTTGAGGCGGATAGCGACACAGATAGAAGTTGCGGATGTTATTGTAGCAAAATTCCGGGCCGATACGGTTGGCTTTGCGAGTGGATCGGCGGAAAGATGTGACGGGAAGATGGGTGACTGCCTGTATTCGTGGTTTCCGATATTCGTTTTTCTACCCCCAATATTCCTGTCATCAAATTTTTTGCCGAATCGATGCCCCACAGTCTGCTTGGACCGTACTCCATACCTTGGTTACGCCTCTTGAAATCGCGCTAAAATGCAGGAATCAAGTGAATGGGAAGGGAAAGACTGTGAATACTGCTGGCAGAGACATAGCATGGATATTTTGGAAACACAGAGGCACAGAGTTCACAGAGAATGGCTGAATTTGACGAAGTTTCCATGGCACTGTGAACTCTGTGGCTCTGTGTTTTAGTGAAAGCGCGACTTCAACACTTGTTGCGGGGTGGGATTGCCTTGTGATGCTCGGCGATATCGTGAACTGTTACCTCCAATGAAGATTTCAGATGGTCCATTCACTGCTAGCGTTCCCAGAAACGAATCCACTCGCAGCCCGCTGATAAGCAAAATTAATCCATTTCGTTTGGCTCCATTTTTCTTGATCTATCTGCCTTCAAAAATATTTTCAAAATCGGTAGAGAATTTTCTTGTAAGCCCTGTGGAGATCGGTACAATCGGGGGGTGATTCGTTTCTATGCGAAAGCCCATTTGATTTCCGAGTGAACTGATCGAAGAGTCGGTTCATTCTCAATCCTCCAATACCCCAGGAGCAGGACGATGAAAAGGCAATCCGGTATGAGTCAGGCCGATGCAGGTCAAACCCATTTGGACCAAACCCGTTTGACGAGAAGCGGTCGAAGGATTTCACAGTGGTTGAGTTCTCTGGTCATAGCCGGATGGATGGTGGTGTTGGCAGCGCCGTGTCAGGCTCAAGAGATAGACCCAGAACCTGAGACGCCGGCGTTTGCCTGTGCCGTTGCTCCAGTGTATCCGGCAACGGAAGAAACTATTTGCGAAACCAGCGTCAATCAGTCGATGGAGCCCTGTTGTGATTGTACCCACACCGAAGCTCCTGGCTCATCGACTTGCGATCCCTATGAACCACCCCAACCTCCTGGTCCTTTGGTTAACAACCCTGCAACTCCTTCCTGTCCGTCCACCGGAGGCGGTGGAGGTGGGGGCAACGATGATTGTGGGAAGAAAACAGATGTGAAGGGAAACCAGACTCCCGATTTCTGCGGCAACCCGTTGACCCGGGCGCTATCCATGCCAGTGATCACGGATGCCGTTATGGAAGACCAAGCAACTACGACCGTTAGTTGCAGCAGTTGTCCGGTCTCCAAGACCGATGTGCTGCAATACTCGAATTTTGCTCCACCGATTGCTGTCAATCGCTATCTGATGCCGTCCAATCAAGTCGATGCGTTTGCCTTCGGACGAGGCATGGCGTCGGACTTTGATTTTCGTGTCACTTTCTATCCCAATACCACCGCCGGGGATACGGCCCTGCTGATCGATCCGCAACTAGGCCGAGTCCAGTACCTGACCGACGCCAATAACGATGGTACTTATGAACTGGAAGACGACATCTATTACAACTCCATCGTGTTGACCCAAGCCAATGGCACGCCCATCGCCAATCCGGTCATGGCCCAGGTTGAACCCCTGTACGTCACCGTCACTCGCGGTAACGGAATCCAGTACAAACTGGAAGTCATGCCAGTGCCCATCGCCGGTTCAGGTCAGACCGCCGTTTTCACTTCCCGATTGATCAGTAAATCCAATGCCCAAGGTCGAGCCGTCAGCTACACCTACAAGACCTTCAGTCAGAACGCCATCGAAAACGATCCGACCTTGCAGTGGCAACTGGACACAATGACCGATCTGTACGGCAACACGGCTGAATTCACTTATCACAACAGTCAAATTGGTGGCCGCTGGGTGGTCTCGGAAATTGATTTCAATTCCGGTGACATCGTGCTGGAGTACGACTACAACAACAGCGGCTTTCTGGAAACGGTCGAGCGGAATGAAGAAGTTAAATCGACCTACAGCTATGATATTGATACTTTTTACGACGCCGCAACGTTGACTTGGCATGAGCGGATGCGAACTGGCCATGATGCCAATGACACACTGCTGCTGTCGGTAGATTATCAGTCCGGGGATGGCACGGTAGTCAACCAGTTTGCCAATATTCTGAAAGGCCGCAAAAACGGCTTGGGGCAAGTCAAATCCATGATCTACCCAGACAATCAAGAGTCGGGCCGGTTCGTGGTTCTTGAAGGAGATCGTTATACCGAGGTGAAGGCGGGGCAGTCCGTCCGGAATTATATCGACTACTTCAGCGACCCTCCCGTAATGGAAGACGATTACTTCCGAAGCCCAAGCATCACCCTTGAGCAAACCAAACGAGCTCAACCACCGGTATCGATTGATGAAACCGGCTATCAAATCACCAATACCTACGATTCGGCTGGCAATTTGATTCGCAAGACGTATCCCGATACGAGCTACGAGAAATGGATTTACAACGGAATCAGCCAGGTGACTTACTATCGCGACCGGGCCGGGTTTGTGACGGTCACGGAATACAACAACGCCTTCCAGCCGGTTCGAGTGATCCGGGGAATGACAGACCCTAGCGGAACCGGTAGCCCAACGGCGACTTCCGAAGCGGTGCAAGACATCTTTGGTTACTACGGCACCAGCCATGCCAACGAAGGTCAATTGGCCTGGAGTGCAACGACTGCCTACAGCGGTGGTTCGTTCAGCGCTCCATCTACCGATTTACGAACGGATTACACTTACAATGCCAATCAGCGTTTGATCAAGGTTCAAACCCCAACTCCGCATCGGGGATCGATCAGTCTGCCGAGTGGTTTTGCGGCTCGGCCTCAAATCGAATACGGCTGGACGGGTGGTTTGAAAACCAGCGAAACGAACCAGCTCGGTCATACCACTTATTTTTCGTATGACGAACTGGGAAGATTGGTCGAGACCCTTTATTCCGACAGCACGAAGGAACAGGTTTATTACGACGATGTGAACCGCAAGGTTTATCGCCGCGACCGCACGGGAAGGGTCTCGTTGTCGGTATATGGTCCTTCTGGCCGGTTGTCGATGCAATATGACACCTATGGAACCGATGCCGACTTGAGTGATGGCACGGTCAGTCAGATCAACTCGCTGGCCGACAGCCAATATACCAGCTACGGCTATGGGGTGGGTGATTCTCGGCCCGTGCTGATCAACCGGGGCGGAGCCGTGACCATGATAGCGTTGGACTACCGAGGTCGTCCGGTTGAGCAGCATCAACACGTTCGTTCCGATGATTTTACGTTGACGACCTTGACGAACTATGTCGGCAATCAGCGGTTCTACACGACCAATAAAGTGGGGAGCCATGAAGTCCGCACTTACTACGGTTATTCAGCAGATCGCCAGACGGTGCGAACCATTCAAACCCGCAAGCCGGGCGTAACATTTGGCAACAATGCGGCGATCTTGAGTGCCACCCGCCAGACGGGGGCCGATCCGGACTACATCATCAACGATGCAGTGCGGGATATTCGCGGTCAAATCGTTCAGCTTGTTGATCCATTGGGGATCGAATCGCTGACGACCTACGATGCACTGGGAAGAAGCCTGATTCATGCTCGCAGCAAAGGCAGCCTGGAGTTGGTTTCAGAATCCGTTTATGACCACTTGGGCAATGTGATTGAAACGACTTCGGAAATTGGCTTGGTGACGGAAATGGAATATGATCCGGCAGGCAATCTGAAAGTTCGCACCGTGGCTCCGGGAACGTCCGATGAACTGGAGTGGAGTTACTGCTATGATCTGGACGGCCATCTGCTGACCGAAACGGCGCCGGGAGGCGCCGTGACCACCCATGTGAGGGAGACGTGCTGTAGCCTGACCGAAGGTATCAAAAATGCGCTGGGACATGGCACCATTGTCAACAAGGATTCGGCAGGCCGGACGGTGCATACGGCGACCGTCAAGGATTTCGACGAACATACCAATCTGCTCAATCCGCTTGATGGCAAGACACTCTCCGAACAGACCACTCGTTACGGAGTTGATGGCCGGGTGCAATACCAGACGCACTGGAAGGTACCGCTGGGAGCGATCAACCGCAACGATCCACCGATTGCCGGTCTCAACAGCGTGCCGGTGGCCGATGGTCTGACAACCCAGTATGTTTATTTCCAGGGGATCACCAATGAGCAGCAGGTCGAATACTCCAAAACGGTCAATCTGCTCGGTGGAGGTACGGAAGACGTATCCATCGATGCAGCCTTGGCGAAACTCTATTCGTCCATTGCTTCAGGTGGCGTCAATTGGGAGTTCGGCGATTCGAGTTGCGGCAGCGCAACGGTCGTAATTGCACCCGATGAAAAGACCATGCAGGTCTCGATCTCCGATGCAGCGGGCCGCGCCGTAATGCAGGCCACGATGACGGGACCAACCGCAACCACACCCAATCAGTTGGTGAACTGGAGTTGCACCCGCTACGACGACATTGACACCGCGACCAATGCCATCCACACGCTCAAAACGAGTCAAATCGATCCCGACGGCAAGGTGGTCGCTTCCTTTACCGATGGCTTGGGACGAACGATTGCAGTGGTCGATCAACTGGGCAAAAAGTCTACGAGCCAGTTCGATTCGGGTGGTAATCTGCTCAAATCGATCAACGCGCTCAGTAAGGAAACCGTTTATACTTACGACGGATTGGGTAGACAGTTGACGGTCAAAGACCCGCTCAACAACACTCTGACCACGGTTTACGATTCCGACACGGGACAAGTCACCCAGCGCAAGGACGCCAAAAACGTTTCGACCTGGTTCGCATACGATGACCTGGGACGCAACACAACCACCACAGATCGGTTGGGCAAGGTCACCACACGAACGTATGATAGCGCCGGTAGATTGGGAACCATTGTGGATGCCCAAAGCAAAACCACAACCTACAGTTATGATCTGTTGGGACAGCGAACCAGCGTCACGTTTCCCGATACTTCCAGCAAGACATTTGAATTCGATGCCGCCGGTCGGGTGACGAAGGTAACCCTTGAATCGGGGATTACCCAAAAAACGATCTATGAATTCTCAGGTGTCGTGGACAAGATCGAGTATCGGGATGATAGCAATACGCTAACCGGAACCGACGATTTTACCTACAACGGGTTGCTTCAGCGAACGGCCGCTACCAGTCGCTATAGCGTGGTCAATGGCTGGACTTACGATGACTTGGGACGAACACTTACAGAATCAACGACCTACAGCGGCAAGACCTATACAGTCGGTTACGACTATGATTCTTGGGGGAGGCTGGAAGAAATCACTTATCCCTCCGGACGCAAGGCCGAGTACACCTTCGATGAACGAGGCGCGATTGATCTGATCAAATGGGACAGCACGCAAATTGAGAATCGGGGTTACAACGATATAGGTTTATTGACCAGTGTGGATCGACCGGGAGTTGATGAAACTCGCGGGTATGACGATGCCGGCAGATTGACCTCCATCGGCAACAGCAATGTTGGAACAGCCACTTACACTTATGATGCTAATCACAACAAGTTGAGCGAATCCTGGAGTGGTGCGATGGCGGCCTGGAGTTTTACGACGGAGAACGGCGGAACGTATCCGAGTGGGTACGATGCCGAAGACAGGTTCCGCAACTTTATCCAATCAGGACAAAGCAAGAGTCTGTATTTGGATCGTTCCGACATCGGAAACATCACCAACCATCAGATGAACTCGAATAACTCGTATCGGACCTACAATAACGTTCATGCGTTGACGAATGTAGGCGGTACGGGCCAGACGTTTGATGACGATGGGAATCTGACCGCATCTTATCACGGCCATACGCTCGGATGGGATGAAGCCGGTATGTTGAAACAGGTGGTCGTGCCGAGTTCACCGACAGTCGGTATCGAAGGCACCAACGAATACGGCTACGACGCCACTCAGCGACGAGTCTTCAAGAAGATTACTCGCAGCAGTACCATTGCCGAGCATGTCGTCTCCATTTACGCCGGACCAAACCTGATCGCTGAATACGATGCAGGAACAGTTGCCGGTTCTCCGAGTCAGGAATATGTTTACGCTCAGGAGATCGATTCGTTGGTTCTGCTCGTTCGTAGCGGTGGCAGCCAGAAACTGACCATCACCCGCAATCAACAGTGGAGCGTCACCGCACTGGCCGATCTGTCCACCGGAACGGTTCTCGAACGTTACACGTATGATGCCTTAGGCAAACGAACCATTCTGGCTGCTGATGGATCAACCGTTCGCAATACCAGTTCCTACAACATGCCGTTCGGATACACCTCGCGGCAACACGATCCCGAGACGGGTTTGATGTATTTCCGGGCACGCTATTACGATCCATCGACGAGTGAGTTTATCTCGCAGGATCCGCTGGAGTATGTCGATGGGATGTCCCAATATCGGGCATACTTCGTTCCGAGCCATGTGGATCCTGACGGCAAGCTTGCCATTCCCGCTGCCTGCGTTACGCTATGTATTGGTAGTTACTTTTGTTCTAAGCCAATTTATGATGCGTGTAAATTTCGTTGTGACTGGGACGTCTGTATAAAGGAAGTTTGGGATGCGACTCCCTGGTATGGGCGACTAGTTTGTGGAGCTGCAACAATTGGTTGTGTAGCATGCGCAATTAGAGGCGCAAAAGAAGTTATTAATCGCTGTCGTCCGCAGCCACCACCTAGGCCACCTCAGCCCCCGCCTCAACCACCACAGCCGCCACCACAACCGCCCAAACCACCGTGTCCTGAGTGGGACCCATGTTATCTAACTTGTACGGCCCATAAGGCTGCCTGTCACCTTTCTGGATTGGCCGATAAACCGGATGTTCCTGGAGGGATTTTGTGGGGAGCAAGATGCGTTAGTTGTTATGGACGATGCCTTGGCAACTGTAGAGCGAACGTAAAAGGAAACGACATGCACTGGCCTTGGCCTAGCAGAGGCCCCGCAGTGGGTGACTTTAAGTGGTCACGTTGTGATTATTGGAATTGGCCTGGAGGAATAGTACCTTAGCTAAATTCCGGTAACTGTTAAGTAGTTTTTTTGCCAAAAAAGCCCGTAAAAACCGCTGTTTTTGATAATTGTGATTTGTAACAGGCTGCGTTTTCTAGCAATTGGAGCCGTTCACCGCTCACAAAACGCCGTAAAAACCGGTGTTTTTCGATTTAAAAACTACTTAACAGTTACAAATTCCGTGAGGCGAGCGACCGATCAAAATATACCGAATTTTGCCATAGGAACTGGGCTAACGCCAAACGGCTAATTTTGTCATCTTGTGAGTTTTTATCTGCCGTTTGCCTAAGTAGGATGAGTGGCATTTCATCGTCAACGAAAGCGTTTTGGTAAACTATTCTTGAAATCAAGATTTTCAGTTTGTAAGTTCAAAGCCACATGATGAGACTTGAAAAATTTCTGGTTAGTACATCCAAGGGAGAATATCTATTGTTTGCATACATGACACTACCCCACTTGGATATTGAAGAAGCTCATTGCGAGATCAGATTTGAAGAAAATCGAAAATGGTACCGATTGGTATTTTTTTTGTATCCAACGGAAACAAGGCGGAAAAACCAGAAACAACCGGTTGAGTGGCAAGATGCTAAGATGCTATTTATTCCAAATATGACTTTGAACGCTATCTCCGACGCATTTAAATTCGTTGTTGACGAAGGACATTTCGAACTTTTTGAGAATTGTGAGCCGCCTGATAAGGTATTGTCAGCTTTTCAAGTGTCACATATAGGGGATGTTTTTTCGTGTGGAAGCAAGGAGTATCATGATCGGGCAAGCCAAAAAATAGATGCAAATATTTTTAACGCACTTATTTTGATTAAATCAGTGTTGAACGAACCAACCTTTGAAAACTTGCTACGGGAGATCGCCATAAGGAGTGAGAGGATTTTGAAGGACAATTCGTTTCAGTAGGCCCGTATGGTCAAAAAATTCAAACGAGTCAAAAGCTCTTTGGCAATTTGGTTTTTGGGTGATTGATCGATCGGAATCTCAGCCGACATGGCTCGATAGAAGGTCAGCATCAAGGTGGTTAACACTGATTTTTGCCTTGTTTTCGCTTACAGCGCGCACCACGATTCAGATCGATAGATGTTGAAAATGTTGGCAATGCCGAGTTTTACGCGGCGCGATGGTAGTACCGAAGCAGCCCGCCGAGCCGTTCGCGGCATTCAACCTTCCCGGCAATCGTTCCAACTTCTTCTCCAGGGTCGATGATCTTGTTTTCCAGGCCCTGATGATTGCGCTCGGTGTGATAATGAGCCAAAAATTGGTTGATGGCATTTCGCAATGACTTTTCACCGAAGAAGATCATCCGGTCGACACACTCCGATTTGAGCGAACGAAAGAATCGTTCCTGATGAGCATTGCAGTTCGGGCTACGAGGAGGTATTCGCACCAGTTCAATACCAGACTGTTCGAGAATCGAACGAAATGCCTCGCTGAACTTGGTATCGCGATCCATCAGTAGATGTGTCTTGTCCTTGAGGAAGCCATCCTCGAAGTCGGTCAAGTTGCGTGCGATCTGCTTCATCCAGACATCGTCTGGACTGACGGTGCAACCGGCGAAATGAACACGGCGAGTTTTCAATTCCATCGCGAACAGCAAATAGAAAGTAACCAGACCTTTTTTAGTCCAGACTTCGACCGAGGTAAAATCAATCGCACCGAGTGTCTCCCAGTGCGCTTTGAGAAACGTTGCCCAGGTTGTGGTTCGTTTGCGATCCGGTACCGGTTCGATACCGTGTTGTTTGAGAATATTGGCAACCGTCTGGTCGCTGATTTCATGACCGAGATTCGCCACCGCACCAGCAATGCGGTCGTAACCCCAGGTCGGATTCTCCCGAGCCATACGAAGCACAAACTGAACGACTTCATCCGGGATCGCCGGTCTTCCGGTTGTCTTTCGTCGCTGGCAGTAATCCCATTTCCGGGCGATCAGTCTTCGATGCCATCGCAAGATCGTATCGGGTGTGAACAAAGTGCCAACTTCTTCAAGCATCTTGCGCCCCAACACTTTCCCTTTAACAGCCAGTCGCCGCCGCTGGTCATCACTGAGCAGAATTCGTTTCTTGCCGAGCTTTTCTCGCAGCACCTGATTTTCCGTTCGCAGGTATTCAATCACTGCCTGCTGCTCGCGATGGATCCAGGCGGCCATGACAACCAGCAACAGATGCCAGGGGTGAAGCACAAACTTCATGTTGAAACCTCTCTTCCAATCTGAACACCGTTGGCTACGCGAGTGAGATTTTTGGTAACCGTTCACAGGCAGATCGCTCGGCGTCGGAAATTTGGCGATCAGATTTCATTGTGATGGATGCCAGAAGCTCGCCAAATTTCCTTTGCGTCGCGGTTAAACGATTCGAATTCGTGAACGGTTACAATTTTTGGGAAAGACACCGTTGGGGAACGATTGTGTCGTTCCGAATCAGCTATCTGAGCACACGTAAAATGCAACGTTGTTGGATGGTTGATCCTGAAATCGCAAGTCAGCCAAAGCAGTGATTCTCGCCTGTCGCTGTAACTCGCTCAACTGATACAATGACTGAGCGAATAACTGGAATATCGCAATTCAACTCCATAAGCTGTATGGCTGTTTTTTCCTATCAAGCTGCTGACGAGAACAACCGGGTGACTCAGGGGACGATCCACGGTGAATCTCCGGCTATCGCTCGACGAATGTTGCGGGAGCGTGGGCTGCATATTCTATCAATCGAGGCTGTATCGCAAACTCCTACCAACGCTGACTTGCAACGTATCGGTATGGAAGCATCAGGCCTGTCGGATGTGGACGCCGGTTCGACTGAAAGCAAGCCGCAACGAATAAGCATTCGATCACCAGCCGTTTCCTGGCCCTGGAGGCGAAAACACAGCCAGGCAACCATCGCCAATTTCCTGAGCGAACTTGCCACCTTATTGACCGTCGGCGTTCCGCTGATCGAAGCTCTGGACACCTTGATCTCGCAATCACCCAAGAGGCTGGCAACTCGTTTGATGCAGATTCGAGATGTTATCGAATCGGGAGTGACGTTGCGAGACGCAATGGCTCAACACCCTGATTTGTTTGATGAATTGAGCCTCAGTCTGGTTGAAGTGGGAGAAAACACAGGGCATCTGGATGAGTCGCTGCGATGTCTGGCGGACTTCAAACGCCGGTCGGTGGAATTCAAGGATCGGGTAGGCAATGCGCTGCTCTACCCGGTTATCATACTGGTGATGGCAATTGGAGTATCCATTTTTCTGATGACGGTGGTCGTTCCGTCCCTACTGGAAAATCTGGCCGATCTGGGCAAGGAACTTCCCTGGCCGACTCGGGTGCTGAAGTCGTTGAGCGACGGACTGCTAACTCATGGTTGGTGGTTGGCAATTATTGGTCTGGCAGGTCTGCTGGGGCTTGGTTGGGGACTGCGGACGCAAACAGGACGGCGGATTCGGGATGAAATCGTATTTCGACTCCCGCTGATTGGAATGCTGAGCCGGAAGCAGGAAATATCGAAAGTCTCGCTGGTGGTGGCAACTCTCATCTCCAGCGGGCTGGATCTGCTGAAAGCACTGGAAATTGCTTCGCGAACAAGCCACAATACTCTTTTGCGTGAAGCTTTGGAAATCATTGCGGAACGGATTCGGTCCGGCAAGGAACTGGGAGAGGCGATGCAGCGAATCAAATACTTCCCTCCGTTGGTGTCCCAGGTTTTTTCGGTGGGGCAGAAGTCCGGGCGACTGGAGGAGATGTTGTTCCAGCTTTCGTCGGATTACGACAAGCAGGTGACCACATTATCCAACCGATTGGCAGTGGTGGTGGAACCTTTGTTGATTGTTGTTTTGTCGATCATTGTTGGATTTATTTTGTTTGCGACCCTGTTACCGATTCTGGAGGCTGGTAATGTGCTGTAAGAGGAATGATGCCGGTGCTCTGGAGGCGCCATGCGTGGAAACCGCTCCGCGATACCGATTCACTCGTTCACAAGATTCAAAACGACGAGGGTTTTCGCTGGTCGAGTTGATGGTGGTGATTGTAATCATCGGATTGCTGGCGGGTGCGATCACGGTGAGCGTCCGCAGCTATATGGTTCGGGCAAGACAGAATCTGGCAAAATCGGAAATTCAAAATATAGCCAATGCGCTGGAACTGTACTACAGCCTGGAAAAAGGCTATCCGACGCCCGAACAAGGTCTGGAGGTATTGATCCGTCCGAGTCCCAATATGGTTGACGGGTACCTGAAGGGCAGGAAACTGAATGATCCCTGGGGAAATCCGTACCGATATTTCGTTCCCGGCCCGGATCGCGAACCGTATGAAGTCGTATCGTTCGGTGCGGATAATCTCGAAGGTGGCACGGGCGAGAATACGGATATTTCGAGTGCTGATCTGAAAGGAGATTAAGTTGCTCCGTATGGCTCGAAAATCTTATGATCGTACACGCTTCCGAGCCGGATTTACGCTGATTGAACTTCTGGTGACGACACTGATACTGGCGATGGCATCGTCAGTGATTATGGTCAGTTTCCGCGAGCCAATCGAACGTGCCCGATTCGAAGCCTTTTGCCACAAGCTGATCGATCTGGATGGACGAGCAAGACGAGCGGCGGGTGCGGCCAATCGCCCCGTTCTGGTTCGTTTCGATCTGGACGACCAGCAGATCGCCGTCAGCCGCTGGAATCAAGGCGCATTGTTCTGGCAGACTCATCGTGTTCCACGCCGAATCAGGATTGAGTCGGTTCTGCAAATCGATGACAAACGTTCCGATGGGATTGCTTCGTTTACAGTTTCAATCAACGGCACCACTCCAAGTTATGCAATTGAGGTCTCTCATGGAAATCAACGAAAATGGATCGCTTTTATCGGTGGCTCCGGTCAATCCAGTGAGTCGGAGGATGAGATCGAAATCCAGTCCATGTTTGAGCTTTTCCGCCAGATCGGGGCTGACGCTCGTTGAAGTCGTCGTATCCACGGCGTTGCTGGCCACCGTTTTGGTAGCCCTGCTGGTGGCGTTCCGTATGCACCAACGCCAGTTGTCGCAAGCCTACGAGTTGAATCGGGCTGTCGAAGCTATTGATTTTCTGCTTGCCGATTGGTATTCAGCCACCGACAGGTTTCCCAGCCTACCAGAGATGGGCAGAAGCGGATTGCACCACAATTTGCTATGGCGGGCTGATTTGATTGAACAGCGAGAACCGGTTGAATCTGTTTCTTTATGGGTCGTTCGGATTGGTATCTATTCCGATCAGGCGCCATCGGTTGAGCTGGCTCATTGCGATATTTTGATTTCGGATCTGGATTTGCGGGACAAACAGGACAATGGCTAGTCGCCGTCAATTCGCTTTTATGTTCAGTGGCCGAGATCGACAAGGCTTGACCTTGGTTGAGTTGCTGGCGGCATTGACTTTGTCCGTCATATTGCTGAGCGTGACGATGGGACTCTCAAGTCGGTTGAGCCGAAATCAGGAGTTGTTGAAAAACGAGTTTCCGTTTGATTCGCTGCGCTGGCGACTGGAGGCACAAATCAATGACGATTATCAGAATTCCCGATCCATTATCGTTGATATGGAACGCTCGGAAGTGTCCATGCTGACTTGCCGGTCATTCAATCCCGATGGCGTGACGATGAATCAACTGCCCAGTGCGGTCGTTTATCGGCTCGTCCGGACGGATAAGGAAAGTTATCTGGTAAGAACGGAGCGTTGTCTGATCAGCAACAGCCAGCGATGGGTGGACCGGTCCATCGTTTGTCGAGGCGTTCGCCGGTTTGGCACCGCGAGCCGACTTGAAACTGACTATCCGCCACCGAGTCTGATATTGCGAGTTGAACTGGACGATGGAACGGTATTTCCAGTTTGCCTGGTTCGACATGGAGGACGTATGCGATGAGAGGTTCAATTCGGCAGCACAGAAGAAAGGATTGCTCAGGATTTGTGTTGGTGCTGGTTTTGATGACGATCTTGCTGGTCGCGATTGTGGTTGGCAGTTTTTCCTCGTACAGTCTCGGAAAAACTAGGGAGAAAATTTTGCTGTTTATCCGGGCCAATCCGCAGATTTCCACATCAGAAATGGCATTCTCCCTTGGAATTACTCAGAAAGGAGTCGAGTGGCAGATTCAGAAGCTCAAATCCGAAAGCGTTTTAAAGCGAATCGGCCCCACTAAAGGCGGCCACTGGGAAATACTCGAATGAAAAAGGAAAGCCAGAACAACCAGTCCCGGCGGGACGAGTACCTCAAATGGCTTTGCGGATTAGCCAGCCGAAGAGGGAGGGGGGGCGCTGATCATTGGCCTGACGATATGAGTCAGACTGCCGACGTACAACAATTTGCGTCACGGCGGACTCGACCAATGGGGTAACTACCTACTTTAAAGGAAACCTAATTTGAGTCCTCAATTGTCTACCAGAAATACTCCCGTCGTGGATGACTCAACAATCGCAGCCAGTGGCTTTCCAAGGTGATTTCTTAAACGTGAGAATCTTATATTCAGTTCACTTGCAATCACATTTTTCGGGTAGTTTTCTCTTAACTCCCAAAAGAGCCTCGCAGCATCATCTGACACTTGGTAGGTTTTGCCATCCAGCACGACGGTACTTTCTCCTATATCGACGGACAACCGATCATGCCAACGCTTTCGGTTTTGAGTTACTTTGTCATCACCTATCGCCTCATCTGCTGGAGGAAAAGACAATTTCGACGACAAAGATTCTGAGTTCAAACCTTTGGAATCGGCTATCAGTAAATCCGGGGCCGCAGAAAAATGCACAAACCTTCCTGTTCGATGGCCTATACTAATTCGGGCATCTCTTTTCTCTATTTCGTACTCGATCGTTTTGAGTTCCTCAATAGCGGCATCAATGTAGTCAACTATTTCGGAGCAACTGAGAATCCTTTTCTCCAAATCAAAAAGGGCTTTGCTTTCAAGATCGCTGCAAAAGGCCAACTCTCTCACCCTCTGAATTTGGTCGCGGAGAGATTGGCGGTGAAGGACCCATTCATTCTTGGAATCACCCATCATGATGTCACGAGTGAGTTCAACAAGTCTCGGCGGTGAATCATCCCCATCGGCAATGGTGTTCCGAAGTGCGCTGAGTTGCAAGTTGAGTATTGCAACTTCATCCCAGAAGACCTCATCCACATCTTCAGTAATTTTTGTACTCATCATGGATCGCGCAAAATACTGAACAGAATTACCAACGTACGAATTATCCAACAGGCAGGAACACAGACGATAGTCGGTTTACAGCCCTCCAGCCTGTTCTGCCTGGTTTTTTGCAATAGGTGCTACGCTTTGCACTATTTTACGATGGATTTCAACCGGGAAAACGTCAAATCAGCCAAAGCCCGGAGGTTTTGCTGATTCGCACAAGGTTCAATAGGGAACTTACTTATCCGATCTTGCGGGCGACTTCGATAGCCTTTTGCAAGTCGGCCTCTGCGTAAATTTGAGTCACGTCGGCTTTAGCGTGGCCAAGTGCGATTTGAGCAGCTTCAAGACCAAACGTCTTTCTTATTTCAGTTGCTGTGGTGTGGCGAATCCGGTTCGGCGACCACTTCTCAATCTTCGACTTTTCACAAGCGCGATGGATCGCTCGGCGATAGCTGTCTGTGGTGTAGCGATTACCTGGCTTCCGTTTGGGGTTGCGCCGCCTATTGGTGCCTGGTCGATTCCCGTAATCAATCGGAATCACTCGTTGCTCGTGTTGAACGGCTCGCCGCTTGGTTTCGCTGTCCTCTGGCGAGAAGCAATAGGACTCCGCGTCCCGTGCGAGGTATCGCAGCAAGATTGCTTGGCCTTGTGGGCCAATGGAAATCACGCGACTCCGTTCGTGGTGTTCGGTTTTATGTTCCGCTGGCCGGTACAACCAAACGTCCCCGCTGCGGTCAATATCACACGGACGCATCAGGCAAACTTCGGACGGTCTACAACCGGTCAATCGCTGAAGGCGCACCATATCGGCAATGACGATGGGCAATTGGGATAACGTCGCTTCGATTACCGAATCATCAACCGGTTTGACGGGTGTGGATTCCTTAGCTTCCGTTCGCCCTTTCCTCAGTCCTGGAAGCTCTCGCAATCCTGCTGCAAGATCAGCACGCACGAGTTCCTTGGAGACAGCCCACCGGAACATCCGAACAATTCGACTGGTTTGTTTATTGATTTGTGATCGACACCAGCCCAGCTTTACCATTTCTGATTGAACCACCTGCAACCGCAACGGTCCAAATTCGTTCGCCGGGGTCCGGCCATAGATTTTTGCCACCTTTAAGGCGTTTGTAATCGCCGTAAATTCGTTGGTGACTTTGCCGTTTTTTCGATAGTAGCCTTTGGCGAATCGCAGATAGGACGCCATCAACTCGACCAATGTCAGTTCAGCATGTTCTTCAGATTGCCGCAGGGATCGACCAGAATTAAGCCATTCCGCAATCCGGCGGTCATAATTCAGCTTACTGGCTTTTGTACCGTGGGGACCAAGATAATAGTCCACAGAATTGAGGGTAACAACCGCTTGCCCACTGGCTCGATGTTTGCGGTATTTTGGGAAGATATTTCGTAACTTTGGCATGTGTGCAGCCCCTTTCGTGTTGCACAAAACGGTATGTACCGTTTTGGCGAATCGAAAACTTGCTGCACTTTGGAACGCCCAAAGGTAAAAAACATCGGTTTTTTTCGGCTCAAATTGAAGTTGCGGGGGCAGGATTTGAACCTGCGACCTCGAGGTTATGAGCCTCACGAGCTACCGGGCTGCTCCACCCCGCACCGATATCATAGAGGATTGTCATTTCAGGGGAACCCCTGTTGAGGATTTTTTTCCAGATTTATTTTTGGCAAAAACTATGGAGTTGTCCTGAAATAAGTTCCGTATTTCTTCTTAACCCGAAGCCTGAGCGAGGGACGGCCCAATCAAGTTGGTGCCGTCCCTCGCTCACGCTTCGGGTTATGATTGAATTTATTCAAAACCCATCTGTCGGGCCGCCTCAAATGCAGCGATGCCAACGCAGGTGGACAGATTCAAGCTGCGGACTTTGTCGGTGGTTGGAATCCGCAGGAGGTGATCGGAATGTGAGTCGGTGAGGGACGATGGTAAACCAGCCGTCTCACTGCCAAATACCAGTGTGTCGCCCGCTTGATAACGAACCGATGTGTAACTAGTCATGGCAAAACGGGAGAAAAACCACATCCGCTCAGGTGCAAGACGCTGCAGCAAATCCTCCCAATGGTCAGCGACTTCCCAGTCGAGATGTTGCCAGTAATCAAGCCCTGCCCGCCGCAACGTTTTTTCGTCAACGCGAAACCCCAGCGGACGAACCAGCCAGAGCTTGGCTCCCAACGCAACACAGGTTCGCCCCACCGCGCCCGTATTGCCCGGTATTTCTGGCTGATGCAAAACAATGTTCAGAGTAGGTGAAGCCAAAGCCGATCCGTATGGTTAAAATAATGGTAGCTGTTCAACATTCAGGACGATTTCCTAAGCAGTCGGAATGTTTTGTTAATTTTCTAACACATAAATTTTGATTCCGTTAGCGAACCCCATCCCAATTTTCGAATGCCCGATATTCAACGAAACAAAACGCGAGCTGTAAAGATAGGCTCCATCGCCATCGGCGCCGATCACCCGATTGCGGTTCAGTCCATGACGGCCACGAAAACACCCGACATCGATGCGACCGTCTGGTTAGTGAATCTTCTGCACGAGGCCGGAGCCGATGTGGTGCGGATCGCAGTCGATAGCCGAAAGGATGCGGCGGCACTGGCCGAAATTCGGAATCAAACCACCGCGAACCTATCCGTCGATCTGCAGGAAAACTATCGACTGGCGGAACAGGTCGCGCCGCATGTTGACAAACTGCGCTACAATCCGGGGCACCTCTATCATCACGAAACCGAGAAGCCATGGCGTGAAAAGGTCCGAATCATCGCGAGGATTGCGGAAGAAAATGATTGCGCGCTGCGAGTCGGTGTGAATTGCGGAAGCGTTGATCCGGCCAAGAAGGAAAAATACAATCCCGAAGATTCGATTTCTCCGATGCTCGAAAGTGCATTCGAGCATTGTGAATTTCTGGATTCCATCGGTTTTGTACGGTATTGCGTTTCGCTCAAGGATTCGGATCCGGCCAAGGTCGTCGAGGTCAATCGACGTTTTGCGGCGAAGCGGCCGGATGTACCGCTTCACTTGGGAGTCACCGAAGCTGGACTTCCGCCGGACGGAATTATCAAAACCCGCATCGCATTCGAACAATTGATCGGACACGGGATCGGCGACACGATTCGCGTCTCGTTGACGGTTCCCAACGAACGAAAGGGCGAAGAAATTTCAGCCGGTCGCCAGATCGTTGACGACATCTATGCAGGCCGAGTTCGCAGTGTTGTCGATTTCAACGCGAAGTCACTCAATATCATCTCCTGTCCCAGTTGTTCCCGCGTCGAAAACGAAGCGTTTGTTGATCTGGCCGTCAAGGTCAAGCAGATGACGGAATACGCGAAGGATCATGCCATCACGATTGCGGTGATGGGTTGCCGTGTCAACGGGCCGGGCGAAACCGACGATGCCGATCTCGGATTGTGGTGCGGACCAAAAGTCGTCAACCTCAAACGAGGAACGGAAAGCCTGGGGGCGTTCGGATACGAAGAAATTTTGCCCAAGCTCAAGTCAGAGCTGGACCGGCTGATCAAAGAAAAAGCGTGACCGCTCGCGACAAGCCAGAATGTTTAGCCGTAAGCCATCGGGGGTGCCGCCAAAAAATACTGCAACACCGAAATCGCTTCATCGGCACCCCCCCAAGGCGCGCGGTGCATCGGGTTGTGATATTCTATTGGCAGGCAGGTTGAATACGGACACCGCACCCTACCGTCGCGCCTGCGCCGACCACTTCTCGAACTTTCAGCTTCAACCATGAGTCGATCGACTTACTAAGATAATCGCAAACGAATGGCGGTCGGCTTCGGCTTGCGGCTAAACGCTTTTTCGCGATCGTGAGCGGTTACTTTTCCGGCAGCACCAGGTTCAGATTGGCGGGCAATGGCGTCGAAGGGAGCGTGGCTGGCGAGAGAGTCGCTGAATTCAGTTCCATCAACTCGACGTAGCGAGAGGCTTGGCCCAATCGGTTGGCTGCAATCTCAAACAAGGTTTCACCCGTACGGGTCAAGTGGACTCGGCGGAACTTGACGGCCTCTTGCGATTGATCCGGTGAAGCCGTTGCCGTGGGTGATGAAGCAGGCTCAATAGGGCTTATCGGTTGGTCTTGCTTCGAAGGTTGATCATTGTCTTGCTTCGAAGGAAGTTCATGGTTGGACAACTCGGTCTGGTTTGGCAGCCCTGTCTTGTTTGTCAGCTTCGTTGGTGTTTCGGGGCAAAGCTGAGGAAAGAGTTGATGTAACTGGGCCAGCGTCGGAATCTCGATTCTTGTCCCGCGTGTCAATTGATCAAAATCCGGAATCGACCTCGCATTGGCTTCGTAAAGTGCTCTGAAATAGCGTCCATCCTGATAGTATTTCTGCGCCATCGAAAAGAAACTGTCACCTTCCTCCACCTTGTGATGAGCCAGGATTCGAGTGGGGCTTGAAGTTTGTAGTCCCTCCGTCTTGAGTGGCTCAAAACCAGCAGCATCGCTGAGCGGTTTGGGTGCGATCTGGACCGGCGAAGATTCATTTCTGGCCGGAAGAAAATGAGGGTAGGGTCTGGCGAGTGCTGGTTTCTGCTCAGGCTGCGGGTCTCGTTCCGGCTCAGGTCGGGACTGGAATCCCGTTTCGATTGGAGTAGCAACGGAAGGACTTTCTGTCGGAGTCCCATCTCGTTGAAGAGGAACGGGGTCCCATTCAGGTTCCGATTGGGGTTCCGGTCTAAATGCGGCGGGTACGGATGTCCCCTGCCAACGGCTGGCCGTTTGAGTGGATTGATGGCTGGCCAGCTCCACTGCAGGATCAAGAACGGGACGTTCATCGTTCCCTACCGGCGGATAGGAATGCGACAGAGAATGCGACTGCGGTTGAGAGTGGGACTGTGGCTGAGGAAGTGATTGCGGTTGAGAGTGAGGCTGTGGCCGAGGGAGTGATTGCGGCTGAGAATCGGGCTGAACCTGAGAAGCGACACGAGGCGAGTTCTCTTCGCTGTAGGGCCAAACGAAGTTGGATACCGGAGCGGCCCGAACATGGGCTGGGACCTCTCCCCGCCCGCCAGAACGAAAGAAAACCACGTAGACAAAGATCGCAAGAATGAGTCCGATAATCACCAAGCCACGTTGGGCCTCACGAATCAACTGGTCGCGCGAATTGGGTGCAAAAGGGTCGGACATGGTTTGGATCGAATAATTGTCCCGTGAGTCAACCGGGAAACTATAGCGAATCTGCCAGTCCGTCGAAACCTCGAATTAAAGTGGCATTTCGCGTAGATTTTCAATGCGAACCTGCGGGATCGTTCGGGCAAGGCCTGCAAAACAGGGATCGACAACCCCCTCGGCGGTCATCCGCACAAGATCCTGGTCCGTATCCATCTGGCAGGATTTGAGCAGCACCAACTCGTCCGCCTGCAGGTTGTTCGCCAACCAGGCGGAACAGGAATCGCTGGACGTCGACCAGTTGGCCGGGAGGCTCGTCTCGCTCAAGTCATCGGGTTTGTTCCGACTGATGTAGGCTCCGAAATCAAACAGACAATTCAATCCCGATGATGAAGGCTGACTAAAGCCGTGGCGATCGAATGTCGAGACCAACGGCCAATCGGGGAACCAGCCTTGCACCAGCCGCAGGTTGATCGACATCAGGTCGATGCAAATCCAATGTGCGGTCTCATCATCCAAGGAGAACATTCCGTCGAACTGCCGGACGGCATCAACCAGTTGACCGCCGCCGACGATCCACAGATTGGCCATGGGCGGCTGGCAGCGGATCCAGGATTGAATCCGTGCAGGTGTCTCCGGCCAGTTCAAAAGGCTTCCGCCCAGTTTGATCACGCGGAACTGCGTTTGGTCCATTGGGTGAGCGTATGCCTGGTCAGATTCTTCGTATGCGTGTTCGCATTCTTTAGCGGGTTGATTTCCTGAATCAATGATGCCGGGTTGCAGGTAACTGGGTGAGAGATGCTGAGCCGCCAGTTTTGCGATGGCGTAGGCCGCCGCTCCGCGGGAAGCAGACGAATCGATTTTGTCCGCAAGCCGTATGACTTCGGCCTCGCCATCAAAATGTTCTTCTATGACTTGCTGGGCAAACCAGTCGCCTTGACCGCTGACCACAAAGCGGCGAGGAATGATAGAGCTAGATTTGCAAACGGTATGCAAACCAAACCTGATTCTTGTTTTGAGAGCGCCGATTGTTTGTTGGGCTAGATGTTTCAGTTGTGGTTCTGTCAGATAGTCATTTGCAGGACCAGGAATCGCATCGCCGGACGTTGGCCGAGCCGATCCCGCGTCGTTGAGCTGACTGATCGCGTCGCAGCCGATCATCTTTGCCAGTCGTTGTTGAGCGAAAAACTGGGTGGCAGGGCGTCCATCAGCGGTATCAAGACGCTGCGGGTCGCCCTCGACTTGTTCTGCGACCAGAAAGGCGTCGTCGATGGTCGCGAAGAACTCGCGGGCCACCGGAACCGTTTTTCCGTCGAGATCGAAGGCTTCAACGAGGCTGCAAATAGGCGTTCGCTGCACTCCCGCATATACCAGTTCGCCAGACTCAAGTCGTGAGCGGTCGGTTCGGCCGATTGAAACGGTTTCAAACGATAGGATTGGAATGATGTCCGTCGTGGTGGAGCCCACATCAATCAGATACCCGCTGCCAGGGCAATCATTGGGTGGATCGTCCAGGAAGCAGCTTGCGAGCCATGCAATCGCATGCCAGTTAGCGGCGGCGACCCGTTGCCATTGTTGTTTTGCTTCGGCTGCGGTGAGAAAATCAGGCGGTGAAAAGTTGATTTCCCATCCCCGGCGATCGTCTATTTGCGATGCCGGTTTCTGCAGACTCGGCAGCGCATAGAAAACGGGCGCAAGACTCGGATGACCGGGCTGATTGTGCTTGCGAGAAAGCACTTCGCATGACTCGTTGACCGCATCAACGATGAACGCGACGCCAGCCGCCCGATTCGGAAAACTGTCGGCCAGTTCTCCGGTCAAGGTAACAGCGACTCCGGCAATTGAATCGAAGGGAGAAAGCAGTTGGACCAAGGTGTCTGACAACTGAGCAGAATGTCGCCAGAGTGCAAACGGATGCGAGTGCACGATATGACGTCGCGATTCTAGATCCGGTGCGCTGGCCGCAATAGCAGCGAGTTTGATATTGGCGCCACCGATGTCGAGGCCGATCCAGGATGGCTCTGACGTTGTGAGAGAGGGCATCCGAAAATCAGTGGGGATAATAAAGTCACCGTTCACGGAGCGATCGAACGTTATCCGCAAGCCGAAGCCGACCGCTATTCGCTTGCAACAGTAATAAAAAAGCAGGTCGGCTCATGGTTGAAGCTGAAAGTTCGAGAGATAGTCGGCGCAGGCGCGACGGTAGGGTGTAATATCTGAATTCAAACTACCTGCCAATAAAATATCTACAACCCGATGCACCGCGCGCCTTTGGGGGTTGCCGATAAAGCGATTGCGGTGGGGCAGTATCTCTTCGAGGCAACCCCCGACGGCTTGCGGCTAAACGTATTGGCGTGTCCTGAACAATTTCTAAAAGAAAAAGGGGAGGACGGCTTGTCTGGGCCAAGCCGTCCTGCTACCCCGCGGGAAACGGTACTATTTTGTATTCAATCCCTGGCCGCTGGTCCGATCATTTGGTAACTGAGCGAGTCGCATTTCACCTCGGTAAGGGTCTTTGCCTCGCAAGATATAAAACATGAAATTTTCTTCCTTGTTCTGCTCTCGATCATTCAGGACAAATGCCAAGTTCTCCAGCGATTGAATCTGATAGCCGTGCATCGCCACAATCACATCCCCCACCGTCAGTCCACCGTCGGCCGCTGGACTCCCGGGGCGAACGTCTGTGATCATGAGGCCGGATTTGTACATGGGATGTCGATCATTGGCGTCCAACATCGAGTGGGGAGCAACCCGTACCCCGATCAGTTCCCAGGTTTTGTCGAACTCCTGATGCGAACGTTGTTCCATTGCCAAGGCCACTTCCATCTCGCGATCACGTTGCCTGACTCTCACGGTAAAATGATCGGACGCTCTTGAGTTGAGGAAGCAGGATTGAAACTCGGCTTCGAAGGATACCGGTGTGCCATTGACCTCCAGAATCTGGTCGCCGACACTCAGGCCCGCTCGTTCGCCAGGGCTTTGTGCTTCGATGGTCTCCACGACCAGTTTCGGTTGATGATCCACAAAAATCGTTCGAGCAACGACACCGTGATGGACGTCCTGAGGCAGAAGCTGGTTCATCAGTTTGGCGGTGACTTCCATGGCTTCGTTCACCGGAATGGCAAACGCAATTCCTTGGGCGCCGATTCGAACGGCAACATTGATGCCAATCATTTCACCCTGCATGTTCAGCAGCGGGCCGCCGGAATTGCCTGGGTTGATGGAGGCATCGGTCTGGATCAGGTTTCGATAGACCTGATTGTCGTTGACCTGAACCGTTCTTCCAAGCTGGCTGATGATGCCCCGTGTAACCGTGTGTTCGTATCCGTAGGCGTTCCCAACGGCGGCAACCGATTCCGCCAGCATCAAGTCCGAGGAACTCCCGATCCGGATTTTAGGCAGCGGCTGACTGATGTTGATTTTCAGGATCGCCAGATCAGTTTCAGGATCGTGAGCGAGCAGCACCGCAGTGGTCTTGACGTTATCCCACGTGGTGACTTCGATTTCCTTGACGCCCTGAACCACATGGTAGTTGGTCAGCACGTATCCGCGGCTGTCGATCACGACGCCTGTTCCCATGCCATTGACCTGTTTGATCTTGGTGCCATCGGCGCGGTCGCTGTTGTCAGGTACGGTTTTTCGGCCGCGAAGATTGACCACCGATTTTCGGCATTGCTGTATAGCCTGAACCAGCGGTGTCATTCGTGGGTTTTCGTCGAGATACGAAATGGCCAGTACTGCGTCGCGACCAGGAACGGGGATCAGGCAGACAAAGAGCAGCCAGATCATCTGGGTTGAGCGGAACTGCATGAGTTTATGATTGCCGATTAGGGTCTATGGTTTTCAAACGGCAAAGTGCGGGGATGCCGAATGACCGGTGCGTAAGCTATAGATCGTAAATCGGAAACATGCTACCAGACCGTTAGACGCAGCCCGGCCGTTGGAACAGATTATCCAGCTTGCCGAATTGGTGAATCAGCGGCCCGATCCTCATTGCTTGCCCGGTCGATGCGATTTCCGCAATTGGAAAAGTTTGCCAAAAATCGGGGCCAAGGGCGATTGTCGGAATGGAAAAATTCGATAGAATTGCGAGACAGAACAACGGTTCTTACCCCCGAGCCGTTCGAGCGGTCAATAGGCTACTAGCGGAATAAATTGTCGCTCACCCTAACGTGTTTCTGGATGTATCAAATTTAACATTTAAGATTTGATACTTTCTGACAAACACGTTTTTTTCGGCATATTCACGTGAATTTTTTCACGAACAATTTTGTCCCGGGAGCAGAAAATGGCGATTGAGTTAAAACAAGGTCTCGACCTGCCAATGAGTGGACGACCGGTTCAGGATATTCGCGAGGGACCAGCGATCCGTCGAGTGGGCCTGATCGGCGACGATTACAATGGCCTTCGGCCGTCGTTGCAGGTTGAAGTGGGGGATCGCGTTCGAAAGGGACAGGCTCTCTTTTCAGACAAGCGGAATCCGGGGGTTCTGTTCACTTCGCCCGTCGCGGGAACCATCGCAGCCATCCATCGGGGCGAGAAACGAAAATTCCTGTCGATCGAAATTGATATCGACGGCCAGGAGCAGGTTGAATTCAAACCTACCGCCGGGATCGGTGAATTGACTCGTGACAACGTGCAGAAACGACTGGTGGAATCCGGTTTGTGGACTGCCTTGCGAACCCGCCCGTTCAGCCGTGTGCCGGCACTTGATACAGAACCGAATTCGCTGTTTGTGACCGCCATGGACACCAATCCGCTCGCGGCTGACCCGGAATTGATTATCAGTCAGCAGAAAGAAGCATTCACGGCGGGCTTGCAGGTGTTGTCAAAACTGACACGCGGAAAGACTTATGTGTGTACACGATTCGATTCCAGAATCCCGGATCGGAAAATTCCCAATGTCGAATTCGAGCAATTCCAAGGCCCCCATCCTGCGGGCTTGGTCGGAACGCATATCCATTTTCTCGACCCGGTCAGTGCCAATAAGATGGTCTGGTGGATCGGCTATCAGGATGTCATCGCGGTAGGACATCTATTTACCACTGGCGAGCTATCGGTCGAACGGGTGATCTCGGTCGCCGGACCGAAGGTGAAACAACCGGGTCTCTATCGAACCATTCTCGGCGCGTCCCTCGATGAGCTGGTCGCCGACAACCGTACCGACGGCCACCTACGACTAATTTCCGGTTCGGTTCTCTGCGGTCGAAAATCGGAATCGCCGACCGGCTATTTAGGCCGCTATCATAATCAGGTTGCCGTACTCGAAGAGGGAACCGAACGCGAGTTTTTGAACTGGCAGAAGCCGGGCGCCGACAAATTCTCATTGACTCCGGTTTATCTCGGATCATGGCTCAAGGGCAAGCTGTTCCCATTCACGACATCGACGGGCGGTAGCAAGCGGGCGATGGTGCCCATCGGTACCTATGAGAAAGTGATGCCCCTGCGGATGCTGCCGACACAGTTGTTACGAGCCTTGCTGGTGGGGAATACCGATCAGGCGCAAGGGCTGGGTTGTCTGGAACTGGACGAAGAAGATCTGGCGCTGTGCACCTACGTCTGTCCCGGCAAGTACGACTATGGCTCGGTCCTGAGAGAGAGCTTGCAGTTGATTGAGAAGGAAGGATAGGCGGTCATGCTGAGAAAATTTCTGGACGAAAAAGTGGAACCGCTGTTCCACAAGGGAGGCAAGTTTGAAAAACTGTATCCCCTGTACGAAGCAAACGACACGTTTCTCTATTCACCCGGAGAGGTAACCACCGGCTCGACTCACGTTCGCGACGCGATTGATCTCAAGCGGATGATGAGCATCGTGATTGTAGCCTTGATCCCTTGTATTTTGATGGCCTGTTACAACACGGGCTATCAGGGTCAAAAGGTGATCTACGCGATGGGGACACAGTTTGAGGTGCCCTCAGAGTCGTTTTTTCAGTCGTTTTGGTCAGGCAACTGGCGATACCGCGTGATGGACTGGATCGGAGTGGACTATCAGGCCAACCGAGGTGCGTTTCTGAGTTTCGCCAGTCTGGTGCCCTGCTCGATTCATGGTCTGCTGTATTTTTTTCCGGTCTGGCTGGTGACGATGATGGTGGGCGGAATATGCGAAGTCATTTTCGGCATTGTTCGCAAGCACCCCATCAATGAAGGGTTTCTGGTAACGGGAATGTTGTTTCCGCTGACGCTGCCGCCGAACATTCCGCTGTGGCAGGTCGCGATGGGGATCGCATTTGGCGTGGTGGTGGGTAAAGAAATTTTCGGGGGAACGGGAAAGAACTTTTTGAATCCGGCGCTCACCGCTCGCGCGTTTTTGTATTTTTCCTATCCGCAGCAAATGGTCGGCGATGTCTGGACGACGGTTCAGGCGGACGGAATCACGGGAGCAACCATACTGTCGCAAGTTGCCGAAAAAACAAACGACTTGCCGGTGGCCGACGTCGCCGAGAAGATCGGTTTCCGTTGGTGGGATTTTTTCATCGGTGCCGTGCCCGGTTCGATGGGAGAGACGTCCACCGTGTGCTGCTTGATCGGAGCCGCCATTCTAATTCTGACCGGCATCGGTTCGTGGCGTATCATGGCCGGGGTTGTTATCGGTATGTCGTTGTTCTCGACACTGCTCTATTTCATTCCTTCCGAACAGCCCGTCAACCATGTGCTTCCCGGGTGGCACTTGGTGCTTGGCGGGTTTGCGTTTGGAACGGTGTTCATGGCGACGGATCCAGTTTCCGCTTCCATGACGGATACCGGCAAGTGGATTTACGGCGTACTTATCGGTATTGTTACGGTGCTGGTAAGGGCCTGGAATCCGGCTTGGCCGGAAGGGATCATGATGGCGATTTTGCTGGCCAATGTCTTTGCTCCGACGATCGACTATTTTGTTGTTGAGTCCAATATCAAGAGGAGGCTCGCTGGCTATGCGTCGCGATAGTATCTCCAACACGTTCAAAGTGACCACGCTGCTTTGTCTGGCGTGTTCGTTCATGGTGTCGCTGGTCGCGGTCAGCCTGCGATCCTATCAGAACGCCAATATGGAAGGTTACCGAATGTCCAAGGTACTGGAGGTCGCTGGATTTTCGGACGATGACATCCGGGATGCCGGAGGCGTGAAGGCGTTGTACGACCAGCGAATCGAAACCATCATCATCAATCTCGAAACCGGTGAAGCCGATCTTGAAGGAGTCACGGCCGCCATGAAGCAGGCAGGAAAAGAGTTAGGAAGCGATGCACTGGCGACCTACGATCAAGTTTGGGCCGCTCGGTCAAAACGTGCCCCTGTGGCCGATCCGTTGCCGAATAACAGAAAGTCCGATCCTGCAGGACTGAAATGGCGAGAGAAATTTTCGCATGTCTACATTCTAAAGTCTGAAGATGGGAAATCAGTCGAACGATATATTTTTCCCATCCGAGGCAACGGACTCTATGGAGTCATGGTGGGATACATTTCGCTGCGGCCCGATTTGCAAACGGTGGAAGCACTGACCTACTACATTCACAAAGAGACACCCGGACTTGGCGGTGAAGTGAATCGCCCATCGTGGAAAGCCTTGTGGCAGGGCAAGCTGGTTTACGATGAGCAGGGCGAAGTGAAATTGGAAGTCACCAAAGGCCCGGCGCCTCGAGATTCGAAGTTTCAGGTCGATGGACTGACCGGCGCAACCATCACAAGCCACGGAGTGACCGCGATGATCCAGTACTGGTTCGGCGAGAGTGGGTTCAGGCCGTTTATCAGGCTTCAGGAGTCCGGAGGTCAGACGTCAGAGGGTGGAGGGCGGAAGTCAGAAGTCGGAGGTCGGAAGGCTGCTTCCAGATCAGGTGTTTCTCCGCCACACCAGATAGCTGGGCTGGTGGAAACACCGGGTATTACTATCGGTGATACTCCAATCTTAACCCGAAGCGTAAGCGAGGGACCTCGCTTCATCCCTCGCTTACGCTTCGGGTTGGGATTTCCACCAACTAGCCACCACCAACTAGCCACCATCAACCCGCAACCCGCAACCCGCAACTAATCATCATGTCTGAAAAACGGCTTTCCCGACGAGAATTGTTGTTCAACCCGCTGTACAAGAACAACCCGATTGCGCTGCAGATTCTGGGGATTTGTTCGGCACTAGCGGTCACAACCAAATTATCGACGTCCATCATCATGGCCATCGGTGTTCCCTTGGTCGCCGCGTGTACCAGCGCGTCGGTTGCCTTGATTCGCAACCACATCCCCAGTCAAATCCGCATGATCTGTCAAATGATCATTGCGGCGTCGTTGGTGATTGTGCTGGACGAGTTCCTGAAAGCCTTCGCACCGGTTGCACTCAGCAAGGAACTGTCTGTATTCATTGCCTTGATCCTGACAAACTGCATCGTGATGGGCCGTGCCGAAGGGTTTGCGATGAACCATGGCCCAGTGGACAGTTTTATTGATGGCCTTGGCAACGGGCTTGGATACAGCGCCATCCTGTTGATTGTGGGCACGATCCGTGAGCTGCTCGGTTCCGGTTCCCTACTGGGTTTTCCTGTCATGGGGGATTGGTATCAGACCAACGGGTTGATGTTGTTACCGCCGAGTGCCTTTTTCATTATTGGTGGTTTGATCTGGATACTCAGGACGATTCGCCCCGAACAAGTGGAGAAAGACTGATGGACGTGCAGCACTATGTGAACCTGTTTTTGCGATGGACGTTCGTCGATAATCTGGCGCTGGCCTACTTTCTGGGCATGTGTACCTTCATCGCGATGTCAAAAAGCATCAAATCGGCTTTGCAACTGGGCGTCGCCGTATTTGTAGTGCTGTGCGTCACGGTGCCCATCAACAATTTACTCCTGAATCATATTCTCAAGGAATCAAAAATCGTCGAAGGGGTAGACTTGCTGTTTCTCGGGTTGATTCTCTACATCTCGGTTTCAGCAGCGTTTGTTCAGATCCTTGAAATGATCCTCGATAAATTCTTTCCGGCACTTTACAACGCGCTGGGAATTTTTCTTCCGCTGATTGCGGTCAACTGTGCGATTCTCGGTGGAACACTGTTTATGGCGGAACGTGATTTCTCATTCAGCGAAAGCGTGGTGTTTGGTGCGGGTAGCGGTTTCGGTTGGGCACTGGCGATCGTAGGGCTGGCCGGGATTCGAGAAAAACTTAGTTACAGTGACATCCCTGAAGGTCTTCGCGGCCTTGGGATTACGTTTGTAATCGTGGGCTTGATGGCCCTTGGTTTTCAGGCCTTTTTAGGAATTTAGGGTTCACTCCGTGATCAAATTCAATGCAGCACCCAATTCGACCTGTCCTCTGATCGAGCAATAATCACCATGGGAATCATACTTGGCATCGTTTTCTTTACCGTCTTGATCCTGTTGATGGTCGTGATCATCCTGCTGTCGCGGAAGTTTCTCGTACCGGACGGACGCGTGCAGATTCGAATCAACGACCAAAAGGAAATCGAAGTCCCGGTGGGCGGCAAGCTGATGGGGGCGCTGGCCAACGCGGGGATCTTTGTTTCCTCGGCTTGCGGCGGTGGCGGAAGTTGTGCCCAGTGCAAGGTCAAAGTGCTGTCCGGCGGCGGCGAAATCCTGTCTACGGAAACCGGCCACATCAACAAACGCGACGCTCGTGAAGGCTATCGGCTTTCCTGTCAGGTTGCGGTCAAGCAGGACATGAACGTCGAAGTCCCTGAAGAGGCTTTCGAAACGAAGAAGTGGGTTTGCAAGGTGCGATCCAACAACAACGTGGCGACGTTTATCAAGGAGTTGGTTCTCGAGTTGCCTCCGGGTGAGGAAGTCAATTTCAAATCAGGAGGATTCATTCAGATCGAAGTTCCGCCACACGAAGTCGATTACCGTCATTTCGAGATCGACCCAGAGTATCGAGAAGATTGGGACAAGTACGATGTCTGGCAGTACAAATCCGTTGTGAAGGAAGGAGTCGTTCGCGCGTATTCCATGGCGAACTATCCGGGTGAAAAGGGAATCATCATGCTCAACGTGCGGATCGCTTCCCCTCCGCCCCGTATGCCGGGCGTTCCCCCGGGAAAAGTGTCGTCGTATATCTTCAATTTGAAACCGGGCGATGAAGTGACGATTTCCGGTCCGTACGGCGAGTTCTTCATCAAGGACACCGACGCCGAGATGGTTTACATCGGTGGAGGTGCCGGGATGGCCCCCCTGAGAAGCCATATCTTCGAGTTGTTCAAGAACCTCAAAACAGCCCGTACGGTTTCCTATTGGTACGGCGGCCGCAGTGCCCGCGAACTGTTCTATGTCGATCATTTCAGGGAAATCGAAGCAATGTTTCCCAATTTCAAGTTCAACATCGCACTCTCGGAACCCCTCCCAGAGGATCACTGGACGGGCTACACAGGATTCATTCATCAGGTTTTGCACGACCATTATCTCAGCAAGCATCCTGCACCCGAGGAAATCGAGTATTACATCTGTGGTCCACCGATGATGAACGCTGCCGTCTTTAAAATGCTCGAAGATTTGGGCGTTGAAAAGGAAAACATTGCCTTCGATGACTTTGGTGGGTAAACTCAACGGGTGGCATGGGCCACCGTTTTGTTTTGATACAGGTTGGAGGAAAAATGAAAAACCACTCAGCACTTTATTTTACGTTGATCGCGATCAGTTTGCCGATATTTCAAGGACTCGCAAACGCTCATGAAATATTTCAGGATGTCCTCAAGGAGAAATATGGCCTGAAGTCATTTTCCTGTAAGACGTGCCATCCGATTGGGGACGACAACACGATTCGCTCTCCACTGGCGGACCTGTATCACGAAGCCTTAACGCCCGGCAAGTGGCTTGATAAATATTATGAGGCTGAAGAAAAAGGCGAAGATGCCGTCAAGGAATTTGAACAGGAAGTCGCCAAGGCGTTCAAGCAAGTGCTGGAGGATGTCGGCAAGAAATCGATCTCGGTCGATGACCTGTTCGAATCGGGTCTGCTGGCCGGTATCCGCATCGACGACAAGAAACGTGCCAAGCCGGCGGATTCCAAAGCCGACGATTCAAAGGACTCGAGCAAACCTGACGATGACAGTGCATCTGCCGTTTCAGCGATGTATCTGAAACGAGACGATGAGTAAGACCGTTTCGATGGCCGGGGCAATGATTTTCGCAGTGATTTTCGTCTTGGCTGTCTCTGCGACGGCGAAGAGTACCGATCTTGGCCCCTCAGAACCGTTGCGGTTTTCCGGGACGACGATGGGGCCGATCATCTACAACGTGGTGATCGCGCATCCGCCTGCTGGCCTCGATCAGGAAACGGCCAGCCAAGCCATCGGCGATGCGCTCTCGAGCATCGATCGATTGATGTCGACTTACAAACCGGACTCGGATGTCAGTCGCTTCAATCGCTCGGAGTCCACTGACTGGTTTGACGTCGATCCTGAAACCGCTCGCGTGGTTGCCAGAGCGATGGAGATCAGCGAACTGTCGGAAGGAGCGTTCGACATTACAGTTGCTCCGGTGGTCAACCGCTGGAAGTTCGGACCTGATAAATCCACGGCTGAATTTACCCTACCGGACCCCTCTGAAATCGATGAACTGAAAAAGCGTGTAGGCTATCGATGGTTGGAGGTGCGTACCAATCCGCCAGCGATCAAGAAGACCCATGCCAGTGTCACCATCGACCTGTCGGCGATTGCAAAAGGTTATGCAGTCGATTGTGTGGCCAATGCGCTGGCCGGGCTTCAATGCACGGACTATATGGTGGAAGTCGGTGGAGAGATTCTCGCCAAGGGGAATCGTCAGGATGGAGGACCGTGGCGAATCGGCGTCGAGCGTCCGGATGAGTTGTCCATGCAGCAGGTGGCCGAGATCATCGAGCTGAAAGATTGTGCCTTGGCAACCTCAGGCGATTACCGGCAGTACCGCTCGATACAGGGCAAGCGATATTCGCATACGATTGATCCACGGACTTGTGTGCCGGTTGAGAATCGCATCGCTTCAGTCACGATACTGGCGTCCGATTGCATGACCGCCGACGGTGTCGCGACGGCGGTTTTGGTGCTTGGCGCGGAGCAAGGGATGCAGTTGTGCGAACGGATGGGACTGGAGGTGTTGATCAAGGTTCGCAACGAAGAGTTTGGAGACAAACTCAAGATTGTGCAAAGCAAGAACTTTCCGGTTTCCAAGGTCGTATCATCTGATAGTGACGACCCAAATACAGACGACGCAGCCTCGTCCTCGGATTCGAATGCGATTTGGCGGGTGTTTGTGGCGGCGATGGTTCTGTTTGCGCTGGCGGTGCTGGGGATGGCATCGGGAGCAATTTTTGGTAGAAAATCAATGTCAGGCTCTTGCGGCGGTCTCGGCAGTGGGACTGGACTCGATGGCAACGCGTCTTGCGACTTGTGTTCGCAGCCAAGCCATCAATGTCCCGAAAAGTAGCCTGAATGAACGATTGAGGACAATCGTTCTACATTCGCAAGCGTACCTTGCAACTCGTGAACGGTTAGGCGACCGGCAGATAAAAACGTACTATAGTGTAGGCGAGTCGCTCCGCGACTCGCAACTGAGCGTCTTGGAAACACCATACTGCTTGGGTAAACTTTTACCTGCCGGTCGCCTTACAATCAAGATCACCCAATTCTTCCAAATTGAGCAAAATGAAAACCCCCGCAACCCCGATCAATCGTCGTCAAATGATTTCAGCATCCGCCGGATTGGCAGCACTTGCAGTCACGGGTGCAATGCCCCTACGCACCGATGCTCGTGCCATCGTTTCCAACGGGCCGCAGGACCAAGAAGGTACACCCTCGGTGTTCGTGCCCAACCGCATCGCCTGTTCGACTTATTCATTCTGGAGATTCAATCAGGAGTCCAAGCTGTCCATTCCGGAATGCATTGATCTTTGTGCCAAGTACGGATTTGATGGCGTCGAGTTGTTGCGCATCCAGATGGAAGACACGTCCGACAGCTATTTACAAAGCATCAAACGTCAAGCGTTTCTCAATGGGCTGGACCTCGTCAGTATCTCGACGCATCAAGGGTTTGTGTCTCCCGACGCCGATGTGCGGCAACACAATATCAATGAGACCATTGGTTTCGTTGAAATGGCCTACAAGCTTGGCATCCCGGTAATTCGAATCAATACCGGTCGATGGGGAACCACTAAGAGCTTCGACGATCTGATGGCGAACAAGGGAATTGAAGATCGACTCGAAGGTTATACCGACGATCAGGGGTTTGAGTGGGTTATCCGCAGTATCGAAAAACTGATTCCGGTGGCGGAGAAATGTGGCGTCATTCTGGGACTGGAAAACCATTGGGGGCTGGGCCGATCGGCGGAAGGGGTGATGCGAATTATCAATGCGATCAACAGTCCTTGGCTCAAAGCCCTGCTCGATACCGGCAATTTTTTCGAACGGCGTGAAGAGCAATATGAAATCATGGCGCCCGACACCGTGTTTGTTCAGGCAAAAACCTATTTCGGTGGTGGGAAGTGGTACGATTTCGAAATTGACTACGACAAAGTCGCAAAAATCCTGCAAGGAGTTAACTATCGCGGCTATGTGTCGCTCGAGTTTGAAGGCAAGGAAGATTTCGAGACAGCGATCCCGAAAAGTTTAGAGCTACTGCGAAACGCTTTCGGCAAGAAGCAAAGTTAGGGTGCCGCCGTTGACGTTCGTAGAAATTATTGGAGCCGACCGCCAGTCCGAATTGTTTAGCCGCAAGCCGGAGCCGACCGCCAATCGTTTGCAGCAGCCGTCGAAAGCCGATCGCTCAATGATTGAAGATGGACGGTCGAATATTGGTCGGCGTAGGCGCGCCGGCCTAGGGTGCAGCCTCCGCAACCAATCCGTTTGCCAATAAAATACATGCAAACTGGCGCCCCACGCGCCTTTGGGGTTACCGACTGAGCGATTTTGGTATGGTAGTACTTTTTGGCGGCAACCCCCGACGGCTTGCGGCTAAACATGAAGCAACTCATTGATGTCGCTCTCTCGGTAGGGCTGGTGGAAAGGTTAGGTTTGAGGTTCGGCCTGGTTCACGGTGGCCTTGGTCGATACCTGGAGTTGACACCGCGGCAGAAAGAGGAGATCGATGCAAACGCAAAGGAGGCCGCTGAGTTGCTCTGGAAACGTTCTCACGAGCTCAATCGAGATCTCTTGGAACATCTGGACGATGTTTTAGACATGAAGCCAGAAGATTATGTACAGCTCAAGAAGATCGTGGATGCTCAGTACGACTGGAGGTGCCCTTATCCGGAAGGAATTATCCCGCAAGAGGCCTACAATCGTTACAATTTAATAAACCACGCGGCCAATCATCCTCTTTGTCCGCTGCATTTAAGGCGATTGTACAAGGTACCGGAGAAGGAAAATTAAGGGTGATTTTCTGGCCTGTTGGTGCCATTCCTTATGACGCCACTCAAGGCGACCCACAATTCGATTGAATCGCGTGGATCACACCAGTACAATAGGCGTATGAATTCGTCATTACGATACATGCCGCATTATACCGTCGCCGACTACAACCGTTGGGAAGGCGATTGGGAGCTACTTGATGGAGTCGCAATTTCGATGGGACCGTCGCCTTTCATGCCGCACTCTGATCTATTGGGCCGTATCTATTTTGAGTTCGAAGTCTCTCTACGCAAGCTCAAGCACCGTCAGTTCAGAGCCTTGATTGAACTCGACTGGATCGTTGATAACAGCACCGTTGTTCGGCCAGACTTGGTCATTGTAAAAGAGCCGGTAGACAGGAAACATTTAATGGCATCACCGGTGCTGGTTGCAGAGATTCTTTCCGAGTCGACTCGTGAGAAAGACGAAACGTGGAAATTCGACCTATATCGCAAGCAAGGGGTTCGATACTATCTGCTCGCGGATCCAGATAGCCAGATCATTCAGGTCCATCGGCTTGTAGAAGACCGCTATCAACCTGAGAAGATGTTGAATCGCCACTCATTTGAACTATCGCCTGAATGTACCATCAAGGTTGACTTGGGACGTGCATTACAGGCAGAGTGAACGAAACTCTTCCGGCAGCCTGACGACCTTGCCCTCTTTTGAAACCGCCGCAACGATAGTTTCTCCTTCGGCGACCAGTTCGTCGTCCAGGTAAATATGGTACGAGTGGGTGATCCGAACACCTTTGGCTTTCACCACCCGTGTGACCATTCTCAGCAAATCGTCGAATTCCGCAGCTCGGTAAAATTTGCAGGTCAGGCTGACTACGACCAGCAAAATTCCTTGCGCTTCGAGATCACGATAATTTCGGCCCGATGACCGCAGCATTTCCACCCTTCCCATTTCAAAATAGTTGGCATAATTGGAATGGTGGATACGGCCCTGGCCATCCGTTTCCTGATACCGGACACGAATAAACAGCTCATGTTCTCGCAGGAATGGAGCATTCTGATTGACCTCGGACATCGGTTTACCTAAAGTATGAGGCAGTTTCTCAGCCCGAAAATATGTTTGGACGGCTGATCGATCGCTGAATCTGAAAACGATTTACAGTTTAGCGAACCCAATACGAACTGACAAACGGAACAAAGCGATGAGCCTGGGCGAAGATTCTGGCAGCACCATAGATTTTTTTACCGAACGAAGCCGTGACTTTCCGACGATTCGTCAGTTCACCGTCTTTCTGGAAAACCGCGTCGGCGTGCTGCTCGGGCTGATCCGGCGATTCCGGGGCAGTCGGGTTCGCATCTGTGCCATCAATATCATTGACTCATCGGAGTGCTGCATTGTCCGGTTTGTTTTCAGTCATCCGGAGCAGGGCCGCGAAATTCTGGAACGTGCCGGATTGGCAATGATCGAGAGCGACCTGATTGCCGTGGAATTGAAAGACGTCGATCAACCGCTGCTCGATCTATGTACGGCACTGCTGCGAGCCGAGGTCAATCTGGTTCAGGTGAACCCGCTGATGGTGTCCAGCCCTGAGCGGAATCTGGTCGGCATCATGGTCGACAACCTGGAAACGGCTCAGCATATTCTTTCGGAGCACGGCTACAAACTGTATTCTGAAGAAGACCTGAAAGAGATTGGTTGAATTTCGTCAGCGTTGCCTCACTCAAAAAATTCAAATGTCGATTCGCGTTACCTGCCCCAAGTGCCATACCCGTTTTAACGTCAGCGAGAAATTTGCCGGCAAGGAAGGCCCCTGTCCTAAATGTAAAGGGGTGATCAAGATCCCTGCACTCGACGAGCAAGTGGTCATCCATGCGCCGGATACCAGTGGCCCCAAAGATTCCAAAGGCCGCTCGATTCTCAAACCTCTTCGCCGTTCCGATACGGTTTTGTCGGGAGTACAAATCACGCTGATTGCGGCCTGTATCATCGGTTTTTTGGCAGCAGCGCTGGTCGTGCGACTCATGATGTCCGCCGATGTCCGCCAGATTTCCTACTGGATGTTGGGAATCGCCGCGCTGGTGATCGCACCGCCGCTGTGCTATGTCGGCTATCATCTGCTGCGTAATCAGGAGATGGGAATCTATCCTGTTTCCGAGACGCGAGCCCGGGTCGCGATTTGCAGCGTCATTTATGTGGCGCTTTGGGCGCTGTTTCCGCTGGCTTGCTACGCCTTTAACAATGACTACAGCCTCGGTTCATGGCTGACGGCAAGCATCGCCATGTTGGGAATCGGTGGTGTCGCCGGAATGTACAGCTTCGATCTCGATTACATCCTGGGACTGGTTCACTACGGTATGTATTTTGCGATCGGCCTGATTGGCCGGGCGATTGCCGGGCTGGGATTTCTGCCTTCGAACACTGGCATACGAAGAGTTCGCACAACGACCATGCTGGAATCCGGTCCGGACTGGGTGTCGTCACTGATGGATGTTAACACGTGGTTCCTGTTCATGTAGGGTAAGGATTCAAAATCGCAAATGACGGAATCCAGACGACCCGCGATCCTGCTTGTATACACCGGCGGCACCATCGGGATGATTCAGGACACACAGTCGCGGCAGCTCAAGCCGTTCGATTTTCAGCAACTGCTCAACGATGTGCCGGAGCTGGCCCGATTTTCGCTGCGGATCGATACCCACACGTTTGCCAATCCGATCGACTCGAGCGACATGCATCCGTCGATCTGGATCGAGCTGGCTCAATTAATCGCTCAGCACTATGACCACTATGACGGATTCGTGATTCTGCACGGCACCGACACCATGAGTTACACGGCTTCTGCACTCAGCTTTCTGCTGGAAAATCTCGCCAAGCCCGTGATTCTGACCGGTTCTCAGCTTCCCATCAACACGATTCGCACCGACGGCAAGGAGAACCTGATCACCGCGATCGAGATCGCTGCTGCAACAGAAAACGGAGCGCCTGTCGTGCCCGAAGTTGCCATCTATTTTGAATACAAACTTTATCGCGGTAACCGGACTCGCAAGTACAACGCCGATCATTTCGATGCGTTTCATTCGCCGAACTATTCGATACTGGCGGAGGCGGGGGTCAACATCCACTACGATCGGCATGCCATAGCGCGGCCTTCAGACAAGCCATTGATCGTTCATTCGGACCTTGGGTTGGATGTCGGCACGCTTCGTTTGTATCCGGGAATTTCGCAGCCGTTTGTCGAGTCGGTTTTAAGTATACCTGGACTTCGCGGGTTGGTACTGGAGACGTTTGGCAGCGGAAATGGTCCATCCGACAGATGGTTTATCGAAGCCTTGAAACGGGCGGTCGAACGCGGCCTGATCATTTTGAATGTCACTCAATGCTCTGCTGGATGTGTGGAAATGGGGCGATATTCGACCAGCAGCGGATTGCTGGACGCCGGTCTCATCAGCGGCCGAGACATCACCACGGAAGCCGCGATCGCCAAGTTAATGTTTCTGCTAGGAACTGGAAAATCGAATTCAGAAATCAAGTCGATGCTGAGGCAGGCGTTGGCCGGTGAGATGACTGAGACTGATGCCTTGGGTTAACCAAACACAATCCAGGCCATCAGGAACGTCAACAATAGGTTCAACGACTGCCCGCAAACGTACAGCACGAGCGGTTTTCCTCCACGAAGATACTTCCAGTGTTCGCGCAGGTTGCTCTCGAGCCCGATGCTGACGAACGCCAGCGCAAACAACCAGTCGCGGATCGGTTCGCTGCCATTCTTTACGACCGCATCAACAAAACTGGTTCCACCGGGCATGTAAACAGCGATCAGGGAAAATGTGATGGAGGCGGCGATGAACCCCAGCACAAATTTGGGAAACCGTCTCCAGATTTCCCAAGCGTCGGGGTTGTGGTTCTCGGTTCCTTTCTCGACAAAGCGAACCCAGTAAAGTGCCACTCCGAACGCGACGACGCCGATCAACATATTCTGAATCATCTTGATCGTCACGGCATGTTTTTCGGCTTCTTCACCGACCATTTTTCCGGCGGCCAGCACGGCACCGGTCGAATCGACCGTTCCGCCGATCCACGCACCGCCCACGGGTTCACTCATTCCGGTGGCCTTGATGACCTGCGGCATGACGACCATCATGATGACCGTGAACAGCATCGAAATGCCAATGGCCAACGACAATTCTTCTTTTTTCGCGCGGCAAGCGGCCGCAGAAGCAATCGCCGCCGAGACTCCGCAAACTGACATGTCCGCCGAAATGACCATGTTCAGGGTTCGGGACTGGATTTTTAGAATCCGCTGTCCAAACCAATAGGTCGTTACCAGGACGACGGGCGTTACGACCCAGGCGACAGCAAGTCCCGACAGGCCCAGTTTCATCAGCACGCCAAACAACATCTTCGCGCCCAGCAACACCAGTCCGGTCTTGATATACAGTTCCGTTTTGAGGGCGGGTCGAATCCAGTCCGGAACACCGATGGTATTTGCGATCGCCAGCCCAAGAATGATGGCCCACAGAGCGTATTCCAGGCCGTAATATTTAAACGAGGTTTGCGCGGACATGGCAAGGCAGATCACCGTCAACGCAGCGATTGCCAGAAAACCAGGCGTGAATTTCGACAAGGGGATGCCGCTGAGTTTCGCGGCAATCGCAAACACGCTCCAGCAAATCACAATCGTTGCCAACAACGGCACCCCTTTGAACGCGGTGAGCGGATTCGTTTCCCAGGTTGCCGGTTTCGCCATCAAATGATCGACGGGATTGACGTATCCCTCACTGGTGCCGCCAGTAACATAAACAATCACGCTCAGGACAACGAGAATCATCGCCGCCAACCAGATCGCCAACCAATCTTCAGCCGTCCACCATTTCATATTTCGCATTGTTTGCTATTCTGAAATCAAATTTTCAAATTCGTCCTCGGTCAGCACGGTCACGCCCAGTGATTTGGCTTTTTCGAGTTTGCTGCCTGCCTTCTCGCCGGCGACCAGGTAATGCGTTTTGCTGGAAACGCTTGAGCTGGATTTACCTCCGTGCTTCTCGATCAATTGTTCGATCTGTTCTCGCGTGTACTTGGTGAGTGTGCCCGTTACCACGATTGACTTACCCGCCAGTTGATCGCCCAAGGCCTCATCGTTACCCGTTTCCCGATCCAGCTTGACGCCGAGTTGCCGCAGGTCGGCAAGCACATTTCGGCCATAATCGCTCGCTAGAAAACCTGAAACGCTTTTTGCAATGATCGCGCCGATTTCATTGACCTGACCGAGTGCTTCTTCCGTTGCGGCGCATAACTGGTCGAGACTTCCAAAACGTTTCGCCAACACATTGGCGACCGTCGTTCCGACATGACGGATCGAAAGCGAGTTCAGCAGCCGCGCCATGCCACGATTCTTGCTCTCAGCGATGCCCGCAACGAGGTTCTCGGCAGACTTCTTTCCCATCCGATCGAGCTCGACCAATTGACTCACTGTCAGTCGGTATAGATCTCCAAAACTCTGAACCAGTTTCCGTTCGACCAATTGATCCACCAGTTTTTCGCCCAGCCCCTCGATGTCCATCGCATCGCGGCTGGCAAAGTAGCGAATTCGCTCCTTGATTTGAGCCGGGCAGGAATCCTGATTCGAACAGCGAATATAAACACCGCCCTCGTCCTTGACGAGATCGGAGCTGCATTCGGGACATTGCACCGGAAATTCAAAGGCTGGACTATCCTTCGGTTTGCGCAAATGCTTTTCGACTCGAACGATATGCGGGATGATCTTGCCAGCCTTCTCGACGACGACGGTATCACCCACACGAATATCTTTGCGATGAATCTCGTCGGCATTGTGCAAGCTGGCTCGGCTTACCGTTGTGCCCGCCAGTTCGACGGGTTCGAGGTTTGCGACCGGCGTGATGGCTCCGGTTTTACCCACCTGGACATCAATCGAAACGACCTTGGTGATCGCTTCGTACTTTTCCCATTTGTAGGCGACCACCCATCGGGGACTTTTGGATCGTGTCCCGAGTTCCTCCCGCAGGGCGAAACGGTTGAGCTTCACCACAAAGCCATCGACTTCGAAATCGAGTTCGTGAAGCCGCTGAGCCAACTCTTCGCAGTGCTTTGCCGCCGCATCGATGGACGGAAAGCCTTCGACAAAGGGTGTGGGTGAAAGTCCGTACTCCTTGATCTCAGCAAGAAAATCAATATGGTTGTTGCTTTTCAGGCCCACATTGGCGCCAGTGCCATGACAAAACATGCGCAGATTGCGACTGGCGGCCACTTTCGGATCCAGCAGTCTCAACGTCCCGGCCGAAACATTGCGAGCGTTTTTGTACTGCTCAAGCCCCGCCGATACTTGACGCTCATTCAGACGCACGAGGTCCGAATTAAGCATGTAAACTTCGCCGCGGACTTCCAGAACCTCCGGCGGATACGGTGTCGTCAACTTGATGGGAACATCCGGCAGTGTGCGGATATTGTGCGTCACATCGTCGCCCACTTTTCCGTTGCCGCGGGTCACCGCACGAACCAGCAATCCGTTCTCATAAATCAACGAACAGGCCACTCCGTCAATCTTCAGTTCGACCACCCATTCTTGTGGGCCACCGAATTCCTGCTCGATCTTATGACCAAAATGGAGCAGTTCCTGCAACGAAAAACAGTTTTCAATCGACAGCATCGGCACCCGATGTTCAACCTGTACCAGATGGGGGACAGGTTGATCACCGATTTTCTGTGTCGGACTGTCGAGCGTGATCCATTGAGGATGCTCGGCCTCCAGTTGCTTCAGCTGGTTCATCAACTGATCGTATTCGCGATCCGAAATTGTCGGCGCGGCATCGACGTAGTACAGTCTGTCGTGACGGCGGATTTGCTCGCGAAGTTTCTCGATCTGTTGCTTGACAGCTTCCACGCCAGAGTCTCCGCTATTCAAAGTCGTAGCTGATTTCCAGAATCTTGAATTTGAGAGACCCTCTGGGGACGGGAATATCGACGACGTCATCGACCTTGCGTCCGACCAGACCTTGGCCGATCGGGCTCGTCACCAGGTACTTGCCTTTGTCGTAGTCTTCATCGCCATCACCGACGAGGGTAATGATTTCTTCGTCGTCGAGATCGACGTCGAGTACTTTAACGGTTGCTCCAAACGCAACCATATCTCGGGGCAACTTTGCGGGGTCGACAATTTCGGCTCGTGAGAGTCGCGACTTGAGTTCATTGATTTTGGCTTGGAGTAACCCCTGCTTTTCACGCTGGGCATGATATTCCGCGTTTTCTTTCAGGTCGCCTTCGGCGCGGGCAGTTGCGATGTCTTCTGCAATTTTCGGCATTTGTACGTTTTCCAGTTCGTCAATTTCCGCGCGGCGGCGATTGTACGCTTCCTGGGTCATGGGAACGCGTTCCATTTGGATTCTCCTTTTTTATTGAGACGATTTCTCGCAGTGAATTTGTTGAGAGATTCGTCAGGTATTCAAAAACAGCACGACCTGATTCAGATGAAACTGAACCAGGCCGTGTTGGTGTTTTATTGTTTCGCTAAAGCGGTGCTAAGGCGGTTTTGTTACATGGGCTGACAGGCGAGATGCCCGACCAAACCTCCATTATTGATTTGCGACATCAAAAAAGCAAGACCGTCAGGCTCGCTGTTGAGCCATTGGGGACCGTTTTCACATCGTTGTGAAGCGCAAGGGGGCCAAACGCGATGGCTCACGCCCCCCTTTCAGTCTTATCGCTGGTCTGAAAAGTTCAGTGTCAAAGAACGGCCTGGAACCTGATCCGAAAAATGGGCAGTCTCGCGGGGCGAGATCGCTGGTAGATCGACGGGGCGAGCCGATCCGGCACTGCCAGCCGGCGAATGATTCCAACCAAGATAAAGCCAGCCGCCTTCCATCCGGCATTGGCTGAGCAGAAGATCGCGGACATTTTTTCGATCTTTCAACGCGGGAAACTGGTCCACCGGCAGCAGTTGATCCGGCAGCGGCGAACGCGCTTCCTCCTGTTCAACGCCTGGCGGATTGAGCTTTTCGTTGAGGATGGAACGGAACGCCACCAGCTCGGCACTTTTCTCCTGACCCGGAATATAATCCAGCTCGGCTTTACCTTCGCGAGCAAGGAACAGATTGCCATTTTCCTGAACGATCTTGAACCGAATCGTAATTGTCAGACCGGCATTGATGGTGCGCCCCCCGCGGGTGAATTTGGTTGCCGAGATCACGGCCGAGATCAGGTTGTTGTCGAGTTCGAACTGAACTGGCCGGACATTGCTGAACGTGATCGAGAATGGTTCTTCTTCGGGTTCGTCCTCGGCAATCGCTCGAGGGGCGATGGGATTGTCGGTCGTCTTGAGATGCTTTTTCAGTTCCTCGGCCAGTTCTTCGTTGGTAAATGTCTTGCCGCGGAAGAACGGTTCGGCATAGTTGGACAGCAGCGAATCGTGGATCCGCAGTTCGATATCCGAATGACTGGCAAACCGGGCGGGGACATCGGGAGCCGCCAGATTCCAGCGTGAATGTTGTTTGGCAACCACGTGAATCCGGTTTCCACCGGTGTGCATGAACATCGCTGGCACCTGGTTGAAAAAGTTGAGCTGAGCGTTTTTCAGTTTTTGCAACGACTCGCGTCCCTCCGCGATGGCCTTGTCAGTCTCCTCGGTGAATTTTTCCAGCATTTCGTTGCGGACACGGCTGGCCGCTCGAACGTCGCCATCGTTTTTGGCTTCCGCGAATTTTTTTGAAGCCACCTTGTTGACCAGGTTGCAGGCCATACTTGTTCCGCCAAACTGGGAATCCATGTTGGCCGCACCGTAGGCTTCTCCGTCATAGAGTCCGCCAAAATTCGCCACGATACTGCGACGGGCTTCGGCATTTCCGTACGACTGGAGGAAAACCTTCAGGTGCTTGCTTTGATCCAGGCGGGCATCGGTTTGAATCTGGTTCAGGCTGCGAATACTGACGTGGACTTGATCGGGATCATCAACCAGATCAAAACTCACGGTACCGGAAGTGTGGGCGATTCCGGAAAGCGGTTTTCCTTTGACGTCCTCGTGAACCGGCTGAGTCTGGTTGACCGGCCGACCGCCCACGCGATTGAGAAATTCTCCGGACACATGAACGTAGGCGTTAGGGTTGGAAAGCCGAGCGCGAATGGCAGCCACCAATGAGGGAGCTTGTCCCGCATTTTCCAGCCACTCGAGACTGAAGCCGATCGCTCCAAGCGTACGGCGGTCGTCTTTGAGGCTGGACAGTTGATTCAGGTCCGTCGTCAGAAGCTCAATGCGTTTGAGGTAATCTTCCTGAAGGTTGTCTTCCGTTCCAAAGCGGTAGATTTTCGAAAACCGATCCAGGGAATAATGCGATGAAGTGCAGTAAGGATCTCTCAAATCATTGGCTGCCTTTTCGAATCGTTCCTCGAACTCAAGCAGTCGTTTCAAGTAGTCCGAGCGTTTTGTTTTTCGCGGTCGATCCTGTTGGCGAATTTCATTTCGTCGCTGAGTCAATTCCTCGATTTGACTCGTTAAGGATCGCTCTTGGAGACGGAGGCTTGCCAGATCGTCCTGGTTTTCGTCGGGCTGAGGCTGGTCGGCTTCCTGGCCGTTTTCACGATCGGGTTGTGGCTCGTCTTCGTCCTCTTCGACGTAGGGGAGCGCATCGATTTTGTCAGTGACCTCTTTAAGCTGGCCGCGCAGCGTATCGAGGTTCGAGTTGAGCTTGCCTTCGGAAACTTCGGGGGCTAGTTCAATCTCGATTTCGGACAGCAGCCGCGCGAGATCCGGAATCTGAAGCGAATCCAGAGCCGCGTTGCGAGTTGGGTGGAATGGCTGTGCGTTGTTGAAGGCCACCAGTTGCGAAAGATCGCCCAATAACCGGTTTCGGAGTTCGTCAATTTCGCCGATGGAGATCGGGCGGAACCCGTGGCTGGCATCCTGTAGCAATTGCGGGACGTCGTGACTTGGGAGCAGGCTCAGATTGCGAATCTGATTTTCCAGGGCAACCCGGACATCGCTCAGAGGTTGAAACTGAGATCCTTCAGGCACGGCAACAAGTCGCTGATGCAGTTCCGTCAAGACGCGAATATCGGCTTGCTCGCCCCGGGCGGCCTGTGTCTCGAGGCGATTGAGTTGCAGGTATCGCCGCCAGCCTTCCGCTTGCGGACCGCTTCCCAATTGGGCTTCCAGCCGACCGACCGCGTTCCTCAGATCGATGGTCGGGTCGACGGCCGATGCGATTGAACAGAAAAGAGCCATCGTTAGCACCAAGGCAGTGCCGAACGGTCGCTGGTGTTCGCCGATGCGTCCCAATAGCAAGTTGTTCATCGTGTTTCCTGTTCGCAAATGACAGCGCGCCTAATCAAGCGTGTGTAAATTGGGTCGAAACGACCGGATTAAAGAAGAAGGGGATATTCCAGTTGGATGGTAAATCTTCTTCGTTCATCGGTAGTTTGACAACAAGCACGGAAACCACGTTGCCTCGCAAGGCAACATGCTAAAAATCCATGCAACAGGAACGATTGTTCAAGTCCCTGTTGATATTTTTCGGACATAAACGGCGTTGGATTCAGAAAAGTGGGCAAAATCCGGCCTCATACAGCTATTTCGAGGAGGGGAAGCCGCAAGCCCCCGGAGGAGATTGTAATTTTTACAGGCCGCAAACAATTCGCGGTGCCTCGCTACACGATTTGACCGAATAAAGTTACAATTGTTTTCAACCTTTTGAACGCTAGCAGGCAATCGCTAAACTTGTTTTCACCCCTTATTATTTTCCGGAGTATTTGACAATGGACGATTCTCTCCAAGAGCGCGGCCGCGCGATGGAAGACCTTTATTTTCAGCAAAAGGATCAGCAACTTCTGGAGAAACTGAAGAAGGAGTTGCTTCAGCAAGAAAGTTTGCAGGCACTCGAACGGGCATCCGGGATCAAGGATGCTGCCGTGCTCGAACGACTCAGTGCGATCGGAATTTCCGCTGAATCGCTTGCCGCACTGGGGCTGATCCCGCTAGTAGCCGTCGCTTGGGCAGACGATCACCTCGATGATGGCGAGAAGCAGGCCGTGCTGCAAGCGGCTGATATTTCAGGCATTGACAAAGATTCGACGGCCCATCAGTTGCTTGAATCGTGGTTGGCGAAAAAGCCGGATTCTGATTATTTGACCGCTTGGGAAGCCTACATCGGCCAGTTGCGCGGTCAGCTCGATTCACCAACTTTCGAACAACTTAAATTACACATCGTTACAAGAGCCGAAGACGTGGCCAAAGCAGCCGGCGGATTTTTGGGGCTGGGGAGCAAGATCTCCGGTCGTGAACAAGCCATGCTGGATCGACTTGCGAAGGCGTTTGAATAGACCTACCTGATGCCGCTGAGAAACATCGTCATTCTGACTATCGCGATTCTGGCTTCGCTGGCCTGTTACCACGTTGCCGCCCGGAATCGGTACGCAAACTTGATGGCGGAAGCGCTTGAACTGGTGGAAAGCGAAGCTCTCTATCCCAAGCCTGCGGATGAGTTGTTTGTTTCAGCCATGAAGGGGATGCTCAACAACCTGGATGAGTATTCGGATTTCTTTTACGGTCGGCGACACCGTGAAATGGAAAACGATATGGATCAGGAGTTTGGCGGTGCGGGAATCCAGCTTGAGTTTGACCCGATCGCCAAGCGAGTCGTGGTTTTGGCGGCGATACCGGATACTCCCGCATTTCACGCGGGCATCCTGCCTGGGGATATGATTGTGAAAGTGGATGGCGAAGACGTCACCAACAAAAAGCAGGAGGAAATTTCTGAAAAGGTTCGAGGCCGGATCAATACACCGGTCAAGCTGACCCTTGAGCGCAATGGCGATTTCATCGACAAACAGTTGGTGCGGGCCGCGATCCAGACCCCCAGTGTTCTCGGTGATTTTCAGACGCCCGACGGAAAGTGGGATTTCTGTCTGAAGGACTATCCCGAGATTGGCTATATCCGAATCAACTTGTTCGGTAAGCGAACGGCCAGCGAACTGGAAGCGGCCATCGACCAGTTGCCCCCGAATGCTCGTGGATTGATTATCGATTTGCGGAACAACACAGGAGGGCTGCTAGATGCGGCAGTAAAGATTTGTGATTTCTTTCTGCCCGAAGGCCATGTGATCGTCAGCACCCGCAGTCGACATGATGCCACTCGATATGAATATGCCACCCGGCAGGTGCTGGTTCGGCCAGACCTGCCCGTCGTCATACTCATCAATCGACACTCCGCCAGTGCCAGTGAAATTGTGGCCGGATGCCTGCAGGATCATGGACGAGCCATCGTGATGGGCGAGCAATCCTACGGCAAGGCCATGGTGCAAAACCTGATCCAGATGCAAAAAGGGATGAGTTCGCTCAAATTAACCACTGCCAGCTACTGGCGACCGAGCGAGCAACCGATTGATCGCCATGATGAAGTCTTCAAGGAATCCAAGCTTTGGGGAATTCTTCCCAATGAAGGGTTTGAAGTTAAAATCACCGAACGGGATGTACTGAATCTGTTACGGGATCGTAGCCTCCGAGATCTCGAAGGTTTGATGGGAAATGAAAATGGCGAATTGCTGGAAACTGTGAGGAAATCACGCAAAGAGATGTTCCGGCCGGGGATCGAAACATCAGCAGCGGCAGCCAATGGGGAATCTCCGGAGCCTGACGTACCTACTGCCGCTGAGTCTGAGTGGGATGATATTCCTTTGCTTGATGCAACGCTGCAACGAGCGATCGAGTATTTACAAGGTCATGCTAAGATGAATAAAAAAGAGCGTGACTCGCTCGTTCCGATGGCTTCATCGTAAAATAATCATTGCCATTGTTTCGTTTGTTGCTTTGTTGAAGAGTAACCATGACATCAACATCCACATCGAGCAGCTTGATTCGGCAGGCGCAAAACCACTCTCCGGAAGCCTGGAAACGATTGTCCCAGCTCTATACCCCTCTGGTTTTTCAGTGGTGCAAGCAGTCCCGACTGCAAACGGCTGATATCGCCGACATTGCACAAAATGTTTTTACTTCGGTGTACAAAAATATTGATCGGTTTCATCTACAGGGCCCTAAAAGTACCTTCTGCGGCTGGTTGTGGACGATCACTCGCAACGAGATTCGGGCACATCATCGCCGCCAAGCATCCAGGCTCAATGCGACCGGTGGAACGGAAGGACACAATGCGATCGAGCAAGTTGCCGAAGAAGCCCGTGTCGAAATCGCTCCCAGCCGGTCGGCGGCAATGCATTGCCTGGTTCACGGGGCTCTGGAAATCGTACGCTCTGAATTTGAGCCCAATACCTGGCAGGCGTTTCTGCGAACGACCCTCGACGACCAACCCGCCCCTGAAGTCGCGCAGGAACTGGGGCTCAGTGCTGGAGCGGTCCGGCAGGCCAAGTATCGGGTTTTACTCCGTTTACGCGAATTTCTCGAAGGAAATTGAAAAATTGGAAGACGTGTGACGGCGTTGCATTATGTAAATAGTAGCCCTGAAAACTCAAGTTGACCCCACGGCTGGCCTGGTGGAAATCATAACCCGAAGCGTAAGCGAGGGAAGAAACCCGGTCCCTCGCTTGCGCTTCGGGTTATGATTCGAACAATATCAACCGTGACAACAGAGAAATCCAACAGCCCACCTTACGGCGATGTCCGAAAAACCACTTCAACAACCCCCAGTCAATACCGACGACCCAACGATTGATTCTTCGAACGCCGAAATCAGGACGATCGAAGAGCTTTTGCGACGCCGTCCCGCCGAACCATCCGATGTCGATCGCCAGGAATGCCAGCGAATCATTCAGATGGTTGACAAGATCGGTTCAGCCACTTCGATGGGAAACCAAACGGTTGTTCAAGAACGGAGTAACCAGGCTCCTGAAAGAATTGGCCAATACGAACTGTTGGCCGAGCTGGGCAAAGGGGGAATGGGAACGGTCTACAAGGCTCGCCACACGAAACTGAACAAGCTCGTTGCACTGAAAGTCCTTCCTGAGAATCGGTTGATGGACGCGAACGCCGTGGGACGATTCGAACGTGAAATGCAGGCGGTTGGTCAACTCAGCCATGTGAATATCGTCACGGCGCACGATGCCGGTCATGCCGACAACCGACACTACTTGGCGATGGAGCTGGTCGACGGAGTTGATTTGTCAACGCTGATTCGACAGATCGGCCCATTGCCGATTGCAGAAGCCTGTGAGATCGTACGGCGTGCTGCCGAAGGGTTGCAACACGTTCATTCATTCAAGATGGTTCATCGCGATATCAAGCCGGGCAATTTGATGCTCACTCACGATGGTCAGGTGAAAATTCTGGACATGGGACTGGCCCGATTCGGTGGATTGAGAGAGCCGAGTCACGGCGAGTTGACGTCCGACGGGCAGGTGATGGGGACGCTCGACTACATGGCGCCCGAACAGGCCAACAACAGCCACGCGGTTGACATTCGCGCCGATATTTTTTCGTTGGGAGCGACCTTGTTCCGGCTGATCGTTGGACGCACTCCGCTGGATGATCCAAAGTCGACTTCGTTGGTTGACAAACTGATGTCGTTGGCAACGGCGGTTCCTCCGGCGATGAACGAGTTGCGCCGCGATGTCCCTCAAGGACTCTCCAAGCTTGTTGCCCGAACGTTGGCCAAAAATCCGGACGAGCGACCCGCGACTCCTCAAGACCTGGCGAATTTGCTGGATCCGTATGCCCAAGACGCTCGCCTGGAGCAGCTTGCCACAATCTCGGAACGAGGATTGGATGCTGCGACGATTGACACGTCCATTCCGTCGCTGGATTGCGATGTGGAAACAAAACCTGATTTGGCGCCATCCATTCCTGGGAAACGCCCTCCACGCTGGATGGTCGCCGCGATTGCAGGTGGAGCGTTTGCTTTTTCCTTGTTGTGGGGAGTGATCATTATTATTCGGAATCGCGAAGGGCAGGAGATCGCGCGTATCGAAGTTCCAGACGGTCACTCGGTCGAAATCCAGACAGCCGATACGGATAGAGATTCGGCAAGCCTTCCTGTTGTTAAAATGGCGTCTCCAGAGGTTGCTGAAGAAAAATCGCCTGCAAAGGTGAATGAAGTGGTTGAAAAAGCTGCTTCAAATAGGAGCGCGGCCCCGTCTTCAGCGATGGCAACGCCCTGGCTGCCCAATGCGGAACAACAGTTGTTTTTTGAAGCAGTCGCCCAGTTGTCCGGCGAGGAACAAGCGTTGGCAGTCGCTCGCAAGTTGCAGGAAATCAATTCGGGCTACGACGGGGTTGTTGAACATAAGCTGGACGAGAGTGACCGGGTCATTGAATTTGCTGCTCATCATCCTGAAATCACCTCCATCTGGCCGGTGCGAGCATTGCCGGAATTACAGGTACTCATACTCGGTGCGGACAACAGTAAGCTCTCCGACTTGACTCCGTTGGCGGGGGCAAAACTGGTTCGTTTGGAGGTCAATGGAACGCAGGTCGCGGACCTATCGCCGCTGGCTGGAATGCCGATGGAATACCTGGATTGCAATTGGACAAAAATCTCGGATTTGAGTCCGATTCGAGGGATGCCGTTGACGTTGTTGTCGTTCACTGGTGCACCGGTTTCCGATCTTTCGCCGGCGGAGGGGATGCCACTGGAGTTTTTGGAATGTGGAGGAACAAGAATTTCCGATTTGTCGCCGGTGGCGAATTCAAAACTCAAACTATTGAACTGCGGCGAGTCACTCGTGACCGACCTCTCACCCATTGAGCATTTGAGACTTGAAGGTCTGGTAGCGACCGTCGAGGATTTGACTCCATTGAAAGATATGCAACTCAGGTCGCTGCACATGCCAAACTCCAAGGTGAGCGACTTGTCTCCGTTGTCCAACATGGTGGCACTGGAAAATGCTGATTTTCAAAACACACGGGTTACCGATATCTCTCCACTACAAGGAATTCCACTAAGGTATCTGAGTTTGAGCAACACGGGTATTACAGATATCTCTCCGTTGACAGGGGCACCTCTGATTCGCTTGCGACTTTCAGAATCACCCGTGTTGGATTTGTCTCCCCTGGAAGGAATGCCATTGGAAGCTCTCTATTGTGACAGAACGTCCGTCGCGGACTACGAAGTCATAAAAGCCCTGGGCGTGAAAGAGTTGAGCCTGACCCTGCCCCAATTTCACAACGCCTCAGAGTCATCGGTTCGCGACGCATTGGCGGAGCAGTGGTTTGCAGGTCGACAAGGGGCATGGAATGTGCTATCGCATGAGGAGTATTGGAAAGGGTTCAAAGAGGAACAGCTCGCAGCCCAAAACTTTGCCGACGAGACCGGTCAACTGCCCGCCAAGGAGCAATATCAAAAAATTCGGTTTCGGTTTGAAGAATTGATGCCCGGTATTCCCGTCAAACTGGTTGTCGAATACCGCGATGATGCGATTGTCAAAGCAACGGTATCGCTTCCGGAGGAAAATTATGACTTCGATCTGTCGCCGCTGCGAGCCTTGCCGATGCTGGAAGAGTTGACCATTCAGGGAGGATCACATTGGCTGGACCTGTCTCCGGTCAATACCGCGCCATTGAAGTCGCTTAGCTGCCCCGACCTGATCGCGCAGCGGAATCGACTGATTTTGAAAGAGATAAAAACGCTGGAAACGGTCAACGGCAAGCCCGTCAATGACTGAAGGTACTTTGAAAGCACTGGACTACGAAGTTGCAATTCGGTAAACTCAGATTTCATTCTGATCCCGGTTTTGGTCCTCTCTAGAGACCTTATCCAGACTTTCAAGTCCTAACTCGCAGCATCAATTGTCATGTCTTTCAACGCATTCAACGCACGGGATACTTTCAAAGCAAACAACCAAACCATCGGAATTTATCGGCTCTCTCGCCTTCAAGATGATGGACTCGGACAGATCGATCAGTTACCCTACTCCATCCGGATTCTGCTGGAGTCCGTTTTGCGTAACTGTGATGGACACTCGGTGACGGTCGAAGATGTCAAGCATCTGGCCGCTTACGATCCCGCCAATCCTGCCACGGTTGAAATTCCATTCAAACCCGCTCGCGTGGTGCTGCAGGATTTCACCGGCGTCCCTGCCATCGTTGATCTGGCGGCGATGCGCGGTGCGATGCAGCGGTTGGGGGGCGATCCCAAAAAAATCAATCCGCTGATTCCCGTCGACCTGGTGATCGACCACAGCGTCCAGGTCGATCAGTTCGGTTCCAATGCCGCCTTGGGGTTGAACGTCGAGATCGAGTTTCAACGCAACAAGGAACGATACGAATTTTTGCGATGGGGACAGCAGGCGTTTGACAACTTTCGGGTGGTTCCGCCCAATGTCGGTATCGTTCATCAAGTGAACCTGGAGTATCTGGCAAAGGGCGTGTTTGTCCGCGAGGATTCCGGCGGGCCAGTGGCTCTGCTCGATACGCTGGTCGGCACCGACAGTCACACGACCATGATCAACGGTTTAGGAGTCTTGGGCTGGGGCGTCGGCGGAATTGAAGCCGAGGCGGCGATGCTCGGCCAGCCGATTTATATGCTGCTGCCCAAGGTGGTTGGCTTCGAGTTGACCGGAAAACTCAAACCGGGCACCACGGCGACGGACTTGGTGTTGACCGTCACCCAAATCCTGCGCGCCGCCAAGGTGGTCGAGTGCTTCGTCGAGTTCTTCGGCGAAGGCGTCGCCAGCATGTCGCTGGCCGATCGCGCAACGATTGCCAACATGGCGCCGGAATATGGCGCCACGATGGGATTCTTCCCGGTCGATGCGGTGACGCTGGAGTACCTCAGCCGCACCGGACGAACCGACGAAGAAGTCCGCCTTGTGGAAGCCTATCACAAGGAGCAGGGACTGTTCTGGACACCCAATGCCGTCAAGCCGACGTTCAACCGCACTTTGACGCTGGACATGTCCACCGTCGAACCTTCGCTTGCCGGCCCCAAACGCCCGCAAGACCGAATCGCGCTCTCGAACATGAAGCGGGCGTTTCGCGACTCGCTTCAGGCGCCCGTCGGTCACGCTGGTTTCGGCCTCAACGATTCGGACATCGATCGCAAATCGCGTGTCGAGGATAATGGCCACTCCGCTGAAATTACCCATGGTGCCGTGGTGATCGCCGCCATTACCAGTTGTACCAACACCAGCAATCCGTCCGTCATGGTGGCCGCCGGTCTGGTGGCGAAGAAAGCAGCGGAGCGAGGTCTGACGGTGCCCAGTTATGTCAAAACTAGCTTGGCACCCGGCTCGCGTGTGGTCACCGATTATCTGGACAAGGCCGGCCTGACTGAGTCGCTCGAGAAAATGGGATTCTACACAGTGGGATACGGCTGCACGTCCTGCATCGGCAACAGCGGACCGCTTCCCGAACCGGTGGCCAATGCCATTACCAACGGTGGACTGGTTGCGTCGGCAGTGCTCAGCGGCAACCGGAACTTCGAAGGGCGTATCAATCCGCTGACCAAGGCCAATTTTTTGGCAAGCCCGCCGCTGGTCGTCGCCTATGCCATTGCGGGAACCACCGATATCGATCTGCTGACCGAGCCGATCGGGACCGATTCAAATGGCCAGCCTGTCATGCTGTCCGAGATCTGGCCAACTTCCGAAGAAGTTCAATCGGTGATCCAGTCAAGCCTGTCGGCAGAAATGTTCCAGAATCAATATGCCAACGCGTTCACGGCCAATAAGTCCTGGAACGAGATCAAAACCAGCACGGGTGATCTATATAGCTGGGCGGACGAAAGCACCTACATTCAGGAGCCACCGTTCCTGGCCGAGATGACGGTTGAAACGGGAGCCATCGAGTCCATTGAGGGAGCAAACTGCTTGGCGGTGCTGGGGGATTCCGTAACGACCGACCATATTTCACCGGCGGGTTCGATTTCGTCGAGCAGCCCAGCGGGATTGTTCCTGAAAGAACACGGTGTGGCACCGTCCGACTTCAACAGCTACGGATCGCGGCGCGGCAACGACCGTGTGATGGTACGAGGAACTTTTGCGAACATCCGCATTCGCAATCAGATGGTGCCGGGCGTCGAAGGCGGATTCACGATGCACGTGCCCTCGGGTGAGCCGATGTCGATCTATGATGCATCGATGAAGTATCAGGCTGTCGGCAAGCCGCTGGTGATTCTGGCCGGCTTGGAGTACGGCACCGGCAGCAGTCGCGACTGGGCGGCCAAGGGAACCATGATGCTGGGGGTCAAGGCCGTCATCGCTGCCAGCTACGAACGGATCCACCGCAGCAATTTGGTGGGCATGGGGATATTGCCGCTGGAGTTCACAGGCGGCCAAACGTGGAGTTCGCTGGGGCTGACCGGACTCGAAACTTTTGACATTCCAGACCTGAATGATTCCCTGCAACCGCGATCGGTGATCAACGTGATTGCCAACAGGCCAGACGGATCAAAAATCGAATTCACCGCCAACGTCCGTATCGACACGCCGGTGGAAATGGACTATTACCGTAACGGCGGAATCCTCCAAACGGTTTTGAGGAACTTGCTGTAGCCAGGGACAATCAATCCATGACTTGAATGCTTGCCCCCGCGACAGAAACGGTATCGGTCTCCAATTCGGCACCGCAATTGCGTGCGCTGACGGGGTTGCGGTTTATCGCCGCCTTGGCGGTTTTCTATCATCACTGCGCAAATGCCATGAATTTGCCGCGGCCGTCTGTGGCCTTGGGCGGTGCGGCGGTGTCATTCTTTTTCGTGTTGTCGGGATTCATTCTGACTTACGTCTATTCGGGTCGGCTCAATAGCCGCGGCGATATCACCCGCTACTATTTCACCCGTTGGGCCAGAATATGGCCGCTGCACATTGTCTGTTTGCTGATCGTCGTTTTTTTTCTCGGTTCGCCGGCGTGGATGCAGGAATCGGTCTGGAAGTGGCCGCTGTTTGCAGCGAATGCGTTGCTATTGCAAAGCTGGCTTCCTCTGGAATCATTGGCGATTTCTTACAACGGACCGAGTTGGAGCATTTCCAACGAGATGTTCTTTTACCTGATGTTCCCTTTTCTGCTGCGGGGCAGCCGCAAGCAGTTCTGGATCAAGCTGACGAGCCTGGCGGTATTAACGCTGCTGGCCCTGGCCGCGATCCAGCAAGTCATCCTGGCGGGAAAGATGCCGGACTGGATCGATCCGGCTTCATTGGTACAGTTCAACCCCGCTCTGCGGTTGCTTGAATTTGTCGCTGGTATGGCTGCTGGTCGATGGTTTTTGTCCAGCCAGTCATCGGAATCGAGTCTCAAAACTCCAGGCTTAGCGACCAGCACACTCATGGAACTGGGGGCAATCGCCATTCTCTACTTGACTGCCACACAACTGCTGGATCGCCACTCTCAATGGGTCGTTCGACAGTCACCTCATTTCGGTACGCCTTTTGCGACGTGGCTCCGGTTTTCCGGCTATCTGGTTTGCTTTGTCTTGTTGATTCGAGTATTTGCCAGCTCTCGCGGACTATTTGCGCGATGGTTGTCCACGCCGACGATGGTTTATCTGGGAGATATCAGCTTTGCGTTGTACATGATCCACCAGCCCGTCTTGCGGTTCATGAAACAGAATTTTCTGGTCGAGGATCCGGCACTCGGTTGGTACATGTTGGCGGTTGCGGGAGCAATTTCGTTGGGGCTGTCCGCGATGTTGTACCACGGAGTCGAGCGTACCAGTAAGGATTTTCTGCTCAAAATGTACGGACGGAAATGGCTAGCAACGTGGCAGACGCTACTGGTGCCGATGCGGGAGTATTTTCTCACCTCGCGATTTGTGATTTCCGTGCTGTCGGTGGTCATGGGATTATTGGTTCTTTATGTTGTAGAATATACGGGAAAAGGGCTGAATCGGGAACGCCGAAAGGTGGCGGCATTGGCCGGACATGACCCGGTCAAATTTGGCGATGAGGCAACGCTGCTCGATCACCGTTTGCGGATGGCCAACAACGGCTGGATGCTGCGCATGGTGTGGCAAAAGGGACCGGAAACAGATTGCCGAAGGTACATCCATGTCTGCGATTCGGAAGCCAACCGGATTCGATTCGTGCCCGCAGCCCAAAAGGTATTCAGTAATCGAAGGGCAGGTGAAATCTGGGTCGAGGAGATTGTGCTTTCTGAGAGTACGCTCGAAGGGGCGACGTTTCTCAGAATCGGATTTCATCATCCCGAAAAAGGATCGGTCAAAGTCGATCGCTCGGACCATCCGCCAGACTTGATCGCTTCCAACGGAACCGGCGTCCGGATCAGGGTTCCCAGTACACCATAAGGCAACCGGCAGGTAAAAGTCTACCCAAGCCGAATTGTGTTTCCCAGACGCTCAGTTGCGAGTCGCGGAGCGACTCGCCTACACTAGGGTACGTTTTTATCTGCCGGTCGCCTAAATGGAATAGCAAGATAATGCAGTTAGCTGCTCCCATTTGTGACACCATGTCACTAAACAAATGATATGATGAAATGGATCAGTAAGATAATTCAGCCATCGTCCACCCTGCTTTTCCTCCTTTCCGACATGAAATTTTATCAATTCAATTCGGCATTCGTTGGTAATCAGTGGCTCGACAGCGTCTTGATCGGTATCGAAGGCGGCACTATTTGTTCGATTGAGTCTGACCATGACTGGAACGACTGGGGCCGAGGTCGCAATGATATTTATATCGAACACGAAGGCCAGACGGTCGTCGGAGAGCAAATTTGGGGCGATGCCCTGCCTGGCATGATCAACGTTCACAGTCATTCGTTTCAGCGCGGACTGGCTGGGCGGAGTGAGTATCGAACGTCCCATCGCGACAGTTTCTGGACATGGCGGACGACGATGTACGATTTTCTGGCAAACTTCAAGCCTGAAGATATATATCGCGTGACTTGCCAAATTTATCGCGAACTACTTCGCGGCGGGTATACGTCGGTCGGTGAATTTCATTATGTTCACTGCGACTCCAGCGGTCGCTCCTACGAGCGATTGAATGAACTGTCCGCTGTCATTGTTCAAGCGGCTGTCGATACCGGCATCAATCTTTGTCTGATTCCAACGCTCTATCAACACGGAGGCTTTGGACGTCCGCTGGAAGAAAAGCAGAAGCGGTTTTATTTGTCAGAAGATCAGTTGTTTCAGCTTGTTGCCGATACGATCAAGCAGTTTGGCGACCAACCCAATATTCAGATTGGCCTGGCACTGCATTCTTTGCGAGCCGTCGAAGTCGACACCGGAAAACGGGTCGTCCAGCAATTTCAGCAGGAATATCCGGGCCGTCCCATTCATATGCACGTCGCGGAGCAAATTCCTGAAGTGGAAGAATGCCTGGCTGCAACCGGACGCCGACCGATTGAATATCTTTGCGATCATTTTGAGGTCGATGATTCGTGGTGTTTGATTCACTGTACGCAAGCCTTGCCACACGAATTGAAGCTCATTGCCGATTCGAAAGCAGTCGTCGGGCTGTGTCCCACTACCGAAGCCAATCTCGGCGACGGCGTTTTTCCTGCCGAGCAATTCCTTGAACTGGATGGACGCTTTGGCATCGGAACGGACAGCCAAGTGTCAACCAGTCCGGCGTCCGAATTGCGGATGCTGGAATACAGCCAACGTTTGACCACTCATAGACGAAACGTATTGGCGACGGACGACCAGTCAACCGGTCGTCGTCTGGTTTCCGCATCACTGCGCGGCGGCGCGCAAGCGTTGGGGATCAACGCCGGTTCCCTTGAAGTTGGAAAGCGTGCCGACTTGATTGTGATCGATCCGTCTCATCCCGCCATCGGGGGAGTGGATCAGGATCGATTGATGGATCGCTGGGTATTTTGCGACCACGGAAATCCCGTCATGAAAACGATGGTAGGCGGAAAGTTTGTGGAGTAGCGCCAAGGGCCAGCGCCAAGGGGTCGGGAGTCGTTTCTGTTGAAATTTTCGAGGGGCGCAAACAAACGTGTTGTTTTCTGCAATGGTGGGATATGCTTATTCGGAGAAACGACTCACGACTCCCTCATGCTTGAACCCTCGCAACCCTACGTGGAAGCCGCACGACGACCTCCATCGTGTTCATATCCGTTGCGCTTATCCCAGAATTTCCCGTTTTCGATTCAGATAATCCCATACAACAAATCGATCAAGATCCTGACCTGCTGTGAAAAAGACGCGGCCTTGGGTCTGCTGGCTCAGGCGATGGGCAAAACGAACGTCCTCCTCGGATTGAGACCAGCTCGGTACCAGAAAGGTGTTGATGGTGATTCCCTGCTGGGCGCACAAGGCTCCCTCGCGCAGCGTAAACTCTTCGGTTCGTGGATGTGCGGGGTACACCATGTACAAGGTCGAATCTTCAAAATGTGCGGTCGGCAATCCGTCCGTGATCAGGATGATTTGCCGGTTCGGTGTATCCTGATTGGCCAAAAGCTGTCGTGCCAGTCGCAGCGAATGCTGGATGTTGGTGAAATGCTGATGCACCATGTGTTCGCTGACGTTCGGATTGGCCATGTCCACTTTCAGTTGCACCCACGGATCGAATAGCGTCACCGGTCGCGGCATCAATTCGGGAATTTCGCCCGGGCGCCTTGATTTTCCGAATGTATACATTTCAACAAAACCAATATAGTCGCCGGGGTACTCCGAGCGGATCAAGCCTTCGATTGCCATCGCCATTCGCTTGACGTTGATATATTGTCCGTCGTACCGCATCGAGCCGCTCATATCCATCACGACCACTGTCGCCGATTTCGGATTGTTGCGTGTGCGGTGGATTTCAATGTCTTCCGGTTTGAGCCGAATCGCAATGCGGTCGCCCGCACCCGGTGTTTGTGTTTCGCTTGGTGTTTCGCTTTTTGGTTCGCTTTTTGGTTCGCCGGAAGTTCGCAACATGGCATTGATCAGCGACTGCGGGATGTCCATGTGGGTCAGCGAGTCGCCGAATTCGTAGGGTTTGGTCGATTGAAGTTCGACGGCTCCTTCGCCCACGATGGTTCCTTCGTGGCGACCTGTTTTGGAGGCTTGCAGTTGACTGAAAATCCTTGACAGCAGCTTGCTTTGAAAAATCCGGTACGCCTGCGGGGTCAGCTGATATCGGCCGTTCTGGTGGGTCAGCCCCTGTTGCTCTGCGGCCTCGCGGACGTAGTTTTCGATCATGCGCTGCATTTCCTCAAGCGAATGCATTGTGTGTTCGTCCATGAATTCGCCAAGCTGTTCCATGTCGATGACGGCAATCTGAGAGGATGCCTTGGCTTCGTCGATCTGTTTGAGCAGTTCGTCGATCTTTTCCAGCTCCTCCTTGATTTCAATCGCTTGCGGAATCGTCATCGACTCGTTGCCGGTGAAAACGTACTTCGACGCCAGTTCGTCAACCTGATATTTGTCCTCGAGCTTTCCCATCAGCCCGAAAATGTGTCGAGCCGTCGGGTCGGTATCATCATTAATTTGTAGGGTAATCATTTCGAGTTCGAAAAGCTGCTCATCCCGAACCGCTTTTCGATACTCGTCCTTCAACGGTTGCGGGAGTTGGGGCGTTTGCCTTGCCTTTTTCTCAAATTCTCGCTGCGCCGTTCGCTCAACCGTTTGAGTTTCATACGTTTCCAGGATTCGCCGCTTTCGATCTTCGAGTAACCGGCGGATCATATCGAGATTCGGCCCGAAACTCTGAAATTGTTCGGGAGTCAGATGAACGGCGTTGGCCAGTTCCTCTTCGGTCAATTCGCGCACCGAACCGTAGGCCAGCATCTGGTTCATCATGGGCGACACCAGATCGGGTGGCGGTTGAGTCGGACTGGGAAACTTGACGGGATCGAACTTCAAGTACGAATGAATGATCCCGCCTACGTGTCGATTTTTGGTCATCAGTTTCAGGTCTCGTAGTTCATGCGTCCATGTCGCTGACCGCGGGAAATGCGATCGAGCGAATACAGACCGGCCAAAACAAATTCAACGCAGGAAGCCCGAACGGCTGGATCGGAAGAGGCATTGACTTCAAAAGCCTTCTCCCAAGCGGGCGGGACACGTTGCAAGCGTTCTGCGTATTCACGGGAAGGAACTTGATCGCCGACTTCGATTTTGACACCCTTACCAAAGATTTGAGCGATCTCATCGAGTCCATGTTCGCTGACGTACTCCTGAAAAACCACCTTGATGGCTTCGGCAATGATGCTGTCGAGTACCTGACGCTCCGACATTTGATGGGTGCCCATCAAATCCAGTTCCAGCTTGCCCAACGCCGAAGAATACAGATGTCCCAGATCACTGATTCGGGGGACCGCCGGAGTTTCATGGAGCAGGACTCCGCGTTGCCGGGCACTGGCGATCATGGTTCGGTAGTTGGCCAGACTGAACCGGGCACTGACGCCCGACTGCTGATCGACGTACTTGGATCGACGAGCCTGAACCGTGATCTGTTCGCAGATTTCTTTCATGAAGTAGGGGACTCGAACTGGATAGCGGCCGTCGAGGTCGATGCCGGCCTCCTGCTCCAAAATCTCGATCCCCAGCGAGCGTTCCAACGGATAGTGTGTGTGGATGGTGCTGCCGATGCGGTCTTTCAGTTGCGGGATGACCTTGCCGCTGCGATTGAACGTGGAAGGATTGGCCGAAAACACGATCATCACATCGATATCAAACCGGACGGGATAGCCGCGAATCTGTACGTCCCGCTCTTCGAGAATGTTGAACAAGCCGACTTGCACGAGTTCGTCCAGTTCCGGCAATTCGTTGACCGCGAAAATGCCTCGGTGCATTCGCGGAATCAAACCGAAATGCAGTGCATCTTCGGTCGACATGCTGACACCGCTGGCCAGTTTGGCCGGATCGATTTCACCGATGATGTCGGCAAATTTGGTGCCCGGTGCCAACCGTTCCGCGTACCGGTCTTCCCGTTTCCACCACTGAATCGGAATTTGGTCTGGCTCGTGCTGGTCGCAAAACTCAATCGCGGCGCGCGAGATCGGCTTGAGCGGATCTTCGTGGAACGGCGAGCCGGGAATGTCCAGATAGGGGATCTCTTCGTCGAGGAATCGAACCAGCCCCCTCATCAGACGGCTCTTGCCCTGCCCTTTCTCACCCAGGAACAACAGATCGTGTTCCGACAGGAGCGCCAGGCTGATTTCGGGAATCACGGTATCGTCGTAGCCGACGATGCCTGGAAAGAGCGTTTCTCCGCTCTCAAGGGCTCGCAAAAAGTTATCCCGAATTTCCTGTTTGACAGACTTGGATTGCCAGCCGCTGTCGATCAGTTCTTTGAGCGTTGCGGGACGGACTCGGGTCATTGTGGGAGTAGGCATGGGGCGGTCATTCTGAAGTTTTAAAAGAAAGGCATTTTTTGCAACAACATCGGGACGTTGGAACTCGTCCACAATCGAAGATTGTAGCGCGGTGGAGGCGGAGTGCAAAAGTTTTTTTCAGACGAAACGAGTGGGTGGACGAATCCTTCGATTTTAATGGAAACAAGCAATTTTGGGCGGCCACCGATTTCAGAGATTTTCAGATAACTTGCAGGACAGTTTTGCAATACGAATCAAACTAGCCACCTGCCCTTCCCTCGCTTAGAATGTTGGGGATCAATAGGCGGTGCGACTAATACAAGCTGGAACTTTTGAAAGAAATCATGGAAACAACGACCCACCACGCTATCTGGACTCCCAGTTGGTATGAATTGGACCAGTCGCTAATGCTGGGGGAGCGGCAGGTCTGCTGGTTTTTTGAAAACGCACCGGATGAGCTGCAAAGCCGCTATCAACTCGATCCCGACAAGGATCTTGTTTTCTTTAATCGTCTGGATGTAACGGACAACTGTATCGCTCGTTACGCGCGGATTGTCGAGATTTTCCATCCCCAGCTTGGGCCATTGCTGAGAATTGATGCGGAGGGGCTGGACTATATTTTTTACCCAGTACTCGGTGAAGAAATTGTGGTCAACGCCGAAGAACAACCCGGTCTGATCGATCCCGATTCTTTTGGGGCCGACACCGCTGTGATGGACTGGACCGTTCACGTCAAGCTGGCCGAACTGTCTGAACCGATTGAGGATATTAGTTGAGGTCTGAAGTCATGGAAATCTGGATTCACAGGAGGGTGTTGATGTTGTTTGCATCGTTACAAATGGCCATGGTGACTTGTCTCGTCGCATCGGCGGTTCAGGACGATCCGTTTACGGTCGAACCCACACAAACCAAACCGCGTGAAGCGATTCGTCGTCATCGAGTCGTTTCGGAACCTTATACTGAAAACGCTCCGGTAATCATCAAGGTCGAAGCCTTCGCCGGCCGGCCTTATGGACTGGGAAAGATTTCATTTCGGTTGCGGTCTGGCGATGAGATGATCGACCGGACCGCATCGGTATTGCTGTCGGATCGGGAAAATCGAACGATGTACCCCGTCATTACCCGCACGCCGTTTCAGCAATTCATCCAAAACGTTTTTGGCAACCAGACTCCTACGCATCCCGAGGACGTTCATCACCTCTGGTTTCTGTTTCGAGGCGACCAGCCGCTCGACATCAGTCTCAGCGGGAGCGGTTTCGTCAATCTCAACGTTCCGGTTCAGGTAGCACGCCCGCGCCAATTCAGCAAATTTGTCGAACAGTGGTGGAAGGGATTTACCGAGGGAACCCAGAAGCAGATCGAGGCCAGCGACTATCCGCCGATCGTCGAAACCTATTTGACATCGATGATCGGCAAGCGACTGGGTTTGGCAGTGCCGCAATCCAAAAAAGGAAATCCCGATCCGCTCTATCAGACCTTCAATCTGTTGTTTAACGCCGAGTCGATTCGGATTGAGACCATTGAAGATTCCATGCTGCACGGGGTGGATGCCACGCCGGCGACGCTGAAGGTTCCTTCACCGATCCACTGGACGCCACTGGTAGTCAATAATCTGCCCGACGATGTATCGGTCGAAGCGATTGCCAAATACGTTCCGGAAGAATGTTTTTATCTCCGATTCGGGACTTGGGAAAACCAGATCTGGCTGAAAAAGTTGATGGAAGAGTACGGCGGTGACTTGGGACGTATGATTCAGCTTCGAGGGTTCCGGTACAAAATACAGTCCAAATTTTTGCAGCAACTCGCTATTGAATCGACCGAGTTCGACGAGCTGTTCGGTGGAAATTTAATTTCTGATGTGGCTGTGATCGGCCGGGACACTTATGTCAATGACGGTGCGGCCGTCGGTGTGATGCTGTACTCGAAGAATACCAAGCTGCTGGAAGCTAATCTCCGCGGAAAGCGCGAACGTTTTGCCAAAGACAATGCGGGGGCCGGTGTTACCCTGGAGTCGGTGCCGATTGCCGGTCAGGACGTGGGGTTCCTTTCGACGGCTGACAATCGATATCGTTCTTATTATGTGGTCAGCGGCGACTGCCACCTGGTGACAACGTCCCTACGAATTGCAGAGCGTTTTCTGGAAGCCGCTCAGGGAGTTCATTCGCTGGCTGATTCTGATGAGTTCAAGTTTGCCCGATACCAAGTACCGCTGGAACGTGATGACACCGTTTTCGTGTACATGTCATCGCGATTTGTTCAGGAACTGCTTCGCCCCGAGTATCAGATCGAATTGCGACGGCGCAATCGAATCGTGACGGACATGATGATGTTGGAAATGGCCCAACTGACGGCACGCAATGAGTTGGCGACGGCACAAGATATCCCCTCGCTGATCCGTGACGGCTATCTGCCTCAAAATTTTGGGATTCGTCCAGATGGCGGTTCGTTCACCATTGACGGTGAAGCCGGGATGGATTCCATTCGCGGACGACGCGGTTATTTTTTGCCGATTGCCGATATGGATTTGGCGACAGTCACATCCGAAGAAGTTGCCTGGTATCAATCGCGAGCCTCCTTTTTTTCAAACTCGATCCATTCGCTCGATCCGATGCTGCTGGCGATCAAGCGTTTTGACTATCAGAACAATGTCGAGCGGATTGTCTTCGATGGAAAAATTGCTCCCTTTGGGGCCGAAAAGTTTGGTTGGGCGCTGGGGCGTTTGGGACCTCCCTCCAAATATGAAGTCGTGACCAATCCCAACGAGATCATCCGCATGCAAGTCAGCATGAAGGGCGACAAGGACAATCCACAAGTCCCTTCTCATCTACTGTTTGCTGGTGTGCTGGATGAATTCAGTCAGGATATCAACCTCGCGCCTACCTCGATGTTGCGATACCTCGATTCATTTCGGGCAACACCGGGATATATCGGGTCGTGGCCCAACGCTGGTTTTCTGGACTGGTTGCCGGGAATCGGCCGAGCGCCGGACCAGGACGGATTCACTTACATGAGACTGATTCGGCTTTGGCGATTGCAGTGGAAAGATTTTTCGATTGTTTCGTTCGATCGTCAAAGGCTGGAGAACTTAAAGCCGCATTTACAGATTGTGGAATCGGCTCGCCCCGTGCAGATTCGTCTCAAGGTCGGCGATCTGGCCAACTCGAATATCAAAAATTGGGCGAATCGAATCAATTTCGAACGCGGCTGGCAGACATCGATAGCGAACGTGCGGTTTCTGAATTTGCTGGTCCAGCAATTTCGGCTGTGGCCGGAAGAGGCCAAGGCCATTGCCGAACGAATGCTCGATGTCGATCTGGTGTGTTCGCTCGGAGGCGACTACGGGCTGATCGATCTTCCGTCGGGCCGGAAGATATGGAACTCCAACGCTTGGCCTTCGTTTGCCCGGCCCGAGTTACCGGAGGCTCATTCCGCTCCGGTACTCAAGTGGTTTCGCGGGCTGGAATTGGAGGCATCTCATGCCGAGACCCAGTTCACGGTTCACGGCTTTCTGGACATTGAGCGGCAGGAAAGTTCTACCGCTTTGCCCTCATTCAATCTATTCAAAGGGTTCGGAAACCTGTTTGGCAATTCCGATCAGTGATAGCAAGGTTCGTAGGGATCAACGGTGCCCTTGAGTTGCAAATCGCCCGCGACGACTTCGACACTGACGCCGACGAACGGAACAGCAATTCGTAAATCCTGATTGTCCAGCGAATAGATATGGGATTTGCCTTCGTCATCGGCTTTTTCAGCAGCCAACTCGTGGGGCGTTGCATCATTGCCGGCAAGCGGTGTGACGACAAACTTATCCACTTTCAGGCTGGCATTTCCTTGGTCCTTGGTCAGCAAATAAAACCGTACCACCTGGTTGTCTTGCGAAACGACGACTTCGCCCTTGTAGTCTTCGTTGTCAAAATCGAAAAGTTGTCCCATGTTTGGGCCGTGATGGTGGTCGTGGTGATCATGATCATGGCTAGCAGTGCTGCCTTTTTCTGGAGTGTTTTTCTTGTTGTCGCAGCCCAGTGTGACGAGGGCAAAAGCAACGACCAAACAGGTAATGATATGACGCATGGTTGGGGTTCCAATTCTTTTAAAAAGGGTGAAGTTTGAGTGTGAGAGACCTTCTAATGTATACATTGAAACCGGAAGTTTAAACTCCCCAGCGGGTGGATTTTGCTGATACTCTTGGTATCGGCCTCGTTACAAACCGGTTACGCACAAATGCCTGTCGCGATGCGTCTGAAAGGTTATGCTGGATCCAACCTATCCTGAAGGGAATCGGAACGAACCGACGAAGATCCCAGTCCATTGTTTTATTTTTACGAGGAACCTATGAAAATCGATCGATCTGTTTGGACACTTTTGATTGCTGCCATCGTCACAACCCAACCGTATTTTGTGTCAGGCGCTCGAGCCGAAGACTCGGCGATGGTTGGCAAGATCACGCGAGTCACCCTCTATCGCGGGCAGGCACTGGTCAGTCGCACGATTGAGGTCACCGGCACCAAGGGAAGCCATGAACTGGTCGTCAGCGACTTGCCGTTGACGATTCTCGATGGCAGTCTGTATGCCGATTCTACCGGCGATGTTGAAGTCCGTGCTGTTCGCTTTCGGCAACGTGCGGTAGGAGAAGAGCCGCGTGAGGAAGTGCGATTACTGGACGAAGAACTTGCATCCGTGCAAAAAGCCCTCCGTCTGAATGCAAAACAAACGGAACTCGCCAAGCAGAAATTGGCTTACCTTGATCAGTTGCAGTCCTTTGTGGCGCCCACGGCCGGCACGGAACTGTCCCAAGGCGTTCTCAATGCCGATACGTTGAAACAGCTTACTGAATATTCGTTTGAACAACGAGCGGCGATTGCCGAACGAGAAGTGGACTTGGCGAAGGAGCAGGAAGACCTAACCCAGCAATGGAACCTGCTCAATCGCCAACGAAGTGAGTTGACCAAAAATGCCCAGCGAACGATCAATGAAGCCGTTCTATTTATCGAGAAACTCGATGGGGCGGATCAGAGCATTGAACTGAACTATCTGGTTTCGAACTGCGGATGGACGCCGACCTATTCCATCAAATCCTTGAACGACCGTTCGAAATCGCAAATCGAATACAACGCACTGATCGAACAAGTCACGGGAGAAAATTGGGAGAACGTCGAACTGACGCTTTCAACGGCCTCGCCTTGGCTCAGCGCCTCCGGCCCCAGTTTGGCACCCTTCTCAGTGACCTTGGAGTCACGAGGGCAGGCGGCATCGTCTCAAAGCGGGCCCATGCAAGTCGAACAAACGCAAAGTTACCGACTTGACTGGAATGACTCCAACGCAGCCGTTCACCTGTACAAAGACAATCGGGCCAAGCAGATGGTTGCCAATCAGGCGCTGGGAAACAGCGTCGATTTCATGGCGAAGACAGACGGGAACTGGTCCGTGAATGTGCTGGCTTGTCAGATTCAGGGGCTTGAACTGGCCAATCCGATGGAAGTGCTTTCGACGGTTCAAGTCGATTCCGGTAGCGTTGATGCGCCCAGTATCACTTATCAATTGTCCAATCAGGTCAGCCTGGCCAGCCGCACGGATCAGCAAATGGTGAGAATTTTCAATGGGGAACTACCCAGCAATTTCTATCATGTGGCGACGCCGCTGTTGAGCAGCTATGTCTATCGGGAAGCAGAAATCACGAACTCCAGCGAGTTTGATTTTCTGGGCGGTACGGTATCGGTGTATCTCGACAATCGATTTGTCGGACGGGCTGAAATTCCAACCGTTGCTCAAGGCGAAGCCTTTGTTTTAGGGTTCGGCAGCGACGCCCAGCTTCGGGTGCGCCGTGAACTGGTTGAAAAGAAGGATGGCATTCGGGGGGGCAATAAGGAATTGAAAATGGTGTATCGATTGAGTGTCGAAAACTATAAGGACAAAGACGTTGCGCTTCGCTTGATGGACCGACTGCCGTACAGTGACAAAGCCAGTGAAGTTCGTATTTTGCTAGGAGATTTGAATTTTGAGTTGAGCAAGGATCCGACCTATCTTCGTCGAGAACGCCCCAAAAATATCTTGCGATGGGATCTGGATGTACCTGCCGGAGCGTCTGGCGAGAAATCGCTGGCCGTGGAATATGATTTCACGGTGGATCATGACCGAAGTTTTGTGATCGCGGACGCAGCCAACGAACGAGCCGCTGAAGAGTTCCAAAAACTCGAACGGGCCAGGCAGAAGAAGTAGTGGACTGCGTCTTGTGCGGGCCAAGTCTCAATCCCACAAGCTGAAGGCACTTGAACGCCTCCGCCGGACCTGTTCCGGCGGGGCGACGATTGATTGGCTACAAAACGCCACTTACGAAAATCACGTCACCGCCGGACCTGTTCCGGCGAGACGATGACTCGTCTCGTCAATTTTATTTCTCGATTTGTAGCCGTCCAGTCACTGCCCCACCGACGCAGGATCGGATGGTGACAGAACGTAAACTTACCCCACTTGGTGAACTTTTACCTGCCGCTCGCTTTATCTGTCTTGTCGTCCCGGTTCGCGGATCGAACGGCGGAGCGAATAACGGCGCGAACGACCGCCAATACCACAAAGAACGTGAGAATTGCGCCAGCCAAAACAAATATTTCCGCGACTCCAGTATTAAACATCATGAATTGCTTCTCAAAGGTCAATGAACTCGTTTATACGATCTGGAAAACTTGCATTCTAACGGAATTATCTTGTGAACGGTCAGGAGCTACCAACCTTCCTCTCCTTTGACTTGCGTACTTTGCCATTCGATGTCCAGCATCGTGCAATTGATCCCTGAACCGATCCCTAGAATAGCCACTCGGTGCTGCGGCAGGATAAACTTGCGTTCGCAGGCGATGGCCATCGTGATGGGGGCGGCGGCAGAGCCCGTATTGCCCAGCCAATCAAAGGTCGGAAAATCAATATTCGGGCTGATACCCAGTGATTCCAGCATCAGCTTTCGGTGTGCCAAACCGACTTGATGGCAAACCGTGCGATCAATATCGGTCACCTCCATTGGGGCGTTGGCCAGGAATTGCTTCATCGTTTGGACACCCGTCTCCACGCCGCGCATCATCAAGGCTTCTGAATCGGTTTTCATCAATGGCCTCATATCGGCTCCCGCCTGATCTTCGTGGCTTTGGCAAAGTTCGTGGAATTGCGTATTGGCCCGCACGACGGCGGACCGAAAACGGTTTCCCGTTTTCGAGAGGTCGCGATGCACCAACAGAACGGCACAGCTTGCCGAACCGATCGTCAGGCTGGCCACCGCATCCTTGATCGTCTTCCGTGTGAGCGTTGTATCTCGATTGAGCGTATCAATCGTATGTTCAACCAGTTGCCGGCCTCCCTCGGAGCCGACCACCAATGCCGCCTGGATCTGCCCAAGCTCGATCATGTTGGCCGCCTGAATCATGCCGCTGAGAATTCCCAGACAGGCATTGGAAACATCAAAGATCATGCACTCAGCGGGCAATCCCAGATGGTGGTGAACCGAACAGGCAGTCGCCGGTTCCAGAAAGTCGCGACAAACCGATCCGTGGATCAGGCAGCCGACCAACGAGGGGTCAAAGTCCGCCACCTCCAGGCTATTTTGGCAACTTCGGACGCTCTGCTCGCCCACCGACGTACCCGCCGCCCAGAAACGACGCTCGGCAATCCCCGTCATCAGTTCCAGGCGACCGGCGGGCAACTTCAGCCGCTCATAAAGCGGGCGAAGTTTCAATTCAATATTGTCGGAAGTCCAGATTTCCTGAGGGATGGTATAGCCAAAGGACTCGACACAGACGTGGTTGTATAGCATCTCAAATTTAATGGTGTTTTTTAGGTTTAGGGTATGCCCATCATAACCCGAAGCGTAAGGGAGGGCCTACTTGTTCCTGCAACCCCAATCTCAGGCGGCTGCCATCAATAAATTGCTAGCACGCTAGCTGTGCTTGCACAAGATGTGGTGAATATCTCTTCATGGTTGTCAATTTGCAATTAGCTGATTGATCAATATTTCCCGGCAAGCAAAATGACCCACTTGTCGCAGACGATCTGCGGCAAACGTTTTTTTCCATTTCTTAGGGAGATTTGAAAAGCCCATCGGACCAGCAAAATCAATCAGGGAATGATTCAACGTTAATACATTACTTTTTTTACCTGGCAGACGCCGCCCCGGAACCTCCGGAACCGTTTCTGCCCTTTGGGCTCAAGACGAGCCAGGCACCTATTAGGAGAATCGGAATGCAAACAAAGCCACTGATCGGAATTAATTCAGACTATCGAAGCGCAACCGGAAACCAACCTGCGTTTTCAGTGCTTACGGCAGGCTATTATGACAGTATTCAACGGGCCGGAGGAATCCCCGTGGTTCTTCCCCCCTTGATGGAAGAAGACGACATCAACGCCGTCTTGGACAAGCTGGACGGATTTGTACTGGTCGGTGGAGCTGACCTCGACCCGCGACGCGATGGATACATGCTGCATCCCACCGTTCGGCTGATGGAAACACGACGTGAATCGTTTGACCGGAAACTGATGCGTGCAATTGCCGAACGCAAGCTGCCCGTGTTCGGTATCGGCGTCGGGCTGCAACTGCTCAACGTCACCATGGGCGGAAATTTGTACTTGCATATTCCCGAAGATATTCCTACCGCCATCCCTCACCGCGATGCCCACGATCCCGGACACCGACACGGCCTGGAACTGGTGCCTGGATCGCTAATGGAACGCGTCTACGGCGATGGCGAGATTCGCGTCAGCAGCCGGCACCACATGGCGATCGACGAAGTCGCCTCTGGATTTGTGGTGACCGCCCGCTGTCCCGATGGTGTTATCGAAGCCATCGAAAGCGAACGACCCGACTGGATCGCCATCGGCACCCAATTCCACCCGGAAAACGAAGCTGCTTCCGCTTTGGACGTCCGAATTTTTGAAGAATTCATGGATCTGATTCGCGAACCCGTGGCACCCGCACTGCGAGTGGTGGCTTAAGCCAAATTCTAGCCGTCCAAACTCCCGCTCCTGCCAGGCAAGCTGGCAGGGGGCGTTTTTTTTTTTTCGACGGTCGATTCTAGCTGGCCAAACTTTCGCTCCTGCCAGACGAGCTGGCAGGGGGCGTTCGAATAAAAACCAAAAACCAAAAACCAAATCAGGCAGCCGCGCGGGATACGGCTGATTTTGCCTGCTCGGCTCGTTTTTCGATCTCAACCCGGCTCAAACGCTCAAACGGGGCCTCCAATTCAGGCTGAATCAATACCGTGGACTGAGCATGAAGCATTCTCGGGAAATAGAACCAACACGCCGCCATCTCTTCCGCGCTGCAGCTTCCTGAAATCAAAACCAAGTCGGTATTCGGATGTGAATTCGCGATCCGTGGCACAGCCATGTCGGGCGTTCCTGGAGCAAGCTGAACCTTGGCGCCCATAGCGTTGATTCGGCGATGCATGTCTTTGAACGGCAACTTGGGCTCGCCGTTCTCACGCCCCTCGAACATGTCGATCCCCGAATATCGAATCGTTTCGCCCGGTAGAAACTTCTGCGCCACCTGGATCATCGTTTCAGCCCTGGTTCCGTCGCCGAGCCCCAATTCCAGAATCGACTTGGGAAGGGACTGACGAATCAGCTTGTAAATCTCCCGGTTGAACGCCGGTTTGGAGAATCGAGTTAAGCAAAAATAGCGGAAACCAGTGAGCGGTTTCATGGTTTGTTCCTGAAATTTTGGGTAAAAGCCTGGACACGATAACTAATACAATCGTTATCGGCCGAATAAACGGTGTTTTTTGAAATCAGCCGGTGCAAAAGTTAAACTTGAAGTCTGCCGCAATTCTTTCCTGACCGGAATAACTTATCAAAACCTAAGTCTGCCCCCTGGTTTACTTCTGCCAGCATGCTGTTTTTGAGAAACAACCTCGACTGACCAACGTATAGTTCTCCGAGTCGGTCGGGCACCTTCCCGCATCGGCTCATCCCCAAGCTCCTCTTTCAGTTCTTTCTGCTGTCCAGATTTACCGCACCTCAAGGGATTCAGGTGCCTTTCCGCTGCCAGGACGGTTGGCTTGTTCGTTGCGCGGTCCCGAACAAGCTCGCTCCCAAACCGCGCAGCGAGAATCCCCATGCCTCGTTTACGGCACGCTTCTCCAGAGTACCGAAAAGCCTATTTCGAGCAGTTCGAACAGCGGCTCGTGATGTCCGCGCAAGCGGTTGCCACCCTGCTGCCCGACCTTGAGCCGGCCTCTTTCGACGTCACTCAGCAAATTGTTTCCACTCCGCTCAACAGCACCGTTTCTCCCACCACGGCGGCCGCCAATATCGCGGCTCAGTACGGTTTCGATGGTAAGGGCCAGACCGTTGCCGTGATTGACTCCGGTATCGCATGGGATCACTCTGCGCTCGGCGGCGGATTTGGCAAGGGACACAAAGTCGTCGGAGGTTGGGACTTTGCTCAAAACGATGCCAATCCCTACGACAGCGGACCGGCAGCGATGCACGGGACTCATGTGGCCGGGATTGTCGGCAGCACCCATTCGACTTACAAAGGCGTCAGCTCGGGCGTCGATCTGGTCAGCCTCCGCGTCTTCAATGATCAGGGCGAAGGAAATTTCACCTGGGTCAAGCAGGCCCTGGAATGGGTTCACACCCATCGCCACAGCTTCGAAAATCCCATCACCACGGTCGTGATGTCACTGGGGGCATCCTGGAACGATTTCACGCCGCCGGAGTGGGCGAACCTGGAAGCCGAACTTGGCAAATTGAAACAAGCCGGACTATTCATCTCGGTGGCCGCCGGAAACTCCTTTCAGGATTACAACGCGCCTGGATTGAGCTATCCCGCCGCGAGCCAACATGTCGTTCCCGTTGCCAGCCACAACAGCTCGGGCAACATGAGCGACTTTAGCCAGCGAGCTTCCCATGCCCTCGTTGCCCCAGGTGAATCGGTTCGAAGCGCTGTGCCCAATCACTTGTTCATGGACGGTGGAACGAATCGGTTCATGGCCCTGAGCGGTACCAGTATGGCGGCTCCCTACGTCGCCGGGGTCAGTGCCATCCTGCGGCAAGCAAACGAATTCATGGGTATTCAGGGCATCAACCAGAATCTGCTGTACCAACAGCTTGTTCAATCGGCACAGCAGATTTTCGACCCCGCCACCCAGACCAGCTACAAACGAGTCGATATCGGCGCAGCACTGGCTCAGATTATTCCAGATCTGAACGACAACTCGGCGGCGACGGCAACCAATGTAGGCTCGCTCTCCGGCGGAGAGCAGATCAAGGGTACGATCGGTAAAATCAACGACGTCGATTTCTTCAAGTTCACGGCCTCGCAAACAGGCATCGTGCGATTCCAGATCAACTCCACTCACCAACTCGACGCCATCCTCAATGTGATCGGCAGCAATTCAACGGTCAACGGCAACGAAGTGACATTCAATGTCCAGGCTGGCCAGCAATACACTTTCTCGATCGCGACCCGCAACGGCACCGGACACTATACGATCAACACCAGCCTTGAGTCGGGAAATACGGTGTCACTCCACAACGGTGTGCTGACCGTGAACGGGAGTGCAGGGAACGATGTGGTAGCCATCAACATGAACAACGGCGTTTCCGTTTCGCTCAACGGAGTCTCCTATTCGTACAGCGCCTCCCAGGTTCAATCGATTCAAATCCATTCACGCGGCGGAAACGATTCTCTGTCGTTGAATTTGGGAAGCCACAGCGACGTCGTCACCACGCGAACCGACCGAGTCACGGTCACCAACGGTGCGTATCAATTGGCCGCCAACGGATTCAAAAGCATCGCGGTGGATGGTGGAGCCGGTTCGAACTCGATCACGATGCACGATTCGGTGGGCAACGATCTGTTTGTCGCCAATGGTTCAAACTGGACACTCAGCGGCGGCGGCGTTTCGGCAACCGCCAGTAACTTCAAGACCGTCACGGCAGTCGCCAGCGGCGGACACGATGAGGCTCGGTTCACAGGAACCGCCGGCAATGACGCATTCACGGTGAGAGATGGCCGGACGACCATGGCGACCGCTCACTCGACGGTTGCCGGTCAGGGATTCGAAACCACCCGCCTCGATGGAGCCGGCGGACACGACACCGTCCGGATCATCGAGTCCGCTGGCGACCGGCGATTCGATCTGTACTATGGTTATGCCTTCGTCCAAAACGTCAATCGGACCATTGAATCCGTCAACATGGATCGAATTGACATCTTGGCTCAAACCAGCATCGCAAACGTTCGTATATTTGATTCGGCGGCCGATGATCGATTTGTCGTCAACAACCATATCACGACCATGATCAGCCCGAACTTCGTCGCCAATGCGGCTGGCTTCAAGGACACGACCATTATTTCCAATCAAGGAAACGATTTCGCGCTGATTTTTGACTCCAAGGGCGACGATCACTTTTCGACCAGCGGCAATCGAACCGATTTTGTCGCGCCGCGATGGAAGGTAACGACGTTTGGCGTTCACCGTGTCAACTCGGTTTCAATCTACGGAGGACAGGACACCGCTTCGCTGCAGGGATCCAATGGCAACGATACGCTGATCGTCAATCGTGAAGCAGCCACCATCAGCAATTCCGATCAGTTTCGCCGCATCATCGGCTTCCACCGAACCGATGTCGATTTGATGGCAGGCAACGATCAGGTCACTTATCGAGGAAGCGAGTCAAGCGAAACGCTGCGAGTTCGCCGCACCGAATCGGAATACCGCACGGATGCCCAAACGGTTCAAGTCAAAAATGCCACTAGTACGCTGATGAGGGGCAATGGGGGAGGGGACCGAATCGTATTTGAAGAATTGGATCTGCTCCAAGGTTTAGGCAGTAAAGCAGTCGGATTTCTGAATCAGCACAAAGTCACCGCAGAACAGATTTCGGCATTGGAAGCCCGTTCGGTCGAAAACGCCATCGCGGAATACGACCTGGATATTGTCGATTTCCAGTATCTACTATACGGAAACTGGCGTCCCAAGTGATTGCTAGCATCGAGCAATGCCCAATTGGCAAACTTTTCCGATTAGCAAAAGTTTGACGATACTCTGGCCGATACCAAATCTGTCAGTCTCATTCTGGACACTGCGGCGCAACCGCATGAGTCCTGTTTTGAGCCGAACCGGGGGGTTCGAGGCAGCGAATAGTCTGCCAAAACGTATTCGTGGCTCACTTTGAGCCACGAAACGTTTATTCAATCAACTCAAGGATGACTTTTCCATGACCCCCCCAACAAAGACGACTGCTATTGATTCCACCGAATCACAGGCTGCTTGCCAATCCCACGGGCGGAAATCTCTTGGTGATTCCATCGTTCAGTATTGGACTCGATTCGGAGAGCGCGCTTCGAACCTGACGCGTCGGTTCGCCCAAGCCGTCTGCTCGCCCTATGTGGTTCTCCCTGCGGCAGCTTTTCTTGCCAGCGGCTGCACACGGTCGGTCCCCTCCTACATCAACGAAGGTCGTCTACCTGCTACCTACCTGGATCATGCCACCCGAGTCGACTATCCCGATGTCGATATTGCATCGCTCGAAGAAGTCACTCAGGCTCATCCACCGATCACCGTGATTGATCCTGATTTTCAATCCTACTATGACCTGACACTTGAAGACGCCATTTCGTACGGGCTTAACAACGCCAAAGTCCTGCGGGGCTACGGCACGCCCAGTCTGATGAACGACCGCGTCAACCCGGGCATCGACAACCTGATCAACTCACCTCAATCGGCCGGTACCATCTGGAGCGTTGCCGTTCGCGAAACCGAACCGGGCTTCATCGGTTCGCCGGGACAAGTCAGCAATCCATCGCAGTTGTTGACCAACACAGGACTTGATGTCAATCAGGGTGTTGAAAGTGCACTTGCGGATTTTGATGCGTATTTCGCCAGCAACCTCAACTTCACCAAATCCGACGAACCACGCAACACGACCACGTCCAATCCGCTCTCGCCGTTGATCTTCCAGCAGGATCAACTCACCTGGCAATCGGAAGTCGGCAAAAAAACGGCGGGCGGTACTCAGGTCTTCTTCCGTAACGTCAACGGCTATTTTGACAACAACAATCCACTGGCACCTGCCGGCTTGCAGGTTCTCGACAGTTGGTATCGCACCGCGTTTGAGGCAGAAATCCGTCAGCCATTGCTGCGAGGTCGCGGCGAATTCATCAACCGGATGCCGATCGTGGTTTCACGAATCGGAACGGATCAGGAAATTGCCAACCTCGAAGCCCAGCTTCAGAATTTTGTAACCAACATCGAAATCCGTTACTGGGATTTGTACTTTGCCTATCGAAACCTTGACGCTGCCAAAAAAGGCCGCAACGCGGCTCTTGAAACCTGGAAAATCGTTGACGATCAGTTCAAAGAAGGAGCCGAAGTCAACATCCAGCAGGTTTCACAGGCGGCTCAGCAATACTATTCATTCGACTCGCAAGTTACTCGCGCCTACCAACAAGTGTTGAGTGCCCAGGGCCAATTGCGATATCTGCTCGGATGGTCCTCGACCGACGGCATGATCCTGCGTCCGATCGACGAACCTGCAATGTCACAAATTGAATTCTCGTGGTGTGAATCATTGTGTGAAGCACTGACCTATCGACCGGAACTTCGCAACGAACGTTGGGAAATCAAGAAGCGCGAACTGGCTTTGGCCTACGCGAAAAACGGCTTGTTGCCCGAACTCAATGCGACCGCTCTTTATCGCTGGATGGGAATGGGAAATCGATTCGGCACTTCGGAGGACAACATCCTGCCGTTCCCCGATGCCACCAGCGGTGCACTCAACGAACTGTTTGGAGGTAACTATCAAGAGTTGTCATTCGGTGTCGACTTCCGCTCGCCGATCGGCTATCGACGGGAATTGTCAAATGTTCGAAATGCCCAGTTGAAACTGGCTCGCGAGATTGCTCGACTCGAAGATATGGAACTCGATGCGACTCGTGAATTGACCGAGGTATTCCAGGCACTGGCTCTGAATCAACAGGTACTACAACAAGCGTGGAATCGATGGCGATACATCAAGATCGAAGAAGACCACTTCAAACTGCTGCAAGATGCCGGAGTGGAGCGGCTCGATGTTGCCCTCGACGCCATGCAACGTCTGGCTCAGGCTGAAGTTGAGTTCTATGCCGCCCTGTCCGAATACAACAAGATCATCGCGCTGATCCACCGCCGAAAGGGAACGACGCTGGCCTACAGCGGCATCGAGTTCTCGGAAGGTCCGTGGAGTGGCAAAGCCTACCTGGACGCTCAGGAACACGCTCGACGCCGTGCCGCCAGCCGACCGATGGATTACGGATTCACTCGTCCGCAAGTCATCAGCCGTGGCAGCCAATGGGTGCCGGGAGACAATACAGGCTATCCGCTCGATAGCCGTAGCACCCCTCATTCCCAATCGGCTCCGGTTCAAAATATTTACCACGACTATCCTGGACAACCCTCGTATCCCTACCAGTACGAGGAAACCGTTCCCGCCACCGAGGCTCCACGGATTGAGTTGATGCCGACACCCTCCAACACAAGCTATCATCGAACTCCGGTTTCGGATACGAGAACCAGTCAACCACTGCCTGCGGCCAGCCAGGTTCAAACGGGCAGTCGGGTTCAGTTGGCCAGCCAGGTTCAACTGGCCAGCCAGGTTCAGCTGGCCAGTCATGAAGAGCCTATAAACGACCACCGCCAAGCTGCCCCTTCAAAAATCGTTGTCAACACCTACACCGCCAGTTATGGTCCGACGACTCCTCCATCGGACTCGTCCGCCACCGTGAACTGGGATCGGATGGAACGACTGGGCCTGAGCCGATCTACCGACTCAGGGAGTGGTGGCAACGTCGCAAAGATCAAAATTGGAAACTAGTTAACGGATACTGACATGAAATCGCCAATCTTTCGAATCATTATTGCCGCCGCCGTCTGTTCCATGATGGGCTGTGCCATGTGCTGCGGGCCGTATGACTACGACTATCCGAATTTCGGTGGCAAGCACGAGCGGATGGACCGCACTTGGGGTCGCGTCGGTTCTATTTTTTCCGATCCGATGGCCAACCCGGCCGGCGAATCTGCCGATTCGAACTTGAAAGATCCGGAAACCCGAAAATCCCGATCGACCGACGACGCCGAGGATTCGCAGCGTCTGCGAGACCGACTCCAGCAGGAACTGGAAGAGAAGGAGCGATTGCGAAGACTGGATTCCGAACCAGAGACTCGCCCGGTGCCCGACTCGAAAGAGGCGATGCAGCACCTGCAACGCCCCTCACGACTGAGCGACTGGCGATAGGCCTTAGTTTACGGTCGACGTGTCGCGGGGATATTTAGCAGGCATTCCTCCGCGATGGCCAGCCAGTCCACCTTGGACATGGTTGTCGTCATCACATCGCGGAGAATCGGATCACCGATCGTATTGACGGACTCCATCATTTCATCCCGCATTTTAATGGCAAGCAAGGGTCGGGCAGTTTCTCGGGTGGAAGCTTGCCCTTCTTTGACTTCCGGAGCGTTCTTGGCCTGACTCACCACGTCATCGGCGATCTTCTTCCAGTGTTCGAAAAACTTTGGCTCTTCCAGAAACCATTCTGCGATCACCAGTGTTTCATCTTCTTCCATTCGCGGATCGGAAAACGTCCCAATGGATCTCCCCACCACGCGATGGAACTGTCCAGGGACTGGCCCGTTCGACTCGGAGAGGAAAATTCCGCCGGAATGAGGGCGATCGGTAGAGTCGCCTTTTAGAAGAACGCCGGTTGGATTCTGAAAATATTTTGCGATCGACTCCTTGACTTTCTGATCTTGAGAGACCAGCCACATCACGAGAAAGAACGCCATCATCGCCGTTACGAAGTCTGCGTAAGCAACCTTCCAACTGCCTCCACTGCCACCTGCCATGTTCTACCTCGTATTTCCTGTGATTGGGATGATGTCTGTTCAGTTCGACGTGTTTATGCTTGTCGCGCACTGTTCATCAGGTCTTCCAGCTCTTTCTGGGTGGGCCGGCAATCGCTGGTCACGCTCCTGCGTGCCTTCTCCATAACGGCTTTGGGAGAGCTGCCACTGACAAAATCGACGACCGCCGTTGTAATCGTTTTGAGTAGCGCCGATTCGGCGGCTCCCTGGGCTTCGAGGCGACCTGCCAGCGGTGCCACAATTCCGTAGGACAACAAAATCCCCAAAAACGTTCCGACCAACGCCGCACCGACTTTGTAACCGATGATCTCAACCGGCCCATTGATGGCCTGCATCGTCACCACGATCCCCAACACCGCGGCCACAATTCCGAACCCCGGCAAACCGTCCGAAACACGATTCATTGCCCCGACAACTGCGTGATGCTCATCGTCGGCCACCCGAATGTCGGTCTCAAGCAAGTCTTGCAGTCTCGCACCATCGGTCCCGTCGCAAACCGAGCCGAGGGCACTGGAGATGAAATCCTTCAAGTGATGATCGTTGGCGATCCGGGGATACTTCGTTAAAGGAGACGTCACGGGATCCGCCAAAGCGGACTCCACTGCCAACAATCCGTCCTTGCGACCGATACAAAACAACTGGTAGAGCAATTGAAAAACCTCTTCATAGGTTTTCTTGGAGCAGTTGCCGCCTTTGACCAGTCCCAAAAGCCCGCGCACCATGTCGACCAGCACCCGCTTGGGCGAGCTGGCAATCAGCGCACCGAGTGCGGCACCGCAAATCGTGACGATCTCAGAAAGATGGATCAACGTGTGGACTTGTCCACCTGCCATGGAGAAGCCAACCATTACGGCTCCGATGACCAATCCAATACCTGCCAGAACAATCATGTTTCTATCTGTCGATTCAACAAACGAGTCAATACGCAAAATTTGCGACCACAAGGTTTTACAATTCAGTCATGTTCCAGGCAGGCAGATTGTGATCGTTCGAATCGATTTCTTTTAACATCATCCAGCAGATCCGTTACATTCGGCTCAACCCGTAAGGCACCGTGTCGTCAAACCGGAATACACGCGAAGTTCATGACGGCTCCGCATTCCCGGTAGTAAATTTTTCGTAATCGCTCGCGGAGCGATAGAACGTTTAGCCGCAAGCCGAAGCCGACCGCCAGTCGTTTTATGGTGGTCAAGACTTGCCGGTCAACCAATCGTTGAAACTGGTAAATCGATTGATGGTCGGCGCAGGCGCGCGGAGGGGTGCAGAGGGATGTGGATATGCTACGTGATCATGAATCCCTCCCCCCAATCAATCAATCAATCAATCATCATTCTGAAACTCCACCATGACCACCGAAGGACAATCTGACTCCGACACCGCGAACGTCCGGCAGAAAAAATCAAAACTGCAATCGATCATTTGGGCGACGGTCGTGATCGTCTCGATTGCGGGTGGCTTTGCGACGCCGTTGCTCGTCGCCAAGGTGACCACGCTGAAACGGGGAACTGAACCTTCCGAGTCACCCAAATCATCGATAGCGAATGCTCATGATGAAATGGTCTATGTTGATTTTGAAGAAGTTGTCGGCGTGCTGGCCCAGTCCAAATTCAGGCGTTATCTTCGAATCGTCATGACGCTAGAGGTCGCCAAATCGGACAAGCCGGAAGTGGAGTCTCAGATCGCCGCCAGATTGCCGGTGCTGAGAAACCAAGCGTTGCTGTACATCGCCGAAATCACTCAGAATGACCTAACCGCCGGCGAACAGGGATACAATCAGTTGAGGCAGAATTTCCTCAAGATGTTCAACGATATTCTCTTTGACGACGGCGTTCAGAGGGTTCAGGATGTGTTATTTAGAGAACTGATGGTGCAGTAAGAAAAGGAAATAAAGGAAAAATCGAAACCAAGGATGACTTTTTGGGCTTTGCGCTGTAAAACCAATACCGTTCAAGTTCTCACTTAACGGCATTGCCCTCACCGTATCTCTATGAAAGTCAAGAAATCCTGGTTGGTCAGTTTGCTGCTGGTCGCGTTGGTCTGTTATGTCGTCTATCGAGTCAAGTTCAGCGCCCCCACCGCAGCCGAAGAAACGCGTTCTCCCGTCGTGGCCGTGGACTCAAGCGAATCGCCTGAGGCCATCACTGGCATCACCCGTGGCCTCACTCAAGCCGATATCGACGCGGCCGAACATCCCACGCTGCCGCTGTTGGAAATTGCCAAACGGGCACTCGTCCAGATCGATGAGCAGTGCTTTGATTACACGGCTGTACTCACCAATCAAGTTCGCTATCAAGGCAATCTGCGCCCCCAAGCCCAACTCGAGTTGAAACTGCGGCATGAGCGAGGGCTCAAGGACGGAACGCAAATTCCGTTCAGCATCTATCTGAAATATCGCGAGCCAAGCGACAGCGCGGGTCGTGAGGTGATCTGGAAGGAAGGCTGGAACGATGGCCAGTTGATGGTTCACCTGACCGGACTGCTCAATGTCATGCGTATCAGTCTCGAACCGACCAGCAGTCACGCCATGAAGGGGAATCTGTACCCGGTGACCATGATCGGAATGCGAAATCTGCTGCTTCAGATTATTGAAAAAGGAGAGCGGGATACCCAGCAAGCATCATGCCGGGTCACGATCCAGCGAGGTTTGAAACTGAACGACCGGGTGGTTACCTTGATCGAATCAACGCATCCCCAGCCACAGGGCGATATTGATTACCACGTTGCAAAAATCTATCTGGATGAAGAGCTGGGATTGCCCGTGGGCTACGAAGGGTATGTTTGGCCCGAAAAGGAAGGCGATCCGCCGGTGCTGTTGGAAAAATATTTCTACACGGACATCAAGGTCAACGTCGGGCTGCAAGATATCGACTTCGATCCCGCAAACCCGGACTACGATTTCCCAGGACGCTAAGGATCGTGCGATCGAGTCGTAAAACACAGGCTGCAAGCGACATCGTCCTACCCCCCTTCTGTTGCCTCATTTCCGACTCCCGACTCCTCCTCCCACGGGACGAAACCGTATTCGTCGAGGAAGTACTTTCGGCCTTCGTTCAGGTTGTTTTGAAACGCCACATGATCGGGATATTGTGCAATGTAAGACTGGATCGCGTCGTGATACTGGCGGGCGTATTCGCGTGCTGCTGGCTCGTTTCCTTTTCGTATTTCGATTTCGGTAGCGTTCCACAACAGATTGGTCCAGTCCATCAAATCTTCTGGCAATGGCGGTCCTCGGTCGATGTACTCCCGGGTCTCACGAAAAGCGATCTTCAACCAGCGATCCGCCGCATCGAAATTACTGGCATCGGAATGCATCATTGCGAGTATATAAGCGGACGCCCCTGCCCAGCGCCACAACAAAGGTGGCCCGTCGAAATCCTGTTTCAACTCCATCGCTGCTTTCCAGGCGGTCTCGGCCATTTCGATGCCGCCTTGATGGTCTCCCTTGGCACCTGCGGTTTGCTTGGCAACCATCGTGGCAGTGCAAATCCAGGCATCCCGATACCACGGATTGTCCGGTTCGACTTGACATAGGTCTTGAATGATCTGAAAGGCCCTCTCTTTGTAGGAGAAATCCGTCTCCTCAAAAGATGGCGACCATCGAGTATGGACGGCTCCATCGATTCCCAGCAGGGAGTGAAAAATATCAAACTTCAGTTTGTGTTCATCAGGCAACTGCTCGGCCAGCTCTTCAAAACCGCTGAGTGCCGTCCGATAGGCAGCTTCCGATTCCTTCCACAGTCCCCGATAAAGGCAGACTTTGCCAAGTCGAAAATAGGATACCGCAGCTTCCCGCCGTAGGTTCGTGTCGTTCGGATGAAGTTCGATCAACTGATCAAAAAACTGAACCGTTTGTTGCAGGCGTTGTTGCCGGTACTCCAGCGATCCCGGCGTCAGCTGCAGCATCCCTTCGGCCGTCTTGTCCCCCACCTGCAGGATTTCCTGAGCCGATGTCAGCAACTGGTCGGAATTTCGTTGTGCGACCACGGCAGCTTGCAGCAGGACCAGCGACGTGATCAACCCGATGAAAACAGCAGCCAGCAGTCCCATCGAGAGCGCCGAAACCAGCGGATTGGCCTGACACCACCGCCACGCCTGCTGATACCAGGGAGTCGCTCGGGCAAGCAACTTTCTTCCGTCGGTGAACCGCTGCAAGTCCTCGGCCAACAACTCCATCGACGCGTAGCGATCCTGCGGTTGCTTTTCGAGGCACTTCATGCAGATCGTCTGCAAGTCATCTGGAATCGCAGGGTTGATATGGTTGGGAAGCTTTGGCGTCCCCGATTGCAGTGCCTGCATGGCCTGATAGAGATTTTCCCGCTCGAGTGGAGGATGCTCCGTGAGTACCTTATATAGGGTTGCTCCGAGTCCATAAACATCGGCCGCACGAGTTACTTCCTGACGTCCTGAGTTGGCTTGTTCCGGGGCGAGGTAGCCGAGCGTTCCGATCAATTCGCCGGTTCGGGTCAACGATTTTCCCTCCTGCAGATTCAACCGTCTCGCCAGACCAAAATCGGTGACGACCGGAAAATGACCGCTGGCCACCAGGATATTTCCCGGCTTGAGATCGCGATGCAAAACATCGTTCTCATGGGCGTATTCCATCGCCCCGGCAATCGCTATGAACATTCGGGCAATCTGCCGGTAGTCCAGCCGATGATCTTTCACGTACTGGTCGATTCGCTGGCCCACCACCAGGTTCATGACCAGATAGTGATAGCCTTCCGGCGTCTGACCAAAATCGGAGGCCGAAACCAGATTCGGATGCTGGAGCCACTGCAGGACCAGTCGTTCGACGTCCCATCGCTCGATGGAACCCAGCCAATCGTTTTCGAAAACCTTGATAGCAACATGGTGGTCGGGATGCTCACTTGGGAAGGCTTCGTAAACGCAGCCAGAGGTTCCTTTGCCGATGAGCTTCACGACGGTATAGGGACCCATGGTCTGACCAGCGGAGAACTGTGCCCGGTACTGCAGTTTATCTGGCTTCGGATCTACCACAGTTAAAAAATCAGCGCTGTCGAGCGAATGCAAAAATTCTTCGGACATTGCCGTTGAGTTCCAGCCGGTGTCCTCCCCTGCCTCTGTTTCAGTTTCAGATTGATCGCTTGGCGGAGGTTCGCTTGCAGGTTGAGTGGACTCATCATCCGGCGAAGGCTCAAGAACCCCTTCGGCCTCCGCCAAGGCATGAAACGGTTCGAAACGCTGGGCGATGGTCTCGAGGTCATCCGTCTGGTACGCCTGTTTCATGGACTCGATCAGCGGATCGTTGTCACCAAATCGCCGGATATAGTCGCCAATGTTCATGATGTTTTCATTTTTCCCTAGGCCTACGATTTAGAATCGTCTGCTCTGAATAGTGAAAAGAAGTATCGGCTGGCGTCTCCGATCCAGATGGGAATCTGTTCCCGGAAAATGTAGAGAACTGCCACCAGCAGCGCGAGGAATATGCTGGCCTGGATGACGGTTAGAAGACTGGGCAGCCACTTGCCGAGCAGTAGCGTGGCCAGCAGGACGGTCTGAACGAGCGCCATGATCGTGAGAACGCCGAGTTTTTTTTCGATACGCGCCAAGCGAACCTCCGGGTCGATGGTTCGCTTCTTTGGCAGATGTTCTTCGTCCTGATTCGTGCCGATCATCTTTTCCGTAGGCTCATGGGATGTTTTCGGCATTGTCGCTCCGCGAGTTCCTGTTCAAATCAAGTGCCGGAAACGATTCGACCAGGCCGGGCAAACTTTCCACTGGTGTGACTTCCGGAAAGACACGCTCGATCCGTTTCCATTTCGACCAGTCCGCTCGCAGCAATTTCATGCCATTGGTCAGTCGTCCTTCGCTCGCCCATTCTACCAAAACGGACAGCGGTACGGGGCCATATTCTTTTTCTTCCGGCGTCCGGATCAGCCACAGATCATAAGGTGGTTCGGTTTCCCACGGAGCCACCGCGCCGTCCGACAGTACAACGGCAGCGCGTTCGATTGCAGGTCGTGTCGGTCGATGGGTATTGACGGGCGGATACAAAAACGCCGGTAGGGGTTGCTGCCGATTCATCAACCATTTGAGAGCCCCCCTCGCATGTTTGTGAGTCGATACCTGTTTCAAAATTCTTTGGAAGTCTTTAGCTGCAGAATCGAATTGCTCCAAGTGAATTTTGGATACCGCTCGTGCATAACGCGCCGCCAGCACGACATCGGAGTCGCGACGCATTTGATCGATGACCCAGTTGAAATCACTGATCGCCCGGGCGTGTCGAGCCATCTCGTGGAAAACTTTTCCACGGGCAAACATGATTTCAGACAGATCTTCGGGGGCCGCAAAGCGATGAATGGCCTTGGTCAACCAGATCAGAGCATATTCGTGCCGCTGCTGGCTGACGAGAATGGAAGCCCGTCCTGCGTAGGCTTTGGCTAGTACCGGATCGTGCGTCAATGCCGTTTCAAAATCTTCGAGCGCGGTCAACGGTTGATTGGTTTTCAGGTGGGCTTCACCCCGTTGAACCAGCAAATCCCATTGCGTGGGAAGCAGTTCGAGCGAATGGGTGAAATCCCGAATCGACTGCAAATATTCTCCGTCCTGAAAATGAGTGGTTCCTCGCAATCGAAAAATAGCGGGATGGGTCGGGTCGTTCTGGATCGCCCGATCCAGTGCATTGAGGGCTTCCCTCCGATTGCCAGATTTCAATTCGGTTTCGCCCAGTTGCATCCAATAACGGGAGGATGACGGAGCCAGCTCGATCGCTTTCAATAGATCTTCCTTGGCCAGTTCATCGTCACCCTGGGCAAGACGGGCCAGCGAACGACTGAAGAGTACTGCGTCGTTGTTGGGTTGATGCTTGAGTACTTTGCTGAACTGCGCGGCGGCGCCATCAAAGTTGTCCAACTTGGCCAGCGCTTCAGCTCGACGGATGACCGGTTCGAAATCGTCTGGAGCAAGCTGAATCGCGCGTGAGAAATCGCGAACGGCTTCCTGATTTTGATCCAGAAATTGATGAGCCAACCCTCGGTTGAGATACAGGTTGGGTGTTACGGCTCCGTTTTCTCGTTGCTCGCAGCGGTTGTAGAACTGGATCGCTTTCTCGGCGATGGGTTGTCCCATTTTTTGATATTGCTGGGCGACGGTCGGGCGAATTTGGATGGCCTGCTGGAGCGCACGAATGGCATTGCCCCAGTTCTCCAGGCGAGCCGAAGTCGCGGCTTTCCAGATCCAGGTTCCCGCATGATGCGGTCGATCGATGGATGCCTGATCAAGGTCAGCCAGTGCAGATTCAAAGTGGTCGCTTTCGTAAAACGCGATTCCCCGTAAGAAACGGTATTGGGCCTGGTCGGTGAGCGTGGGGGCCAGTTCAACGCTGCGAGTGTACTCTTCAATCGCCTGGGTTTGATTCCCCAAACGACTATAGACCATGGCCAGCACAGAATAGGCTTCGGCCGACGCGCCTCCGATCTGGACGGCGCGCTGGGCATGAGGCAGCGAGCGGTCGAGCATGCCCAGTTCAAGCCAAGCCTTGGCCAGGCCCAGATGGGTTTCGAGATGATTTTCGTCCAGTTGACAGGCTCTCTCCAGGTCGGTCACGGCTTTCTGGACTCGTCCCGAGGCAACCAGGGCGGACGCGCGATGGACGCGTGCGGTGATCGAATCAGGAAAGGTATCGAGAAACGCCGAAAAGTCCTCAATGGCCAATCCAAAATTGGAAATGGCAGCGTAGCCTTCGCCTCGTTTTAGCAGAGCGAGACGTCGTTCCGGGTACTCTTGAATGACCTTGCTCAGCAGAGCAATCGCTGACAGATGATCTCCGGCTCGATTCATGCGTTCGGCACATTTGACCGTTTCGATTACCGAGCCTTCGGATAACTGAGCCAGCATTTGCAGTTCGTCTTTGGCTCGATTGGTATGGCCGAGCTGAGCATGATAGTCGGCACGAACCATGCAGGCCTGTCGTTTGCAGCGACTATCCCCCGCCAGCCCGTCGCGGGTCAATTCAAGGACGCGGTCCAGGCCTTTGAGCTCCGGGCGTGCAACTAGAATTTGAGCCAGACCGGTCGACGACCAGGGGTCGCGGGGTTTGAGTGAGAGTGCATGGCGAAAATCGGCAAGTGCCTTTTTGAATTGATTCAATCGCGAGTACATCCAGCCGCGTTCAAAGAATAATCGCACGGATTGATTGCCGGCCTGGATCTGTTCACGGAAATGGGTACGGGCGTTTTCCGCCATCGAATCCATCAGCATTAGATATCGGTCCTGCTGATGGCCGCCGAATTGGTAGGCACGCTCAAGATCATCAAACGCCAACTTCCATTTGTTCTGAGCCGCCCGGGCCGCCGCGCGCCAGGCATAGGTTTGGGCCTGCTCCCAGTCATAGGAGATGGCTTCGCTACAATCTTCTTCCGCACGGATATAATCCTGCTGTTTCAGATGGGCAAAACCGCGCACGGCATAACATTCGGGAACACGATTTTTGGGAGCGATTTCAATCGCTGAGTTCAGTCTTTCCAACGCAGCGGAAAACTGATCCGATTCGGTGAGTTCAAGGGCCGACTGAAGCAAACCGGAGAATGAACGGGGGGCTCGATTGCACCGCAGACAGGCTTGTTCTGGGGCGGAAAGTGGATGCTGGCATTGGGGACAGAGGCGTTGCATGATGACTGGGGGCGCGTTGGGATAAAGATATGCCGTCCTGAAATTTGCCGACTCAATTATCGCGGAAGCGTGCTATCAGTCAATGTTGCGGGAAAATAACTAATTTGGTATTAAATTTAACATAAATAGCAGTCGTCGCAAAAGAGATGCCGATTCCAGCGAAACTCTGGGCTAAAATGGGGGTTGAATTGAGTAAGCAGCTTAATATGGGGTAGCTTTTACTTAGAAGATCAGAATATGTCACGGTTGAACTTGAACATTTGCGTTTTGAAATCGATTCCGGCTTTGATGCTGTTGGTGGGCTGGGCTAGCGCGCCTGTGTCCGCGCAGGACCAATCGCGCGATCGCCGTCAGGGGGGGGATCAGCGAGCGGAAGAGGGCGGAGAGCGTCGCTCAGGTCAAGGTCAAGATAATGACTGGCGCGAAGGCCGAGGCCAACGAGGCTGGGGCGGCGAAGGTGGTCAACGAGGCTGGGGCGGCGAAGGTGGTCAACGAGGCTGGGGCGGCGAAGGTGGCCAACGGGGTTGGGGCGGTGGTGCTCCTGGTGGAGAGGGTGGACGTGGCGGCTGGGGAGGTCCCGGCGGCGGTGAAGGTGGTCAACGAGGTTGGGGCGGCGGAGGTCCCGGTGGCGGTGGAGCGGGTGGTAACTGGGGTGGTGGTGGCCCTGGAGGAGGCGGTCAACGAGGTTGGGGAGGCGGTAATCCCGGTGGGGGAGGCGGATGGAATAACGGGTCCGGCGGAAACTTTGGGGGTAACCGAGGCGGTGGCGGTAATCAACGAGGGGGGGGCGGAGGTGGAAACCAGAACTGGAATCCGGCTGAGTTCCTGAAACGACTCGATACCAATGGCGATGGCAGGCTCGATCCAACCGAAGTCACCGGACGGACTCAAGGATTTTTGCAAAACATGGGATTTGATACGAGCAAACCGATCCCGCTTTCGCAAGTCGAAGAAAAAATTAAAGCCGAACAAGGAGGGGGAGGAGAAAGGGGATCGCGTGCTGCTGCTTCGAACAGGGAGCCCGCTGCCAAGGTTCCTGGTTTCGGGCCCTCCAATGAGAAAGTGGCGAACTTTGGATCGGCCTCTTCAAAACAGCTGGAAGAACTTTTTGATTCATCCATCCTTGAACAGGTGGACTGGATTCTGCGAAGCTATGACCGAAACAACGACGGGTTCGTCGATGAGAATGAGGCCCGTGAGGTTCCGTGGGGTTCGCCCTCCTATCATGAAAGTGATACCGATCGCGATGGAAAGTTATCTCGACAGGAATTGGCCTATCGTTACAAGGCTCGAGAAGAGTTTGTTCGGCGCGGTGAAGGTGCCAATACGTCCTCGCAGAACGAAGCTTCACGTGGCGATCCGGCCAATCGCGGAAACTTCTCGACTGAACCGGGCAGAAGTGTGGCAGGCTCAAGCCGCTCGTCCAGCGGCTCGTCAGCTCGGTCTCGATCATCTGCTTCCGGAAGTAGTACCCCAACCGTAAGCCCGTCAGGGTACGTTGACAACATGTTCGAGAAATTTGACAAAGACCGTGACGGAGTCATCTCGGCGGAAGAAGCAAAAGAAATTCGCAACCCACCGCCGTTAAACAACGATGGAGTCATTACTAAGGAAGAGTATACCAAGTTTATCTCTGGCGATTCGTCGGATTCGGATAGCTCATCGAGCGGTGGATCTGCTTCTGGTAGTGCATCCGGTAGTGGGAGTACGTCGGCATCCGGTAGTGAACGATCGACTCGTCGTGGTAACAGTTCCGAGAACACGCGGCGGGGAGATAGTCGCAGCAGCTCTCGTAGCAAGAGTTCATTCGAAGATTATGATGAGAACAAAAACGGCATGATCGAAATGCACGAGTTTGCAGAGGATTGGGATGATGAAGTCCTCAAACGTTTCTACGAGAAAGACAAGAACGGGGACGGCGTGATTACCCGCAACGAATGGAGCAGCAGGTAGCGACGACTGCAACGTTGACGATATCTTCCACACTACATCCACGTGATAAATCCATGAACGGGCGACTGAGGCCTTGGATCAGCGGCCCGAGCGCCTGCGCGCCCCCCAATCGCTCCGTAATCTTGTAGGCGATGTTGCCCGCGTCCAGATCGGGAAAAACAAATACGTTTGCCTGGCCTGCGACGGCCGAATCGGGAAATTTTCGGGCAGCGATGGCTGGTAGGATGGCCGCATCGAACTGCATTTCGCCATCGACGTATAGATCGGGTCGTTTCTCACGCACCATCGCCGTTGCCGTACGAACCTTGATCACGTCTGGATGATCGGCACTTCCCGCCGTTGAAAACGACAACATAGCGACTTGGGGAGTCTCACCAGTCAATTTCTGGTGATTATCGGCTGCGTTGATCGCGATATCCGCCAGCCCTTCTGCCGTTGGGTTGGGCACGACACCGCAATCGGCGTAAGTCCAGCATCGGTCGGCAAACTGCATCAGAAAAAAACTGGACACCTGCTGCTGACCGGAGGGCATCCCGATTCCATAAAGGCCGGCCCGAATCACGCTGGCCGTGGTGGCAATGCTGCCCGCGACCCCGGCATCTGCGTGGCCGATTCGCACCAACAGTGCGGCAAATAACAGCGGATCTTCCACCGCAATTCGGGCGGCTTCCATCGACAGCCCCTTGTGTTTACGGTTTTCGTAAAGCTGGTTTGCACAGGCTTGAGCCAATGAAGGGTTGCCGGTATGCACGACTTCGATTTCGGAGGAGACTTTTCCAGCGAGTTCCGTTCCAAGCTCCACTTCGCCGGAAACAATCAAAACCGGTTGCCCCAACCCCGCTCGGCTGATCTCGACCGCCGCCTCAACCACACGAGCATCCTGAGTCTCAGGGAAGACAATACGTCGCAGTTTCGTTTGGCAGCGTTCCCGCAATCGTTCAATAACGTTCATTTTGGATCCTTCTTGTCTCCAGACCAGCGTACAACAGGTAGCTGATTAAACCAAGGCATAGAAGCTGGTTTAGGTCCTTTAAAATACCTTAATAAAAACTGCCTGGAACAAGCCTCTCGAGCGCGCCAGTCCGCACACTTTACCACGATGAGAGGTTGGAAAAACGACCTCTGATTTTTGAATATTTCTTCAGGAATTTTCTTGACTTCGGTTTTTCTTCGGAAATAATCTGGTTACTTTCAGGTGCAAACATTTGCGCAAATCCGTCCACGTTTCAATTGGGTAGTTTTCATGTCACGCAAAATTAAAAACGTATTTGAAGCCATTCTTGAGTATGGCCACGACGAAGATTTCGTTCCTTACGAGGGCGAAGAATTTCAGCCGACCGACGCACCGGCAGGTTCCGAAGCCAAAATCGAGGCTTTGCGTCAGCGAGTGATGTCTGGAATGCCGCTATGGCACAATGAAGATCGCAAAGATTATACCGGGCTGACCGGTGCGATCCGCCCCCGCGAGTAATTGTTCCAGATTCTCGGATTTTTATCGATTCAATAACGCCTGAAACTATCAGGCGTTTTTTCGTAACCGTTCACGAGTTGCCCGATTCTGGGATTCACCATCACCCGAGCCGTAAGTGAGAGACCGCGTTTCTATCCTCGCTTACGCTTATTGAAAACAGAACTTTTCTGCTTCGCCGGTGTCTGGAAACATATTGAAACTCAAAGTCCATCATCTCGCATTAAACCACAATAGTCTACTAGAAACGTCATGAATAAACGGCAACTGCTTGAACTCGGAGTGCCCGAAGACTGTGTTGTTCCGGCCATCACCTGCATTCAGAAGGCCGCACGCGTCAAGGAGATCGATCCACCCAAAAAACAAATTCCGCAGATCGTTCAGTCGCCCCAGTCATTCGTTACCGATCCTTATTACGGCGAACTGGCAATGCGGCTGGTCGAATCGGCGAAGTCCCATTTCGAGCTGGTTGAGATTCCCTATTCAGCTTGGGGAAGCGAATTTGATTCGCTTTCAATCCAGCAGATTCGGAACGCTTGCCGAATTCCGGTAGCGCGAGCAGCGGCGCTGATGCCGGACGCTCATGCGGGTTACGGTCTACCGATTGGTGGCGTGCTGGCGTGTGAAAATGCCGTGATTCCCTACGCCGTCGGAGTGGATATTGCTTGTCGGATGAAACTGACGGTGACCGATATCCCGGCAGAGCGGGTCGAGCAGAACGATGCCAAGGCATGCGCGGAGCTGGATCGTGCGCTCCAGGACGGAACGCGGTTTGGAGCCGGTGTAAAATGGAAGCGGCCTGCGGAACATCCGGTACTGGACGAAGACTGGAATATCACGCCGGTCACACGACATGTTCACCCTACGGCCGTCGGGCAGCTTGGAACCAGCGGCAGCGGAAATCACTTTGTAGAGTGGGGCGTGTTGACGCTGCCTGCGGACGACTTGGGGCTTCCGGCAGGTAAGTATGTCGCGCTGTTGTCGCATAGTGGCAGTCGCGGTCCGGGTGCAAATGTCTGCCGCCGGTATTCGGAACTGGCCATGCAAAGCGTTCCCAATCAAATCAAAAATGATAACCACTTGAAGCACTTGAGTTGGCTTTCGATGGACTCCGAGGCGGGGCAAGAATATTGGCTGGCCATGAACTTGATGGGACGATTTGCGTCGGCCAATCATGAAGTCATCCACAACCAGGTGACGAAACTGGCCGGTGCGCAGAAGTTGGCGACCGTCGAGAACCACCATAATTTCGCTTGGCTCGAAGAGCATGACGGAAATCCGCTTTATGTCCATCGCAAGGGAGCCACGCCGGCGGCAAAAGGTGATTTGGGAGTGATTCCAGGAAATATGGCCGATTCGTGCTTTGTGGTTCGCGGAAAAGGTTTGGCTCAAAGCCTCAACTCGGCATCGCATGGAGCAGGGCGGCGGATGTCGCGTACGGCGGCCAAGTCGCAGTTCAACTGGAAAGATTGGCGGCAGCATTTGGCCGAAAAGAATGTCCGTTTGTTGGCCGGTGGGCTGGATGAAGTTCCGGGCGCCTATAAGAACATTCATGAAGTGATGTCGCATCAGACCGACCTGGTTGATATTATCGGTGAGTTCCATCCGCGAATTGTCATGATGTGCGGCGATGGAAGCCCCTCGGAAGATTGATCCTGCAACGACCATGGAAACGCTGATCAGCCTGTTGACGAACTACTGGCCGTTCTGGGTCGGGTTGGCTGTGCTCGTCGCCATCGTGCTTTTGTTGCGAATGTACGGTGGCGAACGACCGCTTCCGTACCGAAAGCGGGAGTCGCTATTGACCAAGGCCGAACTGCGATTCTACCGATCGCTGATCAAAGCGGCCCAGGATGACTTTCAGGTGTTTGCGATGGTCAGAATGGCGGATCTGCTGCAAGTGGAACCAGGAAACACGGCCAATCGGAAATGGCTCAATTCCATACTGGCCAAGCACATCGATTTTGTGCTTTGCGACAACGAACATTTGAAGCCGTTGGTTTGCATTGAACTGGACGATTCATCCCATGCGCGAGCCGACCGGATCGAGCGAGATATTTTTGTCAACAAGGCTATGGAATCAGCGAAGTTGCCTCTTTTGAGAATCAAGACCCAAACCCATTATCATGCAGGGCAACTGAGAGAGCTGATTAACAAAACGTTGGAGGAATGATGGGCCAGCCCTTTGGAGCTCATCACACCATGGTTCTACATTATTATCCCGGTGAACGGTTACTTCAGAACGTCCTGTCTTCATCGGGGAACTGTCCGTCGCGGACTTCGTTGCACCATTGATCGACGGCGCCCGTGATTGTCTTTTTCAGATCTGCAAAGGCCTTGGCAAAACTGGGTACATAGCCAGTTGTCAAGCCAAGCATGTCGTTGACGACCAGAACCTGACCGTCACAACCGGCTCCTGCTCCAATTCCGATGGTGGGAATGTGAAGCTGCTCCGTCATCCTTTTTGCCAGCTCGCCGGGAATGCACTCAAGAACAATTCCGAACGCTCCTGCGTGCTGAGCTGCCATTGCATCATGAATCAAAATGTCTTCATCGCGCTGGACTTTGTAACCTCCCATGACGTGTACCGTCTGAGGCCGAAGCCCAACATGGGCCATGACGGGAATACCGGCCGTCACCAGGGCCCGGATGACGTCACTTTGTTCCGCACCGCCCTCGAGTTTGATGGCTTGGCAACGCGTTTCCTTTAGGATTCTTCCGGCAGCTTGGACTGTTTGATGAATCCCCTGGTGATTGATGGGGAACGGAAGATCGACCACCACCAACGCTCGTTTGGCGGCCCGACCGACCATCTCGGCGTGATAGATGATTTGATCCAGCGTGACCGGCAAAGTGGTTTCATGGCCCTGAACGACCATTCCCATGCTGTCGCCCACCAGCAGTGAATCCACACCGGCGGCATCGAGCAGACTGGCCATCGTAAAATCATAGGCTGTCAGCATCGTGATCTTCTGACGGGTATGTTTCATCTCAACGAATCGAGGCACGGTGACTCGCTGCTTCGAGGCTGATTTTTTTGATTGATTTTGAGACATGGAGTCCGGTTTGATCGTTGGGTGGGCCATCATTATTTGGCTTCGTTCGATTTGGGTTCAATTTTTCGAGTGATCCATTCGATTTTCAGTTGGCCTTGACCGCTTCGCTCCATCAACGTCGCTTGCAGATAGCGTTGCATCCCGCTGACACCAGCAATTTTGAAACGATCTCCCTTGTGAATCACGGGCTTCAGTTCGGTCATGCCACCAAACTCATATTCTCCCGCAAGTTGGCACGGAAACCAGTACCCGTGCCCATTTTCGTCTTCCAGATAGAACTCGGGATAAGTATGACCAGGAATCAATACTGCTCGAGCCGGTATTTTCAGTGCACGGCAAATCGCGATGAACAGCGAGGAAAGCTCTTCGCAATCTCCGTGCTTTGCATCCAGTGCTTCCAGGCAAGTATGGATTTGCTCGTCAAACTTGTACTCGATGTTGTCGCGCACCCAGCGGTAGATCGTTTCGACTTGATCCCATGCTGGAAGCGATTCATCGTGAAGCTGATTGGCGATTTCCACAATTCGTTTGTGGCGGCTCTCGATGTACGGACTGGGTTTGAGAAAATCAGTTAATCGGGATGATGTGGCTGGCAAACAGAATCGCGACGTGTCCGGCGGCGCAATCACTCGCTGTTTGCGGATCTGGTAGCGAACCACCGTTTCAATGGTTTCACCCGGCGACATCTGGTTGATCTGGAAGCCCATCAATCGCGAATCCCGAGTGGGCCGGCTGTAGCGGATGTTGTTGACTCCCGCCGGCTTGATTTCGATTTCCGACAGAATCAATTGCTCGGGCCATTCGAACGGGATCGGAACGCTGGCTGAAATTCCCTGCGCGTGGCCCACGGATTCAATTTTCAGTCCGACTTCCCAAGTTGCGATTTCGAGATCTTCGAATCTTGGGCCGTCTGACGTGACTTCTTCATCTGCCTGGGTTCTGGTTGATTCCTGTCCCATCGCCGATTGAGGGAGAACCAGCGACGTGGCAATCAAAGTAGCGATGATGGCAGAACGAAATCTGAATCGTTTGATGCACAGGCTGAGCATTTGATCATTCCTCTCCCGGTAACAGTTCTCGCACGAACTGAACCACGGGCCGTGAAGTTCCTTGGCAGGTCATGTGTTCATTGACAAACCGCAGAGGGTTTTCTTTCTCAGGCACTTTGAAATAGTCGCCTTTTTGCAGAATAATCCTGGGTTTGGACATCGCTCCGAATTCGTGCAGGCCGATGATATTACATGGAAACCAATGGGCCAGATCGTCCGCATCGACCAGCATGAATTCGGCGTAGATACCGCCATCCACCCACACCATCCGGGCCGGTATTTTGTGACAGCGACAGAAAGCGACAAACAATCCGATGCGATCTTCTTCGCTGCCTTCATTTTTCAGAAGCGTCTTGATCGTTCCCACATTGGCCATTTCCTTTTGGTCCACATTCTCGCGAACCCAGTTGTAGATCGCTTCGACTTCCTGCCAGACCGTCGGTTGTTCGGAGACAATGGTCTTGAGTTGACTGCGGAATTTCGCATGATTGAACTCGATCTGAGGGCTGGGGTTCAAAAAGTCCTTGCCCTCTTTGTGGTTGGGCTTGGGACGCTGAAAAATCATAGTGTCGGGCGGCGCATGGATCTGGCTGGTTAGCACGCGGAAGGTCGTCGTAATTTCGGCCCCATCGTTGGCCTTGAGGAGTGGAACTCGAATCAACTGTCGCCGAACCCCGCCCTTGATCTCGCCATAAGTCACATTGCCAACGAAGGGCGGCATCTCTTCGCTGTCCACGATGACTTGCTGTTCAGGCCAGTCTCTCGGAACCGGAATCGCCATGTAAATGTTTTTCACGTCATGGGAACCTGCCCTGACTTGGGCGCCCACTTTCCAGCGGGCCAAGACGGGGTCTGAGTAAGTGACACCGACAACCCGCTTGGCTGTTTCATCCTTGTTTGCTTCGGTTGAATCATCCGAATCGCTGGCTTTCTTCGAGTCGCTGGCTTTCTTCGAATCAAAAGTAGTAGATGGAGGCTTGCCATCTTTCAGGCCTGAATCGGATGTGTCTTGCGAGCAGCATTCCGCAGCTCCCCATCCAAAGATCAACAACAGATACCAACAGAATCTAAACATTGCACCGATGAAACAAAGCCTTGAATACAGAACTGGGAATACCATCGTCCAGTCTTCCACGTCTACCTGTTCCTAATTCTATACACTACAAACAGCAAAATGGCAGTGAGTTGGCTGCTCACGCCATTTTTACGGTATATAACGGTTGGGCCAGTTTCGTTGCAGTTTGCCCTGTCAGGAACTTGACCTTACAGACCAGAACCTGACCTGCCGTAGGAGATGGGAGGCAGTTCCAACTCTGCGTTGGCTTTGCCCGATCCCGAGCTGCCGGCATCGTAGCCAGGCGCAAAATCGGTTCCCGGCCGGCCTGTGGTGTGCATCGGAATGGCACCTGTGGGTATATCGGATGGATAGTAGCCGACTCCACCGCCTGGCAAGCCACTTCCATAAGCGTCCCAGCCACCCATTTCGTAGCCACCCATGGAATCCAGTTGCCCGGCCGGTGCGTTACAGGTGTTGCAATCGTCGCCGCGAGTAAGCAAGTCGCGAAGGGGGCGCGGACGGTTGGAAATCCATTCGCGGAAGGTCATTCGTTGATTGCTGCAATCCGAGGCACAACCGGCCACTGTCAGTACCAACAATCCGTATAAAATCGACGCTGTTATATTTCGCTTGCTCATTTCAACTTCCTAATCCTAAAAACAGGAACCATCCTGACTGCTACTGAGCGGACAGGTGTAAAAGACTAACCCGCAGTTGGCGATGTGCAAGTGAAACATGATAATTTTTTACAACATCTTTATTTTTGGGGTCCAAATGCAAGATATTGAATGGAGAGGATTATTGGGGGAGAACGATTATTGGATGGATCGAAATCAATGAAAGCATGGAACGAACAAAGAGCATGGAGCCGATGGTGTTGCGGCCTGATCGCGATACTGACATTTTCAGTGGTGACGGAGGTTCAGTCCCAGATCCTCTCAGGCGTGCGAAGTGGTGGCCGGAGAGCAGCACTGTCGCCCAGTGCCGGCTCTGGTTACCAGTCCATTGAGTTGCTTTCCAATCCCGCACAATACTTTTCTTCTGCAGAATCGTCACTGATTGAATCAGAGTCGGATTTCCACACGGATGATCCTGCATTGCTCGACCCAACATCATTCTCCGGTGAGATGGTCGCGGAGCACGACGAAGTCTGGTTTCTCGATGGCCGTAGCAGTCATTACAATCCCTACGACCTGAACCTGGTTCGGACGTCGCGAATGATCGGCCGCCAATGGCAGGACGCTTCGATTCATGACCTGGTGGATGCTCATGTCAGCGATCAATCCAAGGTCACGCTGCTGTTCGTTCACGGTTATCGAACCGATGAGTGCCACAGTGTTCAAAGTGCGTTCACGTTTTACAACCAAGTGCTGCGAAATTGTAGCCAGCCGCGTCCGGGTGTTCGCTATGTGATCTGGGCATGGAGGTCCGAGAAGGAACTGACGAGGTTTTGCCGCGATTACGGGATGGTTGCTCGACGTTCGAATTCCGTGGGACGTGCATTGGGGCAAGTACTGGCTCAGTTTCCGGATCGCCATCTGGTGCTGGCGGGATACAGCCTGGGTTGTCAGGCGTTTCTGACGGCGCTCGAGGAGCCGGACCTGCAATTTCGGTGCGATGCATCGCCGGACGCGGGCTATCAAATCGCTTTGATTGCTCCGGCGCTCGAAGGGCACTATGTGTCCGCGCAGCAGTGGCGTCAGCCGCTGAATCATCTGGTGATGAAAGCCGACATTTTCGACAATTCCGCCGATCGGGTGCTGGCCGGATCGCGACTGCTCGCGCGTGCGGTCGCTCCCAGAGGCAATGTCTCGGTTCAATCTCTGGCTGCCAACGGAAACCTGCCTGTCCAGAACATTTCCATCTTTGACTTGGCGGCTTCGGTCGGGCGAAACCATGCGCTGGTGGTATACACGGCCGACCCTCTGATTCAAACTCGAGTGCAACAGATGGTAAGTCAGGTGTCAGACTTCAGGGATCAGGTGTCAGACTTCAGGGATCAGGCTTCAGAAGAAAAATAGGGTGTGGAGCGGTCGAATCTTTCAGGGGGGATGGCCGGACGAAAAGAGCGTCATGACGTTGGAGTCTCCCATGGAGTCCAGTGACCGCGTAACACACCAACCCGCGCGTGGTGTGTTACGCGGTCGCTCGATGATGGCCACCTCATTGCCTAGTTTCTGCGTTCATCGGAGTTCCTCATGAATTGCTGCGGTTAAAGGCGAACGCTGCACACACCCTACGTCCTTAAGACTCGCGACTATCCATCCGCCATCTTGCTTTTGAGCAACCGGATGGCTTCGCCGAGACCATCGTGATGTTCGCGCTGAGCCCATTTGAGCGGCGTTGAGTTGGATCGCTTGTCTGTCAGATTCGGGTCGGCACCTGCGGCGAGCAAGGCCTTAACGAGCGGAACCGAATACTCATCGCCTTCAAAGACCGCGTAATGCAGCGGTGTATTTCCGAAATCGCCCCGGCTGTTGACGTCCGCGCCGGCCTGAATCAACACCTTAACGATGGTTTCGAATTTTTGCCAACAGGCAATATGCAGCGGCTGGTCGTCGGTCTCGAGCGACTCATTCACAACGTCCGGGTTCTCGGAAACCAGGCGTTTCACAGTTTCTACATCGCCCCGCTCCGTGGCCCGAAAGATCATCGGGAGCGATGCATCATCATCCGAATCAGAATAGTTGAACGGCATTTGAAATCAGAAAAAACATTTTTCCGGGATAGACTGGGTTAATTTTAAGCAAAATAAAGCACGTCTGTCAAAGTCATTGTCAGGTACAATCGCTACAATCCAAAACGGTGTCACCGGATTGGTGGGGGGTGCTATTCAGCCGCAGGGCGTTTATCGACAGAAACTCACGGTTAAATTAGTATGGTGTTATCAGTAAAAAACCCTGTACAAATTAACTTGAAGACGTTTCGTTCCGAGACTTTTTCTACCTTAGGCGACCGGCAGGTAAAAGTTTACCCAAGCAGTATTGTGTTTCCCAGACGCTCAGTTGCGAGTCGCGGAGCGACTCGCCTACACTAGGGTACGTTTTTATCTGCCGCTCGCCTTATAAACTCAAGACACCCAATTCGGATACCCGTTCAAAATGGTGAAAGCTACAAAAAATTCTATCTGTTGTATCGGTGCAGGTTACGTGGGAGGCCCGACGATGGCCATGATCGCCAATCGTTGCCCCGACATCGATGTCCATGTGGTCGATATCAACCAAAGCCGCATAGACGCCTGGAATTCCGATGCATTGCCGGTTTACGAGCCGGGGTTGTTTGAAATAGTCAAAGAGTCTCGTGGAAAGAATCTTCGGTTTTCGACGAATGTCCCCGAAGCGATTCGTGAATCCAATATTGTTTTCATTTCTGTCAACACACCAACGAAGACGTTTGGGATCGGTGCCGGACGAGCTGCGAACCTGGAATACATCGAAAAGTGCGCTCGGGTCATTGCCGAACATTCGGAAGGTCACAAAATTGTCGTCGAGAAATCGACACTGCCGGTTCGTACGGCTGAGGCGGTCAAACGAATTCTGGAGTCGTCTGGAAGCTCCAACGCCTCATTTGACATTTTGAGTAACCCGGAATTTCTCGCGGAAGGAACGGCGGTCGAAGATCTGAAATCGCCTGACCGTGTTTTGATTGGTGGAGAGTCTGCGTCAGCGGTTGAAACGTTGGCATCCATTTATGGGCAGTGGATTCCGCGAGAGCGAATCATTACGACCAATCTGTGGAGCAGTGAGCTCTCAAAACTGACCGCCAACGCTTTTTTGGCTCAGCGAGTTTCATCGATCAACGCGATTTCAGCACTTTGCGAAGTAACCGGTGCGGATGTGGATGAAGTGGCCAATGCCATCGGGACGGACTCCCGGATCGGTCCCAAGTTTCTCAAAGCCTCGGTCGGTTTTGGTGGATCTTGTTTTCAGAAGGATATTCTGAATCTGGTTTATCTGTGTGAACATTTCGGATTGCCGGAAGTCGCTCAGTACTGGGAACAGGTGGTGAAGCTCAATGACTATCAAAAAGGTCGATTTTCAACCAACATCGTCCGCCGCATGTTCAATACGGTTTCCAACAAGCAGATTGCGGTTTGGGGATACGCCTTCAAAAAGGACACAAACGATACGCGAGAGTCTGCGGCGATTTATGTCTGTCGAGATTTGCTGCTCGAGCGCGCGGTACTGCATATCTACGACCCGCAAGTGGAAAGTGAAAAAATCAAGCAGGAGTTGTTCTACCTGATGGCAGGTCCAAGCGGCGAAATCAGCAATGAAAATCGCAACTTGATCGAAAACAACGTCAAAGTTTTCGATAGTGCCGAGGCAGCATCGAAGGGCACTCACGCCATCGCCGTCATGACCGAATGGGATGAATTCAAGAAAGCCGATTTTCAGGCAGTCTACGATTCGATGCACAAACCGGCGTTTCTTTTCGATGGTCGCAATCTTCTCGATCATACTCGGCTTCATGAAATCGGCTTCGAGTCGTATGGAATCGGCAAGCCGTACAACCATGGTTCAAAGAACGGTGTGATGTAGGAATTTCTGAAAATTTTTCTCAGGCGACGGAAAAACGAACTTCCGCTGGTGTTATTCTGGTAAACGCTGATCCATTTTCCTTTAGATCGTTTACCTGCGGAGTGTCGTTTGCCCCTTACCGCCAATCAATTGGGTGATTGGGTGGATCGTTATGGATCCAGACTGGCACTTTACGCTGCGCAGTGGACCAGGGACGCTGATGATTGTGTGCAAGAGGCATTCATCGAGCTGGCTCGGCAGGACGAGTTGCCGGTCAATCCAGCGGCGTGGCTCTATCGGGTCGTTCGCCATCGGGCGATCAATGCCAACCGTTCGGCTCGGCGACGAGCTGATCACGAGCGAATGGCGGGATTGATCGTTCAGGCGTCCCGTTCGTTTGACTCAGAGCCCAAGGGTGAAACAGAATTCATCACCCGTGTCCTTGAGCAACTTGACGAATCAGAACGCGAGTTGATCGTGCTCAGGATCTGGAGCGATTTGAGCTTGCAGCAGATCTCCGAGCTGACCGGGACGTCGATCAGCACCGTCCATCGGCGATATGTGAAGGCGATTGACCGTTTAAAAAATTTAGTGGAGCCGACATGCCCAGAGAATTTGAACTGCCCACAGAATTGATTGATTTCGAAAGCCAGTTGCGATCCACGACGCCGCCAGCGCTGGCGGTCAACCGTGACGAACTGATGTTTCGTGCCGGCGCGGCTAGTGTGTTGCATGATTGTAAGACTCAGGTCGTGATGATGGATGAAGTTTTGTCCGATGAGAGGCCCGGAAAGGCTGCCTCGCCATCCCCAAGCCTGGATTGCAAGGCCAGCAAAACATCGACGGTATGGCCGTGGCAATTGGCGACGGGAGTGTTGGCGGCGATACTCGTATGGATGGTGGCTTTCCCAAGTCATTCCTCCTTGCCCGGTCAAGCGAGCCGTGATGAATCGGTGATTGCAAGTGTTGAGGCCATCGTTGTTCCTGACGAGGGACTTGTTACGGAGCCTGTGACACAGCCAGTCATCGTTCATTCTGCGGTTCGTGAGGTGCATGGTTGGTGGCCCCATCGGCGGCTAGATCGGCTCAATCGGTTCGCGGAAATTGAATCCGGTGTCTGGAACAATCGCCATCACGTTACCACGGATACTACGGAAGTGTTTGTGCCACCTAAAACGTATCGACAGGTATTGAACGAGTTGTTGTCGGCTTCAGGGCAGCCGACAACGGTTGATGATCCCGATTCGCTGTAGGTTGGTTAGATCAGCGTTGTGGGATAGACCTCCCGGTCTGTCCTACGGTCCATTCGGAAAAAAAATGTAGCCGTTCACGGAGCAACAGAACGTTTAGCCGCAAGCCGAAGCCGACCACCATTCGTTTACTATTATAGAAAGCCGATTGATTCATGGTTGAAACTGAACGATTGAGAAATGGTCGGTGCAGGCGCGACGGCAGGGTGCAGGCGCCGGATTCAACCTACCTGCCAATAGAACACTTGCAACCCGATGCACCGCGCGCCTTTGGGAGTTGCCGATAAAGCAACTTCGGTGTTGCAGTATTTTTTTGGCGGCAACCCCCGACGGCTTGCGGCTAAACGTTTTGGCTTGTCGTGAACGGTTACCAAAAAAATAATACCAACAATACAAAAATACTACCAACGTTACTTACCGGTCCAAATTCAACTCTTAACCTGCCAAAACCAAATCATGTTCCAGTCCGTTCGCTTCGCTGCGAAGCATTGTATCGTAATACCGCTTGTGGTCCTCATTTCGGCCTGCCAGTTGCCCTCATCAGGTTGGGGCGACGTCACGGTGATCGAGGAGCAGTCGAAAGCCGGCCGTTATTCCATGACAGTGGTCTACCGATTCGAGATTACGGCGGCTCCCGAACCGGTGCCCGCATTCAAGTATCGCTTTACCGTTGAGCCACACAAGAAGATTCCAGGCAATGCAGCGACTCACTATTTGAATTCGTTTGGCGAGCGTTCATTGGAAGGCCCCTGGAAAAGAATGCGTGAAAAATATCCTGATGAAGTCGACCACTGGTATGACTTTTCCGTTCCGCTTTCACAGCTGCCCGTCGAAAAAGTCCGAGAAGCTTCGGCGGCCTTTGATTCGTATGTTCGCAACCATATTCAAAGGGCGTCCCGTTGTCGCGACTGCGATTGGGGCATGGGAGAAGAGTATATGAAGGGTAGGGAAGCGATTGAGTTTCTGCTACCAAGTGTTCAGCAGACTCGTGAGATCGCACGGGCACTTCGGTTGCGAGCCAGACTTGCACTTGCCGAAGGCCGGTTTGAGGATGCGGCCCAGGAAATTCGGATGGCCTATCAGTTGGGACAGGATGTAGGAAAAATGAACTTCCTGGTTTCCAATTTGGTAGGAATTTCCGAAGTTTCCATTGCTCAGGAAGCGGTTGTTGACTGGATTGCCGCACCGAATTCGCCCAATCTGTATTGGACACTGGCCGAACTTCCCAGCCCCATGATTGATGTTTCCTACGCGACACGACTCGACCTCTCGTTGGGATACCGTCTGGTGCAGGATCTCGAAAATGCGGCGACGGCAAAGTACAGTCCATCTGCTTGGGGCGAGATCTATAGTAACGCATTATTCGAGATGGTGAGGGTGCAAGAATATGGGAGGCCAGAGAGCTCGAAAATGAAGGCGGAGGAATATGGATGGGCTCCGGCGGCTCTCGCTGCCGTCAGTTACCCCTACGCCAAGACACGACTGATCGAAGCCGGTTACAGTTCGGCCGAGGTAGATTCAATGGCGGTTGGCCAGGTGTTGATGATCGCCGCGAACCAGGACTTCCAGATTATTAGCAGCAATATTCAAAAGGAATTGTATGTTCCCATTAGCCAACGACGAATTTTCCAGTTCGAAAATGAAGCTGGCCGTCCTTTCCAACGCGTTGACAAAGGCCTCGTCAATTTGTTGCTTCAATTGACACCGGCCATCGTGCAAGTAAGTGCTGCCCAGTGGCGTATCGAACGACATAAAAATGCGCTGATGCTGATTGAGGCCATCCGGATGCATGTCGCGAATACCGGTTCGTTGCCCGAATCGCTCAACGACATCAAACTTGTCCCGGTTCCAAACAATCCGATGACCCAGCAGCCGTTCCAGTATCGCCTTGACGGCCAAACAGCGATTGTCGAACTGCCCACTTCAGACGGGGTTCATACCGCCTACCGATTTGAGATTACCGTTGCCCCAACAAAATAATAGTTTGTCCTTTTCCACATTTTTACCAAAATGAATCGATCCCTTTCTAAAGTCGCGTTTACTGCCCTATTCTTTTGGGTGTCCCAAATTGCCTTCCAAGGTGCGTTGGTGGAGGCTCAGGATCACGAAAGCAATCTCAAAGCCTATTTAACGGACGATGTGATTGCTATCGCGTGGCTGGACCTTGAGAAAATTCAGCCGGAAGTTCTGGGGGAATATGTCCTAAGCCTTGGCGCCCTGAATGTTGATGAGAAAGCTGCCTTCGCGGTGGGTGTGGGCATGGTCCAAGTCGAACTGGATCGCTGGAAAGAAAGCGGCATTCGGAAAGTCTACTGCTTGGTCAAACCCAGCGATGTCGGCCACAATGGGCCGTCGTGGGTGATTTCGGTCGATCCGTCGTCGCCTCAGCGCGCCCTCGAAACGATTCAGACCTCGCTCAAATCCTGGCCATCAGGATTGTCTGAATTCTGGAAATCGTTTGCCGTCGATGAGCGGTCGGTGCTGATCGCCAGTAGCGATGAACAACTAGAACGGCTTCAATCCGACCGGCCAATTAATGTTAGAAATTATACAGAATCATGGGCGGCACTTGGTGATGGGGCTGCCGGATTTCTGGTGATTCCTGGCAATGATACTCGGCGGGTACTCAAGGAAATTCCATTGCGGCTTCCCGCTCCGTTTGAGAAGCTGACCGGTCCCATGCTGGCCGATCATCTGGATTGGTGTGGCGCGCAGATTGATCTGTCGCCCCAGCCGAATCTGAAATTTGAATTCGAAGTGACCCATGACGATACACGCGCCGTGATTCTTGAATCGGTTGAATCAGGAATGGCCTTGTTGTCAAATCTGCTGGCCGAGAATATTCAGATTCCAAAGGAAGACAGGCCGGTGATTCGGGAGTTCGTACAATCCACCGTCACGGGCAATCGTCTCCAAATTTCGTTCGGTGAGTCACCCGAACAACGCGCCGCCGTCAGGAAGAATATCGGATTCATTGTGTCCAAGATCAGGGGGGCTCAAGGCGATGCGCAGGACCTCAACAACTTGAGACAACTCCTTCTCGGACTTCATAATTACGAAGGCGCATTTTCCAGATTTCCCGCCTTCAATGGCAATGGTGAAGACTCGGTGGGCCTTTCCTGGCGGGTTCACATTCTGCCTTTTCTCAATGAAAACGAACTCTACCAGCAATTCAAACTGAACGAGGCTTGGGACAGTGAGCACAACCTGAAACTGGTTGAGAAAATGCCGACCGTTTTTTGGTCGCCGCAACCAGAGAACTTCAAAAACAATCGCGAAGGAAAAACAGTCTATCAAGGTCCGCTACATCCGGAAGCCGCGTTTTCTCCTGACCCCATTGAAGGATTCGGGTTCAAGGATTTCAAAGACGGGACATCCAATTCAATCTTGCTCGTTACCGTAACGCCTGATCGGGCGGTTCCCTGGACCAAGCCCGCCGACTGGGAAGTCGATCTCGAAAACCCGTTTGCAGGACTTTCAGGCGGAACAACCAAGGCAACGGCCATTGGGCTTGCGGATGCATCTACCCGTCATATCACCCCCGCGGTAGGTCCCGAAACGCTTCGGCGGGCGATCACGATTTCGGGGGGAGAGGTATTTGACTATCGGGATTTGATTGGAAAGTAACGATAAAAAAAATTCTGTGAAACCTTGACGAATACTCTGGCTCGCTTCCGCTTTTGACGCCCCCACTGTGGAGCAGTTTGCGGGTTGTAACGCCTGTATTCATTGGTGAAAACAAATCGTCTCGCGAACTCGCTGGCAATTGGGCGATACCATATCCTGCAAGGGTTCCGTATGATCGTCGCACACAGGCAATCAAACGTGACAGGGGAATTTCGCAGGCTTTTAACGGACTAAAAGCGTACCTGTTTTCAGCGTTCCGGAACCATTCCGGGTTGGCCAGGACGATCAAGGACCAGAGGATCTCGCTCGCTTATGGAAATGAAAGATTTGGCCAAAGGATTAGGACGCTTAGCGATGATCGCTTTATGGGGAGTGGTTTCAACGCCGCTTCTCCAGGCTCAGGAAGAAAGCAAGGAAGCCAAACAGACCCAAGACGAATCCGGTCCGGTCTTTCGAATTTCCAGAATCAACCCAGGCGATGCCGCCACCAAGTCAGCGGTTTCAAGCGCCAGTGCTGCAGTCTCCGAGACGTCCGCCACACTGATCGCTGCTCCGCATCCATTGGATCGGGCCATCGCAGTGGCTAACGAATCCCTGGCCGTGATCCGCAACGACGTGCAGGACTACACGGGCATCTTTGTTCGCCGGGAGTGTATCAATGGTGCCAAAGCCGAAGCGGGTTATGTGCGGTTGAAAGTTCGCTGCCCGCGAGAAACCGAGCAGGGAAACGTTCCGTTCAGCATCTACATGAAGTTCCTCAAGCCGCGTCAGTCAGCCGGTCGGGAATGTATTTGGGTGGACGGAGTGAACGATAGTAAGATCGTTTGCCACGAAGCCAAAGGATTGATCGGCATGCGTCGGTTCTACTTGGATCCCACCGGCTTAATCGCTATGCGGGAAAGTAAGTATCCGATCTACGAAGCCGGAATCGAAAATCTGATTGTTCAGTTGATCCAGAAAGCCGAACGCGACCGTGCCGCAGGGAACTGCGAAGTGAACTACCGCGAAAACGGGGACATCAACGGGCGAAAATGTCTGGTGATCGAAGTGATTCACTCTGAGCAAAAACAGCCCTACGACTTTCACAAAGCCCAGGTCTTTATCGACCATGAAAGCCGATTGCCAATCTGCTATACCGCGTACGGTTGGCCCCATCAACCCGGCGACCCATTGCCGCTGATCGAGGAATATCACTATCTCGAACTGAAAACGAATGTCGGTTTGAGTGCAGATGATTTCTGTGCGGACAATCCGGAGTATAAGTTTCCACGACGGTAGACGCTTACCCTACTCTCGATTCACGAGAGTTGAAAACGGGATCGTCGGTTTGAGTTTTCGGGTTTCCTCGCCGACTTTGAAAGTGACTTCATCCGATTCGATGGCATCCACGATCCAGGTCTGCTTTTCAATTTCAAACGATTCGCCGACCTTCAGACTGAACCGCTGACCGGTGGTTCGCACGCGAATATTGACCACCCAGTCCCCTGCACCGTCGCGCAGAATGCTGGAGATTCGTGTTTCGTCGAGATGACTGAACTTGCGAGCAACAACAACCTCGAAACCCCGTTCGACCTTCTCGGCCTTCTCGCCGTTTTCTTCACGGCCATCGGAAACGGCTAAGCGGAACTGGTACTTGCCGATATCGAGTGCCGGGATATGCAGGATCACATTGCGATCATTTTCTTCGGCCTTGACCAGCTCCGCGCCTTCGACACCTTCGAGAATTTCAAACGTCAAAACATCATTCTCGTCGCGATCCGAGCCTTCGATCAGAATCTCCAGCGGTCGATCGGGAGGATAAGGATTGGACGGACGCACGGCCAGCGATGGCTTGTTGTTGGGAGGATCCTTGATTACAATCTCAAACGTGGCATCGCTTTCCTTGGCGGGGAATCCATTATCCTTGATCGCCACCTTGAACTCATAAGTTCCAGCGGCCGTAGGAGGCAAGACCAGTCTGGAATCACGTGAGCCGTCCCTGGTTTCCAGTTTCGCACCTTCAATTCCCGATTCAAGCAGTTCCATCGCCAAAAGATCGTTCTTGTCGGCGTCTTCTCCTCGCAATGTAATCTCCAATTCGGACTGGGACGCATAGGAAGACCTGGGATTCGCGGTGACCCGAGGGGCATTGTTTGGCGGGCCGAAGATATTTCGTCCCACAATGGCGCTTTGGTAGTCTTCGATTGAATGAGAGAGCGGTGTGACTTGGGAACTAAAATCAAAATCTTTTGTTCCTTCTGAAAGCGTCAATAATTCGCCTTCGAGATTGAGCGACATCATTCCCGTACGAATCCTGGATTCTCCGACCTTGGTGGTTTCAGGAGTGATTCTCAACACATTGATCTTATGGAGAGTACCGAGTGAATAGAACTCATGCAGAAAGTGGGTTAACTCCTCGAGTCCCGCAACCGCCGTCAATTTGATCCCTTTGGCGACTCCAATTTCCTTCCTTGAACGGCTATTTGCGGTGGGTTCTGCCGTCACCACCGTTGTCCCCGGAAAGGTAAGATTAGGGTTCTTCAATCCATGCTTCTTCGCAAGGTCCAGCAGCCAATTGTGGTAGCTGTTTTGAGACTCACTCCGTTGGGCAGGACTGTCGCCGGGCAAGCTTGAATTCCGATAGTAATCCAACCGCTGCTTGGCTTTGAGCGCCCGCAGAATCCTGGTCTCTTCATCACCGACTTGTTGTTGAACCGCCATCAGTTCCATGTCATAGTCACCGATCTTGCCGAGGTACCAGTTCAATGCAAGAAATCCCAATGCAATCGGCACAAGGGCGATTACAAGCCAGGATAAAATGCGTTCTCGTTGGGATAGATTTTCAAACATCGTTATTTTGGTTTCGCCAATTCTTCAATCTGTTTCAAATGATCGCTCGTCTGATCAGGCAAGGTAATCTTGAAGTCATACGGCTCGGGATAGCTGGGGTCCTGGTCTTCGGCCTTCCAGCCCAAAGGCTCAACGAGATAGCGTTCTTGCAGTTCGGCCACAAGTTTTGACCGGGAGCCAGTGGCCATTTTACCTCTGAGATTCAATGTGGTTCCTTCGGGTCTCCATCGGCCATCGTACTGATCCACAATGGCGTCGTCGGCCGTCAGAAAATGCTTGCTGGTGAGATGAAGTTCATCCAGCCACTGAACACTCTTGGTTGCCCATGCGTCGATGGCCTCGACACGGTTCATGGTGTCCTCAATACTGGCCCGGTTTTCGCTGCCACTGGATTGCGCCTGCAGGTCGACCAACTTGCGATTGAGTTCCGTGATTTCATTTTTTCGGGAACGCAATGTCCAGGCTCCCCAAAGCAAGGTCAACGCGACCAGTCCGGCCGCCAGTCCACCATAGATGCGGAGTTTTCTACGCCCATCGGTTCTGATAATGGGCTTTCGCGGATTGAGATAGTCGATCGCATGTCGCTTACCAGTCGACTGCTGATACAAGCTTCCCAGGATCGCCGAATAGTTAGCCGGATGGGGCACCTCACGGGCGTGTGGACCGACTTCGACCTGATCCAGTGGATTGACCACACTGACCTGCACATTGAGCTGCTCTCGCACACCTTCGGCCAGCGGTTCGTCGATCGGCGAACCGCCGATGATGATGACTTCTTCAATCTCGCGATTGGAAAGGGCGCTGCGAGCTGAAACCGCCGTTCGTTTGATTTCTGCCAGCAGGGCTTTGGCCTGATTGGATTCCTCGTCGATCAGGACTCGCACCGAACGCGTCGCAACGACATTCGACCCGGCACTGACGATCAAGTCCGTTTTGCGCTCGCCCAAATCGACGATCAAGGTTCGCTTACCGGATGCTAGTTGGGAGTGAAGCAGCGAATACGACTCGAGCGGTCGCAGCACAATATGCTTGACCCGCAAGCCCGCTCCTTCGGTGATCTTTAGAATTTGTTTTTGGCGTTCGGGCGACAAACCGCTGGCCAGCACCTTGCGCGGCGCTGTTTCATCCGTGGAAAGCGGGACGAAGTCCAACAGCCAGTTATCGTTGAGCGATCCGAACTCGGTTCGCGCCAGATACTTGACCATATCCGGCAGTTCATTGTCCGGCGCTGGCGGAAGACTCAATTCCCGAATTTCGACCCAGGATCGTTTGACGACGACGACGGCTTCGGCCTTATGGACGCGATGGGACGCCAACGCATTCTTGACCGCGTTGACGGCGCCAGCTTCGTCCGATAAATCGACATCGACGTGAAAAAGTTCGTTGACGTGAACCCGGCCGGACGCGATTTGCGCCGCGCCTACCAGGATTCGGTCGTCGTCGAATTGTAAAGCAACATATTGCATGATGAGTATTACCGTATCAGATTCGTTCCCAAAACATCCACCGACCAAGCGGCGGGGAGATCGCTCTTGTCTCTCCAGAATAATAGACGGGGAACAGGAACTGTAGTATCAAACACAGCTTCTGCCCTCGAAGTTCCGGCTCCATCGCCGAAATAACCGACAATTTCCCCCTTATAGACGTCTCCTTCGACACAAACAAAGGGCAAAATGGTCCGCATGGTCTGCAAATCGACTACTCCCTCGACCAGCAGCCAAGTCTCATATCGCCGATTTTTATTCAGTTCGTATTCGTCGTTCTGCCACTTCAGCCGCTCGTTCAAAATCAAATCAATGGTCTCCGCATCGAGCCCCGGAATCCCTTCGAGTATCACACGAGGCGCTTTCATGATGTTGATCCGGCCGGGAATCGTCGAACCGGCATTGGTCGTCATGTTTTGCATCAGCACAGGCATGGTTGCCGCCAAATTCGATGACTTGATCGGCGATTCGATATAGGTGTACAGGCTTTCGTCATCTTCAACCTTGACGTAGCCGTTCACCAAATCGAGCACGGACGTGAACTTGCGCACGCTTTCAATATTGCCAAGATCAGGTGGGAACTGATTCGGTGATTTAATGACCGCCGATTCTTGAGTCGGCTCCGAGTTGCGAGGTGTTTCATCAGTAGTTCGGTAATGGATCACGAAGTTGGCCCAATCTTCACTATAGGAACTTCGCAGATCATCATAGAGCTGATCGAGATCGTCGCCGTTGATGTTGACGCATGGCAGCCCTTCTGTGTTGAGGTTGGATTCCTTGCTGTGAATCGTCAAGTAGTTTGCCCAACCGAGATACAAAACTGCATCGACACCGGAAATCCCCCCCGATGTCAACTCATCGGGATCAAGGATTCCGTTCCGATTGATGTCTAGTCCATACAACATTTGCGACGTTACGCCTGCCACCAGCAGCAACTCATCGAGACTGTCCAGCGGTCCGTTCTTCGCGGCATAGGGAGGTTGCAGGCCTGCATAGTAGCTGCTTTCGTAGCCATACTCTCTCGTTTCATCATCCGAATCGATAAAGTCAAGAATCGAATCGGCGATGTCTTCGGTCATGGCCGGCAGAGCCATCAACAAATTGCGTGCGCTCCCCGGCAAAAACACCTCCAGATACGGCAAGACATTGATATTGAGTTTGGCACTTTCGTCGTACAATCCGAATCGATGACCAAACGCCTGCCCATCATCGTCAAGGCTCGACGCGACGATGGAAAAGTACCCGATATTGCTTGGATCGGCCGATTCCATCGACACAGGAATCGCCTGAAACCGATCGGGATTGTCCCACCATCCGCCCTTGCTTTCGATCGTCTTCTTGGGTTCGGAGAGGAAGAGGCGAGCATAATCGACACCGGAATCAACCAGATACTTGGACTGAATCCGCTTGGTCATCATCCGCGTGGCTTCTTCCTCCGTTTGCATCAGCATCGTAAATGTCATGACGGACATGGCCAGAACGACAATCGTGACCAACACAACGACCAGCACGAATGCAGGACGCTGCATTCGTGGTTTCATTCGATGTTGATGACGGGATAGAGGCATTGGTGATTGAATTTGCTACAGTGGTTTTAGGATTCGGATTCAGTACTCTTCAATAAAAGGCTTGGGACTCTCATGTCAACTCATCAACACTATCTGCTAGTTTGTTCCCCACCGAATTTATTCGGTGGAAACAAGGATCAGTAACTAAAGACGACACCCGATTTCAAAGCTCCCTGCCGAGTTTATCTCGGTAGAAAGCAGGATCAGGCACTTCCGAATTGATTGTCTCTGATCCTGGCTCCCACCGAATAAATTCGGTGGGGAGCCTTTTTTTGAGCATCGCCTTTTAGTACCTGATCCTGGCTCCCACCGAATAAATTCGGTGGGGAGCTTTTTTTGAACATCGCCCTTATCACCCAACAACTATCATCCAACAACCTACTCCCCCGCTGGTTCCGACATGGGCAAATGCACCACGGTGCGGAACTGTTCCATCGACTGCTGATCAAAGCCACGATAGGAATAGGTTAAATTGTTGTGAGCAGTTCTCGCTGGATCGATGATCAGGATAACTTCAATCGCCAATGGGAATCCTCCATCGGCATTGGAATCCCAGCTGCTTCGCCATTCGCTGCCATCAAAATAGCTGAATGACACTTCAGCCACTTCTGGCGAAACCAGTTTTGCAAAATTGTCGGGCGCACCAATCGCTTGGGGATCACCCGCATAGGCTGCGACGGCGCGATCAATTTCTCGTCGGTAAAGCCCTCCCGGAGCAGCGCTGGTAAATTGTATTTCTGAACGCACACCTCCATCAGTATCCGAAAAAAAGTAGGCGATCGACTTGATATCGGCAGGCGTCTGAGCGAGCGATGCGGCGCTGGCAATCATGGGGTTGTACTGATCGAGTCGCGGAATTCGGCTGACGTCCAGAATCAGTGAATTAGGGGTACCGACAAACGTAGGTCGAAACGAAACAAGGCTCTCGTCATAGACATCGCTCGACTCAGAATCATCTGAACCGCCAGTGCCACTTGATCCTGACCCGCTTGATCCGCCTCCACCTGCCCCTCCGCCGGAACCACTTCCGCCGGAACCAGATGAGCCTTGTGATCCACCACCGCCACCAGAGTTTCCGCCACCACTGCCGCCGCCAGATTCACCTTCGCCGCCTTCCGAATCCGAGCCTCCACCTGCCATCTGTTCCATGCCGCCAGAGAGCATCATGTTTTGGGAGGTCAGCAAATTTTCCAGTCCTGAAAAGTCTGCTGCCTTGTATTGCAAACCGGCCCGACAGTCGTTGGCGATCATCATCAGTGCGGCTCGCGCAATTTGTTTGCGTTCGATACGGATTTGCTGATGCGTCAGACCTACGAGATTGACTCGAATGGCAGCCGCAATGGCGGCAAACACCAGCACGGACAAGGCAAGCGCGAGTATCACCTCGAGTAAGGTGACACCGTGAGTCCTATGTTTTTTACTGGCCACCATATCAGTACTCCTCTTCCTCTGCTTCCGGCTCGTAATCCGGATCGGGCAGGAATCGAACGATGGAAAGTGTAATCGGTGTCGCCGCAGCGCTATCCGACTGCTGAACCGTTACGGTTGCCGTCAACAGGCCTCGCTGGATCGACGGCTGGATATCCACCGAATACATCCACTCTGGATTTTCTGGAATCGGCTGGCCACCCGAGGAGGATAATGGAATGTATCCGGCTGCCAACTCGGCCATTTTTGCATCGCACAGGATATTGGCATCGCTTCTCAACCGCGCCCGCATGGCGCTGCGCGCGCCGAGAAAATACATATTGCCGATCACCACCAGCGACCCGCCTAAAATAGCAACCGCCAAAATGATTTCCAGCAACGAAAGTCCACGCCGCGTCCGCTGGCTCTTCGAGCCCGATCTCAGCAATCGAAATGGGTTCCGGTTCGGGTACATCACTGAACGGGCGGCTCCAATAAGCGAATCGACGACGACAGGCCGGTCAGACCTCGCAATTGAACTTCAATGAAGCCACCTTTTTCATTTTGCAAAATGATTCGGGCGTCCTGCGAAGTCCCATCAGGGTAAAACAGAATCGGCCGGACGGTATTGTCGGTTCCCCCAGCGGACAGCGCTTCGGCCGCACGATCATCGACGGCAACGACATTGCCCGCGAAGCTGATCCCTCGCGGCAGGAGATCGTCCTCTAACTCAGACTGAAGTCGATTGGTGGCCACTTGTTGTCGCTGCGCAGCGAAATTGGAAATCGCCTGAGCTTGGGAAAACGGCGCCACCCGATACCATGCTCCCCCCTCGAGAATGAAGACCGCGTAAATGTCTCCATCCCGAATGGCTCGAACCCGTGCTTGTCCCATGGCAACGCGCAGTTTGTCCGCGCCTTTGTCGAGTGTTTGCCTCGCAAAGGTCTGTATCGCTGCTGGCATCGCGAGCGTCCCTACGACGAACAGGATCGCAATCACCAGCAGCAACTCCATCAATGTAAAACCACGACGCATGGGCCCGACCTCGATCCCTTAATTTTGGCCGATGATGATATCGTCTTCGGTGCCCTGCAAGCCGTCCGGTCCATGCGACGAGATGATGACGCGGTCGTTGGCATCATCGGGCTGATAGATGTATTGACGATTCCATGGATCGCCCTTAATTCGATTTTCGATGTAAGGGCCCCCCCATTGGGTTCGGTTCATTCCGGCGGGCATGGTATGCAAATCATCAAGCTGTACCGGGAACGCCCCCACATTGAGCTTGTAGGCGGTACAAGCCGTTTTCAAGGTTTGCATTTCGGCCATCGCGGCTCTTGAATTTGCATTCCTCTGCATCCCTAGAACCGCCATGGTTGCCAGCGAGGCCAGTACGACCAGAATCGCCATGACCAGCATCAACTCAAGCAACGTAAAACCGGATTTTCTACGACGGGAAGTTCTCACTTTTTTCTCCTTAGGTTGGAAAGATTATGGGTTGGGGAACGGATGTCGTTCCTTTTTTTTTCATGTTTAATAGCCGGAACGAATTCCGTTTTAGGAACGGTCCTAAAACAAATTCCCGATTTCATCCATTTCAATCAAAACCCGAAGCGTAAGCGAGGGCTCGCATAACGATGCTGAAATGGTCCCTCGCTTACGCTGCGGGTTGCGATAAAAATGCGGAAGTATTTCAGAACAACTCCTTACAGTTATTGCATTACCTGACCCATCTTCATAATGGGCAACAGCAATGCGATGACGACTAACATAATGATTCCGGCCATCACGACCAACATCAATGGCTCGACCAGTTTCACCATCATGTCCAGTCGCCGCAAAGTATTCTTTTCGAGGTTGTCCGATACACTGACCAGAACATCGTCGAGCGTATTGGACTCTTCTGCAACACTGATCACCTCGGTAACGTTTCGCGGAAAATGCCCCGATTTGCTCAAAGGGACCGATAACGTCGCTCCCGAGGTTACATTCTCTGCCGCTTTCTCAATCGCTTCGGATAAAACTTTGTTTCCCGATGCATCGCGGCTAATATCCATGGCTCTCAGGATCGGCACACCATTTTTCAGCAGCGTTCCGAGCACCCTGCAAAATCGAGCCACGGCAAGGTTGAGAAAGATCGGCCCAAACAAAGGAATCTTCAGCTTGACTCCGTCCCACCATCGTCGTCCCTTGGGGGTTCCCAGTTGATATTTGAGGAAAATGTATGCGGCCAATACCGCGAGCGCGACAAAAATTCCATATTTCTGTGCGGCTCCACTTAACCAAAGCAGCCATTCCGTCACCGCTGGCAAGTCGCCCTTTTGACGAAGCTGATCAAACATTTCACCAAACTTCGGTACGAAAAAAATCAACAGTACCGAGACCACAATCGTTCCGATGGTCGCCAGCACCGCCGGATAAATCAGTGCCCCGATCGTTCGCGACCGCAGTTCGGCTTGTTGTTCCGTAAAGTTGGCAACGCGCAGCAAGGCATCTTCCAGAAAGCCCCCTTCCGCACCGGCGCGAGACATGTTGACCGCCATTTCACTGAAGACTTTGGGATGCTGAGCAAAAGCCTCTGAAATGCCTTCTCCATCTTCCACTCGAGAAATCACATTTTCCAGTGTGGCGGTTAATGCCGGTGTCGAACTCTGTTCTTTCAGGATGGTCAATGCACGAATCAATGGAATCCCGTTGGCCATCAGTGTGGCAAACTGCTCATAGAACGTGGCAATTTTCTGGTCGCTCACCCGCCCGCCAATCATGGGCGTCGATGCGGCTTTCTTTTCCGATGTCACCTTGATCGGAAACAGGGCTTGTCCCGACAACGAGGTCACGACATCACGTTCCGTATTGGCGGTCATCGTTCCATTGACGATCTGTCCGGTAAGATTTCGGGCGGTATAAGTGAATTCCGGCATTAGCTCAGTCGATCTCCCTTGGTGAGCCTCAAGATTTCTTCCATTGATGTACTTCCCTTGATGACCTTTAACCAGCCGTCATCGCGAAGCGTTCGCATGCCGTCTTTAACGGCAGCCTTTTTCAGTTCCCACGTGCTGGCCCGGTCATGAGCGAGCTGACGAATGCTCTCGTTGGCAACCAATAATTCATAAATCCCCATCCGGCCCGAATAGCCTACTCCGCGACATTCCCGGCAACCGACGGCCTCGAAAATTGGCTCGCCATTGAGCCTGTCCATTGGGAAGTCGTGCGGCATCTCGATGGTGTGCGGATCGACGGCTTTTTTACAATGTTTGCACAAGCGGCGAACGAGCCGCTGAGCCATGACGGCTTCGACGGTACTGGCCACAAGGAATGGTTCAACTCCCATATCACCCATCCGCGTAAACGCTCCGGCCGCATCGTTGGTGTGCAACGTGCTGAACACAAGGTGCCCCGTCAACGAAGCCTGAATCGCGTTTTCTGCGGTTTCAAGGTCACGAATTTCCCCCACCAGCACCACGTCCGGGTCATGACGCAAAATACTACGCAACGAGTGAGCGAACGTTAAACCGATTTTCGGTTGAACTTGAATTTGGTTGATCCCCTGAAGCTGGTACTCGACCGGGTCTTCCGTCGTAATAATCTTGGTGGACGGTTCGTTGATCTCGATCAGGGCACTATAGAGCGTCGTCGTTTTTCCCGATCCGGTTGGCCCTGTCACCAGAATAATTCCGTGGGGCAGCGAGATCAGTTTGCGGAACTTCTCGTAAATATCCGGGTCCATCCCGAGACTTCGCAACTCGAAAACCATCGCTCCTTTGTCCAGAATCCGCATCACAAGGCTTTCGCCGTGAATCATCGGAATCACAGAAACCCGCACGTCGATTTCGCGTCCCTTGACACGAAGCTTGATCCGACCGTCTTGCGGCAGCCGCTTTTCCGCGATGTTGAGCCTGGCCATGATTTTCAAACGGCTGATGATCGCGGCACGAAAATGATTGATTTCCGGCGGTACGGGCTGGGTGTGCAAAATCCCGTCGATGCGGTAACGGATCACAATGCCATCTTGCTGTGACTCGATGTGAACGTCACTGGTGCGCGCTTCGATGGCCTCCAATAGAATTTCGTTGACCAACCGAACCACGCTCGCTTCCTGAGCCATCTCCGAAAGTTCGCTGCCGTCCGTTTCGAGGGCTTCGAGCAACTCGACGCCATCTTCCATCTTTTGCTCGATCAAGCCTTCAATGGTTTCGCTACCGACACCGAGGTGGGTGCGGATCAGTTTCGCGATTTCGGATTTCTCGGCCAACACAGGTTCGACGACCAGCCCCGTCGCAGCACTGACTTCGTCAAGTGGATAGAAATTGAGCGGATCACTCGTCGCCACCACAATCGTGCCATTGTGACGGCTGACCGGGAACATGATTTCGCGATAGATCAGCTTTTGCGGGAATGTCTTGAGCAGCGTTAAATCGACTTGCGTCTCCCTTAAATCGAGAAACGAAACGCCCATTTCCTCGGCAAGCACGTTCATGGCCGATTCGCGGGTGACAAATCCTGACCCGACGACCTGTTCGAGTACATCTCCACCGGCACTTTCCGCCTGAGTCAGTTGGGCTGCGTTGATCAACCCTCGTTGTAAAAGTGCTTTGCCGATATTCATGGAAAAAGTCTGACGGTAGTAAAAAAGTGGAACAAAATACGAATTGAACTTCGCAGCGGACCATTCCCGCTACTCTCCAGCATAATGAGCCACGTAAAAATCCCGATGGTCACACTATTCAAACCAGAAACAGGCCCAAAAGTTTCGATGGACCCTGAGAGTTTGTAGCATTTGGCACGATTTCTCGGCTTATTCGGCCTTTGAGCGGTAACAAATCCTCGTTCTCGCCGCTGATTCAACTGCCATGAAGAGACTTTTTGGGCCGAACGACGGTGCAATGCACTCCATTATATCCAAGATTTTCAGCAAAAAGTAGGGTTTGTGGTAAACTGGATGGTAGCCGTTCACGGTAAGCCAAATGTTTCGCACTACCGATCAAGTTCCTGTTTAGCCGCAATATCGATCAGGCTCTTGTTTAGCCGCAAGCCGAAGCCGACCATCACTCGTTTGCGACTGCCTTAAGAATTCGATCGGCCAACGTTTGAAACTGAAAGATCGAGTAACCGGTCGGCGCAGGCGCGACGGTAGCATAACGGTAGCGTGAAGCCTCCTCTGCCAACCTGCTTGCCTATTAAATACTTGCAAACCGGTACGCCACGTGCCTTTGGGAGTTGCCGATAGAAACATCTTGGCATTGCATCGTGTTTTGGCGACAACCCCCGACGGCTTGTGGCTAAACGCTTCAATTCACTGTGAATGGTCACACTGAAGTCCCCGCCAGATATAGAACATCCATGCCCCGCATCGCCACCCAGCTCCCTGCAAACTCTCCCTCCATCGATCAGGTCGGTGTCGTGGAACGGGCTGCCCGATTCACCACGCGCAGCATCAAACAAACCACCAAGCTCGAAGGCCTGAAAATGGTATTGAGCATGATCGACCTGACCACACTCGAGGGAATGGACACCCCAGGCAAGGTCAAACAACTTTGCTATAAAGCCAGACATCTGCATGACGCCGTTCCGGGACTGCCCACCGTTGCCGCCGTTTGTGTCTATCCGAATTTCGTCGGTCTGGCCAAAAAAGAGCTTGAAAAATCGACGATCAAAGTGGCCTCCGTCGCCACCGCGTTTCCGAGTGGCAATTCATCGCTCGAGCTCAAACTGAACGACGTAAAGATGGCGGTCGATCAGGGCGCAGACGAAATCGACATGGTGATCTCGCGAGGCAAGTTTCATGCGGGCCAGCACCAATACGTGTTCGATGAGATTTCGGCCGTTAAGGAAGTTTGTTGTTCTGTTAGATTAAAAACAATTTTAGAAACCGGCGAATTGGGCACACTCGACAACGTCCGCCGAGCCAGTGACATTGCGATCGCTGCCGGCGCCGACTTTATCAAGACTTCAACCGGCAAGATTCAACCTGCCGCGACGATGCCCGTCACGCTGGTCATGCTTGAGGCCATCCGCGATCACTATTTTGAAACCGGTGAGAGGGTAGGGATGAAGCCTGCGGGCGGAATTTCGAAATCAAAACTCGCGCTGCACTACCTGATGATGGTGAAGGAGACGCTGGGCGATGCTTGGCTCGATCCACACTGGTTTCGTTTTGGCGCCAGTTCACTGGCCAACGACGTGCTGATGCAGTACGTCACACAAACTACCGGCGCCTACCAGTCGGGTGACTACTTTTCGTTGGATTGATTCATGACTACTGAACCCAGTATTGCCAACACGCCATCGTGGGAGCTTTCACCTGCTCCGGAAAGCACCGGGCATGTCCAATTGAAGGATACTTACGGACTATTTATCAACGGTAAGTTCGTTGAATCGTCCGGTGGTAAAAAATTTGAGTCGATCAACCCAGCGACTGAAAAACCGCTTACCAGCATCACGGAATCGACGCTGTCGGATGTCGATAAAGCCGTCAAAGCCGCTCGCAACGCCTACGAGAAAACGTGGTCGAAAATTGTAGCCAAGGAACGCGGTAAATATATCTATCGAATCGCCCGGTTGATTCAGGAACGGGCGCGCGAACTGGCGGTGCTCGAGACCATGGACGGTGGAAAGCCCATTCGTGAATCGCGGGATGTCGATATTCCTTTGGCTGCCGCCCATTTCTTTTACTATGCCGGCTGGGCCGACAAACTTCCGTATGCGTTTCCAAATCGAAATCCAAAACCGCTGGGAGTCGCCGCCCAAGTGATTCCTTGGAATTTTCCGCTGCTGATGGCCGCATGGAAAATTGCACCTGCGCTCGCGACAGGAAATACGGTTGTCCTCAAGCCTGCGGAAACGACGTCCATCACGGCACTGAAGCTGGCCGAAATTATTCAGGATGCCGATCTCCCCCCCGGAGTGGTGAACATCGTCACCGGACATGGTGATGTCGGTTCGGCGCTTGTCAACCACAAGGGGATCGACAAAGTGGCTTTCACAGGCTCCACCGAAGTCGGAAAGCTGATTCAAAAGGCACTGGCTGGAACGTCCAAAAAGCTGACCCTGGAGCTTGGCGGCAAGGCGGCAAACATCATTTTCGAAGATGCCGCGATCGATCAGGCCATTGAGGGAATCATCAACGGAATCTATTTCAATCAGGGACATGTTTGCTGCGCCGGCAGCCGTCTGCTGGTTCAGGAATCCATCCATGACTTGGTCATCCGAAAACTCAAGCATCGTATGGGCAGCCTGATCGTCGGTGATCCATTGGATAAAAATACGGACATCGGAGCGATCAATTCGGCCAGCCAGTTAAATACAATCCAGCACTATATCGACCTCGGAAAGGAAGAAGGGGCAAGCTTCTATCAGCCGAGCTGTGCGATTCCCGAGAAAGGATATTGGTGTCGGCCGACACTGTTTACGGAGGTCGCCCAGTCCAATCGTATCGCTCAAGAGGAGATTTTCGGACCTGTTCTGGCGGTACAAACGTTCCGCACGGTCGCCGAAGCGATTACCAAGGCGAACAATACACCGTATGGTTTGTCGGCGGGAATCTGGACGGACAAGGGCTCAAAGATTTTCAATATGACCTCCCAAATGCGGGCGGGCGTTGTTTGGGCCAATACCTACAACAAATTTGATCCGACTTCTCCCTTCGGTGGTTACAAGGAGAGTGGCTTCGGCCGCGAAGGTGGCCTGCACGGGTTGTCGGCGTATTTGGAGTTTTAAAATGTCTAAATCCCCAAGCAACGGTCGTCTCGAAATCCAGAAGACCTATAAAATTTTCGTCGGTGGAAAATTTCCACGGACTGAATCGGGCCGATATTATTCGCCGGAAGTCGACGGCAAATCGTTGGGCAACCTCTGCCTATGCTCCAGAAAGGATTTGAGAGACGCAGTCGTCGCGGCTCGTTCAGCACAAGCCGGTTGGTGGGGCATGACGGCCTACAATCGCAGCCAGATTTTCTACCGCATCGCCGAAATGCTTGAAGGTCGGCAGGATCAGTTTATCGCCGAACTGCAAACCCAAGGACTTACGGAATCGGCCGCCCGACACGAGACGATCGAGAGCATTGATCGCTGGATCTATTACGCGGGCTGGTGCGACAAGTACCAGCAGATATTCAGCTCGGTCAATCCCGTCGCCAGTTCGCATTTTAACTTTTCGGTACTCGAACCGGCTGGCGTTGTATTTTTGATCGCCTCCGAAGACCGTCCGCTGCTGGGACTCGTTTCGATACTCGCCCCCATCATTGCTGGCGGAAATACGGTTGTTGCACTTGCTTCGGAATCGAAGCCATTATCGGCCGTGACGCTTGCTGAAGTATTCGCCACATCCGATGTTCCGGCGGGGGTAATTAATATTTTGACGGGCTCAAAAACAGAAATCGTCCCGCACGCTGCAAAGCACTTTGACATCAATGCCATTGCCGACAACAGCGGTGATACGGAACGATTTCGTCAACTTCAGATGGATTCGGCGGCCAATGTCAAACGAGCCAAAACGTATTCACTCGATTGGAACTCATCCGACAGCCAGAACCCGTATCTGATTTCCGATTTCTGCGAAGTCAAAACCACTTGGCATCCCATCGAAAAGATCAGCAGTAGTGGTTCCGGGTATTAGGCAGTCGCCAGAATTCGCTTTGTACTACCCCACCTTCACCGGGATTTTTCTCGGCTTGATGGCTTCGACTTTCGGCAGGTGAACGGTGACAACACCGTTCTTAAGTTCTGCTGAAATTTTTGACGAATCAATCGCGTCGCCGATCGTGAAGGCCCGATAGTAATCGCCGATGCCATATTCGGCACCGACAAACGTTGCTCCCTCATGTCGGCGAGTCACTTTCCCGTGTAGGGTCAACTCGCGATTTTCGAACTGAATGTCGAGTTGGTCCTCTTCGACGCCGGGCATGTCGCAATACAAAACGATTTCTTGATCGTTCTCCCAGATATCAACACTCGGCGAATAACTGGCTTTGCTTCGGGTCATCTCGCAGCCGTTTCGACCGTGATGCCCGTGATGTCCGTGACGTCTTCGACGTTTCATAGTGTGATGCATTTTCTTCTCCTGTAGTTTGTGCAGTGATAAGTTATTTCGCGAAAACAGCAATTTTGCCAATCTAGCTGTTTTTCACGTCGATTTTACGCGGTTTGATGGCTTCCTTTTTGGGAAGCACAATAGTCAAAACTCCGTTCTTGAGAACGGCTTCGACCTTGTCCGGGTCAACTTGACGGGGCAGTTCAATCGTTCGGCGGAACTCGCCGTAGGCTCGTTCACGACGATGCCAAGTCCCATTTTCAGACTCGATGAACTTGCGAGTGCCTTTGATGGTCAGTTTACTTTCACCATCGACGAGGATCTCGATGTCCTCCAGTTCGAAGCCCGGCAGTTCGGCTTCCAGCGTCAAACAGTTGTCGTCTTGCCACATGTTGATCGCCGGGAATGTACCCGGCCAACCACCGCGATGGGCGCCTCGATGAAGCCACTGGTTCAGTTCACTTTGAACCTTGTTAAATTCATTTGTCAGTTCAGAAAAAGGTTGCCAGCGTGTTAACATGTTTTTCTCTCCCAAAAGTTTTTAAGGTAACCGTTCACGACGATCCAAAACGTTTAGCCGCAAGCCGTCGGGGGTTGCCGCCAAAAATACTGCATCACCGAAATCGTTTTATCGGCAACCCCCAGAGGCGCGCGGTTCATCGGGTTGCAGGTATTTTGTTGGCAGGCAGGTTGACTACAGAGACCGCACCCTGCCGTCGCGCCTGCGCCGACTTTTTCTGGACTTTTCAGCTTCAACCAAGAGTCGACCTGCATTTTTATGATCGTTGCGAACCAATGGCGGTCGGCTTCGGCTTGCGGCTAAACGTTTGGATCGTCATGAACGGTTATCATTTAAGCAACCATCGTGCCATTCCTTATCCACCCCATTCGCGGCAATAAAATTGGGTTTCCCGCAAGATTGCAAACGGACGGAGCGATTGGATCAGACGCATTGAATGGGCGATTGACAAACTGGCACTTGGAAACGATGCTCAAATGACAATTTGACGTAAGTTCCCGTCCGCCCTCGATTTCATATGTTTTCAGGTTTCCCCAAGCAGGCCCAATCGTTCTTTAAAGAACTGAAAAAAAATAATAATCGTCCTTGGTTTGCCGAGAACAAGGAACGATACGAAGCGCTGGTATTGCAGCCGGCGCTGGAATTTGTTGCTGCGATGGAGCGACCGCTCAAAAAGCTCTCTCCGTTTTTTACTGCCGTTCCCAAAAAATCCGGCGGCTCGATCATGCGGATCTATCGCGATACCCGATTCTCCAAAGACAAAACGCCCTACAAGACGAATCTGGGAATCCACTTTCGACATGAGGCTGGCAAAAATGCTCATGCACCCGGTTTTTATTTTCACATCGACGCGGAACGGGCGTTTATGGGCGGCGGAATCTGGCAGCCGGATGCAGAAGTTCTGGAACCGATTCGATTTCTGATCGACGATGCCCCGGATCGCTGGAAGAAAATCAAAAGCAAGAAAGATTTCAGGGAAACCTTTTCGTTGGAAGGGTCCAGTTTGAAACGTGCTCCGAAAGGATATCCGGAAACCCATCCGCTGATCGAAGATCTGAAGCGAAAAGATCATTTCTTTCTGGCGAATTTTTTAACTGCCGAATTGACTTCCTTGAAGTTGATCGATCATTTCATCGCGTATGCCAAACGCGGTATGCCGTATATGCGATTCCTGTGCGATGCCGTTCGGCTGCCTTGCTGAGGGATCTACAATGGCCGTTGACATTCTGTTCGAGCGCGGACCGGTTTACGTTTTGAACAAACCCAGTGGTCTGCTGACCCAAGCTCCGCAAGGAATTGATAGCTTGGAGTGGCAGTTGAAATCGTATCTGAAATCTCGTGAGAACCCGTCAGGCAATATCTATCTCGGACTGCCGCACCGGCTCGATCGGCCCGTTTCAGGTGCCATTGTTTTTGCACGCAATGTTCGCGCCGCCCAACGAATTTCCCAGCAAATTGAGAAACGGACGGTCATCAAAACTTATTGGACGATGGTCGAGGGAACGATGGATGAGGATGAAGGGGTTTGGATCGACTGGATGCGAAAGTTGCCGGATGAACCTCGTTCCGAGATCGTGGACGAAGATCACCCCGAAGCCAAGCAGGCCATTCTCCGATTTCGAGTACTCAATCGCTGTGCGGAAAAAACTTTGCTGGAGATTGCACTGGAAACCGGACGGACTCATCAAATCAGGTTACAATGTGCGGCTCGGCAGCGACCCATTGTCGGCGATCAGCTTTACGGTTCAACCTGTGAATTTGGGCTCCCCACGCCGGACTTGAGGAAGCAGCCGATTGCGCTGCACGCGCGGCGACTAGCGTTTGAGCATCCGATCGACCATGAGCCAGTGGATGTAACGGCTCCGTTGCCGGACACGTGGAAAACCTTCGACCTTCAAATCTTCAATGAACACAACCATGAATGACGAACTGACCATTGATCTGGATCAATTTATGAAAACCTGCGGCGTTGCCAGCGGCGGACAAGCCAAGGTCAAAATTCAAGCGGGCGAGGTGCAGGTCAACGGCGAAGCCGAAACACGTCGTCGGCGAAAGTTGCGGCTGGGGGATCGCGTGACCTTCGACGGAGAAACCTATGTGGTGGAGTTGGGTGACGAAGGCGATGAAGAGTAACCTTACAAAATCAACATCGCATCCCCATAGCTATAGAACCGATACCGTTCTTCAATCGCTTCGGCGTATGCTCGCTGGATCAACTCATCGCCGCCGAAGGTTCTTACCAAAACCAGCAACGTACTGCGCGGCAGGTGGAAATTGGTCAGCAGTGCATTGACGGTTTTGAACTGATAAGGAGGCCGGATAAACAGATTGGTTTCTCCGCTCCAGCTCTTCAAACTGCCTGGTTGTGAAGCGGTTTCCAGAATTCTCATGCTGGTGGTTCCGACCGCCATGACCCGTTTGCCTGCATCGAGTGTGGTTTGTATTTTTGCCACATTCTTGTCATCGATACTTCCACGCTCAAAGTGCATGGGATGATCGTCAAGCCGTTCTGATTGGATGGGTTTGAACGTGCCGATCCCCACATGCAGCGTCACGCTGGCGACATTCATTCCGGTTTCGACCAGCCGATGAAGCAGATTTTTGGTCATGTGAAGTCCTGCGGTCGGTGCTGCAACGGCTCCAGGGTTCTTTGCAAAAACGGTTTGATAGTCGCGGACATCCGACTCGACCATTTTGCCTTCCCGAATGTAGTTGGGCAGCGGAACGCGACCGACTTCGCGCAGCACGGTTTCGAAACTGTCCGGGCTGCGCGGCCGCACCACCCACGCGCCATCATCGAGCTTGGCAACCAGATCCAGCAGCACTTTTTCAATCCCGTCTCGGTCTTGCAGCGTCACCGTTTCGCCCGGCTTTGCATTCCCGCGCGTTTTGCAAAGCACCTTCCAGTTTCCTTGCGGATCGGCTTCGAGGAACAGCCCCTGCCAGCGACCGCCCGTCGACGTGCGGAATCCCGTCAGTTTTGCTGGAATCACGCGGGTATCGTTGAGTACGAGGCAGTCCCCGGGCGACAGGATTTCGTGGAGATTGCGGATGTGGCAATGGTCGATCGTTTGGGCGGAGCGATTGACCACCATCAATCGGGCATCCTCCCGATTCGGGAGTGGATGCTGCGCAATTCGCTCGGGCGGCAGTTCGTAGTGGTAATATTGGGTCGAACCCAAGTCAGGTTCGGTACTAGGATTGTTCATGCCTGATTTTTTACGGCTTTTGCGCTCAAAAATGTAGGGGAAGTCACCAAAATTCGGATAAAATGGTGTGTTTTGGCTGGAGTTTGGGGTTTGTATTATCGTGAATTCCCGATTGACTGCTGGCAAATCACGTACAATTCCCGGAATATTTTTTTGCGAATTTCCAGTTTTCCTGTGAGGCAGAATCTATCGGCTTTTTTGGGGTTGACCGTGAAAAATACGGGATATTTTGGCGTTTCATTCAACTTGACCCAAACCCAAAAAGGGGTATTTTGGAAGAAGTTAAATACGGAATACGTCCTCCGTTTGCCGGCTCGCGGTTGGATGTCATCTCTGGTCACAGGCTGACATTCAATTGCCGGAACTGGTTCATGAGGAACTGGTGGCAAATGCCTTACGCACCCACGTAAGGAAAATCTCGACGACATCGAGCAGGAAGCGCGATGTCGTTTTTTGTTGATCTCACCATGACCATTCATATTCCAGTTCTGCTCGACGAAGTCATCGAGCAGCTTGCGCCCAAGCCGGGCGATATTATTCTGGACGGGACACTGGGCGGTGGAGGACACACGCAAAAATTGCTGGAGTGGGTTGGCCCGACCGGTCATGTCATCGGCATCGATCGCGATCCGCTGGCTGTTGCCGAAACTGAAGCTCGGTTAAATCTTGTGACAACGTCTCAGTTGGCTGACTCAAGTTTAAGTGAGCCGCTGCCCCATGAATGTTTAACCGCGCCGCAACGCCAGCCGTCCCTCACCGCGTTTACTGGCAACTACGCCAGTGCTCCGGAAATTCTGAAAGAGCTGGGAATCGAAGCGGTAAACGGGATCGTGCTGGACTTGGGTTTGTCCAGTGATCAGCTTGCGGATCGCGATCGCGGCTTCAGTTATCAGTCGTCTGGCCCGCTCGATCTTCGATTTAATTCGCTAGTGGGCGAACCTGCCTCTCGAATTCTGAATCGTTTAAGTGAAAGGCACTTGGCGGATTTGATTTATGAGTTTGGCGAAGAGCGATTCAGTCGCCGCATCGCAAGGAAAATTGTCGAGACTCGCCGCAGGGAACCCATGGAAACGGCGGAACAATTGGCTCGGCTGGTTCGGTCCTGTGTTCCCCGTTCGAAGCATCACGACATTGATCCGGCGACGCGAACGTTTCAGGCGCTTCGGATTGCGGTCAATGAGGAACTCAAGTGGCTGAAAATTGCGATGGCGCGGCTTCCAGGTCTGTTGGTGCCGGGCGGGCGTATCGCGGTCATCAGTTTTCATTCCCTTGAGGACCGAATTGTGAAGCAATCCTTGCGCGACCATCTGGATTGCAAGGTCCTGACCAAGAAACCGATCACGGCTTCGGATGCAGAACGGCAGGCCAACCCCAGAAGTCGCAGTGCAAAACTGAGAGTCGCCGAGCGGATGGGCGATCAGCGACTGGAGGAATGATATTTTCAGTTCTGAAGTAAAAAAATACGGCTTGCCAAACGATCCAAAGTTCGGCACAATGGGACCGACCGGAGAGATGGCAGAGTGGTCGAATGCGCCTGATTGCTAATTAGGTGTACGGGTCATACCGTACCGCAGGTTCGAATCCTGTTCTCTCCGCTGATTTTAGCCCGCTGTTTCAAAAACCCCTGAAACAGCGGGTTTTTTTGTGGACGGCTCCCCGAGATTCACGTTTTGTAGCGCTTTTGTAGCGCTTTTGTAGCGATTTGTAGCGCTTTGTAGCGAAGAATTCTCCGAGAAGTTCCGCCCGTGAACCGTCCATCGACCTCCCATGGTTCGGACTTCCTGGACAACTGCAAATCGAGCAGCACAGAATGATACAAGAGTTTGAACACTATCGTACCAGCTATCAAATTCACTTGGACAGCTTTCGGAGAACACAACCGATCGCGAGAAATGGTAGAACCATTGTCCTGGAGATTTTCAAAATTTTCTTTCGGTGGAAGAAAAAGTTCTTGAGTTTCTGAAATTCAAGCTTAAATTGAACCCGACCTGGAATTTCATCAACGGCGGATAGATCTAAGGATCGCAGGTCCTGCTGTCGATTCCTGCAAGTTCCATTGGATCCATGATCCCGGTCTATTTTCTCTTTTACTTCCCCAGGAGAATTCAGGATGAAACTACCCATTACCAGCTGGACGACGGCTTTGCGTTCTTTAGGCTATCGGGTCAATTGGAAGGCCGTCTTGCAAATGAGCCACCAGCAGCGTTCGCCCCGGAAGGGCCAACGGAAGAATCGGCGGAAAGATCAGGATCTTCAATTTGGCCCTCTCGAACCTCGACAGTTGCTTGCCGCCGCACCGCAATTGGGTATGATCCCCAATATGATAGTTGACGAAGGTCGATTGTTTACCATGGTTGTGTTTTATACCGATCCGGACGTCAACGATACGCACACCGTTGCCATTGACTGGGGAGATGGCCATTCTGAAAACCTCACACCGGCTTCCGGTACGATCCAGCTTTCGCATACCTATGCTGACAATGGATTCTTCTCTCCGGTCCTGACCATCACCGACAGCAGCTCATTGGGTGATCAGGCCAGTTTTGGCGTCGTGGTCAATGATTTAGCACCTCAAGTTCTGGTTTCATCCAGCAGCATCACCTTTGACGAACGAACGCTCTATACGGTTGAATTCTCGGCCTTTGATCCTGGTGCCGATACGATCTCGCAATGGGAGGTAAATTGGGGGGATGGCAGCCCCTGGGAGTCACTGCCAGCCAACGCTTCGACGGCCAGTCATGTGTATCAGGCTGAAGGTTATTTCGTCGTTCAGGTTCGTGCCACCAACGAAGACGGAACTCATCCAGCGAGCAGGTTGTTGCTTGACAACCGTTTTGGGAATCGGGGCGTTGTAACGACCGATCTCACCGGCGTAACTGGTGAACGGGCCGTAGCCAGTGTAGAACAGCCCGACGGCAAATTGCTGGTGGCGGGACACGGTTCCATCAATGGCAGCCAGGATTTTGTGCTGCTTCGCTACCTTGCCGACGGAACGCTGGACAACAGCTTTGGCAACGCGGGAGTCGCGTCTGCCAACTTCAGCAGTGGCAACGATGTAGCCAGTCGTGTCGCCATCGAGCCCCTGCCGGGGGGCGAATTCAGAATTCTCGTGGGCGGAACCAGCAATGGCCAGTTTGCCATTGCCGGCTTCAATCAAAACGGTGTGCTGGATACCAGTTTCGGTACGGAAGGTAAGGTCGTCACGGATTTGGCAGGTACCAATGAAACCCTGCGAGCCTTGGTCGTTCAGTCCGATGGCAAGTTGATCGCTGCGGGTAGTGTTTACATCGATGAACACCATCGCACCGATTTTGCACTCGTTCGCTACAACATGGATGGCACCCTGGATACGAGCTTCGGTAGTGGAGGTTTCGTAACGACCGATTTCGAAAACGGAAATGACGAGGCCTGGGATGCGGTGATTGTGGGTGACCGATTGGTCGTGGTCGGTCAATCGGACGGTAAAATTGCACTCGCAAAATACAGTCTCAGTACGGGCCAGCTCGACATTGACGGCAAGGTGTTGACGGCGTTGCAAAGTGAAGCCACGGTAAGGAGCGTGGCGGTCCATGCCGATGGGAGGTTGATGGTCGGTGGCAGCCTGCAGAATCAATTCATGCTGGTTCGCTACCATCCCGACATGTCGTTCGACTCCAGTTTTGGAAGCAACGGTGTTGTCGTCACGGATCTCTCCTACTCGTCCAGCACGATCCACAGTTTGAAGATCGACGCGCAAGGCAAAATGGTGGTCGCCGGTCGAGTTGCCATTCGTGGCTCGATGGACCAACTGGTGATTGCTCGATTGAAAACGGATGGCGTGCTGGATAATAGCTTCGGCAATCAGGGAAAGGTGGTTTTACCTTCCGCCGGTTCCTCATTTGCGAACGACCTGGTGTTGACCAGCGACGGCGGTATCATTGCGGTCGGAGGAACGAGTGTTACAGGATCAATCAATCTTATCCTGGCCAAATTTCTGTCCCGAAATTTCGTCACGGTCAACGACCTCGACCCTTCGATCGCGTTGAACTCCGCAGCCCGGTTCGTGAAGGACAGAACCTTTTCTGGCGTGGTGGCAAAAATCAGGAATTGGGACAGCACCATCGAACTGTTGGATGCATCGGTCACCATCCACTGGGGAGATGGTGAAACCTCTCAAGGCCAACTGGTTGATCGCGGTGCAGGAAGAGTCGACGTTCTTGGAGAGCATGACTACAGAATTTTTGGCGAGTATACCATTGAGGTCACGGTGACGGCCAGTGAGATGGACTCCCTGGAGGTCGCGCAGCAAGTGACGATCTGGAGCCGGGCGCCCATTCCTTTCACGTCGGAACAAAGTCTGGGCGAGCGCGTTTTTGCGGACTTGCAGTTCGAAGCATTGGGAATCTCGAGAACATCCTACCTGCTGACCACCTCCGAACAGATTTTGCTCGAACCGGGGATTCAGTTTGACTTGTATGAGTTTCGGGAAGTCTATCGGTCAGCAGTCGATTCATCAAAGTATATTTTCCTGAGGCTGGGAACCCAAAAATTCTTCCACACCGGCCCGGACGCAGGAACTTTTTCCAGTCTGATTCCGGAAGCCCAGGTGATTTACGGAGATATCGAAGGCGACTCCGACATCGAACGCTTGATGGACCGGTATCCCGGTATCGGGGGGGCTTCGCATCCTGAACTGGACAATGACGGCGTCTTTGTGACCTCCGACATTTCGATACGTGCGTTTATCTTTCCCCCTCTGAACGATCAGCCGAAACGAATTCAGGTGAGGCAGTTGAAACTGGCCAACCATGCTTCGTTCCAGGACTTTGTGGCGACCATCGACTGGGGGGACGGGACAGCACTGGCAGCCCGCAAAATGTCGCTGGGAGTTTTTCATGAGGGTGAAGAGGAACCGCACCATCGCCGGGTGATCATTCTTGGAGACCACGAGTACGTGTCTTTTGATGACGAGATCGCAAGGATCAGTCTAGCATCGCCTTTTCCGCTTCGAGACAACGAAGGCGAGTACCTTTACGGCCTGGAGCACCTGGGAAAGGTCGAGTTAATCAATGCCAACAAAATCGTTCTCTCCGTCAATCACAAGGTGGCCAACACGCCCACGTGGGAAGGGAATGCTGGCTCCAACGAAATTCCGTTTGTGGTTTCCCGATGGGGGTTGACTGATGGCACCACCACCGTGAACTGGAACGTCAGGGCTTCCGCTTCGTCTCACTCGGCGAGCGAAGACGATTTTGTGGGTGAGATTTTTCCGAGCGGGACGATCACTTTTGGGCCAGGTGAAGTCCACAAGACGATCATCATTCCGGTTCTGGGCGACTCGGTCGTAGAGCCAGACGAATCGTTTGAAGTGGTGCTGAGCAATCCGGCTGACTCCAACGGTACCCAAGTGCAACTGGATTCGGAGATCGCCGAAGGAACGATCTTTGATGATGATCTCCATGGTGGGCATGGCATTCCTCGTTTGTCGTTTCTGACAGAAACGGTCACAGGTCATGAAGGCAGCCAATTTCAAGCCACCAACTGGAGCTTTACGGTGCTTCGCACGGGCGATCTGTCGAGCGTGACGACGGCCATCTGGTCCGTGCTGGGGGCGACCTCCAGTTCCCATCCGACCTGGCAACCCGCCAACGAAGCTGATTTTGCGGCGATCGGTTCCAATCAGTTCATGCAACAGGCCACGGTATTTCCGAACGGTATCGTGACGTTCGGTGTGGGCCAGTCCGAAGCGACGATCCTGGTGCCCGTGTTCGGGGATCGTACGGTCGAAGGCCCCCTTGGCTCCATCGAAGCCTTTTCGGTCCAGATTCATGCCTCCACCGTAAACCCGGCAGCCTATATCGTTGAAGGCGGTCCTGCCTTGGGAGCCATCATTGAGGATGACTGGTGTGACATCGTCTATGACGAATACGGCAATATTATTTCCGGCTGCGGTAGTGGTGGTGGCCCAGGCGATCCAGAAGAACCAGGGGGACCAGGCAATCCTGGTGAGCCGGAAGAGCCGGAGGGGCCCGTAGAAGAATATTGCTATTGGGATGAAGCACAGCAGCGCTGGGTAGGGTTATGTGGACCTCAGGAACCAGCAGGGTTCAACATGGGAGTTCCTGGCGGAGCAACACCAGAAGCGGTCCCGGAAGGCGTAGTGGTGATTGATCCACAGCCTCTCACTCCCGCAAGCCAAATGATCTGGCTGGCGGGACGCACCAGCTTGCTGGTCAATCCACCGATTGAAGGCAACGTCGGGAATTCTCATGGTGAAACTTTTTTCATTCGAAGATCGGGTCCATCGAATTCAACGACCACGGTCACTTGGGCGGTTTCAGAGTTTTTGGGGCCGGCGGCAGCCAGTGCGGATGATTTCAAGGATGGCGTCTATCCATCGGGTTCGGTCACCTTTTTACCGGGTGAGATTGAGAAGTCCATCCAGGTCTGGTATCAAGGCGACCTGTTCGCTGAGCCTCATGAGCGATACCACATTGCTTTGACATCAGCGGGTACAACCGGCAGTCTCTCGATCAATACCGATCCGGTGACAGGATGGATCTTGAATGATGACGGTGCGGCGCCGACGTCCGATGTCGGCCTGAAAATCAGCCACGGGTTCGATGGTTACTCGACCTTCGAGGGACAAGACGGGTTCAGCGAAATCCCCTTTGTGGTAACGCGAACAGGCTGGAAGACAGGAACCACAACGGTTCAGTGGAGTGCGGCCAGTGTATCGAGCCCCTATACGGCAGAAGCCAGTGACTTTGCCGATGGCGTCTTTCCCGGCGGCGTGGTCACGTTTGCGCCAGGAGAAGTCCACAAGACCGTTATGGTGCGTTTCAAGGGTGACCGGTTCGCTGAGGTCAACGAGCCTTTCATGGTGACCTTGACGAATCCAACCGATTCACTCTGGTCAAGCGTATCGCTGGACGTGCCGTCAGCCTGGGGGATGATCGAAAATGACGACTTCGTTTCATCGTCCCGGTTGTCCATCGTAGCAGATCAATCCGCCCTGCCCGAAGGAACAGGCGAAACCCCGACCGAATTTACGTTTACCGTTTCACGGCGCGGAAATACGGATGGCACCACAGTCGTTGATTTTGCCGCGACGGGGAGCGGAGACGAGCCCGCAAACTATGGCGACTTTGTGTCCGAAGAGTTTCCTCGCGGAACCCTGGTGTTCGGCCCGGGGATCAGGACCCAAACCCTCACGATTCATGTTCGGGGGGACATCTACTACGAACCGGATGAGAAGTTCCTGGTCACGCTTTTCAACCCAAGGAATCTTCAGGGGGGACCGGTGCAGCTCACTCAGCCCTCCGCCAGTTCCGTCATCCTCAATGATGATCCGGTTTCGTCGATCAATGGCTCTCCCGTGTTCACATCCGTCAATAAGGTGGATGCCTACGTAGGAAGTCAATACCGATACGAGTCGACCGCCACGGACCCCGACGGCGACAAGTTGAGATTCCGGGTGGGCTCCGTCATCTGGCCGGAGGGGTATGTGCCAGCGCCGGGAGAAGAGATCTACTTCCAGTACGTCAATGATGGCATTGATCAGCGGGGAATTTATACCTGGAGACCCTCGGCCAAGTTGTCCGGCAAAACGGTGATCGTCGAAGAAGTGGTTCGCGATCCGTACAACGAGCCGGTAAAACGCCGCTTCGAGATCTATGTGCATCCCTCCACCGAAAACAGTGCGCCCATCATTACCAGCCAACCTGCGACCGACTACCAGTTGCCGCTGGACATCGAGGACTATGAGAATCCCGACGAACACGTTTATCCGGATTATGTCAATGTCAGGCTTGCTAATGGAGAAGAAGTAAAAATCAATGTATCGATCGATCCTGCCGGGTTGGGGGCTCCCACAGCCGATATCGTCTTCGCGATTGATGCAACGGGCTCGATGGATGGGTCCATCGACTGGTTGTTTACGGAAACTGGAGGGCAGAGCGTTGTTGAACAAGTCGAAGACAAACTGCTGGGATTAGGATTTACCGAGAACCGGTATGGTTTGGTTCTATTCCAGGACGTATCGCAGATAGATGAAGGCCGCTTGGCGGTTGCATTAAGGGATATCAGGGATATCGATATCAGTACGACGGGTTTTCCCCGAAGTGAGAGTTCGGATCATCTTTGGGGCAACGTCCAAGAACTCAAATTTGCCATCTCAAGGATTGCGGCGAATGGTTTTGACGAAATCGGACATGCCGCGATCAGCAGGATTCTCGATCCAGGACCGCCTTCTCCCGTGCCGGTTTTGCCTGGCCATCATCCTTATGTCTTTCGCGGCAATGCGACGACCAACATCATCTTGATGACCGATGATGAAGTCACCCACTACAGCCATAGTGTTGCGCAGGAAATAGCAGCGGCACTCTCAGGCAATCCAGAATTATCAACCGATGACATTGTCCTGACGATGATCATGCCGAGTCGCCTGACTGGGGACAATCAGAACGGCAACGCAAATCGATTCAGCATGGAATCGCCCCGATGGTCCGTCAACGCAACGGATCTGGTTTATACGCCCGCCGTGTCAGGTTCGGCTCCGGAAATCTCGGTTTTCAGTATTCCGTATTACTTGGAAGACAAGATTGATGGGTATCTTTATACTCCAGGCTGGTTCGAGAATTGGTCGGTCAAAGCGGATCTGAAGATTCATGACCTTGGACCGCAGTTCGGGCAAAACGCCCGACTTGTCTTTGGGCCAGACACTCTCTCGGTAGTCGATGGTATTGCGACCCATCCAGCGAGCTATTGGTACCTTGAAGGGGATGCCAGAACCGATCGATGGATCATCGGTGGACCGGATGGAAAAATTTATCACTTCGGACTTCACGCGGGAGCCGCCTGGCCAGACATCAAAACAGGCGAATCCATCTCGATTGAATTGAGAATGATCGCCTTTTACGAAGAAGGGGAACCCAACGAGGGCAGCAACCTTGATCCCGAACCGCGATTCGACCTGTTTATCAATGGAATCGCGGTGGGTTCGCAAGTACTCAGCAACTATAACTATAACACGTCATGGGGAGGCTACGGCGAAGGTTCCACGGATACCCAATACGACTCGATCGCCTATTTCGGGTTTGGTTCTCACAATTCCGCGCTGAGTGTCGATCAGTTGGCCATCTACACGTTTATCAATCGACCTACAAATATTGCACCTCATTCCGCAACGCCACTCGATTTCTCGGATCCTACGGTCGTTCAGGCTGCGAAACTCACGTTCTACAACAATTTTGGCACGGAAGATGGAACCTCGTATGACAAAACCATCATGGGAATGGATGTCGGAGGCAACGCGTATCGACTTGCTTCCAACGCCCATGGATATGAACGACTCGACAATTCCGGCATCGCATGGGCCTACGGATATTCTCAGGCTCACTACATGCCCATCGTCGAAGCGGTCCATGGATCCATCTGGAATCTTCACTTGCTGGCAGGGCCAGTCGAGAATCGACAGGCTTTTGCCAGCGCGTTCACGGATTCGTTCGCGCGAAGAAATCTGCTTCGGGGAGTTTTCTTAACTTCTGAGAGTCCGGCCTTCAAGGACGCCAAACCGTTCTTTGATCCTGACCATCCGACACACGCCAGTTTCCAGGTCACTCTGAAAGGACACGGAAGTGCGGACGCGTTTGAACTGAACTTCGTTCGTGTGGAAGACGAGCACACGGTGATCGGATCCATTCCTGCGTTCGTCCACTATCGCTATTCTCACGACTTCGAAGCCACCGATTACGAAAACGACGTTCCCTTCACTTTCGAATTCGATCCGGATTTTGTTGACGTCCACGGCAACGTCATGACCCACGGCGCCCATTTGATCCACAGCGGCAGAGCCAACATGTTCTCCGATCGCCTGGTCTGGGATCCCCCGCAGGTCACTCAGCCAACGGATTTCCAGTTCCGCGTCATCGTTCGTGATTCCGCCGGTCAAATCGGCCGCAAGGACTGGACAGTAACCGTGACGCCCAGCCACCCGACCAACCATCCTCCCGTGGTGAATGTCATCGGTCTGGCCGTCGATACCGACAACAACGACGGTGTGGCGAACGAACGAATCCTGCCGGCGGCTCAAGACCTCCGCGGCTATCGATACCAAGTCATGGCCTCTGACAGCGATCCTCAGGACGCCGGAAACCTTCGCTACTATCTCGTGCCCACCCGGCTCAATGACGGAACGACCAAGCCCGTTCCCCGATGGCTGCAAATCGATCGCAATACCGGCCTGCTGACCGGCCGGCCAGGCACGGGCGACGTCGGCAAAAACCACGTCACCGTGATGATTTCCGATGGCCGACTGTATCGTGATGGCGATGAAGTCCTGGCCGGGAAATCTACCCAGACGTTCGCGTTGACGGTGAACCCGCGCAGTTCTATCAATGCGCCACCCGTGGTTGAGTCCATCTACGACGTGGCGATCAAGGCGGAAGAAGTATTCTCGTATCCGGTCATCGCAACCGACATGAACAACGATGACTTGTCTTTCAGAGTGATCGCCGGTCCCGCAGGATTGGTCATCGATTCGAAAACAGGCGTCCTTTTCTGGCAGCCCGCAGAAGCTCAAGCAGGGCAGTTTTACCCGGTGACGATTTCCGTTTCCGACGGCCAGGCTTCGGCCAACCAGAGTTTCAGAATCTTTGTCGGGTCGAGCATCAATTCAGCTCCCGTCATTACAGCCGAACTGCCCGATTGGGATCAAGTCAGTTATCTGGATCGAGACTACCAACAACCGTTGACGGCCACAGATGCCGATGGCGATCTTGTGCTGTTTTCCGTCTTGCGAGCCCCGGCAGGCATGACGATTGGCTCTGTCGCAGATGATCATCGACTGCATCTAAAATGGTCCAGAGCCTTGATTACTGCAGGCAGACATCGAATCGATCTGCGCGCATTCGATGGAGCCGGTGGTGTTACCGAGAAAACGTACTATTTCAATGTCAATGTCGTAGGTGATCAATCCGCTCCATTGTTTCTTTCGGAGACTCCAGAGGACTGGCGAACTCCTGACCCCAATCACCCTTCGACTGAGCCGCCCAAGGTTTACGAGACCAAGGTAACCTTGACGAGCAAAACAGTAATCACGAATTGGGCGAACCATTTTTCGATCGACCATAATTCGATGAATTACGAAATCCGGTTCGGCACCATCGTACAAACCCACGTCCAGAGCGGTGACTATTATGAATATGAAATCCCCATCCAATGGTCCCCCCAATACGCCGGAAAACATAAGCTCACGCTGACGGCAACGAACGGTTATGGAACCCTGCGACGGGAGTTGGTGTTTGACGTTCGTCCGTTCGTCACTCCAGCCGAAAATCGTGCTCCCGTCTTCCCGAACCGGGTACTGGGGCCCTTTGAAAAAGACTCGTGGGTCTATTTGCCGCTCGATGTCGTGGATCCCGATGGCCACGATTTCGATCTTGAGATCGTTTCAGGATTTACTCCCGGTCCACTGCCAGGCAAAATGCTGGTGTTCAAGCCCGACACCAGCGGCATTTACCATATCACGTTGCGGGCAACCGATGCGCTCAATGCCAGCAGCATGAAAACTTACGCGGTCGCGATCACTGAAAATTCGACGCCCGCCATTCTTTATGCCCATCAAGGTCAGGCCAACCTGGGACAAAACTACAGCTTCGGGTTCCAGGCAGTCGACCCCAATCCGAACGACACCATTACGCTGACTCTCAATCAAGCGGCAATCGATGCAGGCGTCGTTCTGGTAGAACAAACTCCCACGCCTGAAGATCCCAATAACTACAGGATTCAATGGAGCAGTGAAGCGATTGGCGACTGGACCGCAACCCATCCGCTTCCCGCATCGCTGCCAATCGAGATTGAAATCGAGGACAATCACGGCAGCAGCAGCAATGTGCGTTTCAACCTGCCGGTTCGCGACCCGGAACAGGACGTCACGTTAAATCAGCCTTACCATTTCCGTATTTCGGCAGCCCGCCCCTGGGAACAACCATTCCACGTCAATAATCCCGGCGGTCATGAACTGGTTTACAGTTTTGTATCTGGCAGCCCTCTGCCGGACGGCATCGTGATGTCGACCGATGGCTTGATGCAATGGACGCCCTCCCTGGATTTGCTTCGCTACGAAGTGAACAACGCTCCTGCCTACCATGACCAGCAGGAATTCAGTTTCCTGGTCCGGGTGAACTATGGCACGGGTGAATTTCCAGAAATTCCGATGACGATCACCGTCGTCCATCCATCGGTGTTCAATCCGTATGTACCCGCGGTCGATACGAACCTCACGCCTCCTCCCAGCGGAGCTACGGTGGGCCAACCTCTGGTCTATCAACCGGTATTGCTTCCCCCCGATCCGGAGCATCAGAACGAAACCGTCATCTGGTCGCTGGAAACGGCACCTACCGGAATGGAAGTCGACGCGGAAACCGGACGTGTTTCGTGGACACCAGGGCCTGAAATGCTGGGACGGAATATCGATGTCCGGCTTCGCGCCAGTTCCCAGCGTGCGGGAACCAACCTCTCGTTCGTGCTCCAGATCAACGCCGTCAACATCCCGCCGCTGTTTGCCACGACCTTCCCGACCGTTTGGGAAATCGACACACCGCTGAGTCTGCCGACGCGAGGAGCCGATCCCGAGGGTCACCACTTGTCCTATGTCCTGTTGACCACCGACGGCCAGCCCGTCAGCGGTGAAACAATTTCCATCGACAACCAGACCGGACTGATCGAGTGGGATGAACCGACGACCGGCCTTCACCAATATCGGGTTCGCGTTTATGAACGATTCAATCCGTCCTCCTATGCCGACCGGGCGCTGACCCTGTATGGGGTCGATCCGGCCATCGACGGACACATCAACTTTGAGCCACTGATTCTCGGTGCGCCGACCAATCCGTTCGTAACCACTGGCAGTACCTTCAGCTACCAGTTCGGTGTGTTTGATCCCGATCAGACTTCCGGTCATGTTTTTGAACTCGACCAAACGTCCAGCGCGACCATCGATGCCACCGGAAAATTCACCTGGACTCCCGTGGCCGCTGATGCAGGGCTGCGAACGTTCCGGTTGAAAGTCACCGACCAATCACCCGTAGAGGGTGTTGCCAATAATGTTAGATATTTAACATTCAGACTGGAGGCGATTCACAATAACCTGCCAGAGATCATCTCGGCGACCGATTTTACGGCCTATGTCGGAACCGCGTTTGTACACAAAGTCAAGGCATTTGATCCGGACGGCGACGCACTGACTTACAGCTTGACCGGCACCGTGCCTTCCGGAATGACGATCCACGCCACCACCGGAGAAATTCGCTGGAACATTCCCAACGCAATGGGGAATGGACAGAAGCAGGTCACCGTGGTGGTCAAGGACCGTTGGGGTGGCACGGCGGAAAAAATGTTGACGATCGACGTCAGCACGGAAGACCATGTGGCACCGACCATTACGTTCTTCTTGAAGGACGCCAATGGCAACACCATCCCCCCTGCCCAGGAATTGCTAGCCAGTCAAGTCGAGGAGTATGACCTGTGGATTGAAATCCAGGACAACCGGGGCATCTACCTGCCCAACGGCCAAAATGGTTCGTGGATCGTCAAAGTCAACAACACCGGGGGCGACGAAGTCAGCTTTGGTATCTCGTCGGAAGACTATTTTGGCTCCAGTGGAGGCAGTGGTCCACGTCACGGTTTGTGGAAAGTCGATCTAGTCAATGGAATGAATCAGGGCTTGCTGGAAATCAACATCGAAGCCTACGACCAGGCCGGCAACACCAGTACACGATACGCCCGCTACTATGTGAAGGATCCGGCCACGTTCACGATTGGAAAAATTCTCAACCTCAATCAGCAATCCGCACCGATCACGGATCGATTCGAAGTCATCGGCAACGCCAACTTTTTTGATGAAAACCGAGGAGGACGCGGTGTTTATGATCTCAAGCTGATCTCGCTCAACGACCCGGACGATTTCGTGTATCTGGCCCGAAATCGAACTGCGATCACGACCGATTCATTGATTGGGGTCATCGATGCCACCCAACTTCCAACGGGCCAGTACCGTCTGTATCTCGAAGTCCGGTGCGCACTTGACTGTATCGTAGCCGTCGATGAACGGATTATCGAAGTCCAGAACGAAGTCCGTCTGGGCAATCTGGATTTGAGCATGTCGGATCTGGATGTCGTTCTCGGCGGTGTCCCGATTCCGCTGATCCGAACCTACAGCAGTGGGCTGGTCGGCGAACTGGACGAAAACGGCAAAGGCGGATTTAAAAGCGATTTCAGCGCCGGCTGGAACCTGAACTTCCTGCAATCCCGGATCACTTTCGCCCATCCTTCCGGCGTAACCACCGACATCAATCATGCGATGGCCGATGGCACGCGGGTGCTGGTGGCGCTGCCCGATGGCTCCGTACACCGGTTCTCCTTCGATCCCGTCTCCCTGGGCAACGGGCTTTATCTGCCGTACCTGAATCCCGATCCGGAATTCAACAGCCAGCTATACTTGCGGGACGTAGATCCGGACTTGCGATTTGTCCTGAACCAGGAACGGGGTGATGGTACTTACCGCGATGCGAATTCCAACCGCGATTCGATTGCATCCAGTTTCGGTACGGCCTTTATTCTGGAAACGGAAAATGGACTGAAGTATGTCTTCGACATCCGAACGGGTGAACTGATCGCCATCGAAGATAGCAATGACGCCCGGATCAAGATTGAGCGATTTTTTGATGAAAATGAAGACCTGCACAAGATTGTGATCTCGGCGGAGGGAACCGGGGCAATCAATCAGGCCGGTCAGCCTGTATCGAAATCTATTGTCATTCGGCAGCAGGTCGTTCCCGGTTCTTCGCCAGACAAGCCTCAGTATCGCATCGTGTCCATCGAAGACCTGACCGCCGAAAATCGAAAGGTCCTCTATCGCTATAGTGGAGATGATCCCAACACCGAAAAGGTTGAGCCGTCCAACCTGATCGAGGTCGAACGGCGTTCCGGAAAAGTGGAAAGTTACGGCTACCTCGATTCGGTATTCGAACACTACCTGACCGACATCTACGACAATGACGGTGTCAATATCTTCGAAGCGGAATACTATAACGTTCCCGAAGACAGCCAGGGCAATTTGCTCGATTCCTATGGACGCCTGAAATCGACCACCAACGCCAACGGCGTGCCGACCGATTTCTCGTTCAGCTTCGATCTGGGCAATGGACAGAAGGTCCGCACCACCAATCTGGCGGGCATCACCATCGAAGAAGTGGTCAATGGACGGGGCGATGTGCTGCGAGTCGTTCAACTGGTGCACGATTCCACCAACGCTGCAGAAAAACGGTATCTCGTTTCCGTTTCGCGTTACAATCTCCGAGGACTGCTGATCGCGCAAAGCAAACCGTTTTATGTGATCGGTTCCGAGAATCGTCTTTTCCAGATGCCGGGCGAACCCGATCAGCATCCTTCCGAATGGGCCAGCCTGATCACTTACGATGACCAGGGCCGCGTGTTGACCTCGACCGATGCAACCGGTGCCGTGGTTACGAATATCTACGATGACGAGAATGGCATCTTCAAAACCATCGATCCGTTTGGTGTGACGTCGGTACGCTTGACCGATCCGGAATCCGGTCGATTGCTTGAAACATTTACCACCGATGGCCCGTCGAACGTGCGGTACAACCATATCCGCTACCAGTACAACGAGTTTGGCCAACTGACACGACAGGTCCAGGTACTCTCGGACGGGACGCAGATCGTTCTGTCGGAAACGGGCTACAATGGCGAAGGATTCACGGTCTGGACCAACAGCCTCAACGGACCACGGCAGTATTTTGCCTACGATGCCAACGGCCAGCAAACCCATTCCTGGCAATTGATCTCGGATGTCAACGATCCCGTCCGGATCACGCGGGTGGACGTGACGGCCTATGATTACGACGGACGTGTCGGTGGCAATTGGGTGTCCAATGAGTTGGGCCAGCGACTCATGAGCCAGCAATTTGAAATTGTCGGCGATACGATTTTCGATGAAACCGGCTTCCTGGCCCTTCATGCGAAACTGGCCAACCATGCCAACGATCCGTCCGTGACGCTGATTTCGCAGTCCGAGTCGATTGAAAACGAGCGGGGACTGACGGTTCAGACGCGCAGCCTGTCGCTCGATTCGGAGGGCAATGAAAGCTGGACGATCAGCCGAACGGTTTACGATTCCCAAGGACGCGTCGAGTATCAAACGGACAGTTACATTGAAGGAACGCCCGTTGACAAAATCACCGGTTCGCGCACTTACTACGATTCCGAAGGGCGCGTAGAAAGAACCGATCAGCTCATAGGGCTGGATATTGCCCTGGTGATGGTTTTGGGATGGGGTTCGACGTCCGTCAGTAGTGGGGGCACAATCCTGTCGTATTCGGAAACGGAATTCGACGGTCTGGGTCGTCCCGAGATTTCCACCCACTATTCCACGACCAGTTCCAGTTCGGGTTTGGTTACCACCACGGTTCGTAATCTCAAAGGCCAAACCACGGAAACCCGTTCGGAATCCTGGAATGCCGATGGAACAGGCAAAGTCATTTACATTTCCCGAACTGTTTACGACGCCCAGGATCGAGTCCTGTTGCAAACCGATTCCTATCGGGCCGGCGACACCATCTATGCTACCAAGACCCTGTATGACGAGGCGGGACGGGCTTACGGTTCGGTACGACTCAAGGACGTGAATGTCACGATCGATGCCAATAACCAGACCACCTGGAACGGCAGCGGAACCGAACTTTACACCACCACTTCATCCTACGACCTGAATCGAGTCGTTCAGACCATCGGTCCCGACGGACAGTTGACCAACTACGAATACGATTCGCTGGGTCGGCAGATCGCCACGATCGGGCCAGCCATCGTGATTGCCGGTGAAACGGTCCGGCACCGCACCGAAACGGTGTTTGATGAACGGGGCCGGGTGGTCATGCAGCGATCCAATATCCGGCACGACTTGACCGGCAATGGAAATCACGATGACTCGGACGCCCAGGAAACCTCTTACGAGTACGACGTGCGGGGCAATGTTGTCCGCACGATTTACAACGATGGTTCCTACGCGGTGGTGCGATATGATGACCAAGGCCGCAAGGTTGCCGAAAGCACCCAAGTGGCTTCTGATGTGGAACTGACCTGGTCGGCCGCCGACAACAGCTATGTGGATGCCGGCGGGCAGCTTGTCCCGACGCGAACCTTTGAGTTCGATTCGCAAGGCCGGTTGATTGCGGTGGAACTGCCCGCCGTCAACGATCCTGCCAATCCGGGTACCCTCAAGCGTCCGCGCTACGAATACGCCTACGATGCACAGGGGCAACAGACCTTGCTCGTCGATCCCAACGGACATGAAACCCGGTTCGAGTTCAACATCCTGGGCCAGCAAGTCTCCCGCACCCTGCCACTCGGTTTTGGCGCCGATGGCATCCAAGGCACCTCTGACGATGGGGCTGCTCAACCGTTCTCGGAATACTTTGTCTACGACCTGCGGGGCCGACAAACCTTACACGTTTCGTTCGAAGGCGTTCGCACGGTCAGCGTTTATAACAACGTGACCGGCCGCCTGGTGGAAACCCACTACTTCAAGGACGCCGCCAGTTATAACAACGGCACCGGTACACCGGATGAAAAACGGGTGTACACCTACAACGACGATGGCCGCATCTCCAGTGTAGCCACGTATCTCCGAGACGTGGGAACCAGCACCTTCACGCTGACCCGCAGTGAGACCACGACGTACACCGAGGAAGGCCAGATCGAAACGATTGCCAATGATGAGGGATTCATTCGATATCGCTACAACCCATTCGGTCAACAAATCGAAATGGCCTGGCGGAGTGCGATGTTCCAGCCTGTCGATAGCCACGACTTTGAGAATGTCACGGCCTACAGCTATGACGAACTCGGTCGTCTGAAAACCGTCACGGCAGTCGAGCGGAACAATGCGCTGGTGGATATCGATCCATCGACTCCCGGCGTCCAGCCCGACATCACGGTCTACGCCTACGACCTGATCGGCAACCTCGACACGACAAAGTATTCCAGCGGCTTGATCCACGACTACGATTATGATTCGCTCAATCGTCTGGAGGCCCTCTATCACTGGATCGACAAGGCGGACGCCAATGGAATCTTTAACGGCATTCGCGATGCTCACGAGATCATGGCCGAGTTCGATTATGAACTTCGCGCCGATGGCAAGCGAGTAGGCGTTACCGAGAAGTTTTCGACGCTGGTGGGAGAGACAGGAGTTATCCCGATTGCCACCAACGAGTTCATCTGGCAATACGATGCTGCGGGACGCTTGATTTCAGAAGTGGCGGATTCTGACAGTGCGTTCACCGATTACACGCTGACGTTTGCCTATGATTTAGCGGGCAACCGCTTGTCGCAAGTCAAAACCAGCGGCAGTTCGACGGAAACGACGGTCTACAGTTTTGATGCCAACGACCGCTTGTTGAACGAGACGATTACGAGCGGCTCGATCACGAAAACGGTGGCTTACGCCTACGACAAAACTCAGCAGACATCGAAGGTCACCACGGAGCCGGACCCGGTCATAGGAACTCCGACCGTTACGACGCAGACTTATGAATACAACCTGCAAGGACGAATGTCGAAGTCGACCACCACCCACATCGGCGGTCCTGTCGTTGGTGGCGTTGGCGATTCGTCGACGACCTACGAATACGATTCGGCAGGCAATCGCGTTGCTTCAACGACCACGAAAGCTGGTAGCCTCGGCGGCAGCACGACGACTCGCACCGAGTATCTGACCGACAGCCAGAACCCGACGGGCTATTCACAAGTCCTGATGGAAACGGAGTTTGCAGTAGATGCCAACGGCCAGGTGGGTGCACCGATCAAGCAGGTCGTATACACCATTGGCCACGATCAGATCAGCCAGACGAATCTTTCGAACTGGAATCCTGCCACGGAAAGCTGGAACCAGAAGTCGGAAGTCTGGTTCGGTACCGACGGCCATGGCAGCGTTCGCGTGCTTTACGATGCAGCGGCGGCAATGGTCATGGCCGCTGGTATTCAACAGATTTACCATTTTGATGCCTATGGCAACCTGTTGGGCTTCCCGTCCAACGGGACACCGCTGACCAACTACCTGTACAGTGGTGAAGCATTTGACTTCAACATTGGCCAGCAATACCTCCGCGCCCGCTGGTACGATCCAACCAACGGTCGCTTCAATTCGCTCGATCCATTCTACGGAAACTCCAGCGACCCGCAGAGCTTCCACAAATACGCCTATGTCCACAACGACCCCATTCAGGGCGTCGATCCGACAGGGATGTTTATCAGCTTTGGAACGGTAGCCGCGATACAATACAACTCGCAAGTCCTTCAGCAGGGGCTACTGATCGGCTCACTTCTTCAATATGGATTTAGGCCAGCGATGTTGATTCAACAGGCTGGCATGCAACTGATGCTGGATGGTGCGCATGAATTGGGCGGCTACCTGCATACATTTGGATCGCTAGTCGCGCAACGGGTACTAGCTACAATTTCTGATGCCCGAGATTGGGAGTTGAAAAATGTTCTGATTAGCGGAGGTATTGCTGCATCGGCGGCCGTGACTTTAGGTTTTGCATTCAAGTGGGCTGCAAAGAGACTTGCGGCCAATGCGCCAGCCGTTGCAGGAGAGTTAGCTGACATTGCCAAAAGCAGTTTATTTGCCCAAGCAAAATCGCTAAAGCAACTTGGCGTTGATCAAGCAGGCAGGCGAGCATTCTTTGAAGGCAAAATTGTTCCTTGGAAGATTCAGCAAGCCAGTGGCAAAACAGTCGATGGTTTTGCTCAATTGAAAGATGGCAAGCTAACAACGCAGTTCTTTACGATCAACAACCCTGGACAAGAACATGTATTCGAAAATGTTCGGGCATTTAAAAAGTACACGGATGACAGCTTTGAACTCGCTGGGCACTTGGGAGTACGAAAGGTTGAACTTCAAGGCGGATCAGTATACAACGATCGAGTTAGAGAATTTTTGATTCGGCAAGGTTTCCAACCCAAGAGTCTTCCTTTACCTGATGGTTTTGGCACGGGATCTCAAGAAGTTTATTTCAGAATATTTGAATGGTAAATTAGAAAATGTATAACGACGATTTTTCAGATTACATTGCCGCAAAAGAACACGGCATGAATGCTCGTTCTGCTTACGAATTGGCGGAAAAAAATGGGCTCGACAATTTGGCGAGAATAAGGATGCTTATTCACGTCTTCGGTCTAACAATTGGGGAAGCCAAAGAAGTTTCGATTCTCGATGTGAGTAGTTCACTAGAAGAACATCAAGAAAAACTGCTTCCAGCGTTAGAGAAAGCTGCTGAATTGGGGCTGTTCGACGATGTTGTGAATGGCAAAGATATCGAGATTGTAAGGCCAGAAAATTCGCACGACGTAGAGTCAAAAAATTCGAACGACCAGTAAGTTCGCAAAATGTTCTTTGACAATTTGGTTTTTTAGGAGTTGAGAGACTGAAATCTCATCCGAGGTCGCCCGGTCGGTGGGCGTCGTGTGATGGTTTCAAGGTGCTTTCGTACCTCGTTTCCGTTCACGGCGCGCACCGCGATCCGGGTTGGCAGTTGGTGAGACGTTCTGAAGAATGTCACTGACGAAAGAACGACTCGATGTTACAATGTTGCCAAGGCGAAAACTGGTTGGATTGGTGATTGTCTTCGAGTTCTGACACGTCCATCATTTTACTTTGTGTGCTTTGTGCTTTTGTGGCTGAATCTTTTCACAGGATAATTAGCAGGTCGATTGCCACAAAAGACACAGAGTTCACAAAATCAGAAACCAACGTACTTAGGGAGGCAAGCAAAACGTGACCTGTCATTGTCTTCCCCGTGCCATGTTCCAGCCTGTCGGCAACGACGACTTCGAGAACATCACGGCCTACAGTTATGACGAACTCGGTCGTTTGCAAACCGTCACAGCGGTCGAGCGGAGCAATGCGCTGGTGGATATCGATCCTGTCGCGCCCGGCATTCAGCCTGACGTGACGGTTTACGCCTATGATCTGGTCGGCAACCTCGACACGACGACGTATTCCAGCGGTTTGATCCACGACTACGATTATGATTCGCTCAATCGGCTGGAGGCACTCTATCACTGGATCGACAAGGCGGATGCTCAGGGATACTTCAATGGTATTCGTGACGCTCACGAGATCATGGCCCAGTTCGATTACGAACTTCGCGCCGACGGCAAGCGGGTCGGGGTTACCGAAACGTTCTCGACTCTGATAGGACTCAATGGAGTTCTGCCGTTTGTCACCAACGTATTTACCTGGCAATACGATGCCGCTGGACGCCTGATTTCTGAGGTGGCTGATTCGGATTACGGGTTCACCGATTACACATTGACGTTTGCCTATGATTTGGCGGGCAACCGTCTGTCGCAAGTCAAAGCCAGCAGCAGTTCCACGGAAACGACGGTCTATACCCACGATGCCAATGACCGCTTGTTGACCGAAACGATTACCATCGGTTCGATCACGAAAACGGTGGCTTACGCCTACCACAAGACTCAGCAGACATCGAAGGTCACCACCGAGCCGGATCCTGCCTTTGGAAGTCCGCTCGTTACGACGCAGACATTTGAATACAACCTGCAAGGGCAAATGTCGAAGTCGACCTCCACCCGTACCGGGGGTTCCGAGATGGGCAATGACGACAATTCGTCGACCACCTACGAATACGATTCGGCAGGCAATCGCATTGCTGCGACCACTACGAAGGTAGGCAGTTTCGGTACCAGCACGACCACTCGCATTGAGTATCTGACCGACAGCCAGAATCCGACGGGCTATTCACAAGTCCTCACCGAAACCGAGTTCGCAGTGGATGCCAACGGCCAGGTAGGAGCGCCGATCAAACAGACGGTATACACCATCGGCCACGACCAGATCTCTCAGACCGTCTACGATGACTGGAATCCTATAACTGAAACCTGGAGCCTGAAGTCGGAAGCTTGGTTCGGCACCGATGGTCATGGAAGCGTTCGCGTTCTATACAATGCCGCCGTTGCCGTTGTCACCAGCTCGGTGGGTAACAAGCAACTGTACCACTTCGATGCCTACGGCAACCTGCTCAACGTGACGATGGTGGGCACACCGCTAACGAACTACACTTACAACGGGGAAGCCTTCGACTTCAACATCGGCAAGTATTACTTCCGCGCACGTTGGTACGATCCCGAAACCGGTACTTTCACTTCACTCGATCCGTTCTACGGAAATTCGTCGGATCCCCAATCCTTCCACAAATACGCCTTCGTTCATGGCGACCCGATTCAGGGCATCGATCCTAGTGGCTTGCTATTGGCGACCAGTAGCGTAACCACCGCGACCAGCATCTCCTTAAATACTACAGGCGCGTCAATCGCCTTCTCAATACTGCTTTCAATAAAAGCTGGAGAAGTCATAACTTCACATTTTGCTTACCAACAGTTGACGGATCTTGCCAGACGTTTAAAAACAAAGGTTGGTTCACAAGCTGAAATTAAGGAGAAAGAAAAGGACGACAAGAATTCGCGTTACTTTGTTCATGGGGGTTCGACTAATGATTGGCTGAACGCAACAGAAATTAGTGTAACAGCAAATCGCAGGAGTTTGGATTTCGGCATGGGCTTTTACACGTTCAAGGCTAATGCGGAAGGAGTAAAGTTCGCGAATGAGTGGGCGTTTCGGTCTTCAGGAACCGGCGAAGGTGTTCCATTCCTGTTAGTGATTAAAGTATCCAATACAGATTGGAGCAACTATTCAAAGCAGGATTACGGCACCAGATTCAAACCGAGTTCTACATACGAAAAGGACGTAAACGCGAATCGCGATTCGCCCACGCCAGTGGTTTATGGACGAGATGTTGTATTTGGTCCAACTGCAAAATTCTCAGGCAAGCGATGGGTTGCTAATCCAAAATTGCCAGAGCAGTACAAGTTTGAAACGACGAAAGGAGTAAATATAGTGGCTATTATTCCAGCTCATACTGGAATGTACTACGCTTGATTCGGAGCCTTTTATGAATCTCACTAATGAAGAAGGAAAAGCTCGATTAGATTGTTGGGTGACTTTCTTTGAAAAGATGCTCGGTTGGCCAAAAGCTAAAACCCTTGATTGGGCTCGCAAGTATGAGTCATGGTTAGTAGACGATAATTCAATTTTGTTTACCGAATCAGATTTCTGGGATCCGTTACGTGAGCTAGTAAAGCATTCGTTAAAAGAGAGACTCAGGCCATTGGAGGAATTAAACTTGCTTGGAATAGTTGATCTAGAACTAAGAAATTGCAGAGCGAAGTTTGAGCTTGAGTCAAACGAATTCTGGAATGAGGCCGAAGAAATTGTTGAAAAACACCTAGGGCCTCTAAAGAGATAAAATGGCGTAGGGCGTAGGGTAGAAAAATTCGGACGGCTTAATAGTCGTTGAATATGTTCTTTGACAATTTAATTTTTAGCGATTGAGAAGCTGAAATCTCAGCCGAGATCGCTCGGCAATGCGCGTGTTTGCGGTGGATCGGGACGGTTTTTCGTTCCGATCCCGCACGCAGCGCGCACCGCGATCCGGGTTGACTGTGGGTTGATGAAAATGTCAAGAATGGGTAAATGAGGTAAAAATTGGAGTTGAAATCAAGTTCGAGCTTGAGACATGTAGCAGCCGTCCCGTGGGGACAAAATGTCGGTAGCAACAACGTTTCCCAAAACCGTTTGCGCGTCCCGTAGGGACTAAATGTTGGTCAATACTTTACGGTCAAAACCGACATTGTGTCCCCACGGGACGGCGGTATTGAAGGGGCATTGATGCTACCGACATTTTGTCCCTACGGGACGGGAATGCAAAATGCTGTAGGGTTCAACTGAAATCTCTTGGTCATCGCATTTTCATCAGCCCAGGCCTACGCTTACCACAAGACTCAGCAAGTCTCCAAGGTCACCACGGCGCCGAACCCAAATGTTTTCCCCCCTGGCTCCGGTAACCCGATCGTAACGACCCAGACGTTTGGATATAACCTGCAAGGACAAAATCCGCGAAGGGTTGCTAGATTTTGCTCGCATTACTTGGCTTGGTTTGTGTTTCCGGCTAAATTTGGACTGGCTTGAGTTTGTCGATATAGGTTACGGCTGAAACTCTTGCCTTTGGTTATTCCTTTAGCACGCGTGGTGTGTTACGCGGTCGATCACGCGAGTGGTTGCTGGAATACAACTATACAGTTTTCTCATTCAAAATCGTCATAGGTAACACCAACCGCTGCACACACCCCTACCTACATCGAAGCCGCACAACCTCCAAAAGGGCCAGTCCGCCGGTTGCCCGAACTACGAGTGAACCCCTATTTCAGATCCGCCAATCGTTTTTTTACCATTCGCTTGAACTGGTCCCGTACGTTGTTTCCGTTAAACGTATAGGCGTGATTCTGGAATTCCTTTCGGTCTTCGTGCAAGAATGTAAACGGGCGGTTGATTTGGTCGACTCGGAACTCGATATGGGTGTTGTCCGGCGCATATCGACCGACTTCACTTTCTTTGACCGTGCCCCGCCATTCCACAATCTCGACGGGAGCGTAGTGACCGCTGGAGTCGAACGTAATGTTGAGTTCTCCGTTGGGATGGGTCTGATCGAGGCGGGCCCCAAGTTCGAGTCGCCTGGTTTCGTTCGGGTAGGGCTGACGATGCGTGATCATTGTGTTGACATCGAAACAGAATGCACCGGGGCGCCGTACCGCGTACAAATAGCGAACTCGCTGCCAGTGTTCCTGGGCAAATAGAGAAAACTCGTCCTGATTGCCCAGAGTTACGTACTCTTTGCCGGGGCCAGCCAGATGAGTTGCACGCCGAAATCTCAGTACTCCACTTTTGTATTGAAGGTACATCGAGTCGGCTGTCCGCAGAATATCCTGCATTTCCGCCATCCAGGATGGGGTAGCGCCTTCATTGGCGGAGGCAGAATGAAGCTCCACCGGTGCTTGCCGGGGATCGACATGGATCCGATCCCGCTGAGACTCCTTCATTCCCTCATCAATTCGCAGAAAAGCCCAGGGGTTTTCCTCACGAGAAAAATCGATTCGGCCTTTGTTGATGAATACCTGGCCAATGAGTTTAAGTGACATTGCGAGTTCTGGTTTTCAGGTCGTTGGTCTCGGAAGTTTAGCATTATAGCTTAATTTTGATTTATGCTGTCAAACTGGCAAATCGATGCTATCGCTAATAATCGGCAGGGCTTGAAGCTAAATTTGACCTGATTTTGCAGATCTTGACGACGATTTCATGGCAAGCTGTGCTGATGGATACTGTTGGAATGATTTTACCTGAAATGAGTACTCGTGAAGCTATTCATCCGTCCGTAACAATCATGTCAACGGTAACAGAAATAGCCGATTTCCCGCATAGGCCCCAAAGCCATACGACCCAATCACAACGAAGAAGAGTGAAAACCCATGAAATCGATAACCGCGCTTGGTTGCCTATCCATTCTTGCGATAGTCACCACGGCAAGTTCTGCCCAACAATCTCAATACGCACCCCTTCCAGTCGAGAGTGAGCAGGCCGCTGGAAGTTCCAATTATTTCGATGCCACCTCTGGAGGAGCTTGCGATTACTGCACCGGCGGATCTGCCTTTGGCGGTTGTGACGACGGTACTTGTGGCCGTCCGCGTCTGTTTGCCAATGGCATTCGCCGGCCAAGTCTGTTGCCTTCGGATAGTTGCTTCGACTGCTTTATCAGCCCGATTACCAATCCGTTCTACTTTGAAGATCCTCGCGCGTTGACCGAGATTGTTCCGATCTACATTCACCACGAATTGCCGGGTCAGGACGAAACCGTACTCGACGCTTACGTTGTGCAGCTTCGTGCACGGCTGAGCGAAAATGTTTCGTTTATTGGAGTGAAAAACGGATACTATAATTTCTCCGAAGGTCAGGAAGGTTGGGCGGATCTCGGGTTTGGTCTGAAGTTCACACTGCTTCGTGATCCCGCCGCACAAAAAATCTGGAGTGCCGGGTTTACCCTCGAGACCCCTTCTGGCAGCAACGATGTTTCCCAAGGGATTGGTGATGGTAACCTGAACCTGTTCCTGTCATCCGCCAGACGACTGGGAAGCCGTTTTTACCACATGTCATCCTCCGGAATCCGGCTCCCGTTCGACGGAGACGAAGGCTCGACCAGTACCTGGGTTTCGCAGCATCTGAGTACCCCGATCACCGACAAGGTCTACGCACTGACCGAGCTGAACTGGTATCGCTGGGTTTCGTCCGGAACCAATGCAACCACTCCCGGTATTGAAGGCGTGGATTTGATCAACTTCGGCTCGACCGATGTCACCGGAAGCAATGTGGTGACCTGGGCGTATGGAGCAAAAGTAAAACCCAATCGCAATAACGAACTGGGGGCCGCTTATGAGATTCCACTGTCCGGCAACCGCGATATTTTCGGCAGCCGCCTTACGGCTCACTGGATTTTCCGATACTAATCGGAGCCTGCGATCTGATGGATACCGAAACGTAATTAAGATCAACAAGATGGAGAGCTGTACTGCCTTCCATCTTGTTTTTTTATGCTCCCAATCCGGTTTTGGTACTTCTTTTACCCACCGGATTGCGGGTTTCGGCGGCTTCGAGTTCCAGGATCAGTTGCCCGTTGTAAAAAGCACATACGGTTCCCGACGATGACGAAACGACGACGGACAGAGCCGACGCGACTTCTGTAATGGTGCGAGCCGCCGCATGACGCGCTCCCAGCCCTGGCATGAATGTGGTCTGACGTGACTGGGCATTGAGATAAGTCCCCGCCGAGCAGACGATTCCATAACTGTCCACCACGAACGCTCCGTCAAGGACTGCGAACTCACGAATGGTTTCGAAAAGACTGGGGCTGTGAATGTCCCGCAGTTCCGGTGGATGTCCTGCCAGCGGATTGAGCAGTAGTTGGCGTAGATGCGGTTCCAGTTCTTTCGGATCACCCAGCACAAAGCAGGTCCCAATCGGCTTTCCTTCGCGACCTTCATAGGCCAGACGAAGTGCGATTCCGAGCAATCCAATAAATTCTCGCGTTGCGGCAAACCCACGCAGTTCTTCAAATGTGTGCTGGCGAAACCAGGGAAAATCCCGGCGCGGATTGGCGACAAACAACGTATCCATCGTTCCGGAATTGGCAATCCCCGACAGACAGACCACATGCTCATCCATGTCGACGATCCCATTGAGCACCGCTAGCAACATTCCAACTTTCAACTGGTTCTCTCGCGTATGGGTCGCTTGGGGAAGTTCCAACACATGGTCTCCTGCCCGCACATTGATGTCAGCCGGTCGCGGAGACCGCATCAACCAGACGACATCATGCGTATCGCGAATGTACTCAAATCGCTTGGCGTTGTGGATTTCACTGGCCTGAACCATGACTTTGTTGACGCCCAGCGATCTAGCCAGTTGAAAGGCACACTTTGCCAACATTAACGAGGCATTTTCGCCTGAGAAACGAAGGTCGCCATTGAATTTCTTGATCAGCGGTGGCCGATGGGGTGTCAACGCAATTTCCGGGAAGCTGACCTCAGGTATCATGGGTTTCGGAGCGTGCATCATGGTTTCTTTTGACGTCGTTCAGTGGCGGGGCTTCTGAATGAGAGAAATATCAAAAACCAGTCCGGTTTGACAACGGCAAATCATCGTTAAGCTGTTTTCCCCCGCGTATCTTACGGAATCAAATGAAATCAGTTCAAATAGAGATGCTATCAAGTAATCTGTTTGAATCCGATCATGGGTTCGGATTCTGCAAATAGTATATTCGGCAACAACCAAACCCCGGGGCCTATCTTGACTTGGACCTTGGGAGTTATTCGTTTTCGATTTGATCCAGCTCCTCCCAACGAGCGTAGGTGGCATCGAGATTGTTTTCCAATTGCTTGAGCTGTTCTTGAGCGGCAACGATTTCGGACTTGGGTTTTTGGTAAAAGGATGGATCGCAGATAATTTGATTGATCTGCGAGATTTCAGCCTCCAGTTGCTCGATTCGTGATGGCAGTTGCTCCAGTTCCAGTCTTTCCTTGTACTTCAGTTTGCGAGGTGCGTTATTCTTGTTTTCGTCTGAATGGGAAGTACTGGAGGTTTTCGACGTCTGAGAGGATCTCTTTTGAGAAGCAGGATTGAGCGTTTTGAGAGATTCGCTTTTTTGCTGAAGTTGGCGCTGCCAGTCGTCGTAGCCACCCACATATTCAAAAATCCCGTTGGGTTCAAAAGCAATCACACTCGACACCACTTGGTTGAGAAATGCTCGGTCGTGGCTGACGATCAATACTGTTCCTGAAAACTCGATGATCTTCTCTTCGAGCAACTCAAGCGTCTCGGCATCCAGGTCATTGGTTGGCTCGTCGAGTACGATGATATTGGCGGGCTTGGTGAAGAGCTTGGCCAGCAAAATTCGGTTGCGTTCGCCGCCTGAGAGAAACTTGACCTGGGTTCTGGCCCGTTCGGGGGTAAACAGAAAATCCTGAAGATAACCAAGGATATGCTTTGTACCACCATTGAGCTTGATCGTATCATTTCCCTCGCTAACATTTTCCTGCACGGTCGCTTCCGGGTTTAGTTGCTCGCGCAGTTGATCAAAAAAGGCGATCTGAAGATGGGTTCCCAGTCTAATGTTTCCGGATTTTGCTTCTAGCTGCCCCAGCATTAACTTCAGCAGCGTTGACTTGCCTGCGCCGTTGGGGCCAATGATGCCAACTTTGTCGCCTCGCATGATCGCGGTCGAAAATGAGTCGATAATGGTATTTCCACCGTAGTCGAAAGAGACATCATCGAGCGCAATCACCAGGTTGCCACTTTTCTGGCCCTCTTGAATTTGGAGTTTTGAAGTTCCCAATCGCTCCCGCCGCTGGCTTCGTTCCTGCCGCATGGCTTTGAGCGCCCTGACGCGGCCTTCGTTTCGGGTTCGCCGGGCTTTGATTCCCGTTCTCAGCCACTTCTCTTCTTCCGCAAGGCGTTTGTCGAATAGCGCATTTTCTTTTTCTTCTGTCGCCAAGGCCTGTTCCTTGCGGACTAAAAACGTCTCGTAGTCGCACTTCCAGTCGAATAGATGTCCCCGATCAATTTCCAGGATTCGATTCGAGAGATTCCTCAAGAAGACTCGGTCGTGGGTTACGAAAACAAAGGTTGGGACGCTTCGCTGTAAAAATGTTTCGAGCCAGACGATGGAATCTACATCCAGATGGTTGGTGGGTTCATCGAGCAAAAGCAGATCCGGTTTGGAAATCAACGCTCGGGCAAGTAAGACTCTTCTTTTCATACCTGAGGAAAGCGTTCCAAATCGGGTACTGCCATTGAGTTCCATTCTCGAAAGAATCTGGTTCGCATCGGTTTGAGCTTGCCATTCCGTTGTTTCAGTACCAGGTGCAGAGATGAAACCCTGGCTGACCACATTGATGACGGTGTCATCGATACCCGATGGAACTTCCTGATCGAGAAAGCCCACGCGAATCCCGGGGGCGATCACAACTTCGCCTTCGTCGGGGGTTGTACTGCCAGCCAGGATTTTCAACAGAGTCGACTTCCCGGTCCCGTTTCTTCCCAATAGCCCAATCCGGTCACCTGGATCCACGTCAAAGCTGATTTGATCCAGTAAGGGCGGTCCCAGATAGCCCATCGACAGGTTGCGAACAGAAACAATCGCCATATTAAACTGAGCGAGGGTCAGTGATGAAAGCGAGCATTATGAGTTGCGCTCCCGCAGGCGCTTCTGAAGGTCCGATACCCATTTCTGTAGATCCGATGGGGATTTTGTTTCAAGCTCCTCATCGGTGGAAACAGGCTCGCCAAGAAGCTCTTGAAGTAACTGAACCTTTCCAGTCAATTTACCTTTCTTGATACCCTCCTTTTCGCCTTCGACTTTCCCCTCTATTTTCCCCTCAACTTTCCCCTCATCGCGTCCCTGACTTAACAAGCGGTCTGCCAACGAACCTGGTTCAAACAGTGTCGGAAAGACGCTTGCAACCGTTTGCTTGTAGCCGTCCGGTGTCAGATCTTTATTTACAGACATTGCATAGACTCCAATTGCTTCAACCCATTCATCGACATCAATCTGGTTTTTCGAAATCGCCACCGATTCCAGTATCTGCGGCAGCTTTTCAACCAAAAGCTTGCTACGACAGTATTTTAGCATCATAAACGCTGCCTGCAAAACGGGATTCCCTTCGATTTCGGAATCCGACATTTGGCTTAGGTCAATGATCGGGATTTCATATTTTACTTGAAAACTGGCAAAAACAGGAGGTGACTGGATCAAGTCCTCCAAACTTCGTGGCGAGTTCCATGCCTGCTCGCCATGATAGATCACCATCGGAACAACGGGAGTCAAACCAGAATGCTCGCGAATCCACTGATCCCAGATTCGAATGTTGTAACCAAGCACCTGAAAAACGGTCAAAGGATCCGCGACACTTTTGTGTTCCAGCAAGAAATAGATAAAAATCCGTTTTCCACTCACGGCAATTTCATCAGACAATTCAAAAGAAATCAGTAAATCAGAATGCGTCAAGCCAAGTTCCGAAGTAATGTGAGCTCCGGACTCGATTCGCATCGTTTCCGTTTTAACTGCTCGCACCGCATCGGGAGAAAAATGGGTTTCAAGGAAGCTATGCAGCACAGCCTTGTTTGACATGGCAAACAGGAAAAAGTTATTGTGAGGAGTTTGAAGAACTGGTTTTCGCATGACGAAATTCTGAAAGTGCCTGTCCCAATCAATCTAGCGAGTCTCAACTGAAATAATTGACCGCATTTGAAAAAATAGCCAATCCGTCACCAACCTCAGCCAATCCTTCGCGCGTCCAGCGCGGATGGTGGGTCGGATCAATATGTCGTTCGGGATGCGGCATCATTCCAAACACTCGTCCAGTCGAATCACAGATTCCTGCAACGTTGGCAGTTGATCCATTCGGATTTTGCGGAAATGGAAGTTGACCGTTTTCTCCACTTGGTCCGCAGTATTTAAGCGACAATTGATCATTGGATTTCAGTGAATCCAATACGTTCTGATTCCGCGTCACAAATTTCCCTTCGGCGTGCGCAATCGGCAGGTACATGCGTTCGATACCTTGCAAGAAGACCGACTTGGCTCCATCGACTCGCAAGTTGACCCAGGTATCGATGAACTGACCGGAATCATTCCACGTTAACGTTGCCGGCAATCCATGTTCATCCGAGGGAAGCAGGAGTCCCGACTTGATCAGGATTTGAAATCCGTTGCAAATCCCCAGAATCAACTTACCGGCATCGCGAAATTCAACGATGGAATCGTTGAGCCTGGTTTGCAATTGACTTCCCAGAATCCGGCCTGCCGCGATATCGTCGCCGTAGCTAAATCCACCCGGAAAACACAGTATTTGAGAATCATCGAGATGCCGCGGATTGTCCAGCAGTTCATTGATATGAACGAATTTCGACTCGCCACCGGCCAATTCAAATGCGTAACCCGTTTCCTGGTCGCAATTGGTTCCGGGGGCTCGAAGAATCAGTACTTTCGGTTGGGTCATTGTCGTGGAGCGGAGCCTGTCTAGTTTGTTAAATTTTTAACATTATCAGCTTGGGAATTGTCCTGAAATAACTTCCGTACTTCATCATAACCCGAAGCGTAAGCGAGGGACTATTCCAACTTGGTTAGGCCGTCCCTCGCTTACGCTTCGGGTTGTGATAAACATTAAAAGATTCGGGAATTTATTTCGGGACAATTCCTTGCGGGATTGATCCCGATCGGAATGGATTCCGTCCTACAGATCGAGTGGGCTTTGCCAAGCAGCCTTCAACTGCGAGTTGGCCAATTTTACCAAATCGAATTGACCTGAACGAATCACAACCATTGGATCGGCTGTAACCTGACCAATCGAACAGGCCGTCACGCCTGTAAAATTCGCTTCGAACGCTCCTTGGTTACCTGGCGAAACTTCAACCAGAAATCTCGAATTGGATTCCGAAAAGAGTTTCACGATTGAACGGGTGTTAGGTAACGTTTCGCTGCCAGCACGAATTTCTGTGTCAATCGCTGGAAGTACATCCAAAGTAACCTCAGCCCCCAATCCACCGGCAAACGCCATTTCGGCCAGCGCCACCGCCAATCCACCTTCGCTCAAGTCGTGACAGGCTCGCACCCACTCCGCCTTGATCGCCCGGTGCAAAGACTCAAATGTCTGCTTGGCAATTTCCGGATCGACGCAAGGAACCCTTCCACCAGTTCCATGCTTAATCAGCGACCAGTGTGAACCACCCAAATGATCGCCGGTGATACCGACCAGATAAATCAGATTTCCGGCTTCCTTGAAATCCATTGAAACACATTGGGAAACATCGTCAACCTGTCCCAACGCACTGATCAATAATGTTGCTGGAATCGAAATGGTTTGCCGTTCACCCTGTTCGTCGTTGTAGCTAAATTCGTTGTGGAGGCTATCTTTGCCGCTGATAAACGGACACTTCATCGCGATGGAAAGATCGTGACAGGCCAAGGCAGCTCTCACCAGTGTCCCGAGCGTACTCGGTCGATCCGTATGCCCCCAACTGAAATTATCGAGAATCGCAATTCGGCCAGGATCAGCGCCGACCGCCACGCAATTGCGAATGGCTTCATCGATAGCCGATGTAGCCATGTGATAGGAATCGAGATCTCCATAGTATGGATTCACTCCGCAGGCCACCACCAGCCCTCGTCGCGAATTAAGAACAGGACGAAGCACCGCTGCATCACCCGGACCATCGTTTGCGATTCCGACCAGTGGCTTTAAGACACTTCCACCCTGCACCTCGTGATCGTACTGCCGGATGATCCAGTGCTTGCTCGCGATATTCAGACATCCTAACAGTTCTAACAAATCCTCGTTAAAGTTCTCTCCGCCAACCGGTGACTGAATCGTCAGCCCCTGTTCTGGTTGAGCGATAAATTCAGCTTGACGAACGACCGGTGGTCGTCCATCGTGCAGAAATTCCATGGCCAGCGTCCCGACCGCCCGATCGCCGTATTTCAGATCGAGCTTACCCGTCGGTTTAAACTGTCCGATGACCGTCGCAACCACCGACTCGGCAGCACACAAGTTGCGGAACGCTTCCCAGTTCGCCTCCGGAACGGAAAATACCATCCGCTCTTGAGCTTCGGAAATCCATATTTCGGTGGGCGACAGACCTTCGTACTTGAGCGGCACACGATCGAGCCAAACTTCCGCACCGATCTTCTCGCCCATTTCACCGACAGCGCTCGAGTAGCCCCCTGCACCGCAGTCCGTAACGGCGTTGTACAGTTTCCGGTCTCTGGCTTGCAGCAAGACATCCATCAGCATCCGCTCTGTGATTGCATTCCCGATCTGAACCGCGCCGCCCGATGTCGTGTCGCTTTTCTCGGTCAACTCAGCCGAACTGAACGTCGCTCCGTGAATCCCATCGCGACCCGTTTTTCCGCCGATGGAGACGATCAGGTCGTTGGGTTGGGGCTGCTTGAACGACTGATCGGCCGGAATCATTCCGACGCTGCCACAGAAAACCAACGGATTACCGACGTAACGCGGATCAAAGTAGACGGCTCCGTTGACCGTCGGGATTCCCATTCGATTTCCATAGTCGCGGACGCCGGAGACCACGCCTTTCATGATCAACCGCGGGTGCATGACGCCGGGCGGCAGTTCATCATAGGGCGTATCCGGCGGAGCAAAGCAAAAAACGTCGGTGTTGCAAACTGGCTTTGCACCCATTCCCGTTCCCAAGGTATCGCGAATCACTCCGCCAATCCCCGTATTGGCCCCGCCATAAGGTTCAAGTGCCGATGGTCGATTGTGTGTTTCGACTTTGAAGCATACGTTGAACTGATCATCAAATTTTACAATGCCGGCGTTGTCCTTGAAGACACTGACACACCAATCATCGTCTCCCAACTCTTCGCGAATTTTCAATGTCGCTGAAAAGATGGTTTCCTTGAGCATGTTTTCGAAATGCCGGACGCCATTTTCATCGCGATACTCGATCCGACCGGCGAGAGTCTTGTGGCTGCAATGTTCACTCCAGGTTTGGGCGATCGTTTCCAGCTCAATTTCCGTGGCGTCGCGCCCCAACTCAACAAAGTGATTGCGGATGACTTGCATTTCCACCAGCGACAAGCTGAGTTGCCGCGACTTGCTGATGGCGCTCAGCTCGTCATCGGTCAGCCCTGCCAATGGCACATTCGTTTGCTTGAATTCGTATTGTCGTCCCAGCTTGAGTTCGGTGAGGTTCAGGTCTCCGACGACGATCATTTCGACCGAAGCGTTACTGAGTACTTTCGAGCAAAGTCGCTCGAACGCCGCTTTTTCAAGCGCCGACACACGATACCTTCGAAAGGTACGCACTGCCTCGACGTCATAGCCCAAGTTCTGCACCGCAGTCAGCACACTTTCCGCTTCCGGATCCGTGACTCCCGGCAGTGGCAACACGTAAATCGAAACCAGACCGGATTCCGGATCTTCGGAGAACCCCGCATCGCCAACGGGACCCACACGATAGGTCTCAACCACCGGTTCAACCAGCAGCCCAGACGCAATCTGACGGACGGCGGGCTCGGTCAACGGTCCCTGAAGAAGAAATCCTTTAGACGCAACCAATTGCAACGACGTTGGCAACTGTAAATCCTGGGCCGCAGAAATTTTTACTGCCGCCAACCGATCGGGTTGGCCGCTTTCGGGAAGCACTTCAATTTGCCAAAGTGCGGAGGGGACGACTGGCATCGTTCGGGAAGAAAAGGGAGCTGGGGTATTGGGCAATGTGCTGCGAGACACTTGTTCGGTCCATGGATATTTTTCGGGTCGCAAAGCCGCATTTTACCAGTCCGGCCGCCAATTAACAGGGTGGTACTCAAGTGTAGGCGAGTCTCTCCGAGACTCGCAACTCAGTGTCTGGGAAACCCAATATCGCTTGGGTAAACTTTTACCTGCCGGTCGCCTTATTAGATTTCTGTCGATGCCTCAACAACCAAGGGATCCTTGTCGCAAACACTGCCAGCGAAAAAATAATCGTCGGGATGATCAGCAGAAGATCGAGGCGGATATTCATGTCCGAAGGCACCATCTGCTCGTAGAGCCACCAGAGCAGTACCGGCAGGGGAGCAAGTGACGTGATCAAACGTGATAGGGGACGATCGCGATTCATGGGATACAACATCGATAATAGCGCAATGCCCATGATTATGAAAAAGATGATGCCAAAATCAGAGTTGAGTACGGTTTTCATTGGGGCGTGCAACGGCTTGATCTCCAGGTTTGGGTATCTGTCTATCAAGCTGATTCACGTGCGAGGTTAGTTTGACACTGGCCCCGCAGCGACAATTTCCTCCGATGCCAGATCAGCGTACTGGGCGAAATGTTCGTTGAACTGGGCCGCCAGTTTCTTTGCTGTGTCCTCGAAAGCGGCTTGGTCCGCCCAGCAGTCACGTGGTCGCAGCAATTCCGTCGGAACATCGGTGCAAGCGGTTGGAACGCTCAGCCCAAAAATGGGATCGGTTTCGAAGCTGCCTTTCAGCAAGCTGCCGTCGTGAATTGCGTTGATGATCGCGCGTGTGTATTTGAGACTGATTCGGTTGCCAACGCCATAGGCACCTCCGCTCCAGCCGGTATTGATGAGCCAAACGTTTGAACCGTGCTTTCGAATTTTTTCAGCCAACTGTTCGGCGTATCGAGTCGGATGCAGGACCAGAAATGCGGCTCCAAAACAGGCGGAGAAAGTCGCTTCCGGCTCGGTGACACCGACTTCGGTTCCGGCGACCTTGGCGGTGTAGCCACTGATGAAGTGGTACATCGCCTGAGCCGGCGTCAATCGACTCACCGGCGGCAGTACTCCAAACGCATCGCAGGTCAAAAAGATGATATTTTTAGGCGGATCGGCCAAGCAGGGAATTTTTGCATTGTCGATGTACTCGATGGGATAGGAACAGCGAGTATTCTGCGTCAAGGAAACATCGTCGTAGTCGACTTCGTGCGTGACGGGATCCTGAACGGTATTTTCCAGAATCGATCCAAAACGAATCGCGTCGTAAATTTGCGGCTCTTTTTCGCGGGATAGATTAATACATTTCGCATAGCAGCCTCCCTCGATATTAAAGACGCCGGTATCGGTCCAGCAGTGTTCATCGTCACCCACGAGCGGCCGATTCGGATCAGCCGATAACGTGGTCTTGCCCGTTCCCGACAACCCGAAAAAAAGCGACGTGTCATTTTCTGGTCCGACATTGCACGAGCAGTGCATGGACAGAACACCCTTGATCGGCATCAGGTAATTCATGATCGTGAACACGCCTTTTTTCATTTCGCCCGCGTATTCCGTACCAAGAATAACCATCTCGCCGCGGTCGAAGTTCAGTGCCACACAGGTTTTCGAATCCACTCCTTCCACCGACGTATCCGCCGAGTGACACCCCGCGTTATAAATTACGAAATCGGGTTCGCCGAACGTTTTCAGTTCTTCCGCAGTTGGACGGATCAGCATGTTGTGCATGAACAGCGCGTGATACGCTCGAGAACAGACCACACGAATTTTCAAACGGCAGTTGGGATCCCAACCAGCAAATGCGTCCAGTACATACAAATGCTCGGTTTTATCAAGGTACTCGAGCGCCCGCGAGCGTACTTGTTCGTAAGCGTCTTCCGACAGCGGGATGTTCACCTTGCCCCACCAAACGTTGCTGTCGATGCTGGCCTGTTTGACCAGTCGCTTGCTGCTGGGGCTTCGCCCCGTTTTCTTTCCTGACGATGCCGCCAATGCTCCGGCGCTGGTAATCGTACTGGCGTCGTAGCGAACTCCGTCCTCATACAAACGGGCGGGAGCTGCATTTCGAAGTACACCTTCGGGAAAGTTGCCTTTTTCAAGTTCTGCGATGCGACTGGCGGTTTTGGTGGGCATTTTGGGAAGTTTCTGCTAGGATCAATGAAAGAAGTCTATATTGTTTATCGCAAAATCAGACGTCAAATGCAATAAAGGGCTCAGCACTATTTTTGGTCAAAATAGTTGCTTTTTTCGAGCATCGCTTTTTAGTGACTAGTGACTGATCCTCGGACCCACTGAAATAAATTTGACGGGGAGCAATTTAATGGGCCCTAAACCCTTCTGTACCTGCTCGGCCAATTCGCAATAATGGACTGGCTGGGCTAACGATTCGATCCACTGGAGCTTGTCATCAGGTTTCGATGGTAGGCGTCGCGCTTTTGACAGACGTGGACGTCTATTCCACTTTTGCCTGAACTTGTTCATCAACACGAATCCCAATTCCCGAATCCCAATTCCCGAATCCCAATTCCCGTCCTGCAAAGCCTATGCCTCATTCATCCGGTTCATCTACGACTGACAGCCCGGGCCGTCGTTTTCGGGATGCAGTCGCCGCCGAAACACCTCTTCAGGTTCCAGGCGTGATCAACGCTTATTGTGCGTTAATGGCACAGTCGGCAGGTTTTCGGGCGCTCTATTTATCGGGAGCGGGCATCGCCAACGCCGAGTGGGGGCTTCCCGATTTGGGTATGACCAACTCTTCGGACGTTGCTCGTTCGATTGAGCGAATGGTCTCAGTGACGGAATTGCCGCTGTTGGTTGATGCGGACACGGGTTGGGGGACGGCGCTCAATATCGCCCGTACCGTCAAGCAGTTCATTCAATCCGGGGCAGCAGCAATGCACATCGAGGATCAGGAAACCGCCAAGCGTTGCGGACATCGCCCGAACAAACAAATGGTCTCTTCAGCGGAAATGGTGGACCGAATCCATGCGGCTGTGGACGCCCGTACCGATTCGAATTTTGTCGTCATGGCCCGAACCGATGCGTTGGCATCGGAAGAGATCGAATGCGTCATTGATCGTTGTCATCGCTATATTGAGGCTGGTGCCGACATGATTTTTGCGGAAGCCGTGACGGAGGCAGAGCAATATCGTAGAATAACGGAGTCCATCGACGTGCCTGTGTTGGCGAACATGACGGAGTTTGGCAAAAGCCCGCTGATGACGCTCGAGGAACTGAAATCAGTCGGAATCAAGCTTGTATTGTATCCGCTGTCGGCGTTCCGAGCGATGAACGCCGCCGCGAATCGAGTCTTTCAGTCCATTCGCAGCGAGGGCACACAACAAAATGTCCTGCACGAAATGCAGGACCGTGCGGAACTTTACGAGTTTTTAAATTATCACCACTACGAACAACAGATCGACCAAATCATTCAAAAAGGACAGCAATGACAGCAACCAAGAAAAAAACAGGCGGCTTGGCCGGCGTAACGGCGGGCGAGACAGCTATTTGTACGGTTGGCAAGGAAGGAAAGGGGCTGACCTATCGCGGCTATTCCATTTTCGACTTGGCCGAACAAGCGACCTTCGAGGAAGTTGCCTTCTTGTTGCTCTATGGCCACCTGCCGTATTTGAAAGAGCTGGACAGTTTCAAAGCCCGTCTTCGTTATGCTCGTGACTTGCCGGAGGCGCTGACAACGACGCTGCGTCTGATTCCAAAAACAGCTCATCCGATGGATGTGCTGCGAACGGGCTGTTCCATGCTCGGCGTACTGGAGCCGGAAACAACGACGGATGACCAGCGATTCAAGGCAGAACGGCTGTTGGGTGCGTTCCCGTCGATTTTGACTTACTGGTATCGCTATTCGCACGAGGAAATTGAAATTGATTTCGATTCCCAAGAAGATTCGATTGCGGGATACTTTTTGGATCGGCTGCACGACGAGTCTCCGTCCGACGTTCATCGCCGGGCCATGGACGTTTCGTTGATTCTGTATGCGGAACATGAGTTCAATGCTTCGACATTTGCGGCTCGTGTCTGTACCGCGACGTTGTCCGACCTGTATTCGGCGATCACGGCCGCAATCGGAACGTTGCGAGGACCGTTGCACGGGGGCGCAAACGAAGCGGCGATGGAACTGATCGAAAAGTTCAAAACACCGAGCGAAGCGGAGGCAGGTATCATGCAGATGCTGGCCGACAAATCGCTGATTATGGGATTTGGTCACCGAGTGTATTCGGAATCCGATCCGCGCAATGTGGTCATCAAGACTTGGGCAAAGCGATTGTCCGAAATGGCGGGCGACACAGTGTTGTACCCGGTTTCGGAGCGAATTGAAGAAGTGATGTGGCGTGAAAAGAAACTGTTTCCGAATCTCGATTTCTACAGTGCCTCCGCGTATCACTTCATGGGCATTCCGACTCCTCTATTCACACCCATTTTCGTGCTGTCGCGCGTTTCCGGTTGGGCGGCACACGTGTTTGAGCAGCGAGCCAACAATCGCCTGATCCGCCCAAGTGCCGATTATACCGGACCGGAACCACGCGATTATGTGGCTTTGGAAGGGCGAACATTGGACAGTGACAAGTCAGTGTAGCACGAGTGGTTTCTGAAAAAACTCATGAACCCCGACGGCTACTGTCATTGACAAAGGGTTTCCGCTCAAGTACGATTCGATGCTTCAAAAGCGGTTAGGTAGCTCAGTTGGTAGAGCAATGGATTGAAAATCCATGTGTCGCCGGTTCGATCCCGGCCCTGACCATTAATTGCTAAACGAACTGGCAGACTTTTCTTACAAGTTTGGCAGTTTTACTTTGAAAATCCACGCGAAATAATAGCGATGGGATTGTTGCAATTTTGCCTAAAATTGGCAGAATGGCATGGTTAGTTGGCAAGGAGGCCCAAGTGTCAGGAAGATCGACCATCCAAATTGAAACAGAAGCAGCCCGTATGTTGATTGAGTGGGAGTTTTTGTTTGCAAGCGAAGTTCAAAATGTGGCCAAAAGGTTGGCGGATGCAGGAGGGCATCCTGAGTTGATCACCGTGGCAGACTTCAGAAATGCGGCGATCGTTTCTCTGCAAAAACTCGCACAGGCAATTGAATCGAGTCCACCCGATGGCAAGCAAAAAGTCGCCTAAGTCTCCCCACTCGAAAGCGATTTCAGCAGACGCTCATTTTTGGTTCAAGCAATTTCAAAGACATTTCGAGTTGGTATTCGTCGAGCAGTGCGAGCAGCTCTCAGACGATTCTGATATTGATGGAATCAGGCAGGCAGGGATCCGAGCAGTCGTTGAGACCATGTTAGAGTCTGGAATCGATTCTGATCGAATTATCGCCGAGATCGGTACTCAACTCCAAGCAAATGAAGCCCAGTCCTCTTTGTGGAATGCAGAATTGAACAATCGTCGGATCGCTCTTATCGACAAAGATCTGCTGAGCGAGGCCACATTGGAAGATCATATGGAATTGGCGCGCCTGACGGCGGCCATGCGTCGTGCAGTTGACAACGAGCAGAACTTGCCTGTCGGTGAAGCGAGACAGCTTTTGAAAAAGCTTCGGATGCTTGATTCGCCGGAATGAGTGAGTCGATATTTGACTATCCCGAAAAGCGGCCACATCGTCGACATGGGCCAGGTGGCTATCTTCAGCACGAGTCATTTCGGCCTTGGTTGAGAGACGAGTTCATGTTTCGTTGCGTCTACTGCCTAAATCGCGAATCGTGGGGGCAAGTCACTGGCGATTTTGAAATCGATCACCTTCTGCCTCAATCGATCCATCCTGAAAGGAGCCTTGACTATGAAAATCTTGTTTACGCGTGCCGTCGCTGCAATGCAACTAAAGGAAACAGTTCAATCGACGATCCGTTTTACGAACTTTACCGTAGAACCACTCACTGCCAAGACGGTCGGATCTACGGCTCATCCCCACAAGCCGATCGGATAATCCGCATTCTGGACTTGAACTCTCCTGCGATGATCCGGTGGCGTCAACTGTTTGTTCAAATTGTCGAGTTCGCCGCCCGACATGACGAAAGCCTCTATCAGATGTTAACGGGACTTCCCACCAATTTGCCCGATTTAAGTCGGCTCAGACCTCTGCGCAACTCAAGGCCCGAGGGAATCTCTCAAAGTTGGTATTCGCGAAAACGGGAATGTAAGGAGTAGAAGGAAGCCGAGACCGATTGGATTTGCCGATTCCCGTTTGGTTTGTTCAGCCAGCTCGTCCTGAGTCATTCTGACTGTATCAATTTCTGACTTGATTCCATGGCATGCGAGAGAGCATCATTGCCATGCCGCAGGTGTCTGTTACTCCCGCGAAGATCAGCCCGGCTCCCACGAATGCTGATAAACCAATCAGGTGGAGCTGATCCAGGGGGACATTTCGGGCAAACTCAATGTGAATTTCACGAAATTCGGCCGGAGTCCGGACGTCGATCAGTTCGATGGGCTTGCCGGTTGCGTTGAGTTCGCTGAGCCGTTCCGGTGAAATGGTTTGGACGTTCATGGTTTCTCCTCAAAAAGCTAAACAGGATTGCCAAATACGCTTGCGATTACCTTCCACAGAGTGAAATCTACTTCTCGTCTTTGGGTTTCTTTTGGACGAATTGCAGCAAATCTGAAAAAGATCGCATGGGTTCGTTGCCCTTGAGCATTTCATCCGTGATAGGGGGAGCCGGCATGTTGGACTTGAAAACACGAGGACGGGAGTTTTTCTCTCGGTGCGAGGATTTCTCAAAACGTGGTTTTGGTTTGCGCTGGTCGAACCGATCCTTGCCGGGTCCCGAAGAAGCGGCACGATGACCGAATCGTCCGACTTTCTCGCGCGGTGTTTGTGTTTGATCCTGACTTTCCGAACGATCCGACGGCTTGGAGGTGCGTGGTTCGCCTTCTTTCCTGCCCTCGGTTCGCTGGCCATGCTTTTTGAAGGGTTGCCTGGATCGCTTCTGAGGCGGTTTGCTTCCAGGCTCAATGGCGGTCAGCTTGACGCGGCGGCGAGCCGAATCAACCTCCGCAACCCAGACCTTCATGATGTTGCCGACTGAAAACAACCGGTTGGGATCGGCTACATAAGAGTGGGCTAGTTGGCTGACGTGGACCAACGAACTCTCTCCCAACCCGATATCGATGAACACGCCGAAGTCAACCACGTTGACGATTTGTCCTTCAAGTTGCATCTCTGGTTTCAAATCATCAATCTTCAAAATCCCACGGCGGAATATCGGTTTGGCCGCCCGATCACGAGGATCCCAAGATGGTTTTTTCAGCGTCAACAGAATATCCTTGACCAGCAATCGTCCGACACCATACTCCTGAGCCAAAGTACCGATATCAAGCCCATTGAGCCGGTGGACTACCTGGCCGCGAAGCTCTTCCTGCTCCCTGGTCACGGCGACGAGTTGAGTGACAAACGTTTCAGGAGGCGCCTTCGCAGCGGAGCTTACCTCGGTCAGTACCGGCGCGTTGCCTGATTCCGGCGGTGCAGATTCTGCGGACACTTCGCTGGCAGATTCAACCGATTCGGTTGGTGTTGGCTCAGGTGATGTTAGTTCAGCCGGTGTCGATTCAGGCGGTGCGGTCTCGGGAACTTGATCTGCATCTGCGGTCGGCGATGCCTCTTGCTGTGGCTCGGGCTCTGTTACCGCAGCCTCCGTTGCCACCGCAACGCCTTCCTGAGTGCGTGGAAACAACTCACTCGACGTTGCACCTACTTTTTCGATCACCTTCTCTGCCAGCGAATAGCTTTCCGGGTGAATCGAGGTCGAATCCAGAGGGTTGTCGCCATCGTGAATTCTCAAAAAGCCAGCCGCCTGCACGAATGTGGCTTCGCCGATCCCGGAGACCTCACGAAATTGTTGACGGTTGCGAAAACCGGAAACCTTTTGTCGATGCTCCACAAAACGCCGAGCCGTCAATGCATTCAAACCTGAGACATACTTCAGCAACGATACGCTGGCCGTGTTCGCGTTCACACCGACCTGATTGACGCAGAATTCGACCACTTCATCGAGCGACTCTACCAGATGTTTTGCCTTGACGTCGTGCTGATACATTCCGACGCCGATATTGGCCGGACTGATTTTTACCAATTCGGACAACGGATCCTGCAGGCGGCGACCGATGGAAACAGCACTGCGGATGGCGGGCGAAAGCTCCGGCAACTCTTCGCGACCGGTTTCACTCGTCGAGTACACGCTGGCACCGGCTTCGTTGACCATCACATAGTGAACTTTACTGTCGGTCAGCGACTCCGCAATCGTGTCCGAGACAAGCTGTTCGGCTTGTCGGCAGGCGACTCCTGTACCGATGGCGATGACATCAATGGCGTGCTGGTGAACCCAGTCGGCAATTCGCTTCTTGCTTTCGTCGCGTTTGGACTGATTGCCCACGACGTAAACCTGGCCTTGGTCGATCACATTGCCCAGCGGATCGAGAATCGCGACCGCGCAGCCACTCTTAAAGCCTGGATCGATAGCCAGTACGCGACAGTTTCGCATCGGCGGTTGCAGCAGCAAATTCCGCAAATTATTGGCAAAGACATCCGTTGCATGGCGTTCGGCCGCTTCGGTCAGCTCGCGCCGTGCCTCTCGCTCGATGCTGGGAAACAGGGTTCGCGATACGCATTCTGTGGCACACTTGCCCAGGAATTCAGCAAACGGATGGTCGGCCGGAACAAGACTTTCTCTGGCCGCGGTGTGGAGCTGCTCATCATCCGCCTGAATTTTGACTTTCAGTTTTCCGCTGCGCTCACCGCGATTGATGGCCAACAGTTGATGGTGGCTCAAATTCTTCAGCGGTTGTTTGAAATCAGCGTAGTCCCTGAATGGATCGGGAGCCGATTTCTTTTTCTTCTTTTTGGTTTTTTTGGCCAGCGGAGCCTCAACGGCTTCTGCGGATGACTCTGCTGGAGATTCTATATCGGACTTGGAGGCAGTGCCGGTGTCAGATTCCGCTGAGGAAGGTTCCGACTCAATCGCGTGATCCCCTTGAGAGTCACCTGATGTGTCTTGAGCCTTTGAAATTTCAGCAGCCGTTTCAGGCTCAACTTTAAGCTCTACCTTGGGCTCAATGTTTTCGAGCGACTCAGAATCACTGGCTGCCAACGGCTCAACCGTCTCTGTTGCCTCCTCTACCTGGCCAGATGCCAACGTATCAGGAGCCGATTCCACTTCCGATACCAATGCGGCCTCCGTTTTCGGCGGTTCATCAACAGACACAACTGCGGTGGTTGCAGGTGTGGTCACTGGCTCAGAATCCGGCGCATCCTGCGTTTCATTGACAGAGGGCTCACCCGTCGATTTCGATACCAGTGCGCCGGTTTGCCGAACGATCTGACGCAGCCGGTCTCGCAGTTCCCGGTGTTCCGAAAAACGGTCAATCAGCAAATCGGTCACACCACGGATCACATCATCCACTGAGTTGAGGCCCTTGTCCACGCGAACAAACTGAGTCGCGCGAGTGGCTAGATCGACATCACTATCTGCAGCGTTGACGATGTCTTCAACGAGCGGCTCAAGCCCTTGTTGTTTGGCAACCGCAGCCCGCGATTGCTTTTGCGGTTTGAAAGGCAGATAGATGTCTTCCAGTGCACGGCTGTTGGGTGCGCTGAGAATCTGCGTCTTCAATTCGTCGGTCAGATGATTCTGAGACTCGATGGACTTGATGACAAAGGTCTTTCGTTCCGCCAGTGCACGATGGATCGCCACCGCGCGTTTGATGTCCAGGATCTGACGCTCATTGAGTCCGCCGGTCAGGTCTTTCCGGAAACGAGTGATGAACGGGATCGTATGCCCTTCATCGAGCAACGCGACGGTTCTTGTGAGGATCTCGGGGGAGAGTTTTACCTCTTTGGCAACGACTGTAAAATCGACGACGAGTGGTTTGTCCGCAACCGGACTTTCCAGTGGATGAGTGTTCAAACGAGTAGCCTGCTGAATGAAGTGGGAAGGATTTGTCCAACCTTAAAAATGACACGAAGGAAAGCCAATTCGGGCGAACAAATCGCGACGGGTCCGTTCGTAGGAATCAAATCGATTTTACCATGCGCATTTGACCTCTGAAAAGGGGCATTCTTGGGTTAGTTGATTCTCTTGAGCGTCTGCTTCCCGCTAATCCCAACCTAAACTTTGCGCATGTCCACCGCAACGGATTCCAAAAGCACCGTTTCCATTGAATTGCCCACCGCACAGCCGACGGTATGGGCGGGAGATTCGTTTGCACTTGGCATTACATTTGCGTTAGCAGTTACCGTAGGCCAGCGGGTCATCGGGTTTCTGCGGAGCATTCTGTTCTGTCGATTGCTGACCGACCAGCAACTCGGACAGTGGTCGTTGGTTTGGGGCTTTCTCATGCTTCTGCCCCCGCTGATGGTATTGGGTCTGCCGGGATGTTTTGGGAAGTACACCGAGTTTTATGCTCAGCGTGGAAGTGCAAGGACGTTTGTGCTGCGGATCGGGCTGGTCAGTGGCGTTGCGACCCTCGTGGGTTCGATGGTCTTTCTGTTATTTCCCGAATATTTTGCTCATTGGCTCCTGGGGGATGGCAACGCGACCGGACTCATCGTTTGTGTGGCCGTCACCTTGATCGGAGTCACGATCTCGAACTTTGCATACACTCTGCTGGAGTCGATTCGTCAAGTTCGACTCGTCAGCCTGATGCGGTTCGTGATTGTCGCTGCGTTCACCTTGATCGGCAGCCTGACGATTTGGGTGACGGATCGGGCGGTCGAAGGCATGACGCTGGCGTACGGACTGAGCTGTTTGATCAGTTTGTTTCCGGCGGCCTGGTTTTACTGGCGATGTCGCAAATCGATCTGGAGTCATCAGGAATCCACGTTGCCGCATCGCACGATGTGGAAACGGATTTTGCCGTTTGCCGGATGGTTGTGGCTGTCGAATTTGCTCAGTAATTCGCTGGAATTGATCGATCGTTACTTGCTGCTTCGCTTGTGCAGTGGCACGTTCGAGGTCGCTCAAAGCCATGTCGGTCAGTATCACAGCAGTCGAATCATTCCGGCCCTACTGGCCAGTGTCGCAACGGTCATCGCCGGGTTAATGCTGCCCTATTTGAGCAAACTTTGGGAGGCCGGCAAGAAGAATGAAGCCGCCCATCAGTTAAATCTGACTTTCAAGCTGCTCGGCATCGCCTATACGGCTGCGGGGATTGTCGTTCTGGCGTTTGCTCCCTATTTTTACGACACGGTTCTTCAGGGACGTTACTCGGATGGCTTGGCGATTTTTCCGGCAACCATGCTGACCTACACCTGGCTGAGCCTCTTCGTGGTCAGTCAGGAATATCTATGGGTCGCGGAGCGAGGCCGGTGGATCTCCATCGCGCTCGCGGTCGGATTGGGGCTGAGTACCTGCATCAGCTTTTTTACCATTCCCGTCTGGAATCTTTGGGGGGCGGTGATATCGGGAGTCTGCGGAAGTCTTTTTCTTGTCACCTCAACGATGTGGCTCAACCACCGTCAGGGCTGCACGACCGATAAGGGTATTTGGCTGGTGATTGTCTTGCCGGTACTACTGCTGGTGGAGCCGATTCTTGCTGCCACCGTTCTAGCGTTAATTTGCGGCTTGGCCCTGACCAGCGATGTTCTGTTTTCCAGGGATGAAAAACAGGCCGGTGTAGAGCTGGTTGCCAATCTGTCTAATCGGTTCAAACGATAGACTTTCTGGCGAAAACACGTTCATTGCCGTTTTAGGCGACCGGCAGATCATAGTGTAGGCGAGTCGCTCCGCGACTCACAACTCAGCGTCTGAAAACACAATACTAATTGGGTAAACTTTTTACCTGCCGGTCGCCTTAGTTCGATAGGCTCAGGAAAATTTTTCCTTTTTTTCCCTCCGAACATTTGAATTTCGAAAAAAAATTGTTCTAATTGTTGCAGGATTGAGCGAATCCTCACTTCTGAATGTGGATTACCAGCATGGGGTTTCAAATGGGAACCGCGTTGCCCATAGAAAGACAATTCAAAACAATTTTTGGAGTACGAAACGATGAAATTTCTGGGATTTTTATTATTGGTGGGGGTTATCGGGGTTGCCGCCTATGTTGGCTGCGGGCCGCGAGGACAGGTCGCCGTTGACGAAATTACCAAACGACTGGACAAGGCGCTCGGTGAATTGAACGTCAAACGCAAGAGCATCGAGAACAAACAAAATCAGTTGCAGGCAAGTCTCGATGAGCTTAAGGCGGATAAATATAGAGCCGAAGCCCGGCTTGACCTGCTAAAGGAAAAACAGGAAAAGGCAAAAGCCGCCCATGAGGCCGCCAAAGCTCAAGGCGAGCAGGTCATTGCGCTCATGAAAGAGGTTGGAGAAAGCGGTGGCGAGATCACTCGCAATGGAAAGACCTATTCGGCGGAAGAAGTCGGAAGGACAGCCGAACGAGTGATTGCTGACATCAAGAATATGGAAGCCAAGTACAAGGCGACTGTCGATGGGTATAACGCATTGAGCAAATCGGTCGAGTTTCTGCGGGCTCAGGAATCACAGGCTGTCAAACTGATGGACGAACTCAAGCACAAGATCAGCCTGATTGATGACCAGAAGATCGCTGTGGACGCCGTTCGAGATACTCGAGTGTCTGCCGGAGGAAATACCTCGATCAGCGGTGACCTCGATAAGTTGTCGAAAGAAATCGAAGATCTGGGAGTGGAAATCGATGCCGCGCTTCGATTGGAAACCGACAAGATGAACGAATTGACGAGTCGCAGCAGTGATGCCGATGACTTGTTGACTGAGCCAGCCAATCTTGAATCAACTCAAAAAATGCTTGAGGATTTGCTGAAATAGTTTCAGCTTCGAGCAATTATAAAATCGGATCGGCGGCACATTCGATGCCGTCGATTTTTGTATCTGATAACGGAGCCATGGTGCGTTTAGCCGCAAGCCGAAGCCGACCGCCATTGGTTTGCAACGATCATGGAAAGCCGATCCGACTCAGGGGGGAAGCTTGAAAGATCGAGTAATGGTCGGCGCAGGCGCGACGGTAGCGTGCCGTCTCAGCATTGAACCTGCCTACCCGTAAAATCATTGCACTCCATAGAGGCTAAACGTTTTGGCAACTCGTGTACGGTTACAATTTTTTAATGACAGACTCAGAACCATGAAACAAATTGTCTTTCTTTTACTCGCGCTGGCACTGGCCGTCGGGTTGTACATGATGTGGAATTCTCCCAAGCCGGCGGTTGAGGAACGCAACGGCCTGATGACGGAAGCCCAGTTCCGCGACAAGCTGGCCGAGTTTCGCATGGAGCGAGACAAGCTGGAGCGGCACCTGAAACAACTGGAGGAACGCAACCAAGCGGCAATTACCAAGCTGAAAGAGCTAGGGATCACCAAGGTGGCCGATGCCCAGCAAAATCCCGAGGCCGAGATGGCGATCTCCAGTCTCAAATCTTCCACCGAGTTGATCAAGGATTTACAGCCCCAATTCGAGAAGTATGACAGCGCGATTTCCAGAATCAGCGGCATGCTGGATAAGCTGGATCAGGACCGAATCCACAGCGAGGTCAAAATGTCGGAAGATCAGGAAGTGGCTTTGCGAAGTATTATTCGCGAAATCGACGACGCGCTGGGAATCGGCACCGCCGATCCGCTTCGAGACGCCGAACTGGACGCTTTGCTGCTCGAGAAGTTGGGAGGCCAGTAGCCGGTCTCTACCGAAAATCCCTGGAGCGTCCAGGGATTTCGCTGAGCGCGGTCGATAGATCGCGCAGTTGACGAACGACAATATGGATGATCCCTTCGGCCATCTGAAGCGTTCCGGATGCCTGGATCGCCGAAGCGGATCGGGCGATACGGCGATAGCGTTCCCACACATTGTGCCAGACCACAAGGTTCACTTGGCCGGTCTCATCTTCAAGCGTCACAAATGTCACTCCCTTGGCCGTGCCAGGCCGCTGCCGCATCAAGACCAGTCCGGCAACTTTGACTGACTTGCCGTTGGCGATCTCTTGCAGTTCTGCTGCCGGTGTGACCCCCAGTATTTTCAGGTCCTCACGCAGAAAGGAAAACGGATGGGCCTTGAGGGACAGGCCCAACGTCTGGTAGTCGGCCACAACTTCATCAAAGGATCTCATCGGTGGGAGTTCTGTTCGCGGTTCTGCCGAATCGGTTTGCTGAAACAGAGTTCCCGATTCAAATTCCGGCAGCGCATCCCACAGCGCACTCCTGCGATCGACCGGCAACGATGAAAATGCATCCGCTCGCGCCAACCGCACCACCACGTTGCGGCCCAATCCGGTGCGGCGAATGAAATTTTCCACCGATGAAAAAGGCTGGTCGTTTCGCGCGGCAGCGATCCTTTCGGCTGCGGATTCTGATAGTCCGCTAATTAACCGCAGCCCCAAACGCAGTGCCGGATTCTCACCCTGATTCAGTGGGGTAGGTTCCAGTGTGCAATCCCATTGACTGAAGTTCACATCTGCGGGTCGTACTTCCACGCCGTGACTTCGAGCATCTTTGACAAGCTGAGCCGGGGCGTAGAATCCCATCGGCTGGCTGTTGATGAGCGAGGCACAGAACGCCGCCGGATAGTGGCACTTGAGCCAGGCCGACACATAGGCCAGCAGCGCAAAACTGGCTGCATGGGATTCCGGAAATCCATAATCGCCAAACCCCTGAATCTGTCGATAAAGTCGTTCGGCGAACTCCAACTCAAAACCATTGGCAAGCATTCCGTAGATCATCTTATCGCGAAGCGGTTCGAGTCCGCCCTTGCGTTTCCACGCAGCCATCGCCCGGCGCAACTGGTCGGATTCGCCCGGTGTAAAACCCGCCGCAACCTGCGCCATTCGCATTGCCTGTTCCTGAAACAGCGGGACTCCGAGCGTCTTTTCCAGCACTGCGCGAATGGCCTCGTTGGGATAGGTGATCTCCTCTTTCCCGTCCCGACGTCGCAAATACGGATGCACCATGTCGCCCTGGATCGGGCCGGGTCGAACGATGGCAACTTCAATGACCAGGTCGTAAAATTTTCTCGGTTTGAGTCGCGGCAGCATGCTCATCTGGGCACGGCTTTCGATCTGGAAGACGCCGATCGTGTCGGCGCGGCAGATCATCTCATAGGTGGCCCCATCATCTTGCGGTACCGTCGCCAGGGTCAGTGAACGCCCGTGATGGGCTTCAATCAGTTGAAAACACTTTCGAATCGCTGACAACATTCCCAAGGAAAGACAATCCACTTTCAACAAGCCAAGTGCATCCAGATCGTCCTTGTCCCATTCGATCACCGTTCGGCCCGGCATGGAAGCGTTTTCGATTGGAACCAGCTCATGCAGCGGTCCTTCCGTCATCACCATCCCGCCCACATGCTGCGAGAGGTGGCGCGGGAAGCCATAAAGCTCCTGCGTGAGCAACAGACACTGTTGCCCCAGTCGAGTCCGCGGGTCAAGCCCCGATTCGCGAAAGCGGGATGCCAGCGACTTTTCATGACCGTAGTGCCCCAGATTTTTGGCCAGCTTGTCGACTCGATCCATCGAAAGCCCCAGTGCCTTTCCCACGTCCCGTACTGCAGATCTTGAACGATAGGTCGTCAGCGTCGCGGTCATGCCCGTCCGCTCGCGACCGTACTTTTCGTAGATGTACTGTAATACTTCCTCGCGCCGTTCATGTTCGAAATCGACATCGATATCGGGCGGCTCATTCCGTTCCTGACTGATGAATCGTTCGAACAACAGATCGATGTGTTCAGGATCTACGGACGTAACTCCCAAACAATAGCAGACCACCGAATTGGCGGCCGAACCGCGACCCTGGCAAAGAATGTTCCGTCTTCGTGCAAACTGAACCAGATCCCAAACGGTCAGAAAATACGCTTCATAGTGAAGATTGCTGATCAACGTCAGTTCGTGTTCAATGGTATCGCGAACTTTGTCTGAGATTCCTTCCGGGTAGCGATCCCGAGCGCCCTCCCAGGTCAGCTTCTCCAGAAATTCCATCGGCGTGCTTCCCGGTGGACAAAGCTCGTGCGGATATTCGTATCGCAATTCATCGAGCGAAAACTGGCATCGGTCCGCAATTTCCAAGGTTCGCTCAATGGCTTCGATGGCCTCGTTAGTTCCGCTATATTTGTGAAATATTTTACACATCTGATGGGGTGATTTGAGATGCCGCTCTGCGTTTGGGAACCGCCGATGGCCAAGCTCGGCCACCGTGCAGTGATTTCGGATCGCGACCAGCACGTCCTGCAGTGGCTGCCGGTCGGGAGTGTGGTAGTGGACATCATTGGCGGCAACCATTGGCAGCCCCATTGATTTGCCAAGTGCGATTACGTTGCTTAATTGATGTTCATCGTTGGGGCCTTGATGAAGTTCCGCAAGCAAAAATGCTCGATCACCAAATGCCTCCCGATAACAGGCCAACGAATCTGTGTTCTCATGGGGTGGCAGAGCGCAAGCGATCAAGCCCTCGCTATCGCTGGCAATTTCCTGCACCGCCAAGTGGAAGGATCCCTTAGGTGCGTTGCGGCGACCGCTGGTGATCAAGGTCGACAGTCGGGCATAACCGTTGCGATTCATCGCCAACAGAACGACCGGTGCCGCATCGCAGGGCGTGACCTCAGCGCCAATGATCAACTTCAAATTCTCAGCCTTGGCGGCAACATGCGCGCGAACGACGCCAGCAAGTGAATTGCGATCCGTGATGGCCAGAGCACGGTACTTGAGTGCCGCTGCTTGCTGAATCAGCTCGCTCGGATGGGAGGCTCCCTCAAGAAACGAGAAGTTCGATTTGCAATGCAGTTCCGCATAACTTGCGACGGAGGGAGAGCAGGATAATTGCTTGGTCATTTTCAGGATGCCTACACCCGCACCAGACCGGGAAAAATATCCAGATCCAGCTCTTCAAACCTACCGGCCTTGAATCGCTCGAACGCGATCGCGCCCATCACGGCATTGTCCGTGCAAAGCTCGATGGAAGCAATATGCAGCGTGATTCCTTTTTGCTGACACGCAGTTGATAGCTGTTCGCGAAACAGGCGATTGGCGGCCACACCGCCCCCGACACACAATGTTTTCACTTGTTGTCGTTTGATGGCCTGGATCGCTTTGGCGACCAGGCAATCGACCACCGCTTGTTGGAAACTGGCTGCCAGATCTGCGATCTGTTGACGAGACAACTCAACGGCGGTTGGATCCTGTTTGCCTGGACCAGTGATTGCGTAACGGACGGCTGTTTTCAATCCACTGAAACTGAAATCGAGACGGTCTTCGTTGACGAACGCTCGCGGGAAACGAAACTTTTTGGGATCGCCTTCGGCAGCAACCTTCGAGATCGCCGGGCCACCAGGGTAGGGGAGTTTCAACATGCTGGCCACTTTGTCGAATGCTTCACCGGCTGCATCGTCAATCGTGCCGCCGAGGTAAACCGGTTCCAGTGGCGTTGCGTAGGAGTACAAGTGAGTGTGGCCGCCACTGACGATCATACCGACGCAGGGGTAGACAGGCTCGGGCGAACTCAGTTGGCAGGCGTAAACATGGGCGTGCAGATGGTTGATTGCAATCAAGGGAATGTCGAGTGCAAAACAGAACGACTTGGCGGCGATTAGACCGACCAGCAGCGAGCCGGACAAACCGGGCGTATTGGCGACGGCAATCGCATCCAGTTCTTCAAGTTTTGTGCTTGAATTAACTAAAGCCTCATGAATAACCGGCAAAATCCGCTCGACGTGTGCCCGAGCTGCAATTTCCGGGACGACGCCCTGAAATCGTTCGTGGAGGCGGCCTTGGGAAGCAACTATACTGCCTAAAACGGTCAAATTTTCGTCCAATACGGCCGCGGCTGTTTCGTCGCAGGTCGTTTCAATACAGAGAATTCGCTTCATTTCAGTGTAAAATGGGCTGTTTTGACCTGGTTTTCGGCCCGCAGAGCAACCATCGGACAAATTTGTGATTTTACGGTTGATTTCGAAACATTCTTGCAGAATCTGAGTTTAATCCAAGTACGTACACCTTTTAGTTGAGGAACTTTTGAAGCAGTGGATGATCCTTTCATGACTCAATCAATCATAACCCGCTCCCGTCTAATTATTGCAACCATTGCGCTGTTGCTGGCGTTCGTTGCCAATCCGTGCTGGGCTGCCCAAGTTCAGGAACCGAACGTCGATCCGGATCGACCGATTCGGCTCAACTTCCAGCATGAGGAATGGTCGTATGTCATTCCCTGGTTTGCCGATCAGGCGGGATTTGCACTGCAACCGATTGCCAATTGGCCATCGGGAACGTTCTATCTCAAGGACGATTCCGAATACACCACGATGGAAGCACTGGATCAGCTAAATCATGCGCTTCGGTTGCTCGATCCGCCGTACACCCTGGTTCGCAATCGAAACATGTTGGTGTTGACGGAGGTTACGGGACGGGATTTCCCGGATGAACTGATCGAGTTTGTTTATCCGGACGAGTTGGATCAGCGTGGCAAGTATGAAACGATCATCTGTATTTTTGATCTTGGAGAATTGAATATTGACGACATGTTTGAAGAGCTGGCTCCCCTGGTCAGTGCACCGAACAGGAATTTCTTTGCCAAGCTTCCGGCCGCGAACCAAATCTGGGTACGCGAAACCGGTGGTGTATTGCGGATCATGCGGTCGGTGATTGACCGAGCGCATCAGAATCGTCAAAGACATACCGAGATTTACACACTGCAGTACCTCGATCCTGAGTCATTTATGTTGATGGCCCGCAGTGAACTTGGGATTCCCGCGAATCGTAACAGTACGCCCGATGAGAGTATCTCCATCACCCGTGAGCCATTCGGCAAGAAGCTGTTCGTTCGAGCCACTCAGAAGATGCACGATCGTTTTGAAGAATTCCTGAAGGCAACGGATGTCGCCGTCGACACAGGCGAAGTGCAGTTGCGGCGGATGCAGTTCAAGCAATACCCGATCGTGGTGGATCCCGAATTGGGTTACGGCATGGTCGAGATGGTACTCGAAGGCCGCGGTGCGAGGATGCAGCAAGACAAGCTCAACAACAGTATTTTTGTCTGGGGTTCAGAAGAAGATCATGCGCTCGTGGCGGAAGCACTGGAGGCGATTTCATTGAGCAGCGGGCAAGGATTTGAAATTATTCCGCTGGAATTTGGCGACGCGAAAACGATTCTGGCCGCCCTGCAAAATCTCTTGAGGCAAACGGGAACGGATGTCAAACCGGATGCTCCCGTGGTCATTGCGGACGCGGACAAAAACCAGATTATCGTGCGTGGCAAGCAACTGGATATCAAAGATATCACCATTATGGTAGAAAAACTGGATGCGATGGCCAAGTCGGAGTCGAATCGATCGCGAACCGGCACTCGCATGATTGACATCGATGAACGCACCGCGACCGCGTTGCCAGACATGATTGACTATCTTCTGAAAAGCGAAGGGCGTCCCAATAAGATCAAAATCGTGTTGCCGGAGGATCGAAAGAATTATCAACCGAGAGGTTCGAACCGGCCCGCCGTGCGTGGCCTGCAAAATGGCGATTCTCAGACATTCGAAGGGAACTGGGGAACTGACCGAAGAAATCCGGATGACGATCAGTCATCGAAGGGACATCGCCGTTTCAATCTTGGTACTTTGATGTCCGCATCAACGCTTGCTTCAAGCTATTTGGGAGTCCCATCAAATACTTTCCTCTCAAGCCTGGTAGCCTTCCAGCCTCAGCAGGATGAGGACGAACGATTGATCGGGCGAAACTCGCAGTCACAAACGATTCAGGATGAATATCGTCCACCGGATGCCATTGAATCGGTGGCGGGGGCTCCGATCGAAATCCGGTTTGTGAATGGCAAGGTGATCTTGATTTCAGAAGATCTGGATGCGCTGGATGATCTGGAGTATGCCATCCGCAAGGAAATCGGTGCAAAATCAGAGGTTGAACCGTTTGAGGTATTTGCGATCAATCATCGCAGCGCAAACGAGATCAAGTCAGTATTGGAAGTTCAATTCGGTTTGGCGTCATCGAATTCAGGCGGCGGCGGTTCCAATCCGCTCGGAAGCATGTTGGGAAATCTGACTCCGATGGGCGATATTTTCGGCGGCTTGCTAGGAGGAAGTTCTGGAAGCAGCTCAACCGGCGCTTCCAATCTGGAAGGCGACGTTCGATTCCATATTGATGGTCCGATGAACTACCTGTTTGTGATTGGCGCCACGTCCAATGACCTGGATCAGATCAATGCCATGGTCGAACTTCTCGACCAACCCAATCCTGCTCATGACCCAAACCTGGTTGGCAGAACCTATACGATCAAGATCAAGCATCGTGATCCGGAGGAAATCAAAAAGGTGATTGAAGATTCCATCCCGAGCTTGATTGACAAATCGTCCAATGAGGGAAATCAAGGGAACAACGACCAGATGGCTCAGTTGCAACGAATGATGCAGCAGTTTGCCGGTGGGGGGCGAGGAGGAGCAGGCGGAGGCGGGGGGGCATCGCAGGAACAGCGCGAAGCCAAATGTCGGCTGGCGGTCGATGTGGAACGCAGCGTACTGGTCGTGACCGGTCCGAATCATATCTTCCTGAAGATTCAAGGGATCGTTGAAGAATTGGACATTGGAGTGGTGGAAGGGCCTATCGTATCCGGATTTGCACCGAGACTTGAGGTTGACCCGGCAATCGTGAAAATGCTGCTGGAGCAAAAATTCCCCGGCCAATTCAAATTTGAACAACCTGAAACCGCTGTGTCGAATCAGGCCCAGCAGCAAGCCCGAAACCGTCAGGGAGGCGGCGGAGGAAATGCAGGGGCACAGCAGCCACAGCAACCTCAGCAAGGTCGCAACGCTGACGCGCAGCGGATGATGGAAATGATGCAGCGCGGTGCGCAGCAACAAGCCACCGGCAATCGTGGCGGCGGTAACCGTGGCGGAGGCGGCGGACAGGGCGGCGGTGGCGGTAACCGTGGCGGCGGCGGCGGCGGTGGTCCGTTTGGCGGTGGTGGAAACCGGGGTGGAGGAGGACGTTAGTCCGATATTCACTGTGCTGGCAGCCATTATTGCGTCTACTTATTGCAGTGATTAGAAAACTGAAATGAACGATATCGATGGCGAGTGGTTCGCCCCGATCATCGTTCGCTACTTCCGCAAACTTGACTTAACCGTGAAACACTGACGACCTACCTCGTTTTCAGCATTACCGAATTGAATGAGCGAGTAAACCAATGAGAAAAATACTTAACAATCCTTTTCTAGATGGGTGCAACGCGTTACGATTAAGGTTGTCCATCGCCTCGAAGACATTCTTTGCCTGCACAGGCATCTTTGTTCTTGTATAAGGACTTTGAAATGTCGCTTCCCTTTCAAATGTAAATCAGTAGTCATTTTCAAAGCCTGGAAAGGAATAAAAATATGCGAGATAGTTTTTGGTACTTAAAAAATTGTAGTCTGTTTGCCAAGCTCACGACGGAGGACATTCAAACCCTGGAGTCTGAATCGCGAATGCGGCAATACAAACGAGGTGAACCTGTTTACTTGCCCGACCAAAATGCAGATGGAATTCTGTACGTTGCCCAGGGGCGCGTCAAAATCTGCCACTCGACTCCGGAAGGCAAGCAAGCCATTCTCGGGTTCGTGGATACAGGTGAGATTTTTGGTGAGCTGGCGATTCTTGGTAAGGACCGCCGCGATGAATACGCTGAAACGACGGAGAAAACGACTCTGGTGCTGATTCCCAAAAAGTCGTTTGATCGCATTCTGCAAAAATATCCTGACATTGCATTGGGAGTCACCAAAATCATCGGCTGCCGCCGAGAACGTATCCAGCGGCGCCTACGAAACCTGCTGTTCCGATCCAATCGCGAGCGAGTCATTCACCTGCTGGTCGAATTGACCGAACGCTATGGTATTCCTGAACCGGAAGGCCTTCTGTTGGACATCCGACTGTCTCACCTGGAAATGGCTTCGATCATCGGTAGCACGCGGGAAACGGTTACCGTCGTTTTAGGACAGCTCCAAAGAGATGACTTTCTTACGATTGCCCGCCGGAAGATTATTATTAGGGATCTTCCTGGATTGGCTGCAGAAGTTGGTGAGCCAGTTCCCAAATTGCGAGGTCCATCAAGAAGCGCTGAAGATGGTTCCTCGCCTCAATCCATGCAGTTCTCGTAGGTGAGCCCGTCTTGAGTGAGCCAATCTTGGCGAACCAGCTTACCAATCGAAGCCAAACTTGCTGGTTCTCAGCAGCCAGAAGTCAAATAAGCCGAAGGTGTCCCCTTCGGTTTATTTTTTTGCACTTCCAGATTTCTTGCATTTTTTTTTCTGAAATGAAGGGTTGTTGTATCGAAATGATCGGCAATTTTTACTATGCTTCCAAGGGTTCTGATCCCTTCCCATTCAAGTCTCTATTCCTTAGTCGCACACTCCCATGGATGTTTCAAAAAAGAAAAATCCTGCTTCAGCCGAAAATGACTGGCTTCCCTGTAAGCCAGGTCTGATCGTCGGACCAGAAGCAAACCTTCAAACACGAGTTGCCAAACGCAAGACGACGTTGTTTCAACTGGGCGCCATCTATTTTTGCGCTGGACTGGTGGTATGGTCGATAGGCATGTCATTGTTTTCCGCCCCCCGGGGGCACACACCGCCTCCTTTGGCTCACAGCTTGAGTTGTGAACAATGCCGACTGCTGTTGTGCGATTATGCGACCAAGTCGGTACATTGTTGCCAAACCCGAGCGGGCGTAACGATGCATCTCCATCAGTGCCCGCAATGCGACCTGTGTTATCAACAGATGGTCGAGGGCGGATTCTCGCCGTCGATTCCAATGGCCGCAGGCCGGATGGCTGCACTCGACGCCAACGTCAACGAGGAAGTCATTACTTCGGTCGCGACCGAGCTGGCGGAAACCATACCTTCTCAACCGTAGACTCCATGAAGTGCCCCTATTGCCTGGAAGACAATGACCGAGTAACCGATTCGCGGGTCAGCGAAGACGGTTTTGCGATCCGTCGCCGTCGTATTTGTGACAATTGCAGCAAACGATTCACCACGTATGAACGCGTGGTCGAGCTGGACATCAAGGTCGTCAAAAAGGATGGCTCACGAGAACTGTTCGAAGTAGAAAAAATCCGACGGGGCCTGGAGCGGGCCTGCTGGAAGCGGCCCATTCCGACCGATGTGGTGGAGCAGGCCATTCTGGAGATTGCCCAGCAAGTTTACCAGCACCCGGAATCAGAAATCACCAGCCACGAAATCGGTGAAATGGTGATGTCCAAGCTGATCCATATCGACGAAGTGGCCTACATTCGATTCGCCAGTGTCTACCGGCAGTTTTCGGGGATTCACGACTTCGTGGAAGAGGTCCAACCGATGCTCGATCGAGGGAATGTGCCGTCCGGAGAACCGGAAGACTAATTCACCCGTTTGAGTACGAACTGAGCTAATTCTTCCAACGCATGGGAACAGGCCGTCTTCGGCAAACTCTTTGCGAATCGAACCGCTTGCTTCAATTGGTCGTGAGCAACATCGCGAGCATATTGAATCGAGCCAGACGTTTCCAGAATCGGAGCTATGGGAACGGCACTGTCGGGAGACCGCAGTAAATCCAGCAACTGCTCTCGCGTACTCCGGTCCGCATGATGCAGACAATGGATCACCGGCAGCGTGGGCTTTTGATTGAGCAGATCCGTGCCCAGCGTTTTACCGACCTTGGAGTGTTGGCCGACGACATCGAGTACATCGTCGATAATTTGAAAGGCAATACCGATCTGTATCCCAAATTCGCCAAACTGATTGCAAACCGCTTCGCTCGCTCCCGACAGCAAGGCTCCCACCCGGCAACTGCAACTGCACAACTCACCGGTTTTGTTGCGAATCATGTCGAGGTATTCGGCTTCGGTCAGTTCGAAATTTCCTTCGTTGGCATTCTGACGAATCTCACCCTCGCAAACCTTGTTCGAGGAACGGGCGATGGCAGCAATGACGGAACATTCGTCGGTGCGGCTGGCAACATGAAAGGCATGCGTAAAGAGAAAATCACCCAACAGAACGCTGGCCCGACTTCCCCAAGTCTGATTGACGGTCGGCATGTGACGTCGAACGCTTGCGTTGTCGATCACATCATCGTGAACCAGGGTTGCCGCATGGATCATTTCAATCGCCGCCGCCGCAAAGTGATGCTTGTCGATCAACTCGCCGATCGCGCCCCCGGAGAGCAGCAACATTGCGGGACGAACTCGCTTGCCGTAGCGAACCCAGTTGTGTTCAAACAGACGTGCGACCCAAGGTGTATCGCCACGGATCTCCTGTCGCAGCACTTCCTCGACCTGGGCCAATTCATTGGCAATCGGCGAATAACAGGATTCAAGCAACGACCCAGAATCCGATTCAACACCGGTTTCGACCCGCTTCAACCGCCCACTCCCACCCACGGTAGCCTGTAAATTTTCGTCTTGCCTGATTGCCTGGCTCAAAATGGTATCCTCATTCCGTTCGGCGATAGTCGCCACTTTTTCCACCGGTTTTTTCAACCAGGTGAACATCGGTTAACTGCATTCCCCGATCAATACTTTTACACATATCGTAGATCGTCAACCCCGCCGCCATCACCGCCGTCAGGCTTTCCATTTCGACGCCGGTTCGGTCACTGGCACAAACGGTGGCTTCGATCCGGATCGACGAGTCATTGGGAAAGGAAAATTCGAGTTGAACCGAGTCCAGCCGAATCGGATGGCACAGGGGGATCAAGTCGGAAGTTTTCTTGGCCGCCATGATTCCCGCCAGCCGAGCGACCTCCAGAACGTCTCCCTTCTTCATTTCGCGGCGCGTGATGCGAGCCAACGTATTCGGCTGCAATTTCACTCCTCCGCTTGCTATGGCGATTCTTCGCGATACCGCTTTGTCACCGACATCGACCATCCGTGAATTGCCTTTTTCATCAAAGTGAGACAGTTCGGGCATGGTTGAAGTGGGGTGGAAAGTACGAGCAGCGAATCGTTCCTTAAGGCGACCGGCAGGTAGAAGTTTACCCAAGGCAGTATTGTGTTTCCCAGATGCTGAGTTGCGAGTCGCGGAGCGACTCGCCTACACTGGGGTACGTTTTTATCTGCCGGTCGCCTTAACGAAATCCAACCAAGAAAATACCTGATAATGAATTGAAATGACAGTAGAGAACGAGTCGCTGATCGAGCAGATGTTGAAATATCTACGGAAGAATGCAGATTCAGACGGCGCCTGCGTCAAAATGGCTGGTCAAAACAAAAAAAAACCGCCACCGGGGGTCAACCGGCAGCGGGTTATGCGAAAGACGGCAAGCAAAATCAGATCGAACGGCCAAGGCGATTGCGAATCCGGGCAGGATTGCGGGGGCCTTACACCAGTTCTTTCAATGAACCGATCAGGGTTCGAAGACGTTCGGCAAGCAAACTGGCATCAAAAGGTTTTTTGAATGTTTCGTTGATTGCGGAACGATCGAAAGTGATCGGTTGACCATCATCGGGCAGCAAAGCGATCAAAATGGTTTCGCCGAAGTCGGGATTCTTGCGAAGATTTTGACAGATTTGAGCTGCTTCAACTTTACCGATTGAAAAGTCGGTAATGATGCAGTCGGGATGAAAACTTTCTGCCTGGATACCAGCTTCGAATCCGCTGGCAGCCACAGCAACTTTAAACGCTTTTTCGGGCGGTAATTCCCGTTTCAAATTTTCGATTAACACCTGATCCTGAGCAACGATCAAAATCTTGGCCATTGCTTCATCTTCTAGGTCTCCCAAAGGCATGCCATGCTCTTTGAGAAATTTGATCAGGTATTCGCGTGGAATACGACGGTCTTGCGAGCCGGGGATTCGATAGCCTTTGAGGCGACCCGAATCGAACCACTTGCTGACCGTGCGCGGGGCCACTTTACAGATCTTGGCGACCTGTCCAGTTGTGAACACCTTCATCGCAGGCTCTCCATAAACACAATAATTCGTCTTTCGCTATCTGATCCGATATTCGACCAATCCCGCCGCAATGCGAACGAAACCAGCATGAATCCGGAAATCGGATAACCGCCTATCCCTATGCTCACCGTGTGGGCATCTGGGTCGAGATAGACTCGTAATCGTTGATAATTTGAGATGAAATCCTTGTCACGTTCACGCCCATCAAGCAAATCATGACACGCGTAAGCCTTGTAACGATTCATCCCGTTGCGATATCGGCTGTGCTTGATTCCACCTTTGGGAGAATTCGGCACGATTCACACAAACCGGCGGACCGGCTCATTACAATCGTCAAATTCCTTGCAGATTCATGCATCGCGGCGAAGACATCGCCTGGAAAGCAATAGCACCCTTCGTCAAAAGTAGGTCGCCCGTGACGAATGGCTTCAACCGAGGTTCATTTGTGACCAAACGAAGCATCCTCGGCTATTGATTTCCCCCCTGTAGGCCATCTTATTCGTTTCGTGACAATCAGACGGCAAGATTGGGTCTTGCCATCAGAAACGAATATTGATTTCCTGCCATATCTTTCGTTTGTTTTGAGAGTGTTTCTTTAACTTTCTTCAACAATCGTAGGGCTAGCGATGGACGTTGACGAAAAGTCCGATTGTTCGCACTGGCAACCTTTCGCTATCGTTAAAGTTCAACTCAGCCGTACGTGATAGCGTGATGATGCACCAAGAGCCATCATCTGGACGGCTTTGGCCAAGTTCGAACTTTGGCGGCGGCGGCATGCATCAGCGAATCGATTTTGCCAGCGAGTGCCTCCTGGTCTGCCGTACTGCGGGCATTGAACAGCACCGCCCACGATAGCCCGTCCGAGCGATGCACCAGCAGCGTGCTGGTGCCGTCCAGACTCCCGGTGTGCCAATGATTCACACCACCTTTGACCGGCCTGACATTCCACCCCAGGCCATAATACCAGTCGCCTTCATTTCCCTCTGGCCTGGCAAACATGGCCTGAATCGTTTGCGATGACAGCAGGGGACAATTCTCTGGATCATCAAACGCATTGGCAAACCGGACGAGGTCACCGGCCGTGGCAATCCAGCCGCCGTGTGAATCCATGTTCTCCAGAACCCATCCGCCATATTGAACCGAAACCGGCTCTCCCTCCACTCCCGGTGCGATTCCAGTTACCGAGCGAGGCGATGAAAGATAATACTTGACCTCGCTGGGCTGACGGAACTGAAGAGCCGAACGTCCCAGGCTCGTTGAATGCATTTCCAGCGGCTGCAAGACCTGCTCCGCAACGAACTGCGCGTACGGCTGACCGGAAACCCTTTCAATCACCCGTCCCAACACGCAATAACCGAAATTCGAATAAGCGTATCGCTCGCCCGGTGTGAAATCGAGCGGCCGGTTAAACATATAAGCCATCAGCTCGTCCCGGGTAGCGATCCGTTTCAGTCCAAGTTCGTTTCCGATCTGGCCCAGGCGAAACATGGGATCAAACGAAACCTCACGATCAAATCCGGCGGTGTGATTGAGCAACTGCCGGATGGTAATGCTCTTAATCTCATCGCGAATCGGGGGCGGATATTCCGGCGCTGTAAAGAGGTCGCCGATGGTGGAATCCAGATTCAACGATCCCTTTTCCACCAGCTTCAGGATTGCCACCGCCGTAATCGGCTTGGAGATGCTGGCAATCCGAAATTGGCTTTGCGGAGTCACCGGAGTCTGAGCTTCAACGTCCGCAAAACCAAATCCTTTTTCGTAGATCAGTTGCCCCTTTCGGCCCACGGCCAGTGCGACTCCCGGCACCGAATGGGCCTCGATGAACTCCTGCATGAGTTCGTCGAACGGCCGGAGCGCATCGGCAGCCGGTTCGAGACCGGGCGATTGCGGCTCAACCGTGGACGTTTGCGGCGCACAGGCCGCAAGCAAACTGTGGCCTGCACTGAGCGTGCCGCACATCACCACGGCACAGGCGAAAAGCCCAAGCGACCTGAAAATCAAGCCTTTTTCTTGGCGGCCTTTTTTTTTGCCGGAGCAGTACCGTAATCGCCACCGAATTTCTTTTTGAATTTTTCGACCCGACCGAGGGTGTCGACAAGCTGCTGCTTGCCAGTGTAAAACGGATGCGAAGCACTGGAAATGTCAACGTAGTAGACGGGATAGACATTCCCATCTTCCCATTTGATCGATTCCTTGGTGGGAATCGTCGAGCGGGTCAGGAACGCATAATCGGCTTGTTTGTCTTTGAAGACGACGTCACGGTAATTGGGGTGGATATCAGATTTCATGGCAGGGGATAGATTCAAATTCTCGAAAATTCAGCCCCACAGTCTAGCGAAATTTTCAACCAAGTCAAAGGCTATTGTAGAAAACGGGCGAATTCGTTCGATTTTTAATTAAAAATGGACCATTTTCAGACATCCTTGAAGGGGCAATTCCTGATCGCAGTGCCAGAATTGTCGGACCGAAACTTTTTTCGCTCGGTTGTGTTGATGATCCAGCACGACGATCAGGGAGCGATGGGAGTGATTCTCAACCGGCCGGCGAACGTGACCGTCGGTGAAATCTGGACAAGACTGTTTGAAATCGACTGTGATTGCAAGGATCCCATCCATGTGGGAGGCCCCGTCGAAGGTCCGCTGATGGTGCTGCACCGCCAGCCATCGCTGGCCGAGATGGATGTCATCCCCGGTGTTTTCGTCTCCATGAACGGAGAACATCTGAAAGAGATCATCGCCGGAAACCTACAGCCCTTCAAACTGTTTTCGGGCTATTCGGGATGGGGCAGCGGCCAATTGGAACAGGAGATGGAAGCCGGAGGATGGCTGATCCTGCCAGCCGATGAAGCAGCCGTTTTTGGCACACCCGAAAACCTGTGGAAACGCGTATGCGAGGAATTCGGAACTCAAATCGTTCGCAGTCAGTTAGGAAAATCGATTCCGATCCCCGACGATCCATCGTTGAATTGATTGGGGCGCAATTTCGTTGAAGTTTTCGTTTAACCGCGCCGCCAAGCGGGTGCCGCGGGTGATTCCTCAGAACCGTTCGCAGGATAAAACCTGGGCAAGTACCTGGGCAAGTACGCGGTGCCGTGGGCAAGTACGCGGAGGGTTGCCGGATTGTGCTAGCACTTAACTGGTGGATACAGGTGTTTGCTGTGTATGCGTTGGGGGCGGCGGGCAAAATCCGGCAACCCTTCGCAGACTTTCTTTGTTGACGTAGAACTTCGCAAACGCGGAATTAGCTTTACTCGAAATGGCGGAAATGTCAAAATTGATGGAGTCAGCTACACAATCCATCACTATCACAAAAAAGGTCATTTTCAGCTCGTTGCAACAGACGCACATCGTTCAATCAACCATATTGGAATTGCGCTTTGGCATAGTTAATTGAAACAAGGGGATTCTATGAAATTCGTTGAAGAAGGCAGTTATCTTGAAGCTCAGATTAATTTCTTGGGAAAGCGTATTTCAGCAATGGTTGAAAAGTGTGACGAACCCCAGAGCGAATTAGCCAAAAAGATCAAGTCTGCTAAGGTTTTTTGGGAAAAGAATGAACTCAAAATTAGAAACTTCCTTAGGAGCGAGTTACGCGATTACCGATCAAAACCGGATTTCATTAATTCTGAGATTGAAATGCAATCCATAGTGCTTCAGCTTACGCACGACGATGACGGTAGTTCGAACAATACAACCAATATAGTTTTTGAATTTCTGATACCGTATGAGGATGTGTCTTCAGAGGTAGACATCGCGTTTACATTGACACCGAACGTTGTTTACCAACTGGGGTACAGCTTTCGCGGTACTCAGATTGTTTGGAATGATCCTACGCTGAATCTTGACTTTGATGCCAATGCGTTTGATTGACAACCCCGTAGGGTCAAAAAATTCGAACGACCAGTAAGTTCGCAAAATGTTCTTTGACAATTTGGTTTTTTTACAGTTGAGAGACTGAAATCTCAGCCGAGATCGTTCGGTTGTGCGCTTGCTTGCGGCGGTTCGGGACGATTTTTCGTCCCGATTCCGCTCGCGGCGCGCACCACGATCCGGGTTGGCAGTTGTTCAGCCATTCGACAAACTGCGAAATCTACGCAGCGCGATGGTAGTAGCGAAGCAGCCCACCGAAGTACGTACGCGAAGGGTTGCCGGATTGTGCTAGCACTTAACTGATGGATACAGGTGTTTGCTGGGTATGCGTTGGGGGCGGCGGGCAAAGTCTGGCAACCCTTCGCAGACTTGTTTCGCAGACTTGTTCGGACGCTCAAAGACCCACTGAACAACACGCAGACCACGGTTTACGATCCCGACACGGGGCAGGTGACGCAGCGAAAGGATGCCAAGAATGTTTCGACCTACTTCGCCTATGATGACTTGGGACGCAACACAACCACCACAGATCGCTTGGGCAAGGTCACCACGCAGACTTACGATAGCGCAGGCAGGTTGGGCACCATTGTGGATGCTCAAAGTAAAACTACCACCTACGGTTATGATCTATTGGGGCAGCGAACCAGCGTCACGCTTCCCGATACTTCCAGCAAGACGTTTGAATTTGACGCCGCCGGTCGAGTGACGAAGGTGACCCTTGAATCGGGAATCACCCAGAAAACGATCTATGAATTCTCAGGTGTCGTAGACAAGATCGAGTATCGTGACGACAGCAATACGCTGACCGGAACCGACGACTTTACATACAACGCCCTGCTTCAGCGTACCGCAGCCACCAGTCGCTACGGCGTGGTCAATGGCTGGACTTACGATGACCTGGGGCGAACACTTACAGAGTCAACCACTTACAGCGGCAAGACCTACACGGTCGGTTACGGCTACGATTCACGGGGACGACTGGAAGAAATCACCTATCCTTCGGGACGTAAAGCCGAGTACACCTTCGATGAACGAGGTGCCATTGACCTCATCAAATGGGACAGCACGCAAATCGAGAATCGGGGTTACAACGATATAGGTTTATTGACCAGTGTGGATCGACCGGGAGTTGATGAAACTCGCGGGTATGACGATGCAGGTAGACTTACATCCATCGGCAACACCAATGTTGGAACAGCTACCTACACCTATGATGCCAATCACAACAAATTGAGTGAATCCTGGAGTGGTGCAATGGCAGCGTGGAGTTTTACCACCGAGAACGGTGGAACGTATCCGAGTGGTTACGATGCCGAAGACCGATTCCGCAACTTCATCCAGTCAGGACAAAGCAAATCACTTTACCTGGATCGTTCCGACATCGGCAACATTACCAACCACCAGATGAACTCGAACAATTCGTATCGGACCTACAACAATGTTCATGCCCTGACGAATGTCGGCGGTACGGGCCAGACGTTTGATGACGATGGGAATTTGACCGCATCTTATCACGGCCATACGCTCGGATGGGATGAAGCCGGTATGTTGAAACAGGTGGTCGTGCCGAGTTCACCCACAGCGGGTATCGAAGGCACCAACGAATACGGCTACGATGCAAGCCAACGGCGAGCCTTCAAGAAGATCACTCGCAGCAGTACCATTGCCGAGCATGTGGTCTCCATCTACGCTGGGCCAAACCTGATCGCTGAATACGATGCAGGTGCAAATGCCGGTTCGCCGACTCAGGAATACGTTTACGCTCAGGAGATCGATTCGCTGGTTCTGTTGGTTCGTAGTGGCGGCAGCCAGAAGCTGACCATCACCCGCAATCAGCAATGGAGCGTCACTGCCTTAGCTGATCTTTCGACGGGTACCGTTCTTGAACGCTATACGTATGACGCCTTCGGCAAACGTACGATTCTGGCTGCCGATGGCAGCACGGTTCGCAATTCCAGTTCCTACAACATGCCGTTCGGCTACACCTCACGGCAGCATGATCCAGAGACAAGTCTGATGTATTTCCGGGCGCGGTACTACGATCCATCGACGGGTGAGTTTATCTCGCAAGATCCGCTGGAATATGTCGATGGTATGAGCCAGTATCGGGCATACTTCGTGCCAACGGGGATGGATCCGTTGGGTTTATATTCAAGCAAAGTAGATATCGATGGCTGGTTGTTGTTTCAATACCACCACAATATCGACGTTACTCTTCCAACTTGTGAGGGAGGCAGGATGGATATTGCCGCCAAAGGTTCTTTAAATATTTGGGTAGCGGAAGGCAGTTTCTCGGCTGACTATTCGCTCGCAGCAACTCCGAATGATTTGCCGAATGAGGATTGTGAATTCACTCTTGGGGATGGAGTGTTTTCTCCCCGTTGGGATTGGCAATCAAGTAGCACATATTTGGGGATTTCGGTAGGTGCCAAAGTTGGCTACACGAATTTGAATATTGACTACTCATACGGCATTGGGCTGACAAGTAAAGCTACGTGGAATCCCCTCACGTGGATTGACTGGGGTGTGAAAACCAAAAATAGTTTCAAGCCCTTTGCAGAAACGAACATCTGGAGTTCGAGTTGCTGTCGTTGTTTCACAATAACTGCATCGGCTAAGGAAATGACGTACTCATTGCATGTTAGACCAGCAAGAATTGTCGGCGCGGCCTTTATCGCATCCCGGTTGCCGTCGTTTGCAAGAGGTATCGGTGGCGCTGTTAAAGGGGCCGTTGAAGATTTGGTAAAAAAGATTCCTGAGCTTGTACCGCAAGGGTAGTTTTTACAATGATGAAGTTCTTCGAAAAGTCTGGGAATTCGTTTTCTCGATCAAACCGCCTTCGCCCAATTGCAAGATCGACTGCTTGGTTCCTCTGGCTGCAGCTTGTTCTTTTTTTATCATTGAGTACGATCGCCATGATTGGTGCATCGCAGCTTGAAAGTTTGGTTGATCAATTTGGTTGGTACTTCATTGGGATATTGTTTCTGATTGCCGCGTTCTTGGTTGGGATTTGGATTGCGGCCGATGGGATAAGGCGAGTGACACTTACACGTCAGAGCCGGCAAAAACTCAAAGCAAGAATTCACAACCTTACCAAGTCATACCGATATGTGGTACAGAGAAAGCATTTAAGATCTGCGATCGTAGGCGCTATCTTCTTTGCGACTTTGGCTGCGATTAGTGTTATCGTGTTTTGCCTTCAATGGGATTGGAAAATTGGCGAGAAGAATGAACATAACTCAAAACTGACCATCACCGTAGCTGTCCATTCTATGGGAAATTCACAGGTTTCAGCCCCAATCAAGGCCAATTTTCTGGCGATTTGGGTAAGATGCAGCAAATAAACTGATGTTGACTTGCCCGGAATCGGCCATTTTTCCCATAGAATGGACAGCTACCCATCACCCGCAACCAGCAGTGGAGCGTGACCGCACTTTGCGATCTCTCCACCGGCAACGTTCTGGAACGTTACACCTACAACGCCTTTGGAATCCGTACCGTTCTCGATCCCGACGGCAGCACCGTTCGCAACACCAGTTCGTACAACATGCCGTTCGGCTACACGTCGCGGCAACACGATCCCGAAACAGGATTGATGTACTTCCGGGCAAGGTACTACGATCCGTCAACCGGAGGGAAAAACGGGGACACAGCACATGGAGGGAAAAACGGGGACACAGCACATTATTGACAAGGTTTACGGCATTTGTTAAATTCGAATCAATTGAGGGAGTATTCACAGTCATTTGATTTGGGAGAAAGTCATGGCCCGGTTGTCACGTGTTGAAATCTTTGCTTCGGATGAAATTGCTATCGTTCATGTGATGAATCGGACGGTTCGGCGGTGCTTCTTGCTGGGAAATGATCCGGTGACCGGGAAAAACTATGACCACCGCAAGCAGTGGCTTGACGATGAACTCAAGCGGCTGGCGGGGTACTTTGGCATTGACCTTCTCTGTCAAGCCATCATGTCAAACCATTTTCATCTGATTCTTCGTTCGCGGCCGGATGTGGTGGCGGCTTGGGATGATACCGAAGTGGCTCGGCGATGGCTGATGCTTTGTCCCGTGCGGAAAAACCCTCAGAAAGAAGCCGAAGAACCGAATGAAGCGGAACTCAATTCGATTCGGAACGATCCGGCCAAGCTGGCTCTGATTCGCAGTCGTTTGAGCGATATTTCATGGTGGATGCGGTTGCTCAGCCAGAACATCGCTCAGCGTGCCAACAAGGAAGACCAAGAGGTCGGCAAGTTCTGGCAGGCTCGCTATCGAGCGGTTCGATTGTTGGATGAGACGGCGATTCTGGCTTGTGCGGCCTACGTCGATTTGAACCCGATCCGGGCAGCGATGGCCGAGACGCTGGAGGAAAGTGATTTTACGTCGGTACAAAAACGGATCGAATCCGAGGTCAAGCTGGACGATCGGGCCGCGCACTCTGATCTTCATTTGGCGCGGTTGCCGATCGACGAACAACGGGATGCGACGGGACCGTGTTGCCATGTGGACGGTTCGCGTGCGAGCGACAAAGGGTTCCTGCCGATGACGGTTGCGGCTTATGTGGATTTGCTGGACTGGACGGCGCGGGAGATTCAGCAAGGGAAACGAGGCTCGACACCTCAGCGGATGCAGCCTGTGTTTGAGCGATTGGGGATCAGCAGTGAAGTCTGGTGCGGCCTGGTGAAAGATTTTGGGAAGCTGTTTTATGCGGTGGCCGGTCGTCCGCATGAGATCGATGCCCGCCGTTCCCGAGACGGGATGAAGCGGTACAAGACCAAGCGAGCCACCCGAGAGTTGATGCCGGGCTGACTGAAGAGTCCGTAAAATCTGCGTAGATTGCGTCCTATGGTTCTATGGAGTGCGGTGAAGATTCACCGCTATGGATTTTTGGAGTGCGGGGATGCAAATCACCGCTTTGGATTTTTGGTTTTCGGTGACTTGCAACCATTGGGTAGAGATACTTTCGCTGGATGCGGGCGACGTGATAAACCTCATCGTAGGACAATATCGGATTGGCGAAGTTTGCGGAACTATAGAACCATAGAACCATAGAACCATAGAACCATAGAACCATAGCGGTGAAGATTCACCGCACTCCATAAAGTAGCCTGCGAAGGGTTGCCGGATCAAGCTGGCATTGCCTCAATTCTGGCAAGCAGTTGAGATTACTTAATACGAAGCGGTCTCGGTTGCACATCGGTTATCTGAATCAACAGAGTCAGACAAAATGATCCCAGAACAGCCTCATGCTATAGATCACCACCCCACCGACAATGATCGTTCCGAAGATCAGCAGTGCTCTCGCGGTCCCCAACCTGCGTGTGGCGATCAACTGGGCAATAATGCATACCAAAGCCACCATGATCAGCTTGAACCACACCATCGCGTGAAATCCCCAGCGTTCCAATACGTAGTTGGCAAACGGATTGGCTTCGATCGCGCCCCGAGTGAGCAACAAATACGTCATGAAAACATCAAGCACATTGGCCAGAACAAAAAAGTTCGTTTCCGATTGCAGTGGCAAGTTGTCGTCAAAGATCTTTTTTACTTCCATCGGTTGGCCTTTCTGTCTGACGCAAAGATTTCCTGGCTGTCTATTCTACAAAGGGATCGATCAGTTGTCGCACGGCGGCGGCGATATCGGGTTGCTTGATTAGCGACTCTCCGACCAGCATCGCCGCAATCCCGGCTCCGGCCAGTACGGATACATCCGCCGCCGTTTCAATCCCGCTTTCGCTCACCACCAGGATTTCGGCAGGGATTTGCTGGCGAAGTCGAATCGAATGGCGGAGATCGACCACAAACGTATCCAGGTCCCGATTGTTGATCCCGATCAATTGGGGGTTGCATTGTAGCACCGCATCGAGGTTCCGTTCGTGATACAGCTCGATCAGCGGTGTCATCCCCAGTCCGAGGATCGCCTGATTCAAGTCATACAATTGTTTTGAATCCAGGCATTCAGCAATCAGCAACACCGCATCCGCTCCGGCGGCTCGAGCTTCCCAGACCTGGTATTCCTCCAGAATGAAGTCCTTCCGCAGCAGCGGGATGTCGACTGCCTGGCGGATGGCTTTCAGGTAATCCAAATGTCCCTGAAAGAATTTTTCGTCGGTCAGCACACTGATGCAATCGGCTCCGCTTCGTTCGTATGTTTTGGCGATGGCGACCGGATCGAAATCGGCGCGAATGATCCCCTTGGACGGGCTGGCCTTTTTGACTTCAGCGATTAACCTCAGCGACTTGGCCAGCGGCTCTGAATCAGGACGCACACCGTTTGTGCCGCTTTGCAGTGCATCGAAAAAATCGAGCGCCGGCGGCTGGTCCGCGACCAGCGATTGAATGGACGAGAGCGAAACCTTCGACTTCGCGGCGTCAATTTCACCTTGCTTGTGATTCGTAATTTGCTGGAGGATGGAATTCAATAGATTCTCGTTTTTCCCGAAAAACAGTTAAACACTAATCATCACTAATCAGCACTAATCCATCCGATAACAACATGAGTGTTGATTAGCGATGATTAGCGTTCCGCTCGTTCTTGGAATGATTGTTGAACCAGACCTTGTGAACGGTTAGGCCACCTTTTCGTGGGATAGACGTCCACGTCGGTCACCTTCTCAGGCTTGATTGTAAAGGCTTCCAAACCCGTTTTGAAGTAACCGCCCAATCCGCCTCCCTATTGGCCGCCCTTCGCTTTTGGACACAGCAAAACTTTCTTGTAACCGTTCACGGGAAATGAAACCGTTTAGCCGTAAGCCGTCGGGGGTGCCGCCAAAAAAATACTGCTACACCGAAATCCCTTTATCGGCAACCCCCAAAGGCGCGCGGAGCACCGAGTTGCAGGTATTTTTTTGGCAGGCTGATTGACTACGGAGCCTGCACCCTGCCGTCGCGCCTGCGCCGACCAACACTCGATCTACCCGCATCCAGCATTGGCAGATCGGCTACCTAAGGTTGCTGCAAATCACTCGCAGTCGGCTTCGGCTTGCGGCTAAACGGCTTCGGTTTGCTAAACGGCTTCGGTTTGCTAAACGGTTTGGGCTTGCCGTGAACGGCTAAAACTTTCTTGACATCCCAGTTCTGAAGCGTTAGAACGGTTCAAGTTCAGCAACGAAGGCAACTCCCCGCCAAGTTTCCAGGAGATCGCTATGGAAGGAAAAATTGCAACGTATTGCCTGGTTCTATGCGCTTTGGTTTTGCTGCCCGACCACGTTTTTGGACGGTGTCAGATGGAACAACCGCCATCGAGACTGGTGAGCAAACAAGCTCTGTTGCTGGTGGAATCTACGGATACTGCATCCCTGATCAAAAAAATGATTCCGAATTGGTACGACCCTTTTTATGGTCCGGCCAACGAAGCTGGAAGGTTGCTGCCGCTTAACCTACCCACGCTCAAGACCGTGGAATCCAGGAGAACGGAATGGGAACACCACTGGCTTGACGATTGCTTTTCTGATGAACAGGCGGATCAAGCCATCCTTTCGGAAATCCAAAGATTGGCAACCATCCTTCGCAGCGCGTCGGAGAAAGAGGAGCTTGCCCACTGTAAAAGCACACTGACCCAAAAGCTTGCGAGCTTGTTTCCTGGAAAGTCATTTATCGCGATCGAAAGCAGCCATCCTGGCTTTCGGGTCGTTTTCGGGTTTGAGTATGACCCCATGACTTTCGATTGGAGAAAGTCACTGATGTCCATTGCTGAAAAAAGCGATCCCCTGCGATCACCAAAACACCCCGAGGATATCTTTTGGCTGAAAGACGAAAAAATGTATTTTTTCTCACATAAAAATACGATTTACGGAGTCTATGACACAAGCGTTGATTATTGTCATGGTTTGGCGGTAAGGGTTTCGAAGGGGGCTGAAAACTTCGAAAGTCTGGAGGAATCTCGATATTACAAACGCATCCAATTGAGGTTCGAATCGGAGCGAAGGCTCAAACCCGATCTATTTTGTTTCGCCAGAATTGATGACCTCTTGAGGAGGTTGCAAGGCAGCTCCACCGATCAAGTGGAAGCTTGGATACTCGAAAAATTTACTGCAGAGTGGCTGGGCTGGACCAATTGTATGGGAATCATGGTGGAGCTGGGCGGCAAAAATCTGGTTGACTACCGAGTGTATTTCCCGGTTCTGCAGCCACTGCCGAAATTTATGGACGAAACCTTTTCCATGCTCGAGAGCCTCGATCCGGAGAAACGGCGACGGGTGCCAACGGGAGCCTCATGGATGTCCTATGTTTCCCTCAGCGGTGCCAGCAAGTTTTCCGCATCCCATTCGGATTTCATGATTCCCGGGAGTGAGCTTTGCATGAAGGACTGGAAAAAACTTCTCGAAGATCGAGAACCCGAAGCGAACGACTTTATTAAAGACAAACCCGACTTTGATCTTGCGCTCACCAACCTGCTTTCCGGGGGGTATGAACAGGCCGTGGAAGTCTGTAGATATGCGACCGTATTGGCGGAGGATGAAAAAGCAGAGTTTTTTAATGGCAGAATGGACATGGAGGTTTTTCGGGGAGTCTTTTTCCAAAACAGTGATTTTCTGGACGAAGAAGGAACTGTAAAGCGATTGGAAAGTCTGGATCGACAACTGTCGGCAGAAGTGAAAGCAGAAGATGGCGAAGACCAGGCTGCTCCGATCTCATGGCTGCCGAGCACGAATATGCGAGACTTCAATCTATCAAGTTTTGGACATTCAAAACCGCTATTCTCGATCGCAACTCACGACGGCACCACGACTATTTTTTCATGTAAAAGTTCGTCGGCAATTCTGGATGAAGCGATTGGAAAGGGCCGGATCGTTGGGGACAACCGGGAGAGCTTCGTATTAAAAGATTTGCTTTGTCCCGAAGTATCGGACATTGGCGAAGTAAAAGCGATCTACATTCGAAGAAACTTTGGGGCCAGCGAGATAGGATGGGAAACGATGCGTCCTTTGTTGCAGTTCGTGGCGAGGTACCATCAAGCAAATCGTTTCAGCTACGATTTCGGAGCGAAGATACGCGGGGATGCCAATTTCTCTTATGATGACACCGCTTCTCAAAACACGCAGCTTTCCTTGTTGAACCGTCTCTCAAAGGTGCCTTTATTGGTGTTTGGCGATGAGCTCAACAGGGTCAGAAACCTACCTTACCTGCCGCTGAAGAATATGTCGATCTACTGGACTGAAGCAATGATCTACGATCAGGAAAACGGTGCCGTCGAATATGTCGGCTCGATTTCCGATCAACGCAAACGATAGACTTAAGGAGAATAGTTCTGCATTATCCCGTGAAGGGTTACCTTTTTAGGCGACCGGCAGATAAAAACGTACCGTAGTGTAGGCGAGTCGCTCCGCGACTCGCAACCGAGCGCAATACTGCTTGGGTAAACTTTTATCTGCCGGTCGCCTTAGTGCGAATCCGGGCCTGGCACGCGATTTTGTCCATTTTTTCCATTTGCGATTGAACTTTAGGTATCTGGCCGTTATCATTTGTGCCGAATTCGTTACGGATTGTCCGTAGTGATACGCTTAAACACAAACATTGAATCGCTGTGTCGTGCCTGCCTCATTAATCATAAAGGCCGACCAAGGGTGCGTTTGCCCGATAAAACAGGTGATTCAGGGAGAAACTACATGTCCAATACGCTTGTTCAAGACCTGATCGATGCAGGGGTTCACTTTGGCCACCGGTCCAGCCGCTGGAACCCCAAGATGGCGCCCTATATTTTTGGTCGCAAAAATCAAATCCACATTGTCGATATTCGCGAAACGGTTCGCGGGCTGTTGCGAGCCAAGAAATACGTCGCCCAAGTCGCGGCGGGCGGAAGTCTGGTGGTTTTTGTGGGCACCAAACGCCAAGCCTCGGCAGCGGTTCAGCGTGAAGCCGAACGATGCGGAATGCCCTATGTAAGCGAACGCTGGCTCGGCGGTGCGTTGACAAATTTCCGAACGATTCGCAGTCGGATGTCGCGACTCGAAGAGCTTGAAGCCATCCTGAACTCCGAAAAGATCGGCGAATACTCCAAGAAGATGCAAGCCGCGTTGACGCGTGAGTATCGCAAAGTCTATCGCAACCTCAACGGTATCCGAACGATGAACCGCATGCCTGAATGCATGGTCATCGTCGATCCCATGAAAGAAAAAAATGCGGTTCGCGAAGCCAGAAACTTGGGCGTTACGACGATCTCACTGATTGATACGAATTGCAATCCCGATCTGATCGACTTGCCGATCCCCGGTAATGACGACGGGATTCGTTCGATCGAAATTATTATGGCCCACTTGGCAGATGCCGTGCTGGCCGGAAAACAGAATTTGGTGGTCAAAAACGAAGGTGCCGACAACGGCCGACCGAGTGAGCCTGCCGTTGTCGACAAAGACAGCGAAGTAGAAGCCGCGACATAGTCCGGTTCGGTTCCCCATCCGCCTTTTCCGCTGCTTTTTTTCCGCTTTCGGGTGGCCGCTGTCGGGTTCCGCAAGCGGTGCAGCGTAAGACTTCAATCCACCCATTTCATCTAACATACTTCCATAAGAGGAAACCTATATGAGTGTTATTACAGCCAAAGACGTTAGCGAACTTCGCCGAATTACCAACGCCGGTATGATGGACTGCAAGCAGGCCCTGCAAGAATCCGAAGGCGATTTTGATAAGGCCATCGAGATTCTCCGCAAGAAAGGTCAGGCCGTTGCCGCCAAACGTGCGGATCGTGAAGCCAAAGAAGGGATTGTGATCGCAAGAACCAACAGCGCGGGTGATACAGGCATCATTCTGGCGGTCAGTTGCGAAACCGATTTCGTTGCCAAAAATGATCTGTTTGTCGCCTTTGCCAACAGCGTCGCCGATTTGGCGTTGGCCCAGTTGCCAGCCACCAAGGAGGAACTGCTGGCGTTGACGCTTGATGGTACACCGCTGGCCGACAAACTGGTTGAACAGACCGGCAAAACCGGCGAGAAGGTCGAACTGTCCGCTTACGAATTGGTCAAGGGCACAAACTTGGCATCATATATCCATGCCGGAAGCAAGATCGGCGTGCTGGTTTCGTACAAGTCCAACGACAAATCCGATGCAGCCGATTTCTATCGCAAAGTGGCGATGCACATTGCCGCCATGAGCCCCATCGCCACCACTCCCGATGAATTTGACATCGAGTTGGTTGAAAAAGAAGCGGAAGCGCTTCGTGGTCGAATCATCGTTGAAAACGAAGACCGCGCTCGATTGGGTAAGCCGCTGAAAACGGTTCCTCAATTTGCCAGCCGACGTCAGATGACGGCCGATGTCATGGCCAAGGTCGAAGAAGAAATCAAGGCCGAACTGAAAGCCGAAGGCAAGCCCGAAAAAATCTGGGACAAGATCGTTCCAGGAAAAATCGATCGGTTTATCGCCGACAATACACTGTTCGATCAAGAACGATGCTTGATCAGCCAGTTCTTCGTCATCGATGACACCAAGACGGTTGAAAAAGCCATCGAAGAGTCCGGCACGGAACTCGTTGAATTTAAACGAGTCGCTGTTGGGTAGGAGTGAGGGATGAGGGATGAGGACGCCTCCTGCCAGCTTGTCTGGCAGGAGCGAAAGTTTGGATAGCTAGAGTTCCTTATGTCCCCTTTTCTCTTTTTCTTTTTTCCTTTCCGTCCCATACAAGAAAAAAACAACTTCTGACAGACGTGGACGTCTATCCCACCACCAACTGACCACAAAAAAATGCCCCGCTACAATCGCATCCTGCTAAAACTTTCCGGCGAAAGCTTCAGTCCGGCTGGCGAACGTGGTATCAGCATGGACGAAGTGGTCCACATTTCACGTCAGATTTATGACGCCCAGCAACTGGGGTGTCAGATCGCGGTCGTGATCGGTGGCGGAAACATCCTCCGCGGTTCGCAGTTCAAAGCTCGCAATGAAGTCGTTCAGGAGGCCACCGCCCATTACATGGGCATGTTGGCAACGGTGATCAATGGTCTTGCATTTCAGGACGCACTGGAAACCGTCGGCTGCAAGACCCGCTTGATGAGTGCGATTCGCATGGACGGTGTGTGCGAACCCTATATCCGCCGCCGCGCCCAGCGGCACCTGGAGAAAGGACGCATCGTGATCCTCGGTGCGGGTACGGGAGGGCCTTTTGTGACGACCGACACGGCAGCGGCACTCAGAGCGATGGAGCTCAACGCGGACATCCTGATGAAAGCCACACGAGTCGACGGTGTTTACAGTGAGGACCCTGAGAAAAATCCACACGCCATGCTCTATTCAGAACTGAGCTTTCAAGAGATACTGAACCGAAACCTGCGGGTGATGGATTCGACAGCCATTTCGCATTGCATGGAACACAGTATGCCACTGATGATTTTCAATTTCCGTAAGGACGGAAATATCATCAAGGCCATCGAAGGCGATCGGGTGGGGACCTTGGTGACGACCGAGCAACCGAAATCGGCCGCCCCATCAACCTGAACCTGAACGAACGTCAACGAACATCAACTTTCTGGAGCCGTCTGTTATGTCAGCCGAAAATATCGTTTCCGACGCCACCGAGCGAATGGAAAAAGCACTGGAACTTCTGAAAAAGAATTTGAGCGGCATCCGCACGGGCCGAGCCAATCCCGGATTGGTTGATTCGCTGAGAGTCGATGTCTATGGCTCGCCGACGCCCATCAAACAGGTCGCCCAGGTCGGTGCCCCTGAGCCGACTCAAATCATGATTCGTCCGTATGACACCGCGATTATCAAGGAAATCGAGAAAGCCATCGTGGCGAGTGATCTGGGATTTAATCCGCAAAGCGATGGACGGGTGATCCGAATCAACATCCCTGCCCTTTCGACGGACGTTCGGAAAAAGATGGTCGGACGGATCAAGGAATTACTCGAAGATTCCAAAGTGGCCATCCGAAATGTCCGCCGAGATGCCAATAAAACCTCAGATCAGCTTGAAAAAGACAAGCTGATATCCGAAGATGGAGCGAAAGACCTCAAAGACGAAATCCAGGAATTAACCAAAAAATTTGAAAATCTGGTAGGCGACGCGGCCAAGGCCCGCGAAGCGGAAGTCATGGAAGATTAAATCCAGATTCTAAGTCAAATAAAATTCAATAACCCATACCTCCTTAACATCCCCCAACGATCATGGCCGTACCCAAACGAAAACAATCCAACGCACGCACCGGCAGCCGCCGTGCGCATGACCATTTGAAAGCCAAGCAACTGACCAACTGCGTGAACTGCAGCACGAGCATCCCCTCGCATGTCGTCTGCCCGAAATGCGGCTATTACATGGGCCGCATCGTCAATCCAGGCAAAGAAGACGCCGAAGGTTAGGCTGTTTCCAGCTGATTCAGCACCTGAATTGCTGATGGTCGATCGCCCGCGTCGCGCAAGTTTGGCAAGGGGATCGAGATACCGTCTTGTCGGAACATGTCGCCGTGGCACGAATCTCCGCACCGCGTGACCGGAAATTTCACTGTGTGATCCAAGTCGATCGAAACGGGGGATTCCTCGAGCACAATTTTTGGCACGCGCTCAAAGTGGTCGCGGGCAGCCGACGACATGAATTGCCATTCTTTTTCTAGCTGGCCGGTGGATGCCAAAATCACCAAGTCGCATTCGCCCCGCTCCAGTAGGCCTTCTGCAGAATACTCTCGGCCATAATAACGTGGGAACGATCGGTTGAAATTGACGGCGAAGGGGTATCCGCTGCTCCAGGCCATCACGTTTTCGGCCCCCACTCCGTTGGCCGATGAGTGAAGCGGATGCAAGACGCATCGGGTTTGTTGCTGAGCGGCCCGTACCAGTCGGTGAAGTTGATCCGAGACAGAGTCATAGTCGGAATCCGATGCCGACGGGCGAAAGAAAATCGTTCCATATCGGGCCGCCAACATTTCTGCCGCAAGATTCTGCCACGTTTCCAATGGCTGGCCTGTTGGATGTTTATCAAATGTGTTAAATTTAACATTTGAAATCAGTGCTCGAATGACTGACAATGTGGCCGAGCCTGATTCATGTGCCGACTTGATAAACCAGTCTGCTTGACGCGCTGTTTCCGTTTCTTCTGAATCGACCACCACAATCCGGCGATTTAACAGGCTTGAAGAGGTGCAAAACCGTTCAAGTAAGCGAGGGTGAGTTTGAGCCGGATCACAAAACCAGAACAGGATCCAGTCCGAGCGCTGGTCGACCTCCCCTAAGGTAGACGTCACCAATCCCGTTCGCTCAAGTGCAATGCTCGACCCGCGTTCGCGATAGAGCAGCGAAACATCGATCGACGCTCGCATCCGATCCGCCAAGCTCATGGCGGCTTGCTGCCCCTCAACCGACAGACCTTCCAAGCCACAAATCAGCGGCATTTTCGATTGCTGGACTCGCTCAATCGCTCGATGAATCGCCTGATCGTAGTCGGTCGCTACTCCATCAACGGTACACTGAGAAGCTGCGACCGGTTGGGCGAACCATCTTTTTCCCTTTTCGCAAAGTTTCGAATCGGTTTGCGGCAAGCCGCTCTGAATTATTTGATTTCCGGTCCGCACCCACTCAATATCATCGCACAGACAACTGCACCCTGGGCAGACGGCCAGTACGGTTGCCGCGAGTGTTTCTGAGTTCTTGGCGGAAATCATTTTGAGTGGCTGATGATGATGGGGTTGATGAGCCTGCTGGATTGGAGTTGCTATCGCGTCGCTCGCTAGCTTGCCACGCCTTTCCTGATCGATCCAATCTAACACTGCCTGGATGCCGATACAAAGGGTAGTGACCCGTATTCTTATCCTGCCATGACACATTCATGATCATTCCGATCCCTGCCATCTGGCGGCGTCGGCTTCGTTTCGAGGCCCCCGACAAAATCGATCATGCGCTCGACCATCGAACGCATCGACTGATCGCCGGTATTTCGATTTCGGACGCCTTTGATCAGGTTCGCGGAGTGTTGGTCGTATCGTCGGGACGAGGCAAGTTTATCCGAGTGAAACACTGTGTCGAGGTGGAAACCCCGATTACGGCTTCGCTCTGCAAAGCATGCAACGAACTGGTAAACGTCAGCCATCGAGAGATGGGAAGCTATACCTCCGTGATTGCGGATCTGGCAGAAGTTCAGTCGAACTGTGTCGAGCGAATCAAAATCGAAGCCGGTAAATATGTCGATCGCTTGATGGCGGTTTCGGTTCTGGATCCTGGAATTTGGGCCAGCGACTTTGACGGCCGCCAAAGATATTTGTCGTTTTGCGATGCGACTCGTCTGGCAGAGCTTTGCGGCGTCAGTGTCATCGACCATTTTCCGGCGGCGGATCTGGCGGTCAACGGGAACGGCAAATGGCTCCCTGCCCTGCCCTTATGGTTGCTCGCAGCGGATCGACAACCTTGTGTTTCGAATGTCGAGCGAATCATTCTGGACATTCGAGACCAAGTCCATTTATGGCGGCTGCCTCCATCGGACGGTCTGGATGCCGAGCTGCCCTTGATCGGGCACTGGCAGTGGAACGGAAACGGATTCCATCGAACCACAGTGCCGATTTCAGGCACTTGCTTCGATCTTCACTCGAAGTCACCGCCCAATCCAACCTCCATCGAGTCGCTTCGTTCTGATCAATTGGCACCGGCCTTGGCAACGTTGCTACGAGAGATCGTTTCGGAGTACAGCCATCGCCGCAACATCGAATTGATCTACAACACGGCTCACCCAAAACGGATCGATGTGCATGAATTGCAGAGTTCGCGCATCCAAAATGGTGAAGTAAGTTCAGAAGTCACATGTTCCGACTTTTCGAACCTGGGAGTCTCACCGGATGCAGTGGATTCAGTGGTTGCCGCGATCCTGGGACTGATGCACATCGATCAGATGCCGGCCAACGTTCCCTGGCTGACCGGTGCTGAGAGCCAGCGAATCCTGGGGCGCCTCTCGCCAGGGCGACCCTCCAATTGGCGGCAACTGATTCGCATGATGGCCGATTTCAAACCCGCCGCCATGAAATTGCGCGATGCCGTTTGAGGTTAATTGTCCGCTGGAATAAACGCGTACTCGCCGCCGGAAATTTCAGCGATTCGGGTCAGGATCTTCTGGTTGCTGCGGTCTTCAAGCCCGATGGTATTGATCGGACAGTGGTGGCGATTGAACATTTTGATCACATCGAGAGCATCTCTCCGGCCAAACCGGCCATTTCGGTTGATCTCACCGTTAAACTCTCCGTCCGAAAGCAGGAAAATGCAAGTTGGATTTTCCTCGAGCGCCCGAACTAATGCTTGTCGCGGATCGGTACCGGGCTGCAAGCGGACGGACTTCAGTTTATTTGCCAACCGTTCGTTGTTTTCGTCCGTCGCAAAACAAAAGGGTTCCTTTCCATCGATGTAAATCTCGACGGTCTGGAACGAAAACAGAATCACGAAGAACGTTTGATCGGCCCGAAGTTGTCGAGTCGATTCCAGTACTTCATTGACCGCACGGGCATAACGCGTTTGATACTTGCCCACTCCCATGCTGGGCGACATGTCGATCAGGTACACAATTCGGTCGCCGTGGGTCGGAAGGCCGAAGAAGCTTGAACCAGAACCAGCGCGGGATCCCGCCCCCCGACGAGTTCCTTTGGAATTCTTTAAATCGCTATCTATTTCTACCCGTTGAATCGCCGAGAACGAATCCAGCGGATCGAGAACGGTCGGTGTCACGTCGAACTCGTTGAAGACGGCAAGCTGTGAATCCTCGAGGACGAATTCATCCAGTTGCTCGACGCCTGTCAGCAGCACGGATTCATCCACGGGCAGTTCGATGTTCACCGTGATATCGTCATCGAGTCGGGAATCTTCAAGATGTCCACTTTGGAAACGGATGCCGACCTGGCGATTTCCTGCAAACCAAACGCTCGAAACCAGCAATAACAGGAACAAGTGAGTACACAGCGACACTAGAAATGAAGTCGCCGAATGTCGTGTGCTTCGGTTGACCATGGTTTGTCAGGGATTCGTGGTCGCTTGCCCGTTCGTGGTTATCGGTGATCGATCCATTATCGAACTTTTTGTCTCTTGCTGCAATGGAATGCAGGCCTGTTTTCTACCACAACCGATGTACGGCAGGGTCGCGATCATATTGACGTCGCAATAGGGAATCGGGTTCCGACTTGATGGTCGTACGCCAGATAACCGCAGCCATCACGCCCGACAGAAATCCGGCCACGTGAGCCGCGTAAGCAACTCCACCGGTTTCGGTGCTGACGGTCGCAATGGAGCCATAAGTGCTGAACATTTGCCCGACAATCCAGACGCCCAACACCAGGATCGCCGGCATGGAGACAATGGTATAAAGAAAAATCACATTGACCCGATTGCGAGGAAATAAAACCAGGTACGCTCCCATGACGCCTGCGATCGCTCCAGAAGCTCCCAGGTTGGGAATCAATCCGTTCGGGTTGAGTGCAATCTGAGCCAGACTGCCGGCCAGCCCTGCAATCAGATAAAAAATCAGAAATGGAAGATGCCCAAAACGGTGCTCCACATTGTCGCCGAAAATATACAAGTACAGCATGTTGCCAACGATGTGCGCGACTCCTCCGTGCATGAACATGGAGGTCAGCAACGTCAGATAGATCACTGGCGGGCCAGGCGTTTGGGGCAGTTGCACCCGCTCGCCGCTGGGTAGCTCCAAGTCCATCGTTCCGATGATGTCCTGGCCCGTCGTAATCTCGCGGGGAATCATGCTCCAGCCATAAGTAAAATCAGGATTGCTCAACTGATAAAGGAACACCCCAATATTGATGACCAGCAGAATGTAGGTCACGAACACAGGCCCATTGATTTGCCGGTCGTCGTCGCTGATAGGGAAAAGCATTTTTTGGAACGGGTGTTGATGAAATGTACTGAAATAAATTCCGTAGGTTCATCATAACCCGAAGCGTAAGCGAGGGACTACTCCCAATACGGCTTAAGTTTTCGCTTTACCGCGCCGCCAAGCGGTTGCACGGGGCGAGGTCTCCATGTGGTGGAATGCCGTAACTCATCATTGATGACTGAGCGGCTGCAAATGGAATTCCGTCTTTTCGTTCCCCGTCGAATTCATTCGGTGGGGAGTAATTCCACTACTTAAACTTGCGGTATTCGCACTTCCTTTTGGCATTCGCACCGCTTCCACCTTGGCCCCGCCCTCTCATGTCTCAATGGGGACCGGCATCAGGCAATCGTTCGCCTTGCTGATCGTAATATCCTCACAGCGATCCAGATAAAACTGTCGCGGCTCTTCCCGGCAAAGGCACAGCCCCAGAAAACGGCCGTTGGGCAAAAAACGAATTGGGCTGACGGTTCGCCGTGTGCGATTGCCCTTGGCATCGCGATAGGTGAACTCGACAACCCAATCGTCCGAATGAAGCATGGCTTGATGAATGGCACTCACTTGAAATCTCCTTTTCCTGATGGTTAAAGGTATTTTCAGCCAGCGCTGTGACACATCAGGTCACTCCAATGGAAAATTTTCAAAAAAAGATCAGAATTTGTTCCACAGCAACTGATTGGTGACTTCGTGGTGGAAGATGACTTCGTGGGTCTTCACCAGCGTTCCCAAATCCCTGGCACAGCGGTGGGCGACCATCGTTTTCAGCTCCGCGTACTTCTCGCGTACGGATTCGGTCATCAATTGCTTGGTCCATTCGCTGCCCCGGAAATGCCGGATCGCATCGTAGATATTCCCGGGCAACAAGCGGGTTCGGGTTCGCCGGTTTTCGTTGGCCGTGCTTTCGTCCACCGGGCCGTTGAGGCCGGTTTGGAGGATCGAATAAAACACCAGGTAGGGATTGACGTCGGGAGCCACCGTTCGGACCTCGATCCGAGCTGATTTTTCGTTCCCCAGCGGCACCCGCACCATGGAGGTACGGTCCACCGCCGAAGATTTGATCTGGTTCGGTGCTTCAAAGTTCGGATCGAGCCGTCGATACGCATTGACGCTGGGGTTGAGCAGCAGACAGAGGTCGTTGGCGCTCAACAGCAGCCGGTCGATGAACTTCCAGGCAAACGCAGACAAACCCTCTTCGCCGTCCCGTTCGTAGAACAGATTCTTGCCTTTCTGGCTGATGGAAACATTGGTGTGCATGCCGCTGCCATTGACTCCTGCGATGGGCTTGGGCAGAAAGCTTGCCGTGGCGTCCATGCTGTTGGCAATCTGACGTGCGACCAGTTTATAAAGCTGGATTTGGTCCGCCGCCAGCAATGCATCGGTGTATTTGTAGTTCAGTTCGAATTGTGCGGGAGCCACTTCAGGGTGGTCTTTTTCGTTCTCGAACCCCAGTGCACGCTGAGCCTCAGCAAAGGCGTCGATGAACTGCCGCAGCGGATCCTTGGGCAGCGAATGATAGTAACCGCCTCCCGACATCAATGAGAATCCGTCCCTGGCTCGGAATCGTTGCTCAGCGCTGGTGCCTTGAAACAGAAACCCTTCACACTCCACCGCCACATTGGCCAGCAAATCCTGCTTGGCCAGCTCTGCTCGGTACTCCCGCAGCCGACCGCGGAAATCGGAGGGATGGGTATTGCCATCGCGAGTTCTGACAATGCCAAAGACGATGACTTTTCCCGATCCGAAAATATCGCTGGGCATCCAACGCAGGCTGGCCCAGTCGATTTCAAGCCGCAGGTCGGACTCATGAACTTCTGTGAACCCCCTAACAGAAGATCCGTCAAAGGTCAAGTTGTCGTACGATTCGAGAATGAACTTTTTGTCGTAGTCGAGCATGTGCAGTCGGCCTTCCAGGTTGGAGAAACAGACGGTGATTGCCTTGATGCGGGACTCGTTTTCGAGATAAGCCAGATAGTGTTCGCGAATTTGTGAGGAATCATCCGGATCGCCCTTGAGAAACCTGTCTTTGGCTTCCAGATTCAGTTTTTCAAGTTCGTCGTAGGGAATTTCAAGGAAGTTTCGAAGCGATTGAGTCATTCCAGTCCTTTTCAGTGATTGTTTTTATTAAATTTTACCTTCATTGGCATTATTTTTATAAAATTAACATTTAATATCGACATGTCAATTGTAAATTCAGTAATTTTTATTTAATTATGTTGCCATTCATTGTATCGATAGGAAGATTAGGGGGGGAAGATTAGGAAGACGGGAGCAGGTCTGGGGGAGGCGTAATTTTCGTCAGAGGTGTTCTGTAGCCAGTCAGTCATCGTCCCCCCGGAACAGGTCTGGGGGAGGCGTTGAAGTACTGAAGCTTGCGACCTACTCCACGACCAAACCTTCCAAATCAGCTTCCGGCGGAGGGAATTGAGGGTTCAGTTCTTCCAGCGTCTTTCTCAGTAACTGACTGACCGCCAGATTGCGATACCATTTTCGATCCGACGGGATGATATGCCATGGCGCATGCGGTGTTGAACATTTCTTCAGCGCCACTTCATAAGCCTGCTGATACTCGTCCCACCGTTTTCGTTCCGCCAGGTCGCCAATGTTGAACTTCCAGTGATCGGCTTCATCGTCGATGCGAGCCTGTAACCGCTCGCGCTGAGTCTCCTTGCTGATGTGCAGAAAACACTTGATGACCACGGTGCCGCAAGTCGTCAACAGCTTCTCGAAATCGTTGATCCGATCGTAACGCTGGCTCCAGACCGATTCAGGCACCAGAGAATGAACCCGCACGATCAGCACGTCTTCATAGTGCGAGCGGTTGAAAATGCCGATGTTTCCCTTCTGCGGGACTCGCTTGTGGACACGCCACAGAAAATCATGCTCCAGCTCTTCCAAACTTGGCTTTTTAAATGAAACGACTTGGCAGCTGGTAGGATTAATACCCTGCATCACGGTCCGAATCGTTCCATCCTTGCCCGAAGTATCCATGCCTTGCAACAACAGCAGGACTGAACGCTGGTTCTCGGCATAAAGCCGCCTTGCTAGTTCGGCCATGACGGCCACATTGTTCGCAATCTGCGTTTCAGCGGATGGCTTGTTGAAGTCGGGATGATTGACCTTGGAAGGAATGTTTGCCAAGTCAACCTTTTGTCCCGGTTCGACGGTGAAATGGAGCGATTCGTTGTTGAAAGCTGATTTGGATTTAGACATACTATATCCGTGTCATATCGTTGAGCAAATTGAGGTACTGCGACATGGCAAAGATCACAATGATCAGCACCAATACCGCGACGAAACAAATCGTTGCCGCAAAACCGAACGTGCCGATCACTTTTAGATTCACGTCGGCGCGGCGCTGATACTCGGCCGATGCACGATCCATCGATTCCGCCAGCTCTCCGGCGACTTCGCCGTTGTCGATGAAGTTTAACAGCTCCTGCGGAAATGCATCGGTTGATTTGAAGGTTTGATAGAATGATTTTCCATCGGTCAGCATCTGATCGACGTCCGGCTTGTGCTGGACATAGTAGTAATTCTCGGTCGAATCCAGTGCCAGTTGCGCAATTTCATTGGGGCTCATCCCGGCATTCTCAGCGACGGCCAGGGTCCAGGCAAATCGCGACAAGGCCAGATATTCAATCGTTTTTCCAATGACCGGGATGCGCCTGGCGATCTTCATCGGAGTATCACCAAACCAGCCGAGCGATGTGCCACGAATGACCAGCCAGATCCCCGTCAACAGGCCGGCGATCAGCACAAAATAAGCGACGATGTTGCCGGTTGTGCTGCCCATCAGCAACCAATTGATGGGCGGTTTGTCTACTTGACGAAAAATAAAATCGCACAGCCCCATCAGCAGTGCGACCACTAGAATCGCTATCCCCAGCTCAAACAAGGGCCACGCCAATGATGCCAGCAGCCGGTTGCGAAAACTGACCAGATTCTGGTAGTGGTCGGCCAGCTTGGCAAACGACTCCTCAAGTCGTCCTCCGCGCTCCCCCGCCCGGATGACGGAAACCGCCAGTTCGGGAAAGTAGCCGTCGGTTTCCTCCATGGCCTCGGCCAGCGAATCCCCCCCAGCCACGGCATCCGCGATTTGCCTGGAATGATAACGGTAAGTAGTGTTACCGGTTTCCGTTTCCTTGTCGAGAATGGAGCGAATATCCAGCCCGGCCGAATAACTGGTTGCCAGCCGGCGGAAAAGCTTTGCCAATTGCGATTGACTGATTCTGGCCATAGGGTTTACAAGAGTTTGACCGGTGTACGGACAGGGCTTATGATGGAATAAGGCGGTTCCGTATTTTAAATCATAATTTCAACCCAGGCAAACGGCCATGAAACGATTCCAGATCGGCACGATGATATGCTGCGGACTGATGCTATTTGTGTCCGGCTCATCGAACTCGAGCTTTGGCAATCCGCTGAGCCTGGAAGATCCCGTCGATCGGATTGTCCTGAAAAACGGCACGGTGATTCAAGGACGTATTCTGGAGGAAAAAAAAGAGGGCAATCGTACGATCCTGGTCGTTCGCATGAAATCGGGTGGAGTGGTTTCGCTGGATCGGTCCCGGCAAGTCGACAAGGTTCGGCAGTATGACGCGTCCGATGCTCATTTCGAACGAGAGTTGGCACTGGCGGGGAACGATGTGGAGGCGCTGCGAAAACTGTATCAATGGACGGAGCAGCAACCCAATTTTCGCAGCCGCTTCAAGAACGAGCGCCAGTTCTTGCTGGAGAAAATCATCGAGCAAAGCCCGGATGACAAGGAAGCGAGAACACGGCTCGGCTATCGACAATTGGACGATGGAACCTGGGTCATGGAGACCGTCTATTTCAACTCGCGAGGCTATCGAAAACGGGACGGACGAACCTGGCAGTCAAATCTTCCGTCGCAGTTTCAGGCTCAATTGGATGAAGTCGAAGCCTTGAAAAAGCAGCGACGCGCAGACGTGGATTTGTGGACCAGACGGGCTGGCAAAGCCGGAACGAGCGCGCAAACGATTGAAGCTGAACTTCGTCAGATCACGGATGATGTAACCGTCGCCGTTTTACGGGACCAGTTGCAAAAAGAAGAGAAGTCCGGCAAGCGAAGTGGATTGCGGCGGTACTACATGGAAGCCTTCGGCAATGTTGCGACCATCGACTCGGTGGTAGGACTTGGCTTTCTCGCAGTTCAGGATAGCGATGCCGCGATTCGGGACCGAGCCGCCACGTTGCTGTGCCAGCCCGCGTTTGATCCGGAAGTGGTTGCCTCGGTGATTTCGGGCTACTTGACCGTCGATACAAAAAGCCATCGCGATCGAGCGGCATACTTGATCGGCGAACTCAACGCGACCCAGCAAATCACGATGCTGATCTCCGCACTGGAAAGAGAAGTTGAAGTCATCGAAAACCCAGGAGCCGATCGAATGAATTTTGGTACTGGCGCGGGGGGGACGAGCTTTTCTCCTCCTTCCACCCCGATCAAGGGAAAAAGAAAGCTTCATAGCGAAGCCTCCCGGACGGCACTGAAAAAAATTACCGGGATGGATTATGGATTCGACCAGCAAGAGTGGACGCGGTGGTATATTCAGAACTGGACCCATTACAATGCTCAGGTTCGCACGGATGATGAACCATGATTGATATTCAACGCGTCGTCGATTTACAGACCGACACCGTGGCTCGGTGGCATCAGTCGCCGCTTGATAATCCGTACGGGACCGATCCCTTGCTGGAGACCGTGTGTCAGCAGCATCAGTTTAATTTTCTGTTGTGGCATGAGGAAGATATCGCCCGCAGCCCGGACGTTTCCGATGCGGAAATGGCGCGCGTCAAGCGATCGATTGATCGCTACAATCAGCAGCGAAACGACTGGATCGAAAAAATCGACGATCTGATCTCGGAGATGATTGAATCGAGCGACCTTCCTGTCGCGGATCACCTTCCCATCAATACGGAGACGCCCGGTTCCGTGATGGATCGGCTGTCGATTCTGGCACTGCGGATTTTTCATCTGGACGAGCAGTTTGAACGGACGGATGTGGACGATGCTCACCTGGAATCCGTACAGCGGAAGCGATCTATCTGCCGTTTGCAGCAGGAGGAACTAAAAACGGCGCTGGGGCAATTGATGGAAGATATTTTTGCAGGAAAAAAACGGCATCGAACGTATCGACAGTTTAAAATGTATAACGATCCGGCCCTCAATCCCTACCTCTATCTGTCAAAATTCAAGGAATAATCTTTTTGCGATACGGAACTGATTCCAGATCTTTCTTCTTTTTCTTTGCTGTCTGCGTTGGAGCGATTCCCCTTGCGCTGTTCCTGGCTTCATTGACGGCGCCGTTCTGGTATTTCGCAGAGTTGATTGTCAGTTTTCGGTGCCAGATTGGAATCGCGATGGTCCCGTTCGCCTTATTGTTGATGCGGTTGCAAATGCGATGGCTCAGTGCGTTTTACAGCATGGCGACGATCGTGTGCCTGAGTCCGATCCTGCTTTCGTATATTCCTGCTAGCCAACCGCCTGCGGGTTCGCGAACGTTGCGAGTGGCTACGTTTAACATGTACGCTGCCAATGAGCGTTATGAAGCAGAGCTGAAAAACATCAAAGAAATCGACCCCGATATTTTACTGGTGACTGAGTATACGGGTGCCTGGGCCAGGGAGATGAAGGAGCTTGAGACCATCTACCGGTATCACATTCTCGAACCTCGCAACCACGGGTTCGGTATCGCCCTGCTGAGCAAGTTTCCACTGGAAGACACGGAAACCATCCTGCTAGGAAAAAAGAAGAAGGTTTCAGACATTCCCTTGCTGCGAGCCACCGCGATCATCGGCGACCAGCGGCTCCGTTTAATCGGGCTTCATACGCTCTCGCCGTCACCGGAAAATTCGCGTCGCGTGGCGACTCGCAATGAGCAGATCATTCAAGCGGCATCGTATGTAGACCCCAGTGGTCCCCCCACGCTCCTGCTGGGAGATTTGAATTGCGTTCCATGGTCAAGCTTCATGAAACCATTGTATCGGGCCGGATTGAGGGACACTCGAAGAGGGTTTGGGTATCAGGCGACATGGCATCGACTGATGAAGCCGCTTCGCATCCCCATCGATCATGTGTTTGTGTCCGATGAGATTCACGTACACGATCGATGGGTGGGCCATTCATCCGGCTCGGATCATTTCCCGGTGGTGACCATCATTTCGATAGGCGGCGCGCCCTAGTTACCTACTTCTCACCCACACAGAACAGGTGATTTTCGCCCCGAACGAGAATCCGGTCTCCCAGAATGACCAGGGAGCTGTCGATGGTTTCGCCCAACTCGTTGCGGGCAACCACGTCCAGGCCATCTCCATGCTTGAAAACGACCGTCGCTCCATCTCGACCGGTGAAGTAAATATGATCATTCACGGCCACCGGGGATGAATACAGCTCGCTCAGCCCGGGTAGACGCCGCGGCTCGATCACAACGTCGCCGGTCCCAACGTGAATGCTGGTCACAATGCCCAGATTTGCTCGATTGAGATACAGATGATCCTTGTACAGCACGCCCGTCGGCACATAGGGACCGGCTTCTTCATTCTTCCATGCTACCTTACTCGTTCCGGTCACATCGCCCTCCGAGTCCAGTGAAATGCAGTAAACCGCATTGCCGCGAAATCCCGTCATGCAGATCACATGATCGCCGTATAGAATGGGAGTTGGAATCGGATTGGTGGTTTGCCCGCCACACTCCCAAATCAGGGTGCCATCCTCAGCGTCATAACTTCGAACGGTGACGCCGTTGACAATCACCTGAGTCCGTCCCTTATGCTCAACGACCAGCGGCGTCCCCCAACTGGTCAACTCATCTCGTTCCGTCTTCCACAGGATCTCTCCGGTCGTAGCATCGAGCGCATACAACCGCGATTGCTCTTCATGATCCCAAGGAACGAACAGCCGATTGCCGTGGATGGCTGCCGAAGCTCCTTCTCCGAACGACATGCGGGTTTTCATTTTGCCAAGCGACTTGTTCCATTTGACATTTCCCTCAAGGTCAAGACAGTAAATGCCTCGTGAGCCGTAATCGACGTAAATATGCTGACCGTCCGTTGCCGGTGAGCCGGATGCAAATGAGTTAGTTTGGTGGATGCCTTCGTGGGGGACCTCTTCGGTCAATACGTTTTCCCACTTCTTTTCGCCCGTTTCGCGGTCGTAGCTGATGATCATGAATTTATATTTATCCGTCGGAGCACCGCCGCCGCCAAAACCGCCTCGACCTCCGCCGCCCCGACCTCCTCGCGGTGGTCCGGCTTGTCCGCCTTCACCCCCTCGTCCGCCGCCACGCTCGCCACGTTGCCCCTCTGGACGTTCAGTCGCCCCCTCTTGCTGAGGTTGTTGAGGCGTGGATTGGGGGCTTGGCTGAGGTTGTGCATCGCCGGCTTCACTGCCGACTTTTTCAGCCGTCAGCACAATAATCTGATCGCCAATCACAATCGGTGTCGCACTCCCTTTACCCGGAACAGCGACCTTCCAGAGAATGTTCTTTTCCAGGCTCCACTCCACCGGCGGCTTGCCTTCATCGACCGAGCCGTTTCGGTTTGGGCCGCGCCAATGAGGCCACTGAGCTTCCTGAGAAAATGTCGATTCCGTTAGAACCGCCAATACAACCACTGTGGAAAGTACTCGTTTCATTTGCCACCTATTTTGTGCTCTCTAAATTCTCCGCGTGCTTTACATAGCGATCGAACCACTCGATCATTTCAGCTTGAGTATGTAACACCGATTCTCGCGCCGAGTATCCATGCGACTCGTAAGGTAACATAACCAGCCGAACGAAACCACCATTGCCCTTGATCGCCTGAAACATTCGCTGCGATTGAACCGGGAACGTACCGGTATTGTTGTCGTTCTCACCGTGGATCAGCAAGATCGGCGTTTTGATTTTATCCGCATGGGTAAATGGAGAAAGTTGATGGTAGATATCTTTGGCTTGCCAGTAGTCGCGTCGCTCGGATTGGAAACCAAACGGAGTCAACGTTCGGTTGTAAGCACCACTTCGCGCGACGCCTGCTTTGAACAGATCGCAATGAGCCAATAAGTTTGCCGTCATGAACGCACCGTAGCTGTGTCCGCCGACGCCGACTCGGTTTCGATCTGCCACACCTGCCTCAACCGCGAAATCGATGGCGGCCTGCGCCGATGAAACAATTTGTTCGACAAATGTGTCGTTCATCGTTTCCGGATCGCCCACCACCGGCATGGTCGCGCTGTCCATCACGGCATAGCCCTGCGTCACCAAGGTCAGATGGTTGATGCCGCTCATCCGAACAAAACGATCGGGATTGCCACTGATCTGGCCCGCCGTACTGGGGTCGTTGAACTCCATCGGATACGCCCACACAATCAGCGGCAGACGTTGGCCTGGCTGATAGTTGGCCGGCAGGTACAACGTAGCCGACAAATCGACGCCATCGGCTCGCTTGTAGGTGACCAGTTGCTTCTCAATGCCGCGTATCTGAGGAGTCGGATCCGGGAAATCGGTGAGCGCGTCCGTCGTTTTTTTATTCAGATCATGCAGCATCAAATTGGGAGGGATGGTTGTCGATTCCTTCGATGTAATGATCGATGGCAATCCGTTCGGGTTCGGAATCACCCCCAGTGGCGATTCATAAGTTCCCTCCGAGCAGCGCCAAAGCCGTTCGGTTTCCATCGTTTCAAGATTTTGTCGGTCGACAAACGGGAGATCGCCTTGAGGCGAAGCACCGGCTCCGATCCGATACACCCAATCGCCGTCCTGAACGATTCGTCGAAAGCCTGTTTCATCGGGCAGCATCAACATCGCACCCGGGTCACCGTATCGATCACGAATGCTCCGGTCCATCAGGATTTGCGGAGGTTTCGACAAATCGGTCACATCGTACTTTAGCATCCGAGTCCAGCGACGATCCCGATCATAATCGGAGACCACAATTTGACTCGGATTCCACATGGAGCTGACCCCTCGAGACCGATGCTGGATTTTCAGCAGTTCGGTCGGCTCGGCTTCAAAGGGATGTGCCAGCGACATCAGTCGATCCCTGAAATCAGCCGTCGTATTCGGATCGCCGCCATCGAGTGCCTCGACCCAATACAGGGTTGCTGCTTCACCCGCTTTCCAGGTTACGCCACGCGGGCCGGTTCGAACGCCCTCGATGGGAATGTTTTCCGCCAGCGGGACCTGAACCACGGTATACAAAGAGTTACCGTTCCGATCAACGACTTCAGTGTCATGTGGAAAACCTCCGACACTCAGCAGGTACGAAAACGGTTTCTTGATTTTCGAAACCAGGATCTGTTCACCATTCGGAGCAACCGAAGCGCTCGCGTAAATCGCAGGTTCGCCAATTCGCCGTACGTTTCCTTCAAGATCAATCTCCGCCAATTGTGACGTTGCATAGTAAACGAACAACGCTTCGTCATGCGGGCTTGACAGCAGATCCTGATAAGTCCTGATCGGCGAAGTATTGCCGTACGATTCCTGAATATTCGGACCACCGGGTGCGACCGGAGCCACGGGCTCATCACCCCATGCATCAGGAATCAAATTGCATAGCAGTGACTTGCCGCCGGGCATCCAGTCAAATCCCCCCATCACGGTGGTCAGCCGATCCGTAATCATTTTCGGATTTGCAGGATCGCTGGTAGAAACAATCCACAATTGCTGACCGTTTTCACCCACGGTTGCAATCGCAATGGAATCGCTGTGATGCGACCAGCCGATGTTCGAAATTTTTGCACCGCCGGGCAATCCGATCTGAACCGGATCGCCACCGGCAAGCGGCCGAAGTGAAACGGATCGATCGAAGTTGGTTGAAAACGGCGCGCGTGCAGCGGGATCGATACGCATCCCGGCCAGTCGTAACATCGGTCTGGCCAGATCCTCAATCGCAGGCATCGAATTTCGTTCGACCAGCAGTATCCATTTTCGATCCGGACTGATACTGAAAGCCGGATTGGGTTTGGCATCAATAATATCAACGACAGTTTGCGGCGGCAGTTTATAGCCTTCATCCGGTCGAGCCACGTTCACTCCTGTAAATACTGAGCCTATGAATAAGAAAAAAATGAAGAGGGTTCGGTAAAGTCTGCGATTTGGTTTCATGGTTGTCGGCCCTTCGTTATTTGCTTTCCACTTGTTCTCGATAACGGGCAAACGAGTCCCGCAATTTCTTGTTTGGCTTCTTTGGTGAAAGCAGAGCCTTAACAACAACAAGGCTTTGCTCTTGGTTGAGCTGCATATGTTTTTCACCCAGAAATTTGTTTTGTGTTTTTTTTCACATAACTAAACCTGCAACACCCCCGTTCTGAACGGTTCGTCTTCCGCATGCCGAGTTGCCACCGACAATGCGTTGATCAATGTTTGCCGGGTATCGGCGGGGTTGATGATCCCATCGACCCACAGTCGGCCCGCCGCATAGCGGATATCGGTTGACGTTTCGTAGGCCTGTTCGACTTGTTGTTTGAGTACCTCCAGCTCCGTGGCGTCGGGCGTTTTCCCTTGTCGCTTGAGAGCCGCGATATTGACATCGAGTATCGTTGACGCCGCCTGCTTGCCCCCCATCACCGCATACCGCGCATTCGGCCAAGCGAAAATGAATCGTGGATCAAAGGCTTTGCCACACATCGCATAATTGCCCGCACCATAGCTGCCGCCCGTGATCACGGTGATCTTGGGGACACGGCTGTTGGAGATCGCATTGACGACCTTGGCGCCTGCGCGAATGATGCCGGCTTGCTCGCTGTCGCGACCGACCATGAACCCCATCACGTCCTGCAAAAATATCAGGGGCGTCCACGTTTGATTGCAGTCCATGATAAACCGGGCTTCCTTGTCGGCGCTGTCGTGGTAGATTACGCCGCCGTACTGCATCCCTTCCTTGGCACTTTTGACAACCGTTCGTTGATTGGCGATGATCCCGACCTGAAAACCGCCGATTTTTGCCAGCCCACATACGATGGTTTGGCCGTAATCAGCCTTGTATTCCTGAAACGTTCCCGCATCGATGAGAAACTCGATCAGCGTTCGCACGTCGTATCGCGTCTGAGCATCCATCGGAATGACATCGTATATATCCGCCGGATTACGAGCCGGTTCAGCAGCCTCATCGCGGCGGAAGAAAGACTCTTGACGATCTTCCGGATAGAATTCAATCAGAGACCGCAGCCGTCCAATCGCGGCATCATCATCAGGCTCTTTAAAATCGATGGTCCCGCTAATGGCCGCATGCATCGAGGCACCGCCCAACTCTTCGGAAGAAACTTCCTGACCAATCGCACTCTTTACCAATGCGGGGCCTGCCAGATAGAGACCGCTTCCTTCGGTCATAATCAGTTTATCGCAAAGGACGGGCAGATAGCCGCCACCGGCCACGCAGTTCCCCATGATGGCCGAGATTTGTTTGATGCCCAGCGCCGAGATAACAGCGTTGTTGCGGAAGATCCTGCCAAAATCATCTTCATCGGGAAAAATTTCGTCCTGCAGAGGCAGAAAAACGCCCGCCGAGTCCACCAGATAGACCAGCGGCACGCGGCAGTACATCGCGATCCGCTGCGCGCGAAGCACTTTCTTGCAGGTCATCGGGAAAAACGCGCCCGCCTTGATCGTTGCGTCGTTGGCAATGATTATCACCGTCCGGCCAGAGACTCGCCCCAGCCCACAAATCACGCTGGCCGAAGTCGCACCGCCCCATTCGGAATACATTCCCCACGCCGCCCAGCGACCGATCTCCAACCAATACGAATCGGGATCAAGCAACTTCTGGATTCGCTCGCGAGCGGTCAGACGACCTTTCTCATGCTGCCGTTTGATCGACGACGCGCCGCCCCCTTGTTCGATTTCATCGCTTTCGGATTGAAAGCTGTCAAGCAAATTTTGCCAACTCATTTTCTACTTATTGTGATAAAAGATCGTTTACCGGTTTGATCACCCAATTCGGATCATCAAACTTTTTCTTTAACCAGTCATTGGCCACTTCAATCGACTGATCGTCGTAATTGACTTTCAGTTCCTCAAAACGCCGTTCATTTCGGTGCCGGGCGATTCGCAAATAGAGCCTGCCGGTGTTGAACTCATGTTCCTTAATCGGCTGCGGGATGGTGCCGTTGACCATCAGCGAAGTTAATCGCGAATAAACGCAACTGGCCATAAACAGTTCGGTGGCGATGTCGGCAAGACGAGCCTGAATCAATTGTTGATCGAGAATTCCTTCACGATGATTGACCAGAGCCATCTTGATCTGCCACGAGAACTGCCCGATCTGCTTGCCCAGGCCCCGTGCATAGTACCGCAAATGTTCATGCTTGATGGGGACTTTGGCCGTCGGTACCACCATGTCAGGAATCTTCTTCAGATTGGAAAACAGCTTGTTCTTGATCGACTCCAGTTCCTTCCCCACATGCCGGAACCCGACTCCCGCGATAAAGCTGCGCAAGACATCGTTTGCTCCTTCGCCGATCAGGTTCAACCGGGCGTCTCGCATCATTCGTTCGAATGGTTGATCGGTGAAAAAACCTTTGCCACCCCAAATTTGCAAACAATCGTTCACGATTCTCCAAAGCTGATCCGATGAGAACACTTTGATCATTGCCGTCTCGACCATGTAGTCTTCCGCACCGCGATCAATCAAATCGGCCGTGAAGTACGTCGCGCTCTCCATCGCGTACATATCGGCGATCGCTTCTGCAATTTTACCTTGGACCAATTGAAACTCGCCCAGCGTCCGGCCAAACTGCCTTCGCGAGTTGGCGCGAGCGATCATGCGTTCGACACAAAATTTTGCCGCTCCCGTACAAGTGGCTCCAAAGGTGGTCCGGCCAAAATCGAGCACCGTCAACGCCAACTTTAATCCCTTGCCCACCTGTCCGAGTACATTTTCCTTGGGGACGAACAGGTTGTTGAATCGAATCTGGCCCGTCGCCGTTCCCCGAATGCCGACTTTATCCATCCGCTTCTCGACCACCTCAAATCCCGTCATGTCCGGAGTGACAAGAAATGCAGTGATTTTTCCTTTGGGGTCCGACGCATCCGGCGTTCGTGCCATCACGGTTAAAACGTCGGCAATACCTCCGTTGGTGATCCAGCGTTTCTCTCCGTTGAGAATGTAGCCGCTGCCATCGGGCTTGAGTTCCGCCTTGGTTTGCACATTGGAAGCATCCGATCCGGCATGGGGCTCGGTCAGTGCGAACGCCGCCATTTTTTTCCCTGCAGCAAGTGGCGGCATCCATTTTTGCTTTTGAGCTTCGGTTCCGAAAAGCTGCAACGCGCGAAGCCCGATCGAGTGATGCGCATTTACAAAAACCGCCGTCGAGCCACAGTGTCCTCCGATAATTTCCATCACCCGACAGAAATTGAATTGGGTGGCGCCCATCCCGCCCCATTTCTCATCCACTGTCATGCCCAGCACGCCGAACTCACCCAGTTGCGAAATAACTTCATCGGGAATGAGCGATTCGCGATCGATACGGTCGGGATCGAGTGACTCAGAACACCACTGCTTGACTTTCGCAACGATCGAATCGCCGAATTCCCGGTCTTGGTCGGACTGCTCAGGAAACGGGATGATTGCATCGGCATTGAAGTGGCCAAAATAGAGTTCTTTTACAAATCCGGTTTTTTCTTTGCCGTCGAACAGTAGCTCTTCGGCTTCGCGGATTTGTTGTTTTTGAAGATCAGTAGACGTCGATGCCATGGTGTTTTGGGATCAAATTGAGTTGAGACTCAAGCATTTGGACTCAAACATTGTAACTGCTTGAACTTGTCGAACCACCAGTCCCCGTCCAGTTTGTATGAAAGAACTCCCCGCGCGGGCGGTCGATTCGTTCATAGGTGTGGGCGCCAAAATAGTCTCGCTGGGCCTGGAGCAAGTTGGCGGGCAACTGTTCCGTCCGGTACCCGTCGAAATAGGCGAGCGCCGAGCTGATCGCGGGCATGGGAATGCCACTGGAAACCCCGGCCGCGACCACTCGTCGCCACGCCGTTTCGGCTTTGCGGAGGGCTTCGGAAAAGAATGAATCCAATATTAAATGGGTCAGTTGCGGATTCTGGTTGAAAGCATCGCGAATATTTCCCAGAAAAGCGGACCGGATGATACATCCGCCTCGCCACATCAAGGCGATGCCACCAAAGTTCAAATTCCACTGATGTTCTTCGGAAATCACTCGCATCAGTTGATAGCCTTGGGCGTAGGAAACGATCTTGGAGGCGTACAGGGCCTTTTCGAGATCGTCCACCATGGGATGGGTGTTGGATGGAGGCTGCGGCTTACTGGCGGGAAAGATTTTTGCCGCGGCGACTCGTTCGTCCTTGAGCGCTGACAGGCAGCGTGCGAAGACGGCTTCTCCAATTAAGGTCAACGGCTGACCGACATCGAGTGCATTGATCACGGTCCACTTGCCGGTCCCTTTTTGACCCGCGCGGTCGAGAATCAAATCGACCGTCGCGTTTCCCTCTTCGTCGCGATAGGCCAGAATGTCGGCAGTGATCTCGATCAAATAACTGTTCAACACGCCTTGGTTCCAGCGTGCAAAGATTTCGTGCATTTGATCGTTGGACAATCCAAGTCCTTGTTTCATCCAGTGATAGGCTTCGCAGATCAACTGCATGTCGCCATATTCGATCCCATTGTGGACCATTTTCACAAAGTGTCCTGCCCCTCCAGAACCGACCCAGTCGCAACACGGTTCGCCCTGATCGGTTTTAGCAGCGATGGCGTGAAAGATGGGCTGTATGTGGGGCCACGCCTCCGGGTTCCCGCCGGGCATGATGCTTGGTCCCTTGAGAGCTCCTTCCTCGCCTCCCGAAACACCCGTTCCGACATAGAGAATTCCTTTTTCGGCCAGTGCTTGGGTGCGGCGAGTACTGTCCGCGTAGTCACTGTTACCGCCGTCAATCAAAATGTCACCGGGTTCGAGATGTGGCAGCAGCGAATCAATCACCCCATCGACGGCTGCTCCCGCTTTGACCATCATCATGATCTTCCGGGGGCGTTCCAGTTTCGAAACCAACTCAGCGGGCGAGTGGGCACCCACGATCGATTTCCCATGCGCGCGGCCGGCGAGAAACTCATCGACACGACTGGTCGTTCGGTTGTAAACCACCACCTCAAATCCACGACTGGCCATGTTCAGGACAAGGTTTTCCCCCATCACCGCAAGCCCAATAAGTCCGATATCTGCCATTCTGTTTTTCCTTTCTTTCGGCTCAAAGCAGTCTACCTGAAGGCGATTTGAATCGAAAGCGGGCTAGAAAGGGAACCGCTCATGGAGCGATAGAACGTTTAGCCGCAAGCCGAAGTCGACCGCCAGTCGTTTGTATCCGTCGAAACTAGCCGGTCATCAATGGTTGAAGCTGGAAAATCGAGTGATGGTCGGCGCAGGCGCACGGTAGGGTGCAGCCTCCAAAGTCAACTTGCCTGCCAGTCAAAGTCATGCAGGCCGGTGCCCCACGCGCCTTTGGAGGTTGCCGATTGAACGATCTCGGTGTTGCCGTAAGTTTTCTGCGGCAACCTCCGACGGCTTGTGGCTAAACGGTTTGGATTGTCGTGAACGTAGAAAGGATGTATGAGGCCATCACTCCTGGTATTTCCGGCCGCTCCACACATCTACTTTCTACCACCCTACTTTCTGGCAATCCGGCTGAATAGTCGAGCGCCGCGTCACACACCAATGCCCTAAAACCGAACATTTCCGCCGCTGAGGATCACACCCACCTTGGGTTTCTCAGAGCGATTTGCCCATTCTGGTTTTCGCTCGAGCAGCTTGAACAAGACCGCGACGGCAACGGCGGAACTCGGTTCGATCACGATTTTGGTTCGCTCCATGAAAAACGTCTGGGCTTCGCGGATTTCTTCTTCGGCTGGGCAGTGAATCTCATCGACCCAGTCGCGGATGAAGGGCCAGGTAAACTGTCCCAAGCTCGTTCGCAAACCATCTGCCATCGTCTGCGGGTTGGTTTGCGGTATCAGTTGATTCGCTTGCTTGGAACGAAACGCATCGTCGGCGCCAACTGGTTCCGCTCCCATCACCATGATACTGGGGGCCATTGTTTTGGCTGACAAGCAAGTGCCCGACATCAGTCCGCCGCCGCCGATGGGGCACAGGATGATGTCTAGATCAGGATGATCTTGCAAAAGTTCCATCGCACAGGTTCCTTGTCCTGCGATGATGTGCGGGTGGTCGAAGGGCGGGATGATCGGCGCGTCCAGTTGATGCTGAAGTTTCTCAGCCGTTTCTTCACGCGATTTCAATGTCGGTTCACACTCGTAAATCTTGCCGCCGTAGTGGGCGACTGCCTGCTTCTTGATTTCAGACGAGTTGGACGGCATCACAATGTGCGCCGTCATGCCGAACAGACGTGCTGCATAGGCCAGCGCTGCGGCATGGTTACCGGAACTGTGTGTGATGACCGCCCGAGTATCTTGATTGCCGGCAAGTTGCGACACCGCATTGATCGCTCCGCGGACCTTGAACGATCCGGTCTTTTGCAGGTTCTCACATTTGAACCAGACTTCGCAGCCTGCGCGGCTGTCAACCGACTGACACTGGATAACGGGCGTTCGATGAACTTTTCCCGCGAGACGGGCTGCGGCGGTCTGAACGTCATTAAAACAGGGACTGGCTTCGAAAACAGGATGGGAATCTTCAGGTGTGTGTGCGGACATATTTGTGAGCGGTCATATTTGGCAGTGAACCCTTTCGCGGGATAGATGTCCACATCTGTCAAGTGGGATAGGCGTCCTCGCCGGTCAAGTACTTCCAACCGTTGGCATTTTTTTCATATTGTATAGAATAAAAGATAGCGAACCGCTATTCGTTTTGTAACCATCCACTGGAGAACTTGTGACAAATAAAACTGGTACTTCTGACCTGACAACTACTGAAACCTCTGAATCTTCGCCGGCTCAGCCGAACACCAGCGAACACGCCGCGTCCGGGCCTGCGGCACTACGTGTCCACCCGGAACTGAGCCTTCTGACGGCAACGACGGCCGCGCGGGTGGCTGCTGAAAACAATGGATCGGATATCGTGGTGCTGGACATGACCCAACACACTGCGATTTTTGATTACTTCGTGATTGCCACCGGAACCAGCCGTCGTCAACTCCATGCGATGGCGGAAGACATTGATGATCGCCTCGAACGCGAACTCAAGGAAAAACGAATGCATATGGAAGGCTACGACGAGAGCCGCTGGATTGTACTCGATTATGGAACCGTCGTGGTCCACCTGTTCGACGAGGAGACAAGACAGTTCTATAGTCTGGAAGCTCTCTGGGGGGACGCAGAACGGCTTGACCTCACCGAAATCCTTGCCGGAATTCGAACGAGGTAGGAAATATGTGACCGTGGCAGCACGACCGCTTCACACACCCTACTACCCTACTACTCCTGATCGACATTGCCAGCCACTCGCTCGATTAGTTTGGCCGCCCCATCAATGGCTTCCATGGGAATCGTGTGAGGGCCGTCGAAGCCGATGAAATGGACGGCGTGACCGGCCGCTTCCAGCATGTGTTGCAAGTCCTTCGCTCCGTCAAATCCAAGGATCATGTCTTCACGACCGTGGCTCTGAACGATATCCAGTGACTGCTGTGATTGTGCCGCTGGTTGCCAAACCGTTTCGCATATCAGTGCACCGCTCCAAATAATCAAACCGCCCAGTTTCTCCGGATGGTTCAGGGCGATATCCGTTGCCAACATCGATCCTTGCGAAAATCCACCGACAACGATCTTGCAGGCCGGAAGCGAATACTCAGTTCTGGCCCAATCGATCATTTCACAGATCATTTCGCGACATGCCGGCAGCTCTTCCGGGTTGGCCGTTCGCATTTCGCGAGTCTGACCGATCGCCATCAACTGCTGTAGTCGCTCCACGTCGATCATCCACCACGCACGGGCGTCGTATCCAGGATCAAGTACCAGTGGAGCCGCTGGAAAAAGATAAATCACATCGGACAGGTCACCTCCGCGTTCGAACAGCTCCGCGCCAATCGGTGCAAGGTCGCTGCCGGGAGCACCAAAACCGTGACACAGAATGACAACCGCTTTCGGCGGAGCCAGTGATTCGCGAGCCAGCAGAATCGTGTCCAATGGTCCGATCTGTTTTTTGATTACTTTCATGGTTTGTCAGTGGTTGGTGGTCAGTGGTTGGTGGGATAGACGTCTACGTCTGTCAGAAGTTGGTTTTGATTTTTGGGACAGAAAGGACGGAAAGGACAGAAAGGACAGAAAGGAAATGAGTAGAAGTTGCCGGGCGCAACCATCAGCCATCAATTGACCACTGACAACTGCCCACTGACATTTTTCTGCGTTCGATCTTTCTGCCAATTTTTTCATCCCTTCTCCCTCATCCCTTCTCCAAACCTGAATCCTCCGTTGACTGCCACGACCTGACCCGAAATAAAACCGGCCTCCTCGCTACACAAAAAACTGGCGACGGAGGCGATATCATCCGGAGTCCCCCAGCGGTTCATCAACGATTCGCTTTTGGCTCGATGATCCCAATAGTCCGAAGTTCCCTTTCCCCAGTCCGTCTGAATCCAGCCTGGCGCAATGCAATTGACTCGGACTTGAGGCGCCAGCGACTGGGCCAAGCTGCGGCTCATCGCCATGATGGCGCCCTTGGTCGTACTGAACATTTCGCCACTCTCGCCCGCCATCCCGTGCTGAGCCTGGTCCCAACCCATGTTGATGATCGAGAATGGACTCGCCGGTGTACCCAAGTGTTCAGCACTCGACAACGCGCAGGCCTTCATCTTTTTTCCCACGGCGCGAGAGATCAGCAACGTCGCCCTCACATCCACCGCCAGCAGATATTCCAGCTTCTTTTCAAACGGATCGTCCGCAAATTCACCTTGAAGCACATCTCCGCCTGCGTTGTTGATCCAGGTGTGAACCGTCCCCGCAGTATTCCAGACATGATCGACAAACGTCCCTAGTTGCTCGGTATGAATAAAATCCTGTTCAAACAGCAGAGCCGTTCCGTCCGTCGATTCGACGACTTTTTGTACATCCAGTAACTTCTCTGATCGGGTTCGTCCGTGCAGCAACACCCGCCAGCCCTGCTGAGCCAGCTTGATGGCAATCGCGCGGCCGATACCAGACGAGCTGCCTGTGATCATCGCTGTTTTTATCTTGGCGGTAGAGTCGGAACTAATCATCGAAGTTCGAAACCTCTTGATCTTCCGATACACTTTCTGTCGTGGGCAATTGAAAACAAGCCATTTCTTCCTGGCTTCGAACCAGCAGTCGGTCACCAAACAGGCACAACGTATTCCAGCAAATTCCCGAAATGGTTTCCACGGAACCGAGCAGTTGATACTTGGCCGGATCGGCCGCGACCAACAAGAGCGCTCCGTCCTCCGAATGAATCAGCAAGCGGTCTCCCGCCAATAGAACCTGGCCATTGCCGAATCGGCCGCGCTGTTTCCATTTGCGTTTCAGCGTCGCGTCACTCGCCGAATCATCTGAAAAAAGTTCCGTACATTCCAGGTAGCCGTCCGACAGACAATAGGCGTGGTTGTTCAGGATGACCGGGTTGGTCAGTTTGGTTCGCAAAACCCGGTGATCTGTCTTGAGCGATTTGACTTGGATTCCTTCATTGCCCTCGGTCAATTCAATGATCTCGCCCCCGGTGCCGTAACCCTTGGACAGCAGCAGATGGTTGCCCGTCAATACTGTGACTTGCGAGCAATTGGCGGCTCCATTGCTTGCCCCCGCACGCTCGTACGACCACAACTCCTGGCCGGTCCAGGCATCATGTCCGACGGCATGATCTTCGGCGACCAACAGAATCTGCGGCCGGCCCAAAACCGTTGCCAGGCTTGGTGAGCCGTACGCAATTGCTCGTTGACCACCTCGCCAAACTTCTTTTCCTGTTTTCTTATCAAAGGCAATCAACGTGGCGGCCTTGGTGGCGTTTGCGTTCTTGGGGGCACCTGCCGAGACGATCACCCAATCATTAAAAATCAGTGGCGAGCCAGACCGTCCCCAATCAAGCGTGGAATCTTCGCGAAGATAAGTTTGTCCAGCAGTGTTGCTCACCGCCGAGAGATCAATTCCCACCCGAGCGGGCACATCTACCGACCAGACAGGTACTCCGGTGGCCCCCTCGAGACAATCGAGCGCCCCGGTTCCACCCATGGTGTAAACATAGCCGTCGTCGATCGTGGGAGTCGCACGCGGCCCGACCTTTCCCAACCGCAAAAGGTCTTCATGCCGACGTTTGGCTTCGTATTTCCATATCAGTTTTCCGGTTTCGATCTCGTAGCAGGTCACGCATTCCACATCATCACGCTGTTCTTGCGTGACGGCAAAACCATTGACCGCCGCAAACCCCGACCAGCCTTCGCCGACGGGTTGCTTCCAAAGTCGTCGAGGAGGTGATTGGTCCCAGTCTGACTCCAACGAAATGCCGGGAACGATGGCATTGCGAGTTTGCCCCAGAAATTGCGGGAAATCAAACGGTGAAGGCCGGGAAAGATCCGCAACGAGCGCTGTCGAGTCAGAGACCTCGGCGAGAGTCCCGGAAACAACGCCGCTGTTCCAGAACCTGGGTTTCCACCCCACAATGCCGGCGTCCCCATTAAAATGTGGATGATAGAGTACGATAAAACCCAATGGCAACGCGACCAGCAGCATGGCAAACACCCGTCGTTTGGCAAAGAACAACAGCCACGCTGCCCAAACCAGAATTCCTACAGCCGTGGTCACCATCATGGCAATCCCAGGAAACGCCGGACGCAGGCTCCATCGTTCGTGGATCGCGTCAAATTGAGAACGTAAAATATAGATCGCCGCTCCGACCGCCAGTGAAACGGCCAGCAGCAGCAAGAAACTCCTTTTGGGGAACACAGAATTGGTTGCGGAACGCAGAACGCGCCGTCCGGAGGGTTGCTCGGCGGTCATCTAAGAGCTGGGAACAGAGAATGGAACACAAGAATCATTTCACACAAGGGGAGCCGCGCGGGTTGGTCATTCTATCGTCGATTCGTCAAGTCGCAAAGTCACTGCTCAGGCTCTTCACATGCACCATAGTTCTACCCAACCACCCGCCAACCAATCCCGTGCCGAATACGATTGCGATTTAGATGCTATGTGTTGAATTGTGAAATGTATTGCATTTAAATCTTCATAACAGAAGGCCCTCATAAAATCCAATAACCTGGACCACACAATCCCTAAATCAACGAGCAATCCACGGAAAAAATGTACTTATAGACACATTAATATTGCTACAGCTATTCATTATTGAGCACTTGGGGGGTGGAGTAAGCTCGATCCTATTTCCGAATCTTCACATCTCTTTATCGTCTTTTTATCGGGTTTAGGGATTGTACGGATCATTAAGTTAACTAAGCTATTGAACAGGGCGCGCACGGGCTAAATTGTGGAGAGACCGTAGAACTCGCCTTAAATAAGATTAATTCCCCAATTATCCACATACCTTTGGGAGACACACCATGAAGAAACATTTTTGTGCGAGGAGTTTCGCATTGCTATGCTGTATGGCGACCATGTTTGTAGGCCAAACAGTAAGCGCTGATGTACTATGGAATAACGGACCGATAGTTACACACGCTGGAGCCGGGCCAGGTGGAGTTGATGTCTCGATGGCTTCATTAGTGCCTAATACTGGTGGGCCTAATGTAACTGCAGGAGGCTGGAGAGCTGATAACTTTACAGTCGGCGGCGCCGGTTGGTTAGTAGGATCGATACAGACTTATGCCTATGATACCAGCAATCCCGACCCCAGGTTTGGGGTTGCGACGATTCGAATTCATGAAAACTCAGGTGGAAGCCCTGGAGAAGTGTTGGTCAGCGCAGCAGCAAACTGGGCATACTCTGGCATAAATCGTGTGTTTAACGGAGTTGGAAACTTGAGTAACACGGCTCGCCAACTTCAACTTCTTACGGCAGATTTTGGGGATTTTCATTTGGCAGCTGGAGATTATTTCTTTTCGTTTAGTGTTTCCAATACTGCTCCAACTGCTACTAATAATTGGCTTCCTATGGTAATGGATATAAACCCTGACAATCCCGACGATCCGATTACACGAGTCGGCAACTCGTTTTACTCGGGCACTAGTGGTGCATCTTGGGCTTCTGCTATTGTCGCAACGGGTGATTGGAATCAAGCTCCCGAGATTGCATTTACAATCAATGGCACTGCGATTCCTGAGCCTACTAGTGCATTGTTGTGTGCAGGTTTGCTATTCGGATTCGCAGGTTTGCGCCGACGCCAAGCGTAACATTCAAGAAGCAAGCGACTTAGGTCAACGGTTGCTTGCATTATAAGGTTTCTAAAACTGGAACATACTAATTAAAAATTGGTATGTTTTTTTTATATCCGCTCACGACTTTCTGTAGAGCGGAATGCTTTCCGTTCTACAGAGATGGAATTTCTGCCATACGTTGCCGGTACGATATTCCGCCTTGGGTTTGATCCAGGAGGGGCTACCTTTTCAATTCCCATGATTCTCGTCATCGACAACTACGACAGTTTTGTTCATAACTTGGCCCGATATTTTCGGCAGCTTGGGTGTGAAACGAGCGTTGTGCGCAATGACGCCATTTCGCTGAGCGATATTGAAACATTCAACCCAACGGCCATTGTGATTTCGCCTGGGCCATGTACACCGGACGAAGCCGGTATTTCGCTGGCCGCGATCGAGCAGTTTCATGCGACGGTTCCCATACTGGGTGTCTGTCTCGGGCATCAAGCCATCGTCCAGGCCTTCGGCGGCACGGTCATCAGGTCCCATCAGCCTATGCACGGACGGGCCAGCGAGGTGATCCACTTTGATTCACCCATGTTTGAAGGCATCCCATCGCCGTTCCAGGCAGGAAGGTATCATTCGCTGGTTGCCGAAAAATTGGACTTGCCGAAATGCCTCACGGTGACATCACGCGCGGAGGATTTCACCATCATGTCGGTGGAACACCGTCAGTTTCCAGTCATCGGTCTGCAGTTTCATCCCGAGTCCATCCTGACGGAGCATGGCGATCGATTGCTGAAAAATTTTCTCAAGATTGCCAAACTTCATATCCCCAACCAAGCCACAAACCTGTCTTCAAACGCGACGGTGACCCGCACAAAATGATCATCGAAGGAATCGTAACCACCCGAAACGAAGACGGCAGCCTGAACATCTCGCCGATGGGTTTGACATTCGGCGGCGACTGGTCGAGTTTTGCATTGCGCCCTTTCAGGACTTCTCGAACATTCGCTAATTTGAAACGAACGCGAGAGGGGATCTTTCATGTGACGGACGATGTCGAGTTATTTGCCCGAAGTGCCATCGATCAATTACATGAGTCGCCGAATACCGTTCCCGGCAATCGCGTCGACGTGCTGGCCATTGAAGATGTTTGTCGATGGTATGAGTTTCAGGTTCAATATATCGACGAATCATCGGATCGAGTTCACCTGAATTGCCAAACCGTTTATCAACATTCCCAGCGAGACTTTATCGGGTTTAATCGGGCCAAACATGCCGTTCTCGAAGGCGCGATCCTGGCCACACGAGTTGATTTTTTACCCCCCGAAGAAATTGCAGACCAGATGCGAACTCTCGAAACGATCGTTGTAAAAACAGGCAGTGATTCCGAAAAGCGAGCGTTTGAATTACTTTGCCAGTTTGTCAATCCACTTTTGTCAAGTCGATGCGAGTAGTCACGGTTTCCGCGCCCAGCCGGTTACATTTTGGATTCTTTGGTATCGGACGCCAGACCTTTCCCCGTTTTGGCGGCATGGGATTGATGATCGATCAGCCGCGAACCGTTGTCACCGTTCGTCAAAACCCCCAACTTGAACTTGGCGGTCTGGAAACGGAAACGGCCCGCTCCGTGCTGACCAAGTGGTTTGAGTGGATGAAAGGCTCTCATTGGTTTGAGGCTTCGTCGGGAGCCGTCTCCGATGATGGGCTTGCAAACGTGAACACGGTGAACGATCTCCCGATTTCGCTGTCCGTGGATGCCATGCCGCCCCGTCACTTTGGATTGGGCAGCGGGACTCAACTCGCATTTTCCTGTGCGATGGCCTGTAGTATTTTTCTGGGACTGCCTGTGCCGAAACCCTGCGAGCTGGCGATGGCGGTTGGCCGTGGAAAGCGTTCGGCGATTGGCAGCTTTGGTTTTTTTGATGGAGGTTTGCTGGTCGATCGCGGTCTCAGCGAATCCGACTCCATTTCGCCGCTCGATTTTCGTACTGACTTTCCTGCTGACTGGCCGATCCTGCTGGTCATGCCAAGCCTACCCAATCAAGTCGGTCTGTTTGGCACTGAGGAATCATTGGTATTCGAGAATCTGCCGGACACCTTGTTCGAACAGCGCGAGGCAATGATCGGTCTGATAAACGATCAACTTTTGCCGGGCATTCTAAATCGTGACTATGATCCGTTTGCTCAAGCCGCCTGGTGTTTTGGCCGAACCAGCGGAGAATATTTCCGTACGATTCAGGGCGGACCGTATCATGGACCCGAGGTGGCCGGTTTAATCGAATCCATTCGACAGCTCGGCAAGGTGGCAGTCAGTCAAACGTCGTGGGGGCCTGGCGTTTTTGTGATTGCCAGAGATAAAGACCACGCAGAGTTCATTTCAAGTAAAATCAAAGAAAAATTTGGCGATCAGTTTCGGATGATCGCTACGGAAGCCGATAATCGGGGATTCACAGTTCATTAGAGAAAGCCAAATGCCAAAATTGGGAGTAAATATCGACCACGTCGCCACTGTCCGGCAAGCTCGTCGAGCGAACGAACCGGATCCCGTTTGGGCTGCCACGATGGCAGAACTCGGGGGAGCGGACCAAATCACCATCCATCTGCGTGAAGATCGCCGCCATATTCAGGATCGTGACGTTTTCCTTTTGAAAGAAACCGTCAAAGTCAAACTGAACCTGGAATGTGCTCTCGAGCCGTCGATGCTGGCCGTTGCCTGCAAGGTCAAGCCCGATCAGGTTTGCCTGGTGCCTGAAAAACGTGAGGAGGTCACGACCGAAGGTGGGCTCGATGTGGTGTCCCATGCCAAGCAAGTCCAAGCGGCGATCGAACAATTACGAGCGGAAGGAATTTTTGTCAGCCTGTTTATCGATCCGCAGGAAAATCAGATTGCCATGGCGACGCAACTGGGAGCGGATGCAGTGGAGCTGCATACGGGCTGCTACGCCAACGCAAAAATCGGCGAGCAGCAAGCCGCAGAACTAAAGCAACTGCAATGGGCATCAGAACAAGTCGTCCAAGCAGGGCTTCATCTCCATGCGGGGCATGGCCTGACTTATTCCAACGTTTTGCCGGTGGCCCGTATTGCCCAAATGGAAGAACTGAATATTGGCCACAGCATTATTGCGAGATCGATTTTTGTCGGCCTGACGGCAGCGGTTCGAGAGATGAAAAATCTGTGTGAGGATGGACCGATGACATCGTTGTCCAACGGGGGTCGGTTGCATTCATCATCCGATCAATAGCGGCCGTGACATCGGCGACCGTTATCGACTGCATGGCATCATTGCCCGCGTTTCGTCTCTCGCGAGACGTTCCGGATTGATACCATCGTGCAATGGCGATATGTTGTGGGCCGTAGGCGCCGGATTCTTGCGGCTTGGTCGTTCCATGAAGTCCGATGCAGGGCGTTCCCATCGCCGAAGCGATATGCAGCGGCCCGGTGTCACCTCCAATAAAGAAGCTGGATCGCTGACACATTGCGGCAAGTTCACGGAGCGAAGTTTTGGGAGCGATGATCACCGCGTCGGCAGCCATCGCTTCGATCTGACGAGCCATTTCGTGCTCCTCTTCGCCGGCCCAACAAACGACGGATCGTATTTCATATCGTTCATGGCAATATCGGGCAACCGCCGCCAATCGATCCAGCTCCCATCGCTTGGAAGGCCAGGACGCTCCCGGGTTGATGGTGGCAAATGAGCCAGTCAAATGATTCTCCGACAGAAAGGAATCCATGGCTGATGCACTGGCAGGACAAACAGGCAAATCGAATCTTGAGGAAGGAGTTGCGATGCCGATGGCTTTGAGCAGCTCCCTTGAGCGGTCGACCAGGTGCTCGGCTCTCGGTTGAATCAATCGATTGTTCAGCCAGGGGGAGAATTCGCGTCCCCACCTTCCTCGTGCTCCGACTCTGGTTTTCGCACCGCTCAACCAGCCCAACATGGCACTCTTGGTCATTCCTTGCGGATCGATCGCGATGTCGAATTGAAATTCACGTAATCGTCCCGTCAAATTTTTCCAGCACTTTCGCTGCTTCATCCAGCCTTTGGGAATTTCGATGATCTGGTCAATGGCCGGATGCAGGCTCAGCAATTGGTTCGTTGGTGGTTCGACCGCCCACCCGATAAAGGCCTGGGGATACTCATCGCGAATGGCGTTGAGCATGGGCAAGGTGAGGATGCAGTCACCAATGTGACTGAGCCGAACGATCAGGATTCTGGGGGAATCATGAAGGTTGGGTAGAGTGGTTTGGGTTGATGGGTTGTATTCGTTCACGAGGTTTTCGGGGAGCAGGGGCGATGTGAAGCAGGTGCAATGGTATCCCGTCCGGTCGGTTTTTACCAATATCAATAAGGCATCAAGGTTTTGCTTCTGCCAGGCAAGGAGGAATGCCGCAAGGCTACTGACTGTCGTTGCTTCGCAACTATCAGTCAACTTCCACGCAACCTATCTGGAAGATTGCGTACGGGTATCGCAGAAGATCGATGGCGAACATGAACTCCTCCGAATGTGCTAGAATGGGAACCTTCCCATGTCCCCCAAAAATAAACCGATTCGCTTGAACCTCTCCCAAACCATTTTCTGTACCGTGCCGACTCTGTTGATTCTCGCTTTTGGAGCCGCGTCGTGCTTTGCCCAGGAAGCGTGGAATCAATTTCGTGGTCCACATGGCACCGGTGCGGCTCCCGCCGACGCGCGGTTGACGGAAAATATTGATCTCGAACATTCCGTGGTCTGGAAACAAGAGATTCCCGGCACCGGTTGGTCATCGCCGGTCTATGAAAGCGAACGGGCCTGGATGACCACCTCGATCAGCCAATCTGCGACCGAGGAGCAAATCCAACAGAAACTCGAAGGCGTCCAGGTGCCTGAAATCAAGACCGTCGCGGCGACGGTTCAGCTTCGAGCGATTTGCGTGGATCTACGCGATGGAACCCTCCTGCACGATCGTCTACTCGACGATGTCGAGAATCCGGAGATCATCAATCCGCTCAATTCGTATGCCTCGCCGACGCCCGCCATTTCTAATGGGAAGGTGGTCTGTCATTTTGGAAGCTATGGAACGTGGTGTCTCGATGAAGCGACGGGTGAGTTGCTCTGGTATCGCCGGTTTGTTGTCGATCACAGCGTCGGTCCGGGAAGTTCGCCTGTCATCTTCGAAAATTATGTGATTCTGGTTTGCGACGGAATGGACAGACAGTTTGTGGCTTGTGTTGATCTGGAATCGGGCCGCGACTTGTGGATTACGGATCGGCCACCGTTTCGCACGACGAATGAAGAGCTGAAAAAAGCCTACAGCACACCGATCGTTGTCGAGATTGACGGTCAACCCCAAGCGATTGTGCCGGGCGCTCAGTGGCTCGTCAGCTACGATCCTCGCACTGGCCAGGAACGCTGGCGAGCGGATCACGGCAGTGGATATTCCATTGCGCCCATGCCCATTTACAGCAGCGGTCGGATTATTTTTGCGACCGGCTACAATCGCCCTGAATTTGTTGCCGTTGATCCCACCGGTTCAGGAGATGTGACGGAAACTCACATCGCCTGGCGGGCGAAGCAAGCTCCAACGATGTCTTCTTTTGTCGAATCCGGTGGCCAACTGTTCACTATTTCGGAGACGGGCATCCTGATGTGTCTCGATGCGAAAACGGGTGACGTCGTCGGCCGCTCACGGCTTGGCGGAAACTACTCCGCGTCACCGATCCTATCAGATGGAAAACTGTATTTGTTCAGCCGTGAAGGCTTCGCTTCGGTGGTGACTGCTTCGGCGGAGTTTGAACCGATCGACCGAGCGAATTTCGACGACCCGATTATGGCCAGCCCCGCCATTTACGGCAATGATCTGATTCTCCGCACACGAAAATCGCTCTACCGAATCAAAGGGCGAGACGCCGCTGTGGAGTAGTAGGCCGGAACAAGCAAACGCCGAATCGAGTTGGCCATTGGGTGGGTCTATATGCGTTTGCGCAGTTCCGGCATTGTCCCCAGTGGCGATGCCGGGAATGTCGCAAGGTTAAGCAGTTTACTACTCCCCGCCGAATTATTCGGTGGGGAACTTTTGAATTGGAGAATGATGGAAATTTTTGTCAGAGACGCTACCGTATCGGATACGGAGGCCATCGTTGAGTTTCAGTTGGCGATGGCTTGGGAGACGGAGGCCAAGCAACTGGATCGTTCCATCGTAACGGAGGGAGTACGGCAAGTGTTCGACGATCCATCGCGTGGATTCTACTTGGTAGGTGAAGCCGCTGGAGAGGTCATCAGCAGCCTGTTGATCACGTTTGAATGGTCGGACTGGCGAAACTACCCGATCTTGTATCTGCAGTCTGTCTTTGTTGAGCCCGCTTTCAGACGGCAAGGACTGTTCCGCAAGATGTACGAAATCGTCACCCAACGAGCCAAAGCAAACGGATCAGAACGACTTCGGTTGTACGTTGAAACTGAAAACGAGATTGCCCAGCGAGTTTATGAATCGCTGGGCATGAATCGGCTGCCTTATTTCATGTATGAAGCGAAACTATGAGTCGCAGCTGGCAGAGAAAACAAGATGACTCCGAAATGAGTCGATGTCATCACCTGCTAAGCGACTACAGAATGCCGCCGTGCGTTCGCATCGGCGTCATGTGTGATGGCTGGTCGAGGAACCAGAACCGATGCCATTCATCCCGCAGCGCCCGCAAATCTTCGGAGGTATAAACCAGCTGACGTGCGCGAACGGTTGGATCAGCATCATAAATTGGAATGAAACATCCTGTACTGCTGCTAATGCCAATCACCAACAAAGTCAGGGCCAATAATCGACGCATGATGCTTCCTTTTCGATCCTTCCGGATTCCCCGGATAACTTTCCTTTGAATCAACAACTGTCAGTCGAATAGCACTTCGACTCAGTGTTCAGATCGTCAGAATGCGAACAGGAAGTTTAACTGGACTAGCCGGTTTATTCGACAAAGTTTGACAATGCTAGCGAATCAGGCTGCGGATCGACGAAATAGGGGTTGGATTGCCACTTCGGTTGCTGAGTTTTCGCAGCCGTTTCCGCACTGACGTTTGTGCTGGCCGTTGCGTTCTCGTTCACTTTTTCGTTCACAGGAGCGGCCTGTTCATGCTCCATCCCTTCGGTGGCAGTCCCGTAATAGGGATTCGGGATCACCGTGGGATTAGGAGTCGATACGGGTGGAGCGACCTGCATTTCTGCGGGCATGATTCCAGGAGGAAGTGCATAGGGGCTGAAGCCAATCGGGCGCGGGACGATGTGGCTGTAGTATACTGGGGGGAACTGTGCAAAATAGGGCAGTTGTTCGCGCGGATAGGTGCGAGAGAAACCGCCACCCAATCCGTCGAATCGGCCGCAATCGTTAAAAGATCGGAAGCCGGATCCAAATTGATAGCCATGGCTATACGACTGAGCATCGGCCGATGCTGTGGTAGTTAAAATCGCAAGGGCAGCGATACAGACTGAAAAGACTTTGGTCATGGATGAATTCTCCCGTGGATACCCGCTTGGTGACATGCAAGTGGAGACCATCGCGGCGATCTCCTCTTTCCACGATAATTGGGTTTAGAATCACTACAAGACGCTCAGGCCTATTGGCTGCAATTTCGCATGGCAATTTCACCCGCACGATTGACGCAAACGTTAAAAAGCGAAGCCCAACGCCTGGGTTTTGGGCTTTGTGGGGCATGCCGTGCCGTTACTCCCGTGGGATATGCCCATTTTCTGGAGTGGCTCGAGGCGGGGTTTGCCGGTGAGATGGTCTGGTTGCAAGACCGCAAATCCGCCTATGAGCATCCTGACGGTGTGTTACCCGGAACGGTGTCGCTGTTGATGTTGGGAATGAATTACAACTCAGTTGCGCGAAGCCCCTCGACCGCCGGAACCGGCAAAGTCTCACGATACGCTTGGGGGAGCGGTGACTATCACGACTTGATCCAAGTGCGACTGAAATCGTTCAAGGAATTCGCCGAGACAGTGCTGCGCGAGTCAGGGATCGAGCGCCCGCAAGTACGGGGAGTGATTGACACGGCACCGCTGTTGGAACGAGAGTTTGCTCAACTGGCAGGACTGGGCTGGAAGGGCAAGAACACCATGTTGATCAACCGAAAGCAAGGGAGCTGGTTCTTTATTGCGGCGCTTCTGATGAATGTCGAGCTGGAATATGATGAACCGTTTCAGGCCAACCATTGTGGCACCTGCACCGCGTGTCTGGACGCCTGCCCTACCGATGCGTTTCCGCAAGCGGGAGTGCTCGACGCGACGAAGTGCATCAGTTATTTGACGATTGAGCATCGGTCTCAGATACCGATGGAGCTTCGTTCGCGGATGGGCGACTGGATTCTGGGCTGCGACATTTGCCAGGATGTCTGCCCCTGGAATCGCAAAGCCCCTTCGTCAATGGAGCCAGTATTTCTACCGGCGGGCGATCAAAATCCAATTGCATTGCGGGAGCTTTTTTCGCTGACGGAGGAAACCTTTCGCACTCGATTTCGCAAAACACCTCTGTGGCGTCCCAAGCGTCGTGGCTTGTTGCGAAACGCGGCGATTGCACTTGGAAATCGACCGAACGGAGCGAATCTACAACCCTTGACGCTTGGTTTAAATGATGTGGAACCACTCGTTCGAGGTGCCAGCGCATGGGCGCTCGGGAGACACAATGCACCGGAAGCTCAAGCTGCTCTCGCCGCACGATATGAAATCGAAGATGACACTGAAGTGTTAGAAAATATACACTTTTCAATGCGGTAGAACGCGTTGATGGCGCGGCCTATTCGTTCCCGTCGTCTTCCTCATCGGACGACTTCTCCGCTTCTTCGGTATTTGGCTCGGGTGCCGTCCAGGCGTTGTTGTTGCGACCGGAATCGGGAAGAATCCGCTCGGGATCGAGTTGAACCCGCCGAATGGTATCCCCCTTGGCGGGCACCGAAACGGTCCACTGATTCGTGTAATACCAGACTTCTACCGGCAATGAAACATCTTCGGTACTTCCATCTTCATATTCCACCTGGAGGAAGACGGGCATGACCATCTCTTTCAGGTTTCCGATTTGAATCTCTGCCACGTCGCGACGTCGGTTGTATTCGACCGAGAGGACGGCCTGATCAAAGTCCAGCGTTTCCAGGAACCAGCCCCGCCAGAACCAGTCAAGGTTCATCCCAGTACCGTTCTCCATACACCGAAAGAAATCCGCAGGCTGGGGTGATTTGAATGCCCACGCGCGAATGTACTGTTTGAATGCGGCATCAAATCGCTCGGGTCCGACCACGACTTCCCGCAGGAATCGCAAGCCGACGGCAGGCTTGTAGTATGCCAATTGCCCCAGCATGTTCGGTTCGATCTGGTCGGCCGGCAATGCAATGGGCTGTGTGTTCGGATCGGAATTGAGCCGTGAGAACTGACGCAGCGAAACCCGTCGCAATTCACGCGCCGGATCAGCATTGTTGACTTGTTCGTCAAACGTTTCGATCCGGTCGTAGAGATTGATAAAGGTGTTGAAGCCTTCGTCCATCCAGGCATGACGTCGCTCATCCGAATTGACCACCATGGGAAACCAGTTGTGCCCGATCTCGTGAGTGGTCACTCCATGCAACCCGCGTCGATTACTGTCGCCTCCACAGAAAATGATCATCGGATATTCCATGCCTCCGACATTGCCGTTGACATTGATCGCGGTGGGATAAGGATATCGGAACCACTTTTCGCTGTAATGCAGAATGGAATGTCGCAGCATCTGGGTACTTTCGACCCACGCCGTTCGAGCTTCTTGCGGATAGACGGACTGCACCAACACGGTTTTTCCATCGTCCCAGGTAATACCGGCGGCATCCCAGATGGTTGCATCCGAACTGGTCCAGGCAATACTACGAACCTGATCGGCCTTGAAGTGCCAGGTCAGCGGCCCTTCCCCTGCCGGTGCCGCTTCTTCGGTCCCGATTTCTTGTTGGCTCTTGATCACGATCGTCTGACGGCTGCTTTTGGCAAACGCCAATTGATTCAACTGCTTCTGAGTCAGCACTTCTTGTGGGTTGACCAGCTCGCCGGTCGCCAGCACGACATGCCCACGCGGAGCCGTAATCTTCACATCGTACGAGCCAAAATCGGTGTAAAACTCGCCTTGGCCCAGATACGGCATATTGTTCCAGCCATTGACGTCATCGTATTTGCAGGGATGAGGAAACCACTGGGCGATCTGGAAGATTTTTCCGGCTCGCACATTGCGAATTCCCAGTCGATCAATTCCATACTGAGGGATATTGAATGACCAGCCGATTTCCAAATCGATTTTACCACCATTGGCAGGTATCGGCTCGGGAAGATCAACACGCCCGAGCGTATCGTAGATGTTCATCGTCAGTTCGTGCTCGCCAATCCGAACATGCTTGATATCGTAGCCGCCCTGGAACTGGCGACGGTTGTTGAAGCGAGCACCGGGAGGCGTCGTCTTGGAGCTTAAGCTATTTTCCTTGAACAGGTTTTGCTCCAGTGAGAACCAGATAAACTCAAGCGGTTCAGGGCTGTTGTTGGTGTAAGTGATTGTCGCGACGGCACTGACCGATTCGTTCTCCGGATCGAGTACGACATCCATTTTGTAATCGACCTGCTGCTGCCAGTAATCAACGCCGGGCAACCCGGCCGCCGTTCGCACTCGGTCGGGCGCAGGCAAGTCCAGCGGCGAGAAAATATTCTTGTTTGCCCGGGCACTCATGTGCCTTGACTGGAGGGAACGCGGTTGCTCTTGTTCCACCAGCGCCTGCAGAGCAACCGCCGATGAAACCGAAAAAGCCACTAGGCCCGCGATCACTGAGGCGAGGGCATACATTCCGAAGGTCAGCAAAAAGCGGCGAAAACCAGACGTCAGGGGCGGAGAGATTTTGTTTTGCATGGCGATGGATGGGGAAAAATACAGTAAATGTAAATGGAGCTTATTGGGGTGGAGGCGGGGAATACGCTTAGAGGGCGAAGTTATCGTTGGCCCATCTTATATCGAACTCGCCCGCTTCGCCAGTTGCCTTGGGTGGCTTTGACCAAACGAGAGACATCTCTGTGGCTCTGTGACTTTGTGTGAGCTATTTTTGTAAGAAGTGTGGCTTAGCGAGCCAGTTCCAAAAGTTGCGGGACGAATTTTCGGTTGGCTCGGGCGCGATGACTGAGGACGCTTTTGACAGCATCTCCCAGCTCGCCAAAGGTTTGATGGTACTCGGGAATCTCAAACAAAGGGTCGTAGCCGAAACCTGCCTTGCCTGCTTGCTTGAAAAGGATTCGACCATGACATTCGCCGAAACAGTTGATCCGTTCATTTCCATCCGGATCAGACAACGTCATGTGACAAGTGTATTTCGCCGTGCGTTTCTCCAGCGGAGCATCGGCGAGTTTTTCCAGAAGCAGCGCATTGTTCAGTTCATCGGTCGCATCCAAGCCAGCAAACCGAGCCGAGTACACTCCCGGGGCACCTCCCAGCGCATCGACACTCAAGCCGCTGTCCTCGCCCAGCACCCATTGGCCGAGATGTTTCGCCTGAACGGTCGCTTTCAAAGCCGCGTTAGCTTGAAAAGTTTCGCCGGTTTCTTCGACCTCGAGCGCATTGGGAAATTCGCCAAGCGTCATCAACTGGATCCCATACGGCGCCAGTAAAATTTCCAGCTCGCGGCGTTTCTTTTGGTTGTGAGTCCCAAGGACCAGATTGAACATGGCTTGTCGATTGCGATCAACTTTATTTGGAAACTTTATCGTCCTTGAGCAAACTGGTGGCATGGGTCCATTCAGGATCGCACATTTTTATCAGTCGGTCCAGGTCTCGGATATTATCGGGATCAAACAGCCTGTCATCGAGTGGTTCATTCGCCGAGAAGCAATGAATTTCTGCCTTATCGTCGCGCGGATGTATGTGCCGCTCTCGATTAATTCGAGTGCCGGCTCGCCCCTGACTCTTGACCACTTGGGCAATCATGTTTCCATTGACTTCCTGCCATTGAATCGTTTCTTTGGAAAAAGGCTCATCCGTTCTTTTGCCCTGCTCCAGAAAAACTTGAACCATTTCAACTGGCACCATGCGCTCGGTGTCGACTACAACATCGAAATCCATACTTGCCCTTCCACTCGAGTGCCGGTAGGTGATTTTTTTCAGCGTCTTTTCCAGGTCCTTTTCGTTGTGAATATGGTCAGGGGTGGAGAAAAACTTGACTGATTCGGCCACGCTGTGAAGATCTCCTGATCCAAGTGGAGTTAGGCCGAACATACGAATGTCTGGCATTTGGAAGCCCTGAATGACTTTGATTGTCTCCTCCTCCTGTGGAATCTTGCTGAGACGGCCTGGCTTCCCAAAACTCAGACGATTCTCACCATCGATGAGAAATCCCCTCACCCTTCTTTCGTTGGTTTCTTCGACTTCCTTTTCGCTGTTGGGGGCGTTAAAAACCAGCCGCTTCGTCTCAATGACTGCTGCATAGAAAAATCGTTCCTTCGCGAAATCAAAGACCACTCGGTGGTGCTCGACGGTATCGGTAAAAATCGAAAGTTCTTCGGGGCCAACTTCCGCAAATGAATCCGCGAAAAGATTGGTCCGTATCAGAACATCACCTCGCTCAAGGCTGGTGATGTTCATGATACATGCTTCGTAAATGCTCGCCGCATTGAGTTTTCGCTCAAACTCAGAATCGTCAACGCGGCTTTCCTGACATGCGGACGCGACATTGAGCAGAACAAAAGCAAAGGCATAAATTGCAAAAGGCAGTGCAACCGCATATCGATTTAACTTGGACATCATTGGGGGGATCCCACACTTTACTGAAATATATGGCTACGTGCGAATGATTGAATCAAATAACTGCTACTTGAATTCGGTGCCCCTTGGGAAGGAGGCTTCATGAGTTCCATGCTGAACCTTAAACGTCAATGGGGCATCTTCCTCCGATGAATCAGCGGCTACCTCCGATGTGGGTATTCGAACATTGAGTCGATAGGTTCGGCTTCCCAGATTTTTCTTTTCAACCCCCACAAATCGGCCGCGGTAAAAACAGGAAATCTCCAAGTCTGGCTCCACTTTTGGTGGTCCATCCTTCATGGCCACCTCCTGGTCCAATTCGGGATCCGCCATTGCCTTTACAATCGCCGTGGCGTGATAGTCGCCCGTCTGTTCGTTCTTTCGAAACATCAATGTCAAAGGGCTGAGTTTGATAGGCTGAAACTTGAGGGCAACCATCCAAATCGAACTCTGACGCCCAGTAACAGAATCTTTGACCACGACCTGTCCTCCGATGGGCCCGTCTTCAACCAATTTGGAGGGCACGATCGCCGTTACTTTACCCACGCCGGTGGTTTCGTACTGAACGCTCAACGCAACATCACGCAATGATTCGGAGGGGACTACTTCGATGTTCTTTGACTGGATGGGATCGGAGAACACAAACTCCATCGAGATTTCTCCAATATCTGATTCCTGAGGAATTTCCAGCAGGGCTGAATGAGATTGAAACTCAATCATGCCAGCCAAACGATAATCCACGAACAATGAAATGGGGGAATGTCCGTAATTACCATCCTCGTTTGGCTTGCCCAGGAAAGTAAATGACAATCTGACATCTGGGCTTGGCGATGATGGAGGCGTGGAGAGCTTGAACTTGATTTTCATGCTCCCGCCGGCCGGGACCACCTTGATGGACTCACCTTCAAGAATGTCAACATAAACACCGAGATCAAGCAGTTTTTCGAATTCAATGGCTTCGTCGAACGGATTCATTAATTCGATCTGAACGATCCCCTCCTGGTTGACATGGATATCGCCGAGATCCACTTTGGCCTGAAAGGCCCCCGGTACCTCGAAGTAGGGATTTTCTTTTTTCACGAGTGTGACACGGCGATCGATATTGAAATCGAGATCGTCACCCAAAGTTTGGCTGGAAGAATTTGACAGGCTTACAAGCGTCAATGCCAGCAACCAGAAATGTCTTTTCATCGCAATTCCTTTTTAATGGAGCGTTCAGCGGAACTGGATCAGCAAGATTTTCAGCTTAGTGCTTGGATTCTACAAAGTAAAATAAGGAGCGTCCATCAGGCAAGACGAGTGGTGGCAAAAAATTACCGTGGCTCCCCTGCCAATTTAGGAGGTCGCGCGGCTTCCACGTAGGGTTGCGAGGGTTCGAGCATGAGGGGGTCGGGAGTCGTTTCTTCGAGTAAGTACCTCCCACGATTGCAGAAAACAACACGTTGATTTGCGTCCCTTGAAAATTTCAACAGAAACGACTCCCGACCCCTTCCGGCTTCTACCAACATTTCGTCCCTAGGCGACCGGCAGGTAAAAGTTTACCCAAGCAATATTGTGTTTCCCAAGCACTCAGTTGCGAGTCTCGGAGAGACTCGCCTACACTATATTCACCCGCCGGTCGTCTCCATTCAAATTCTTTAAAAAGCAATCTGACGAATATACTCCAGCGCATCGTCCAGCTCGGTTACTTCCACACCGACGCATCGACCGGCTCGGTCGCATTCGCCCAACAACAGCAACTCGGGGTAACTTTCATTTTCCTGTAGCCGTCGATGCTGACGGTGGCCGATGGTTCGGTCGTAGATTTTATGCGCCAGCATGTGATTGGCGATCAGCCATGCGGTGCGCTCGGTGATGTAACCCTCGAGTGCCGAGATGCCGCTGTTGACGTGATCGTAGGGATCGATCCCCTTCCCCACATCGTGCAACAACGCCGCCAGCAAGAACTCTTCGTCGTAAGGCAGTTGGTTGGCCGCCCGATCATACACCTGCAAGCTGTGATAGAGCGCATCGCCTTCCGGATGATACACCGGATTCTGCTTGACGCGTTCGAGCGGCAACAGCAGCGAATAGTACAACTGAAACCGATCGAGTCCGCTTTCCTTTTCAAGCGTCGTCTGGTCGAGATCCGCGTTCGGATACTCTCTGCGAATCAGCTCTTCCAGTTGCTGGATGTTTGCTTTCTCGATCGGTTTCCCGGTGATCGAACTGCGAAACGGAAAACTGGTTTTACTGATCGGATAGACGGTCAATTCAAACTCGTAGCGATCAAAGACATGGATATGCCGATATAGGGTCTGCTCTCCCTGCTTTCGAACCCGTTTGTACTCCGTATCATGACGGAAGCCATGAAAGTCCAGTTCCGCTGTCACGGGTTCAAGGCTGTCGGAGAAAATATGGATGTCGATGTCTGATCCCGAACGAATGTGTCCGGTCAATACGCTGCCGATCAGTCGCGGCTTGAAGCGATCGAGAATCCGCATCAGACGAAGGCTCTCAAGCCGCATCTCCTGCAAGTGTTGCTGACGAGAGTCCCCTTCGAGCATTTGGGCAAGCTGTAAAATGGCTTCGCGAATCTCGGCGTTGGAGGGGAGGTCAGCCGGCTTGATACGGCCTTTATAGAATCGACCTGCGGCCTTCATCTTGGCGCGAAAGTACTCCGATTCCTCTCGCTGGTACATCATCCGTGCGGCATCAAATGCAATTTGCTGCCGAAGTTTCTTTGACGTCATCTGGGACACGGAATTCAATCCGTGATTTGCATTACGCTGAAAAAAATTCCTAACGGTGGGACGAAATGAGATCTTTATTTGTGTGAAATTTTATACATTTTCAACAAATTGCATCTCCTTGGGCAGCACGCTTGATAGGCTCGTAGGCACACGAACCCCGACAATTCTATCCAATCTCCGGCTGGTCTGGTGGAAATCATAACCCGACGCGTAAGCGAGGGAAGAAACGCGGTCCCTCGCTTACGCGTCGGGTTATGATTCGAATATTATCAACAGTGATAGCAAAGAAATCTACCAGCCCAGTCTCCGGCCCTTCTTGGCGAACCATTCACTTTATAATTAACCTTGATTAAAAGCAAGTGTTTAATAAACTTGTCCAAGTTAAATTTCTGGTGACCGTTCACGGCGAGCGAATGTTTAGCCGCAAGCCGAAGCCGACCGCCAACCGTTGACAGTCACCGTAAAAAGCCAGTCAATCCATGATGGAAGCCGGAAAAACAAGTGTTGGTCGGCGCAGGCGCGTCGGCCGGTTCAGCTTGCGTCTCCAACCAACCCGCCAATGGAACACCTGCAAACCAGTGCCCCGCGCGCCTTTGGGGGTTGCCGGTAAAGTGATTTTGGTGTTGCAGTAAGTTTTTAGTGGCAACCCTCGGCGGCTTGAGGCTAAACGGTCCCATGTACCATTACAATTTCTGAGCGGTTTTAAAAAAGACGGCTCATCCATCTATGTCTACACAATTAAAAGCCCACCGGGTCGAGCATGGATTGCGGCGTGAGCTGGCAAAGCTTGCGATTTCTGCCGTGATCGTGGCGGTCGGGGTCGGTATCACGGTGTTTCTGGCATCTCTGGCGACACCGCCTCCTACCAAGGAATCGACGGCTCTGATTCAGCAGGTCCAGACATACGATGCCCAGCCCTATTCCGGTTTGCTGACGATGGAAGTCAGCGGCTCGGTGGTCCCACATCGCGAAATCAAGGTGGCCGCTGAAGTCCCCGGACGAATTATCAAGCGTCATCCCGCCTGCGAGAACGGAAGTTTTGTCAGTGCCGGCGAACCTCTGCTCGAAATTGATCCCGAGGCCTATGACCTCGAATTGAAAACGCTCGAAGCCGATCTAGTACAAGCAGAAAAGCGGATCGAAGAAAATCACCAGCAGATTCTTGGCGAAGAGAAAAACGTCAAACTGGCTCGAGAGGATCTTGAAATCCAGCGGCGAGAACTGGACCGAATTCGCAAAATTTCCAGTGCCTTGTCACATTCAGAACTTGAACAATCCACTCGTGCGTTCAACGCTGCCCAGACCCAGTTGACCACTCGCGAGAATAATCTGGCAACCCTTAGAGCCGCCGGTCAGCGTTTGGATGCGGCCAAGGAACTTTCGGAGCGCCAACTTGAAAAAGCAAAACTGAATCTTCGCCGCACGGTCATCAGCGCGCCTGCCGATGGCGTGATTGTCAAGGCACTCGTTCAGGAAGGTGATTTTGTCAATGGTGGAACCCAAGTAGTGATTTTTGAAGATACTTCAAAAGCCGAAATCATCGTCAACTTGACGCCGAGCGAACTGAAGTGGATTCGCGACAATGCTTCGGTGAACGCGGAGTTGATTGATACCGGTGCTCGGTCCGTCTACCGAATTCCCAAAACGGATGTCACGGTTTTCGATCCGATCGACCCCGATATTTCCTGGAAGGGCGTTCTGAATCGCTTTGATGGAATCGGTCGGGACGACATTACCAAAACGATTCCTTGCCGGATTACGGTGGAAAGTCCGATTGTTGAAACCGAACTCGGTTCGAGTGCATTGGTGCGAGGAATGTATGTCAAATGTCGAATGGGAATTCACGTTTCGAGCAGTGTGTCGAATTTGATTTCAATTCCGGAGGTCGCGCTTCATCCCGACCACTCCGTCTGGGTGGTTCGAGACGGCAACCATGTGTCGCAAGTGGCCGTTGAAATCATCAATCGCGTTTCCTTGGGAAGCGAAGAAAATCCACGCCGATATGTCGTGGTTAAACCGCTCAAGGGAAATCTGAAGACGGGCGATTTGATTGTTGTGACGCCGCTTTCCCAACCGTTTGCCGGGATGCCGGTTGTTCTCGAAGGCGGTGGATAATGGGTGGTATAGTGGGAAGGCATCTTGCCTGTCAAAAGTGGGATAGACGTCCACGTCTGTCATCTTAAATTTAACCATTGTTTCAGAATACAATAAACATCCCATGCGATCCCTGATCCGATGGTCGATCCGTAACTCACCGGCGGTCCACGCGCTTTTGATAACCACCTTGCTGCTCGGCGCGATCAGCTTCATCGTCATGCGCCGTGAAGTCTTTCCGAACTTCCGGCTTGAGATGCTATTGGTCACGGTCGTCTTCCCGGGCGCAACGGCCGCCGAAGTCGAGCAGGGAATCTGCGAAGTCCTGGAATCCTCCATCAGTGGAACCGAAAACGTCAAGAAGATGAACTCGGTCGCCCGCGAAGGATCGGGCTTCATCATTCTCGAACTCGACAACACGGTCAAAGACGTGCAGCCGGTACTGAACGATGTCCGGCGCCGAATTGATCGCGTTTCAAATCAACTGCCGCCCCGCGCTGAAAAGCCTGAACTGCAGCAAATCGTCTTTCGTTCACCGTCCATTTCGGTGGGATTGATTGGTCCGGGGACGACCGATGATCAGGATCTCGATGCAGAGCACGCGTTGCGGGCCATCGGCGAGGAAATCCGAACCGAATTGCTCGAGTTGCGACCGGTTCAATACACAACGCAGGAGAAACTGACCAACTTGCGGGCGATGTTCGCCCCGCTCTATCAACCAAAAGGCCCGGCCGTCACATCGGCGGAGATTGTTGCTCAGAGGCCGTACGAAATCGTGATCGAAGTCAACGAAGATTCGCTTCGCCAGTACGGGCTGAGCCTCAAACGATTCGCGCAGGCCGTTCGCGAACACAATATCGACGTGCCCGGTGGAAAAATGGAAACCGCCGGTCAGGAGTTGCTGCTGCGGGGAAATAACCGGCGCGATTCCGGTTTGAAGATTGCCGAGCTTCCCGTGCTGAGCAAGCCGAACGGTGACATTGTTCGTGTAGGCGACGTGGCCAATGTCATCGATGGATTTTCAGATGTTGTTTCGATCCATCGCATTGACGGTCGGCCCGGATTGACCATCGAAGTTTCCAAAACCGAGCAAGAAGACCTGTTTACGGTGGTGGATGCCGTCAAACGTTACATTCGTGAGAAGAAAGTCCCTGCGGGATACGAGCTGCGATACTGGAACGATGTTTCGCTCGATGTCGAAGACCGGATCAGCATGTTGTATCGAAATGGAGTGACGGGGCTGGTGCTGGTCTTTTTGGTGTTGGCCGTCTTTCTCGATATTCGTTTGGCGTTCTGGGTGGCACTGGGGATTCCAATTTCGATTTTGGGATCCGGGATCGTGTTGTTGCTGGCCGGTCATACGCTCAATATGCTGACCATGTTTGCGTTTCTGATGGGGTTGGGGATCGTCGTCGACGATGCCATTATCATCGGCGACAACATCTATCAGAAACGACTGGATGGGTTGTCGTTCATTGATGCGGCCATTGAAGGAACGGTCGAAGTCTTCCCGAGTGTGTGTGCATCCGTGGCAACCACCATCATGGCGTATATGCCGCTGATGTTCGTCTCGGGGGTGATGGGCAAGTTCATCGCCATCATGCCGATTGCGGTGATCGCCATGTTGGTGATTTCTCTGGTGGAAAGCATGTTCGTTTTGCCGGAACACCTTTCGCATCCCAACAATTTGTTTCTGCGGATGCTGGCCGGTGTACTTTATATCTTCAAGCCGCTGTTGTGGGCGATTGAGTTCATCAAGAAGTATATGACCGCAATACTCGACTACGTCATCGAGCGGATCTACGGTCCAACCCTTGACTGGGCATTGCATCATAAGTCCATTGTGGTCGCTTTGTTGGTGTCCACTCTGATGGTCACGGGCGGGATGGTGGCGGGTGGCTTTATTTCGTTTTCCTTCTTTCCGGAATTGGATGAGCAGCGGATTTCGGCGACGATTGCTTTTCCCAACGGAACATCGGCTGAGTTTTCGACGGGTGCCACGAACCGGCTGCGAGCGGCGATTGAGAAAATTGATCAGGACATTCAAGCCACCGGTCGCCCGGCTGTGATCAAGACGGTTTATGAGAAGATTGGAGAAGCGGGGGATGCATTCATGGGGCCTGTGGGTGTCACTTCCGGCAGCCATGTGGGAACCGTTGAGGTTCTGTTGACGCCATCGGCGGAGCGGAATGTCACCAGTCAGGAACTGAACCGTCGATGGCGTGAAGCAATTCAGAAAGTTTCAGGGGCCGAGGTTCTCAAGTTTACTTCGGCGGGTATGGGGCCGGGCGGTGCGGCAATCGAGCTTAAGTGCATGTCGGGCGGTCCCGACGTTCCGCATTTGTTCGACTTTGTCGAAGAGTGCAAGGAGTATTTGGCGACCCAACAAGGTGTGTTTGATATCGAAGATGATTCGCGACCCGGAAAATGGGAGATGAATCTGACACTCAACGAGCAGGGGCAGGCATTAGGGCTGGACGAAGCCAATCTTGCGGAAACGATTCGTGGTGTTTACTACGGTGAAGAAGTCCAGCGTCTCCAGCGGGGCCGGCACGAAGTCAAGGTCCTCGTCCGGTATCCACGTGACGAGCGTTCCACGATGGAAGGGCTGGGCAATGTCCGAGTTCGCGACAATGGGGGCCAGCAGCGTCCGCTGACCGAAGTGGCTCAGATCGAATTCGGCCGCCAGCCGGGTGAAATCAAGCGGATGAATCAGAAGCGGGCAATTACTATTCAGGCCGATGTCGATGTCAGTCAGGGCCAAGCGTATCAAATCATCGGACGAATGCAGGGCGAATTCCTGCCGGAGCTGTTTGAGAAATACCGCCGCGAACGCGGAGCGTCGATCACGGCAGACTGGGAGGGTCAGCAGGCTCAAACGACGGAATCTTTTTACAGCATGTTCATCGGGCTGGGGATTGCGATGGCAGCCATGTTTGTGTTGCTGATTTTTGAGTTTCGGTCCTACCTGCAGGCGTTCATTGTGCTGACCATTATCCCGTTCGGTTGGCTCGGAGCCTTTTATGGACACTGGCTGGTCGGCATCGATTTGACCTTGTTCAGTTTCTTTGGATTGGTCGCATTGACGGGCGTGGTGCTCAACGACTCGATTGTGCTGGTGGACTTGATCAACTCCAATGTACGGCGCGGCATGTCGCTGCACGAGGCGTTGATTATCGGCGGCAAGCGGCGGGTTCGACCGGTGTTTTTGACCTCGGCAACCACGGTGGCCGGTTTGCTGCCCATTCTGAGCGAGCGCTCGATGCAGGCTCAGGTCATTATCCCGATGGCGGTCAGTATTGCCTTCGGCTTGATCGCCACGACGGTGGTGGTTCTGTACATGGTTCCGGTACTGTATCAGATCTATGCCATCCTGGTGTCGAGGTTTGGATACTCATTGAAGGAAGATGACGATCACGAGGGCGGAGGAGGGCATCCCGTTGAACCCGTTCCGCAAACGCCTTCTGTCACAGTCCCACTTGCAGAGCCAGCTGGTGTTCAACCCACCAATGGGCAGACCAGCAACGTTGGAAACCCGGATGATGTCATGGTTTTGAAATAAGTATTTTATGTCTGCCTTTGCTCGTGGTTGTCTGGAATTCCTGATCGTCTGGCTGGTTGCAAGCCTGGGGCTGTATTATTTCTTTGAGACGCGTTTTTCAGCGCCGGGACCGTTGTGGGGGGCGATCGGAGGCGGATTTCTTTTTGCCGCTGGATGGGGTTTAACAAGAAATGCACTCATGTCTCGCGGACAGGCTAACTTGATTCGCGAATCGTTGGTCGGTGCCATGCCATTTGCAGATCGACCGTACGCCGCAATTGGACGGGCGATTGCGCTGGAATCTCCGCTGCTGACTCCGTTCAAACGTCAACCCTGCGTCTTGTATTCCTGCGAGCTGTCGGAACGAAGATCGGTTCGTGTCCGCACGGCCAAAGGTATGCGAACGGATTCGCAGCGCATCGTTTATTTCAGCGGACTGGCAATGACGCACTGGGCCGTCGAGACGGCTTCCGGGCCTGTCCGTGTATGCGGGTTTCCCGTTCCCGACCAATTCAAAGAAGTGGGGATCGACATCAACCAGAATTACATCCGGATTTGTGAATACTGTGAGGAGACCGATTTCACACGCGTCGGAAAGTGGGAGATTGGCAAGATGCTGAATTTTGCCGGACTGGTTCTGGGCGAATCTACCGGGCCGGTCCGCAAAGACCTCTGGTTTGACGGTGCGGATGAAGTGGTGTCAGACCGCGCATTGTTAGCCCAATGCCGACTCATCGAGCAATCCATCGCAGTCGACGAGCCGATTTGCGTGATCGGTAAATTTGATCAAGTGAAAAACGGCCTGGTCAATGACTTTCATCATGGCGGGTTGCAGGTCCTGGCTGGCGATGCCAATCAAGCGATTCGGCACTTGCGACGATCCACCAGCATGTATTTGATTTTCGCGTTGGTTTGCATGCTGTTGGCCATTCTGGGCAGCTTTGGAATCCTGACCCTTCGCGAACGAAGCCTCGCCGCAAATCAACCTATTGTCGATTCCTCGCAAGAATTGGTCGCGGCCTTTGAAGCCGACGACTGGGAAAAATTCTCCGGGTTGCTGTCACAAGGCATTTCTCCAGACAGCCGGGACTCCGCCGGACGTCCGTTGTTGCTGGCGGCGATTGATCGCCGCAAACCAGCCGCAATCGATGCGTTGCTCACCACCGGTGCCGATGTAAACGCAGTTCAGACTCAGTGGAACCGTCGCCCCATTGAAGCAGCATTTGATCGCGGCGAGTGGGATCTGGTCGACCGATTGCAGACCTTGGGAGCGAGCGGCGACTTTGTCGAGATGAACTCGGGAGAGCCGCTAACATCGGAGATACCTGACCTGGAATCACTGTTGAATCAGTATTCTCAATCCTTAGACCAATCCGACGCCTCACTCATGGCGTCCATTTCCGACCATTGGCCCGCCGACTATCTGGAGAGTGTCGGTCGCGGATTGTATAAAGACACCCGTCCTCAAACTTGGAAATGCATGTCGGGTTACCGACAAGGTGACTTGGCGACCTTTGTGGCTGAGGGAAAAACTCGGCGTGAAGTGACTGAACGCTACGTCATAACGGCCTGCCAACGACAGGAGGGATGGAAACTGCGTCGTGTGTACTGGGATGATTTAAATTCTTTCAGCTTTCGCCCTTAGTGGATTGAATGTTAAAGCGGTGAACAATTCTGAAGAGACTCCACGCGAATCAATGTACGAGCGGTTTCTGCGATCTGCTCAGATTGATTCCAACAATTGGCGCGATCCGCAGCATGACCTGGAGGCCATCGAGCTGGCAACGGCAGATGAGCGTCGGGCAATCGAACAGTTTTTGATCATGCGTGGCGTTGAGCATTTTATCGATGCAGAAGCTTTGGCTTTGCTCGACACGCCTAGAGCGCGACAGGTACTCATTGAGACATTTCGCAAGGGCACCACGGAGATCCGAGCCGCCGTCGCTCATGTCGCTCCCCAGTTGATTGAGGCCGATGAACAGCTCGTTGAATTGATTCAGAGAATCGGAGAATGTGACGCCTATCAGGGATTGAGTTTGACATTGGTACAAATCGAAAGCACTCATCCGCCCGCGGTGATCGACGCCATGTTGCGCCGGATTGTGACCGATCCCGGTGTGGCAGCGGGACATTTTGCCGGTCTGTTGTTGTACTTGTATGGACAAGCCAGCGAACGATTTGACTGGAATCAACGTCCGTTCCTGCTTCGTTTCAATCCGGGCGACCATCACGATCGACGGATCGCTTTTGACGAGCTATGTCGAAGGATCGGTTGGGAGAGTGGCAACTACGCAGTACTTTGGCCGGAAGATGAATCGTTTATTCGCGACCGTCCACAGCGAGATGAACCGTAAAACTAAAACAAACAGGAGACGACATTGGGATTGATACTATGGCTTGCGACCATCATCGGCTACGGTGCCATTGCCGTCTGCCTGGGGCGAACCTTGAATGGGATGGTTGGACTGGGGGTTTACGCAGGGATGACCGTCATCCTGATGGCTCTGGCAGGAATGTTGCTGCGCAGTGTATTGCTTGGCGAGCTGACATGGAAAAATCGTCTCGCCAGTTTTCTGCTTCCCTGGGCGACCTTTGTCGGAGGCGGGACACTTCGAGCTTTGCTGATCAAAAATGGACTGGCATCCATTGTGTTTGCCGGTGTCGTCATCGCGATTGATCGACTGGGTATGGGCAGTCAGATCGTTGGCGTCCATCCGAGTGCAGACGGAACCACGGATTGGGTTGGGACTGTGGTTTCAGGTTTGACGATATTCTGCTGGCTGATTTTACTGGTCGCCTGGATGTGGATTTTGCGCGCCCGACTGCGAAACCGACCCGATGTTATCTCAGCACTGCTAACACTGCGCGGCCTCAAACTGCCTTTCATTTTGCCGCCGATCGCCATCGGACTGAGTGTTGCGCTCAAGTTGTCGGAATATGCCTGGTCTGCCTTGCTGGTCGTGGGACTGCCCCTTTTGATCGTGTTAACGCCCGTCCTGTTGATGATGGCGACGCTGTTGATTCTCAAGGTGAGAGGCAAGCCTATTCGATGGAATTAGGTTGCGACAGGTATTCGACCAGGTTCAGAAATTCGTCCGGAGTCATCGCATCCGCTTGACGCTCCGGCATGCTGCTCAGGTCCTTGGTCTGCATTTCTTCAATATCCTCCTCATCGATCTCTCGACTGATTTTGCCGTCGAAAAGGGTTACCTGTCCATTCTCCTTGCCGGTCAGCAGTCCTGTGAACACATCGCCGTCGATCGTCATAATCATGGTGGTTTTGTATTTTTCCTCGACGACCGCATTGGGATTGACAATCGATTCGATGATTTTTTCTCGCGTCAGACGTTTCGTAACATCCGTCAGATCCGGCGCGTAGTCGGCACCTTCGCCGTGCATTTTATGGCAGGCAGCACAGACTCGTTTGAAGACCTCCTGCCCTTGAGCCAGGTGACTGCCCTCTCGGGAGGTTAACTGGGCGACGGCGCTGGTTCGGGCGTCCGACGACTGATTGGAATCCTGAGCGATGGTCAGGAGCGTAACTGTACTGACGGCGTCGCCTCCTTCGGCCGAAACCGCCAGAGCGTCAGGAGCAATCGTCAATGGTGCAACGACTTCAATCGTCAGCGGCGTGACGACGACCGTCAGTGCTTTCCAGACTGCAAGACACATGAAGGCAAGCCCGGAAAACAGTAACGCGACGATCGTAGTTTGACTCGATGACATTCTGGGTCAGAAGTTTTGGGGAGTTGAATTTTAGGGGGCTGGGTTGCTGCCGACGGTTGAAATCGAAGTAAGATGTTGCAGTTCGCGAAAGTCATTGGCAGACTCTTGCTGGGCGTTTCTGATGATTGCCAAGCCGAGTAGTATGACTCCCAGGACGGCGACGATCAGGCGAATCGTGGTTTTCATTTCAAAATGCACAATAATAAGGGGAGAACCCAAGAATACATCGTCAGCCAGAACTGTCAAAAATTACAGTTACTACAGGTTGGTACCGTACCAATTATAACCCGAAGCGTCAGCGAGGGACCGCACTTCTTCTCTCGCTTACGCATCGGGTTGGGATTCCCACCCGCCCACCGCCAAGTCCATTTGTTATAATGGAAAATCGCCCGACAGAAAAGTTATCCACTGATTGGCAAAAACGGCACACCTACGGATTTGATTTACCGCAAAATGTCAACACCTCAGCCGACTACTCCGACTGCACCCGCTCCCGAGATCCGGCAATGGTCTTACCCACCTTGGGTGTTCGTGACCATCGCCATCGTGGGTTTGGGATTAGTACTTTGGCTATGCGTCCTATTGACGCTGCGAACCGCCAATCAACTGGATTACTGGACCACCCGTGGCTGGTTTGTCGGCTGGAGCTGGGCAGTGTTGACTGTGTTTGCCTTGGTGTGGGGTGGGGTCAATGTCTACTGGGCCAGACAGGCCGCATGTGAGGGAAACCCATTGCTTGGCAGTGCTCATCTGGTGCTGGCGATTTGCAGCGGAGTGGCATGCCTCGGTTTGCATGGTATCTCCGCCGCTCGCAGTTCGATGGAAGGACCACAAATTGTGGATCCTCAGTCGCTGCTGCCAGAACAATCGACCGTTGAATCGCTGTCCGGCCCCATTTATGGCAAAGCCAACAAAGGAAAAGCATGGTTCGCACTTACTTGCGCGACCTGTCACGGCCCGACCGGCGATGGGCTGAACAATCTGGCACCTTCGCTGCGTGAAAGCGAATTCTTGAAAACCGCCGACGCGGTCGGTGTCAACCTGTTGATCCGCCGGGGGCGTGCCATCACCGATCCTGAAAACAAAAGTGGTAAACCTATGCCTCCGCGGGGCGCGGATCCGACCGTTACCGACGACAAAGTGGCCGATCTGGTTGCGTTTGTGATGAGCCTGCATGACCGCTCGGCCGATCCCGATACGCTGTCCTGGGATGGAATTGATTCTCCACCCCCTTCCCTCTCTATTGAATCACTCAAAATTCGTAAACAAAATCCAACGGTCCGCAAAGTTAACGTCCGCATCCTGATGGTTCACGGTGTGTTTGTCGCCGCCGTGTTGATCCACTCGCTGACCGGACTGGCCGGTACCCTGTCCGGCAGACCTTCCGCCGAGCACCGAGCCAAGTACCACGATCGATTGCTGGTCAGTCAATGGCTGTGGATGGGAGCCGTGTTCAGTTGGTTGATCGTATTGATGCTGTTGAGTTGATAGGGAAAACCTTGGAAAGAGAATTTCATCGCTGGCTCAAGTCACAAGCCAGTTCATCACACTTTGTGGAACCGTTCGTCCAACTGGGAATCGGCGATGATGCTGCCGTCGTCACACCGACCGGGATGGATGGCCAACCGGCTCAGCGTATTGTCGTCGCGAATGACGCCATTGCCGACGGGACTCATTTTGACACGAACGAACACGATCTTGAATTGATCGGACGAAAAGCCATTGCAGTCAACTTGAGCGATATCGCGGCGATGGGAGCTTGGCCGTTTGCGGCGACCCTGATGTTAATGCTGCCGCAAAGTTACACGCTCAACGATGCTCAGCGGATTTTCAATGGTGCTCATGAAATTGCAGAGCGTTTCCGTTGCCCGATCGTCGGTGGGGACACCAATCGCTGGGATGACAAGCTGGTCGTTTCGGTCACGATTCTGGGACATGCGAACAACGCTCCCGACAAGGATTTGTGGCCACTCAATGGTGCCAGGGCGGGAGATGAAATTCTGGTCAGCGGCTTTTTTGGCGGGAGCATTTCAGGACGACACCTGACGTTCGAACCGCGTCTGGAATTGGCGAAATATCTGATTCAGAACTATGACATCCATGCCGCGACGGATGTTTCAGACTCGTTGTCACTGGACCTCAACATGATGGCCATCAGCAGCGGTCATCGATTGGGAAAGATGAACGATGGAAAGCCTGACGGGCTGGGAGTGGAGCTCGATGTGGAACAGGTCCCGGTTTCTCCCGACGCCCAACAACGGTCGGTCAAGTCGGGCCGTCTTCCGCTGGACCACGCGCTGACCGATGGTGAAGATTTTGAATTGATACTGGCGGTCTCCCCAGACGAAGCCGCGCGTATCATTACGGATTCGCGATTGATCAATGGTTCTGTGGGTGGTTCGGCCCCCGGTGAAGACCGACTGGTTTCCATTGGACGATTTGTCGATTCGCCGGGCTTTACCTTGTGTTCAGCGGAAGGAAGATTACCGTTTTTGCCAGAAGGATATTCGCATTGAAACTGAGTTTTACGACCACGGATGAGGATCAAACCCGCGAGCTGGGCCGGCAGATCGGTGAGTCGTTGCAGCCCGGAACCGTGATCGGTTTGAGCGGAACGTTGGGAGCCGGAAAAACGAGGCTGGCTCAAGGAATCGGAATGGGACTGGGGGTTCCCATGGACCAGATCGTCAGCCCCACATTCACGCTGTTAGTGCCCCATGAAGGTCGATTGACCCTGATTCATCTGGATGCTTATCGGATCAACCACGCCATTGAAATCGATGAGTTGGGGCTGGATGAGCTGATTGAAGACGGAGCCGTGTTGGTCATCGAATGGCCCGAACGTTTTGTCAGGGAATTGCCAAGACTGGATCTGAGAATCAGAATCGATCACACCAGCGATCAAGAGCGTATCGTGAACATGGAACTACTGACCGATCGAGGACAGAGCATGGGTCGTCAATTGGAGTTTCCGTAACCGTTTGCGACTTTATTTTTTCGCCAAGCTGATTTTCTGTGAAACGATTTCAGATCCGTTTTCAGCAATGATGAAATAGAAATAGCGGCCAAGCGTATGCTCTCCTGCAAAATCAGCTAATTCCAGGCTGGGTGCTTCTACCGTTGTCTTAATGGAACGCCGTCCTTTTCCTGGGGGGCAATCCAGTGCCGTTTGTTTCAGGATTAGATGACTCCCTTTGGCTTGAGTGTCGTTTTCCTTCGTTTCCATCACGATGTAGCTATAGACGGGGGTGGAATTCGACTCGATGTTTCGCGCAAATTCCAGGTCGATTTTCAGTTCTTCACCTGGCTCGACAACCATCGCATTATCGGGCGGGCTGCCGTTGAACAGCAGTCGCTCGACCTGAAAATCGCCCTCGACATACTTGGCTACCAGCCCCTGCGGCTTGATCACTTTTTCCTGTGATGAACAACCCGTCACCACAGTTGCCAAACAAATTGAAAACAGTAGACAGCAAGATCGCATGGATTCACGCTCCGGTAACAAAATGGTTTTACTTGATTACTCGTTCGAACGGGTTCCCGCCCCCATCACTGCGATGGCCCAACTGAACCCACACCACTCGATCAATCGAGTAGGGAACGGCCGATACAGATCCGTCCGCACGACAGACCTGAGTTCGTCCCGGATGATTACTCGATGGGCTATAGGCCGCAGCACGTACCCACCCTTGGCAGATACCACTCTTGCTTCCTGGGGGCAGGTAATGGGTGTAGTAGCACTTACTCAATCCATTGTAATGCCACTCAGCGCCAATTTGACTATCAAGCGTCGTCGCCGGCGCGTCATTCAACATTTGGTCGAAAATTGAAACGGTCATAGAATCAGGATGAACGTCAAGGTATCGCAGCCGATTGGAAAATGTTCCGGCGGCAAACTCTGCCAGAGCGACGGTATTGGAAAGACCGTCATGAATCCGATCAGATTTAGCAGTAGCTCCCCATGAAAACACACCGTTTCCTTCTCCCAAAAGCCATGCAGTTCCCAAGCTTGCCAGATAGCTGGTACGACCTGTATTAAAGAAAGTGGTGTCGGTATCCGAAGGGCACTTCTGATAGTCAGGACCGGGAATGAGTACCTTCAAATTCTCGGGATCCCCTGGAGACAGATCAAAATTAACACTGTCATACATATTTTGATAGCCAGTGAACGGAAGAATCGAAACAAAATTGGAGGCGGCATTGCGTTCCCCAGATGGAAAATGACCGTGGCTGGATTCGTAGGAGGCAATACCCAGCCATAACTGGCGCAAGTTATTTTGACAGGCTGCGCTTCGCGCCTGCTCTCTGACTGCCTGCACGGCAGTCAGAGAGAGACCTGTCAAAATCGCAATGATGCCGATTGACACCAGCAGTTCCACCAACGTAAATGCCGATCGTAGTTCTTGCTGTCGTTTCATCAATGGCAACACAACGTTACTGTAATCTGGTGACCAAACCTATATGGTTTCTCTCAAGGTTCGCAGGCACAACATCCATATCATAAAGGGCAACATCATAACCATGAGTTTCGCCTATATTTTTGTTGGGAGTTGGCCATGTCGGTGTGGGTTGAAATGTTGTAGACCATGTTTCCGAATTTGTATCATTGAATAAAGCTGTCTTCACGACTGCAGGAGTTTGGTTCGGGACAAGACATCGCCATTCTACCTTTGCCTTCCTTTTAAGTTTGGTACCATTTGTTGGAACATCAGCCGCGTTGGAATAGTTAAAATTGGCGGCTGGATGTATGATTGTCCAAGCTGCAATACCACCTTCTTCCTCTCCCTCTCCGGGATCATCGGACAAAAAGTTTGCCTGGACCCCAATCGCCCCAACCGCTAGTAGAGCCAAAACGGCTGCGATAGATTTAAAATCGAATTGAGCTTTCATAACTTTCCTTCCCCCAAAAAAAAAATAATTGGCCAGTCTCTCGATTTGTGTATTATCACACTCATCGAACGAGTGTCCAATTCTACAGCAGCGGGGGG